>JANNUT010000044.1:0-27798 GCA_031395565.1 Acidobacteriota bacterium | reverse complement strand
GCGGGCTGCGGCATCGCGGTCGTTGCTTTGTGTGCTCGATGTGGCCTCCGGCCACACCTCCGCGCCCAAAGCACCGGCCGCTTCGCCTCGCTCCGCGAATCCTCGGGTTCGCCGGAAAACAGGTTGTGAAACCGCTTCTAGCGATGATCGTGTTCGACGCGCCCGTCGCGCATCGTGATCCGGCGGGGGAAGCGAGCGGCGACGGCGTCGTCGTGCGTCACCAGGATCATGGTCAAACCGGTGCGCGCCGCGGTGTCGTCGAGTAGTTGCAGGACCTCGCTGCCAGTCGTGGAATCCAAGTTGCCGGTCGGTTCATCGGCCAACAGAATCCTCGGTGTGCCCACCAACGCCCGCGCCAGCGCGACGCGTTGTTTCTGACCACCCGACATCTCATCCGGCAGGTGCGTGAGGCGATCTCCCAATCCGACGGCGCGTAACGCTTCCCGTGCGCGAATCGACGCCTCACCGCGCGAGGCACCGCGCAACCGCAACGGCAACGCGACGTTCTCTTCGGCACTCAACGAGGCCAGCAGATTGAAGAACTGGAACACGAACCCAATGGTCTCGCCTCGGACCCGCGAGAGTGCATCGTCATCGAGCAGCGCGAGGTTGTGGCCGGCAACATGCACCTGCCCGGACGTTGGCCGGTCCAGGCCGCCGATCAAATTGAGCAGTGTCGACTTGCCCGATCCCGACGGACCAACCAAGGCCACACGCTCTCCGGCGTCGATCGACAGCGAAACGCCGGCGAGGGCCCGAACCCCTCCGCCGGCGTCGTACTCTCGCGAAACGTTCTCGAGTCGAATCATTCGGCCCAGGTCGCCGAACGACTTAGAAGCTGCGCGTCAATGCCACCGTGACATCGAGGATCTGCGCGTTGACCTCGCGCACGTTGGTGATGCGATGGAAACGGTGCACGCGCAGATCGGTTTGCAACGTCCAGGGACTCTCGCCCAGCCTCCACGCCGCTTGCCCGCCGATGAAGTACTGCATGCCGCTGCCATCGTTGAGCGTGAGCGCCTCGTCGCGATTGGGCACGAAGTCGGCTAGCGGGCCCGAGGTATGGCTTCCAGCCCATCCGAGTCCGAATGGCACTCCCACCCGTGTCTTCCCGAACTTCCAGTAGGGGATGTACGCCAGATCGATGTACCAGACGAGCGCATTGACATCGCCGTTGGGTGTGTTGACGAAGGTGTTGGGGCTGAACGAGAGCTTGCCTTCGAACCGGCTGCGGCCTGAGAGCTCGTGATACCAAAGGCCCCCGATCGTCACGCCGTTATCGATGCTCGCGACTCCTATCCCAGGATAGTTTTGTTTGGTGACTTCGTTCCCTTTGAGAAATCCCAGGCTCACGCCCCAGCCGTTGAGCGAGGGGGCAGCCGCTTCGGCGGGCTTGGGCTCCTCGGCCGGAGGTTCCTGGGCCAGCGCCGAAAAAGGCACGACAGCAAACGCTACGGCCAACACCGTCAACCACTTACGGGACATCGGACGCTCCTTGGGAAGGATCCGCTCGGGACCCTATTGAAAAGACGCGGGATTATCCATCAAGCACAAGGGGCTGTCACCGCACCTGAGCCACCGATGCGGGGCGAGATCCGCTAACGGGTCAGGTCGTCGTCCAGCGCCGGGACATCCAGATCACCGTCCCAAACAGCAAACGGCGCAACGACTCCGGCGTCGCGGCATCGATCGTCACCGGCGCTTGGCCGTCGCCGGTCGGGAGCAGCATGGCGCCGCCGCCGACGAAAACTGCGCGTGAGAATGTCAGGCCATCCTCGAGTCTCCAGGCGTAGACATTCGCCGGATCGAGGCGCCGCGATTCGCGATCGATGATCACAAGATCGAGCGGTTTTAGCAGCGAACTGACGAAGCGGACGTTGTCGGAGTTGAGTCGCACGGCGACCAAACCTGCGTTCGACTCGCATTCGACGAGGCGCGCGTCGATGGTGACGATCGATTCGATCGTTCGATCGGGAGGGGGCGAGTCGTCACTGACCGGCCCGGGGGCAAGCAGCGGCACTCGAAGCACGGGTTTTAGCAGTTCGTCCTGAAGCGATTGGCCAGCAACGAAACCGAGTGGCTCTGCCAGCGGAGGACGCCCGGGCGGGCGGTGCGACTCGGGCGGCAAGGTGGTCAACCCGCCCACGACGCCGGCAGGTCTTCCATCGCTACCATGGGCGCCGTAGTGCCGCTGCATCTCATCTCGCGCTTCTTTAGAACATCGCGCGGTTGCGGCCCACATCCGGTATGGCCCCTCGAGCTCACCGAGCGCACGAGCGATCGCGACAGCTTTCCCCTCGGAAGGGACTTTGTCTCCCTTCTCGATGAGCGAAATGTACGAAGGACAAACGCCGGCACGAGCGGCAAGTGCAGAGCCCGTCATGCCAAGACGCAGTCGCAAGGTACGAATACGTCGGCCAAGGTCCATTCGGACCTATACCTCCAGCGTAATTCGTCCACCCCACCTTTGACTGTTGCGCGGATTAAAAGCGACCAAGGCAAAAAAGTCCACCAAAGAAAAACAAGTGTGCCCATTGAAACGGTCAATTCGATCTGCGATGAACGTTTGTTTCTGAGTGAGAAAATCCGGGACTCCAGCGCAACGCCTCTGAAACGTAGCGATCGGTCCAGTCCAGCATCGGCAGTGCGTTGAACATTCGCAGAAACAAATCGACCTGCTCCAGACCCTCATGTGTGTGTGGCAACGTGCTGGAGAGCGCCCCGCTGGCGAGCACGATCAGTTTTCGCCGTGCTCGGGTGAGACTGACATTCAATCGCAACGGTGAGAAGAAAAACCCTCGGTCTTGGCGCAGCGCATCGGGATCGGAACAGGTCATGCTGACGATCACGGCCTCGCGCTCTTGCCCCTGAATCCGTTCAACGGTATCGATCACGGGCAGCGACGCCCCGGCAGGCAACCGCGCCGCGAGTGCGCGCGCAATCTCGCGGTTTTGGACCCGAAACGGCGACACGATCGCCAGGTCGCTGGCCTGAAGTCCGCGGTTCAGAAGCAGATCGGCGGCCAAGTCGGCGGCTGCCGTCACCTCGGCCGGTGCATAGGTGTGACAACCCCAGTGATCGAGCCTGACCCAGACCGCAGCGGGTTCGGGTGCCAGCGCATCGTCCAGCGGCGATGCGACCTGCGGCGCTGACAAGCGGCGAGTCGCGGCCTGCTCTGAGGGGCGCAGCCGGCCGCCGTAGAACGCCGCTGACGGAAACGCACACAACGTGTCGTTCAAGCGCCAGGTCTCTTCCAAGATCGTGGGCTCGCTGACAGCGCGCAGATGCGCGAACAGCGAAGTGGAAAGGGCGCCGGGTTGATGCTCGGCCACGGTGACGGGACCGAGTTGGCAATCGTCACCAAACAGCAACCACTTCGCGGCCGCAGGGAGCGCGCAGAGCGCATGCGGCAACGGGATCTGTGCGGCTTCATCAAACACCACACGATCGAACGCGATGTTGTCGGTCAGCGCGTGCGCGGAAAGCAGCGTCGCACCGCAGATTGCCGCACCGCGCGCCGGGAGCGCTCGCGCATGTCGAATGGTCGTGATGCCTGCTGCCGTCAGCGGTGACTCGTCTCGCGGCTTGAGCCGATACAGTGGCAGCGGCGTGCCCATCGTGCGCGCCAGACGCGCGAGCGCCAGCATCGCATTGTCGACCGCCGTGTGTGTGAACGCGGTCAGCAGGAGTCGTTCGCCACGCCAAGTCAAGGCTGCGGCAAGCAGTGCGAGCAACCAGGTCTTGCCGGTTCCAGGCGGTCCCTGAACCAAATGCAATGGTTCGGCAGCCCAGCCGGCAACGAACGCGGCACGCTGCGACGCGTTCAACCGCACACCACGCTCGGCCAATCGCTCTAACGACTGCTTGGCCGCGCTCTCACGCACTGGATCGAGACGCTGCGGCGCACGTCCAGCAAGCAACTCGCGCACGGCGCCGGCGCGCAGGTCGCGTCCACCGAAGGTCCGTTCCAAGGCGCGCAACACCAAGGCTGTGGTGTCGATGGCAGTGCGATCGAGCACGAAGGGGGGTTTACCGCGGACGATCCGCTGAACGCTCTCACGATCGCCGCCGAAGGCAGGCAGTTCGACGGTCAGCACACCGCTGGTTGGATCGTGATCGACGAACACCAATGTGGGACCGACACCCGGATCATCGCCGCGTCCAAGCTGAAGTTCGTCACCACGCCTGAACCGGGAGAGGTTGTGTGCCGCGCTCATACGCAGTCGCGGCGCGCCGTCTTCCCAGCCGAGGATCGAATCGACGGCCAACGCATCGCCCTCTTCGATTCGGACCGCCAGCGGCTGCGACCAGATCTCACGCACACCGTCGGCGCCGGCCGTTTGTTCGCGCAGCAAGTAGCGATGCAGCCGCGCGGCGAGCGCGCGATCGAAGTCGGCGGACTCCTGCATGGAGGAGTTCACGAAAGCCCTGGCGAGGGAGTCGCGGCGGCTGTCGAGCAAAGCCAGCGCAAGACGACTCCGACACGCGAAAGTTGAGCCGCGGCTTGCTCGGCGATACGGTCCGGCCAAGGCCCGGTCTCGCCTTCGCTCGCGCGGGCCGCCCAGACGAAACTCGGAATCTCTGGCGCCGCAGGGTCGGGCAGCGGAAGGCCTTGAATCGCCGCGGCGACCTCTTCCAGCACGTAGCGGCGCACCGGTAACCAAACCGACCCCGAGCGCACGAGTGGCCGGGCGTCGACACGCCGCATCGTCAGCGAGCGTTGCCGGTCGGGCGAGAGCGCGACCTCCTCGGCCAAAGACTCGAGTCCGCGAGCGACGGCGCCGCCGAAGTGAACGATCGGCGCATTGTCGGCACCGACCGCGTCGAGCAGTGCCGCGAATGCCTCGTGCCGCTGCGCCACGTCGAGCGTGACGCGCACCGTGGGTGAGCGGCCATCGGCATTGGACCAGGCGAGTGCGATCGTGCGTTCGGCGTCGAACGGATTGCGTTCGAGGTGCACGATCCAGCCGCGGGCGAGTCCCTCGGGAAGCTCCGGGCGGCGGGTCGAAGCGATGCGGCGTTCGTGCAGGGCGCGTGCTTGAAGCGCCAATCGCTCCAGACCGAACGGCAAGTCGAACTCGCGTCGAGGGTGAGAGCTATCGACGGCCGCGAGCGCCGCGACACTGGTCACGCCGATGTTGGACAGCAATCGTGCGCGCGCCGGCGTCATGCCATCGACCAACGACAGATGTTGCTGGGAGAGGAGCGAAGGCAAGCACTCGTGACGCCAACGGCAGCGGCCGCAACGAGGCTCATAGAACGCCGCCGTCGATTGTTCGCCATCGATGATCCGGCGCACTGTGAGTCGTGCGTTGTCGAGCACGCTTTCCACGGCGGTCAGTGCGATCGGCTCTCGCTGACCATCGCCCAAGATCAAGAAGCCGCTCGCCGGCCGCCGGCCCTGAACCTGTTCTAGCAGCCAACCACCGAAGGCGACCTGCAGGACTTGATCGGCGCGCGGCGTGAGCCCCGCTTTGATATCGCCGGGTACATAGTGGAAATCGCCTAAGGCCGACGCGCCATCGACCCGTTCGATCAGGTCGGGAATTGCCAAGTACCGCTCATAGGTCAACACCGGTTGATAGATGCCAGGCACACCCTGCTGCATCAACGCACGTGTTGCTTCCGCTCCTGCAACGAGGTCGTGAGGGTCGTGTTGGGGTTGAGCGTAGTTCAGCGCGGCCGCTACGGCTCGTTCCAGCGCCAATCCGCGAGCGAGCAGTGCCGCGGTTCCTTCATCGGCGATCGCGCGTCGCTCGCGCGGCAACTGTTGGTCGAGCGCAATTCGATGCGCACACTCGCTCAGCTCGTACAGATCGCTGGCGCGAATCGGTGCCGGTGTGGTCACCGGCGGGCGTGCTCCCGATAGACCGCTTCGAGTCCAGCGACGAGTCGCTCCACGGTGTAGTGCTGGCGAATCGCAACGCCGCCCGCTGCGGCGCGCCCTCGCGCTTGGTCGAGTTGGCCGGCAACGGCGCCGATCGCCTCGGCCAGTGCCAGGGCGTCAGCGGGCGCGACGACAGCGCCGAACGCGCCATCGCCCAACATGGCGCGCGCCGCTCCAATATCGGTCGCGACCACCGGCACACCCAAGGCGAGCGCTTCCTTGACGACGCCGGAGCTCGCATCGCAATCGATCGACGGGAGCACCGCAATGTCGAGCGCCGCCGTAATGTCGGCCACATCGCTGCGATAGCCCAGAAAGTGCACACGCTTGGCAAGAGTTGCCGATGCTGCGGCGAGCGCCTGCAGAGGCGCCGCGTCGCTCCCATCACCGGCGAGCACCACGTGCAGATTCAGTCCGCGAGCCAGCAGCGTGTCCGCCGCCGCAAGCAAGAAACGCTGGCCTTTGTCGGGAACAAGCCGCGCCACAGTCCCGACCAGCAGCGCCTCGTCATCGATCTGCAGTTCGCGTCGCAGCTTCTGTCGATCGGGCACGACGTCGAGCAGGTCGGGACGCAGCGGGCTGGGTAATACCGGTACGCGCGCAGGATCGATCAATCCGCGTTCGACGAATGGCCGGTAGCGGTCGAGCACCTCGGGCGCGACCACGATCAATCGATCGATCAATCGGCCGAGCAACCAACGATTGAAGACGTGATCGCGCACCCGCTTGGTGTTGTGACGCGTCAGCAAGTGCGGCACGTGGGTGGCGCCAGGGAGAATCTTGTTGGCCAAGGCAACTGCCCAAGTGTCCTGCGAACCATGCGAATGAATGATGTCGGGGTGTTCCGTGGCGATCAAACGGCGCAGTGCCAAGGCATCGCGCAAGAGCGACACCACCTTTCCCGCGCCACGAAATCGCACATCGCCAAAAACTGTAATTCCCGCGGCGCGTGCTCGCTCTGCCGGAGTGCCGCCTTCGGGCACTGCCAGCACGACGCGATGACCACGACGCGCGAGGCCGATACACGACGTGAGTACTTGATTGATTTGTCCGCCCCAGCCGCGATGAAAGTCGGTGTGGACGATGGTCAGTGCGCGGCTGTCGTCAATCACGATGGCTGAGCATGGCGCGCTCGATCGACTCGCAGAGAATGTGCACGATCAAGATGTGAACCTCTTGGATCCGCGATGTCTTTTGGGCGTCGACCAACAAGGCGTGATCGACCAAAGACTTGAGCTCTCCTCCGTCTCGGCCGAGCAAGCCGATCGTCAGCAGACCCTTGAGCTTCGCGGCGCGCACTGCCTCGATCACGCTGGGGGAGTTCCCTGATGTCGATAGGGCGATGGCCGCATCGCCCTTCACTCCGAGCGCTTCGATCTGGCGTGCGAAGACGCGATCGTAGCCGTAGTCGTTGGCGATCGCGGTGAGCGCCGACGTATCGACCGTAAGCGCGATCGCGGGCAAGCCGGGCCGCTCGACTTGATAGCGCCCCACCAGCTCGGCGGCGAAGTGCTGCGCATCGGCCGCCGATCCGCCGTTGCCAAACAGCAGCAGCTTGTTGCCGGTTTGGAGCGTGCGGATCAACCGTTCCGCCACGAGGCCGAGCGCATCGAAATGCTGTTCGAAGAAGCGCTTGACGATGAAATTGTGTTCTTCTGCGATCTTATCGAACGCTAAACGCATGGGCCGTCACTCCCGAGGTCCCGGATTCTAGCAGCAGTGGAGCTAGGGGCCGGCTTCTGGCAACATGCGCCCGTGCCGCAAGCCGCCACCTCAGCCAATCTCGTCAAGCGCATGCGCGACGCAGGGATCCGGGTCACGGGCCCGCGCCGGGCGATTGCTCAGGTGCTCGAGCAGGCGGATGAACATCTCGACGTCGACGAGATCACCGAGAAGGCCAAGACGATCGACCCTTCCGTGCATCGCGCCACGGTCTATCGAACATTGGGGATGCTCAAGACCGTCGGGCTGGTGGATGAACTAGATCTGTTGCACTTCCGCGGCGATCGCCACTACTACGAAATTCGTACCGGCAGCGAGCACGCGCACGTCATCTGCACTGGGTGCGGCGAGGTGCTCGAACCGGCGGGTGCGTTGATCGACGAGTTTCGCTCGCAGCTCAAGCGCGAGACTGGCTACGACGTGCAGTATATCCGGATGGAAATCAGCGGTTTGTGTGCACGCTGCGCCTCGGCCGCACGTCGCGCTTAGTACTGACGGACCCAGCGCTTCGTCAGGCGTACGCGGCGAGGAACCGTTCTACCTCGTGCATGAAGAAACTAGGAGCCTGCCAACACGCCGGGGGCTGGTCGCCGGGGAACAGCGCCACACTGCCTTGCGGGAGTGTGTGCGCCCAGTCGTAGAGGCCGTTCAGCGTTTCGGGTGACGATATATCGCCGCAGATCGTGAGCAGCACTGGGCAGAGGATCGTACGGGGTTGCGGCAGGGAATGCAGTTCTGCGGCGCGCTTGGCAAATTTCTGCCACGCGGCCAAGCGAGTCGAGTCTTCATCGCGTGCTGTCGAGAGCGCCAAACTGGGCCACGGTTCGTATCCAACGGCAGGGCATACACCGGGGGGCGAATCGGCCACCACGCAGGCCACCAACTCGGGATGCTTGGCGGCAAGTTCTAGCGCGATCAACGCACCAAACCCCACGCCGACCACCGGGGTGGGAGGGGAGCCGATCGTTCCTAGCACGGCACAGGCGTCGTCGACGCAACGATCGAGGAAGTCGACGGGGAACTCGTCGATCTGCGCGGAGTCACCGTGTCCTTCCAGATCGAAGCCGACCACCTGGCAACCGCGTGCCGTCAGCCACTCCGCGAGGTTGCCGCGTTCGGTGTTGCTATAGGCATCGAAACAGCCGAGTGCGTGATGCAACAGCAGTACCGGCACTTCATCACCCACGACCGCGAGGTTGAGCACTCCTGCGCGCGGCTCCGAGACCGCGGTCGGTGCTTCCGAATGGCTGTGCCGGTCATCCATGGAGTTTCGATCCCTCGCAAGGAAGATGGGCGTCGTCTCCGGCGAAGCAACCCAGGCCCCGCCCGCCGCTCGAGGTCTGGTCCGGGATTCCCGGACCAGGGCCTCCCGCGGGAGTGACCTAGAACACGGCTAGCGGCCGAGAGACTTAGTGCCCCGTGCTGCGCGAGGCGAAGTCAGTTCTAGCGTGTCTTGAGAAACGCGCGAATCTCTTCGCGCCAGTGCTCGGCGTTGCCTCTGGGGAATGCGCCCGACGCGACACGCAAGACCTTGCCATCGCGGATCAAGAGCTTGGTGGGCCACGATTCGATCTGCAGACGGTTGAACCAGTCGTCCGCGTCGATGAACAGACGATTGGGCCGGATGCCACGTGACTCGAGTTGTTTGCGTACGGTCGCCGCCGAGCGCGCCTCGGTGTCGACGCTAATGAACTGTACCCGCGAGTCGTTTTCGAACTCGTCCTCCAGCGAAATCAACTCGGGCATTTCGATCAAGCAGGGCCTGCAACCGATGGTCCAGAAGTCGACTAGATACAAGACTCCCGGCTGATTGAGCGTGACCCACTGGCCCGCTTCGTTCTTGAATCGCAGCGTCAGTGTTTCGGAGGATGCAGCACCGCCCGTCGCATGAACGGCCGCTGCCAAGGTCATCAGCATCGCCATCAACCGAATTCGCTTGAGCATTCGAACTCTCCATCGATCGTTCCCGCAACCTAGCGCTTGCTCGTGGTTGCGCCCAACCCGCGGGCCGTTGGACCGATCGCGACCGGAACGAGCGGCGAGCCTACCACTGGAGTACCCCGTAGCCGGTCCTGCGGGTTCGTGCTACAAAGCGCGGGCTTCATCGTAGTGCGCGAGGGTGTACGAGAAAGGGGTGCAAATCCCCTGCCGCCCGGCGACTGTAAGCGGTGAGGCGAGGCACGGGTTCTTTCGATCTTGATCTGAGGTTCGAAAGAACAGCCACTGGAAGTGAGTTCCCTTCTGGGAAGGCGTGCCTCGCCGCTAGTAAGCCGCGAGCCAGGAGACCGACCCGCGCGAGTAGAGCAGGAACCTTCCAGGGGCAGGTTCCGCCGCGTCGTTCGAGCGCGTTCGCCTGCCCGCAGACCGTCTTCGCTCGACGAACGTTTCGTCGTTACGAAGCTGCGGCTGCGGGTTGACGGAGCACTCGCTTCTTCTGCCGGCGGGGGGCTGTCCGGTGGCGGCTCTCACCGCGCAATGCGGGATGTCCCTGAGAGAGTGCGTGCCGGACACGACCTTCGCGCAGGAATGCGTTATGCGAAGGGTCTGTTCTTTTGTCCGAGCCGTAGTGAGTGTGGCGGTGATTGCGGCGGCGTTGATTTCGAAAGCGCACGCAACGTTGCCCTCCCGCGCCGTGGTGGTGAGCTTCGAGCGCGATCCGCTGACATCGACTCTGGCCGTGCGGGACGGCGACGTCGCCAGCCGCGTGCGTTGGCAGGATGACGCACCGGCGTTCCGTGGCGACCGGCGTGGTTCGGTTTCGGCACATTTCGATTCGCGTGCTGATGCCGCCCGTTTAGGCTGGGCGTTGCCACAGCCACTCAATGAACGCGACGCGTTCACTCTCTATGCGCTCGCCACGATCGAGCCAGAAGGATTCTTCGCAGATCCGAACGGCTACTTTCAGATCTCATGGGGGCTGTGGAACTCTGCGACCACTGGAATGGATCGTACCGGCAGCCCAAGCAATTTTGCTGCCGACGCGTTCGACTTGGTCGAGTTCAACTACTTTCCAAACGAGTCCCCGTATTTTGGCGGGCCGTTCGTTACGCCAACGGTTCTGGGTGCTGCCGACCGCAAGAATCCGTGGTTCGATTTTCTTGGCGCCTTCGCCAATAGCAGTTTCGGATCGAGTCAGGCGCGCTTGCCACTAGGTGTGCCGCTGCTGATCGCCACACAACACGACGCTGAGCAAAAGACGCTTGCGACGCGAGTCTGGTTGATTGCCGCCAACGGCGCGCTGGAAGAGATCGTCGACGCACGGGCGCAAGCGCCTTTGTCCGCGTTGAGCCTGCCCCAGTTCACGCTCAATCGCTTCGGGCTCACGCTCTGGAACGACGGATTCTCCGGTGAAACGCCGGCACTCGATGCACGCGTCACGTTTCATGGACTCGGTGTCTGGATCGGCAGCAACGCAACCGGAGAGGAACTGTTGTCGGCGACAGTGCGGAACATGAAGTGACGCGGGTTCGATCGCCGCTCGCGTCGATCGCTCTGGTGTGGGTGGCAAGCATTGCAACGACGTTGGCCACGGCACAGCCGGTCGACTGTCTTCCGGATGCGGTCGCGCTCTGGCAAGCCGCAGGGCCAACACCCGACGGACGCTACGGCGCCAACACGCTGCCTGGCATCGTGCTGGGACCACCCGGCGACTCGTCACCGATCCAGGGTTCGACGACGGTGGCATCACTGGGTCCCGACGGAAGCGTCACGCTGCGCTTCGACGACATCGTGATCGAAGATCGGCCGGGTCCCGACTTCATCGTGTTCGAGAACGCCTTCTTCGTAGGCAGCGTGCCACCCAACGATAGTGCTGATTATTCGGTGTTCACCGAACCAGGCTTTGTCGATGTCAGCGCCGACGGCACCGCTTGGACGCGTTTTCCGTACGATGCGCAAGCGTTGGCCGAGACCGCCGGCAAGAGCGCCAGCAAGGCACTGCAACACCGGCTGACAGGTTTGGCAGGCATTACGCCCACATTCACCGGAAACTGGACGGTTGCCGATTCACTGACCGCTTGGGACGCAAGCGGGCAGGGCGGCGTGTCCGGCGCGGGTGGAGATGCGTTCGATCTCGCCACGCTGGGGTTGACGCAGGCGCGCTTCATACGAATCACCGATGCGGGGTCGCGAAACGGGCCAACCGGCTCGGCCGAGGGATTCGATCTCGATGCGGTCGTGGTGTTGCACGGCCGTCCCAACATTACGAGCGAAGCGGATAGCGACGGCGATCGTCTGCCTGACGCTGTCGAATCAGCCGTTTACGGCAGCAATCCGTTGCGGGCCGATAGCGATGCAGATGGAACCGATGACGGGCGCGAAGTCGCCGGCTGTCGCAGTCCGAATAGCGTCGACAACGCGGCGTGGTTGGTGCGCGAGCCGCGCTTGTGGTTGCGAAGCGGGGCATGCAGCGAATTGCGCTGGACCTTCATGGGCAGCGGTCTGAGCTACGACGTGCTCCGTGGCGATGTGGCGGGCCTGGCTGCGGTCGGCGCACATGTCGATCTCGGCGCCGCCGTCTGTTTGCAAGACAACGCGGCGGGTGTGCGATATAGCTGCGATTCTGTCAAACCGCTGGCCGGGCAGTCGTTCTTCTACTTGGTGCGCGTCTCGACGGCGTCGGCGTACGGCTGGTCGAGTGCGCTCACACCACGTCAGGCCGGTGGCGGCTGTCCGTGATCCGTCGTCTCGCATGGTTCGTGTGCTGCGCGGCAGTCCCTGTGTGGAGTGCAGAACCGAGTGATCTGGACAGTTATGAAGACAGCCTGACGGTCCAAGCCGCGGCGCCAGCCAGTGACGATGTCGCCGCCTTCGCGACGGAACTCGACGCCACGGACATGATTGGCAGAGGCGAGGATCTTTCCGATCTGCTGCGGCGCGCGCCCGGTACTCGGGTGTTCAGCTACGGTGGCGTGGGCCGGTATGCCACTGTTTCACAACGCGGATCGACGGCCGAGCAAGTGGCGGTGATGGTGGACGGCGTGCTGCAAAATTCGGCCTTGGGGGGCGCTGTCGACCTGTCGTTCGTGCCGCTGGCGGATCTCGAAAGCGTGACGGTGTATCGAGGCTTCGCACCGGCAAGCAGCGGCGCGTATGGAATGGGTGGGCTGATCGACATTCGCACGCGTGCCGCGGGCCGGGAGCCGCGAGCGCAAGCCGCACTCTCGGGTGGCTCGCTGAACTTCGTGCAAGCCGCACTGAGCGGTGCCGGACCAATCGGAGCCAAAGCAGCGTGGCGTGGCGGCATCGAGCGGCTTCAAAGCGACGGCGATTTTCAATATCTGGATCTGAACTTGACGCCCCTCGATCCGAGTGATGACCGGCAACAACCCAGACGCAACAACCGTGTCGAGTCGACCGCAGCATCGGGGCAACTGCGTTGGGAGCCGCGAGGCGGCGGCACATTCGCTCTCGGCGCCGGTTGGCGGCAACGCGACAGCGGATTGCCAGGGGTAGCGGGGGCGCCGGCTCAGTACGCACGACTGCAAGAGGATCGCGCCGATTTGAATTTGGCCTTCAGCAAGCGGTTCGAAGCCTGGCACGGCGTCGAGGGGCTCGACGTGATCACCGATCTGTCGAGGAATCTCAATCGATTGCTCGACCGTCGCGGCGAACTCGGATTGGCGGTCCAGGACGAGACGACGCGAGCAACGAGTGGCGGTGTCGCCGTCATCGTTCGCACCAGGTGGGGGGCACAACGCCTGACGGCGCGTGCCGAACTACGCGCCGAACGCGCGCGCGTTCGTAACGCCGCGCTTCAGGTCTCCGATCGGGGCGGTGTCTCGCGTCGCAGCAGTTCCGTCACGATCGAGGATGCGCTGACCTGGAAGCGTTTCACCCTAGCGCCGTCGCTGCGCTGGCAATCGCGCCGCGACGACTTCATTGCCGGTGGTGCTGGCGCCATCCCGCCACCGGCGCGCGATAACAGCGATGGCGCATTCAGCGGCAAGCTGGCGTTGTCGCTGCCACTGACGTTGGGTTGGGGCTTGCGCGCGAGCGCGGGACGGTTTGTGCGCGTTCCGAATCTTGAAGAACTGTTCGGCGACCGCGGCGCTGTTGTTGGCAACCCGCGGCTGCTGCCTGAGCGCGGCACGTCGATCGAGGCCGGTGCAGGGTTTTCTGGAAAGACCAACGCGCGCGGCTGGAAGCTATCGGGTGAGTCCGTGTTGTACGCCACGCGAGCCGACGAGTTGATCTTGTTGCTTCCCAACAGTCAGGGCACGGCGATCGCACAAAACGTGGGCGCGGCTTCGATCCGTGGCGTCGAAGTGTCGCTCGCGATCGAGGCTCCAAATCGGCTCTCGGTGCAGGCCTCGGGAACGCTGCAACGCACGCGCAGCGATACGGGATTTACTGCAGGCTATCCGTTGCCGGGCCGGCCGCAGCGCCAGGCCTCGCTCTTGGCGGCTTGGCGCCCTGACCCATGGACGATCGGTTGGGAATTGACGTACGTCGGCGCCAATTCGAGTGACCGGCTCGACAGCGCAGCCTTGCGCCTCCCCGCGCGTGTCCTGCATGACGTCAGCATCGCGCGTGCGCTCGCGCATGGATGCCGAATCTCGCTCGAACTGCAAAACATCTTCGATCGTGAAACCTACGATGTCGCACGTTTCCCTTTGCCGGGGCGCTTGGCCTATCTGGCACTGCGTTGGAATGGATCTTGGGGTGCACCGTGAATCACACCGCCCGGTCTGGATTGTTGCTATCAGCGTTGCTCGCGCTTTGCTTGCTGGCCGCCTGCGGCAAAAGCTATGAGCCACCCAAAGGCGAGGTAACAGGCCGGCCCGCGGCGCCACTCGGGCGCGTGCTCGACACCGATGTCGTGTTGCCGCACCTCGTGGTCGATGCACGCGGTGGCCGCGGGGTGCGTTTAGAAATGACGCTGCACATCGACGGCATTGGCGATGGCCGTCACGACGCGCGCTATACGTTTGGAAAGGCGACTGCAGCGGGAAGCGCGGCCCGCATCGACGATCTTTCGACGGGGAAGACGACGGTCACCGAAAGCGCTGGCGCGTTCCAAACCGCACGCATCGGGCCGCTGCGTGTGGGCGATACGAGCTTCGAACTGTTGTTGCGTGGCACAAGCGGCGACAGCGGCTGGCAGGTCCAGGGAGCCTCGTGGGAAAGCCAGAGTGGATTGGAGGGAACATTCACAGGCTCACGCCGCCACCGGTTCTTGGTTACCACGAGTGACTTCGCCTTCGCTGGCAGCGTCTCGCTGATCGAACTGCGTCGAGGCGGGCAGATCGAGGTCTTCGAAAACCTTTCCTTGGCCAGCGCCGATCCGTACTTGCGCCAATCCGGCGGAGCGCTGTTCGTGATCAACCGGTTGACCTTCGATAACCTGCAGCGTCTCGATCCGGACTCCAGCTTTGCGAGCAGTTGGCAAGCCGGTGTCGGCAGCGGCTCCAATCCTCACGATGCACTGTGGATCGACAGCAACCGCGTCTACGTCTCGCGTTACGAACCACCCTTCGACGACCTGCTGGTGTTGGATCCGCATGGCGGCCGGTCGGTTGGCACCATAAAGCTCGATGGACTGGCCGACAATGGCGACGCGACACCACGCGCCGATCAATTGATCGCTGTGGGGGACACGGTGTTCGCCGGTTTGCAGAACATCGATCGCACCTTCACCCGCTACGGAACAGCCAAGTTGGCGGTAGTCGATTCGCGCCGCGACGCGCTCGAGCAGTCGATCGAGTTACCCGGCAAGAATCCCGGGACGATCCGCGTGGTGATCGGTGACGATCGCCGCCCACGCTTGTATGTCGCGTTGGCGGGGATCTTTCCCGGCCTTCTGCCCCAAGAGCTTTCCGGCGGGGTCGCGATTGTCGATGTCAACAACCGCAGCTTTGAACGTTGGGCCTTGGATGATGATGACGCGGGCGGCAACATTGCCGGTCTGGCGGTCCGTTCTTCGCGCTTGGCGTATGCAACCGTCAGCACCGCCGACTACCAGCAGCGTGTGATTGCCTTCGATCCACAAACCAACACCGTGTTGCGCACGATTTCATCCGCAAACGAGTTCGTGCCTGAGATCGAAATTGACACTGGCGGCGTGCTCGTGGTGCCCGATCGCTCGTTCGAGCATCCGCAGGTTTGTCTTTACGCGGCACCCAGCAGCGGGCACGATGTCGAAACGTCTCTGGGGTGTGCCCGCCTGAGCGCACCGCCATTTGCGATCGAGCCGCTGGACTGAGGTGGCGGTCAAGAGGAACACCATGCGTCGATGGTTGCCGTGGCTCGTCATGTTCGTGGTTCCGTTGGCGGTGGCAGGCAATGGGGCGGGTGAGTTGACACTCGATCGAGGAGCGGTGGCGGCGATCCTCAGTGCGAACCTCCCCGGTCCGATCAAACTCTCCGTGCCCGGTATGGGAGCCGTTTCGATTCGGATCTCACCGCCCGATTCGGTCCGGTTCGTCGATGGTGGTGTCGATGTCATGCTCGGTCTCGCGGTCGAGCCGTTGGGACTGCGAGGCGAAGCAGCGATGCGCTACGTGCCGGAAATCGACGAAAAGAGCGGCACGGTCAGGTTTCGAGCGCAGCAGGCGACACTCGGTGGCGCGCTCGCGGGTTTTCCCGATTTGGCGGGTTTTTTTCCACCGCTGGAGTTGCCGCGCTCGTTCGATTGGACGGCACAAAGCCATGCGTCGTCCTCGGTTCGCATGACGATTGCCGTGCAGGGTGTGGTGGTCGAGAAAGATCGCGTGGTGCTCAAGCTCGGACTCGTGACACGACCGCTGACGAGGCCCGGGACGAGGCCCGGGACGACAGGCAGTAGCACGGGGAAGTGAGCGCCAGAAACGAAACGAGACGGCCGATGGGCCGTCCCGCAATCGCCTCAGGTTGGTAGGGCTACGGGGATTCGAACCCCGGTTTAATGGCTGAGAACCATTCGTCCTAGCCCCTAGACGATAGCCCCGTACCAGAACGCGCGGGATTATAGGGACCCGCGACGGCCTGTCAAACCGCGGGCTGCGGTGGGAGAATCGCCAACCCATGTCGACCGAATTCCCAACCTCTCCCAAGCATGACTTCGAAGCCGAACCACTCACGCGCGCCGAGTACATTACGGCGATGGTCCACTTCTATCGCGGCGAGGTCACGCGCTCCAATGCGTGGCGCCAACGTCTGGATCAAACCACCAACTGGGCGGTTATTACGTCGGCCGCAATGATTTCGTTCTCGTTTTCAGATCCCCAAAACACACACCTGTTGTTGCTGTTGTCCAACTTCATCGTGTTGGGCTTTCTGTCGATCGAGGCGCGACGATTCCGGTTCTTCGCGGTCTATCGAGCACGCGTGAGAATGCTGGAAGAGAACTTCATTCTGCCGATCGTGACCAGAACGCTCAGTTCGCCCAAACCCGAGTGGCGTGAGTTCATTGCGATGGACTTGGATGTTCCGAAATTCAAAAACACCACCTTCGAGGCTGTCGCGCTGCGGCTGCGCTACAACTTCTACTGGATCTTCACGGCGCTCGCAGCCGCGTGGCTGCTGAAGGTCTGGATGCACCCCGATCCCGCGCAATCACTTCCCGATTGGTACGAGAACATGAAGATCGGTGCGATTCCTGGCTGGGCGTTCTTGGTGGGTGGAGGCCTGTTTTACTCAACGATCACCGTCATGTTCGTGTGGGCGGGCCGCAACAAGTCGATCGCCGAGGACGAGATTCACGGCTTCGAGGCTGATCGGCGTCACTGGAAGTTCTGAGCGTCGGGCGGCCCGGCTGGGCCGCCCTCGCTTCGCTTGATCGTGGGGCTAGTAGATTGTCGGCCGCGAAGACATCGCGTTTTGCGGTGGTGGCGCGTTCGTCATCTCGGACCCTTCGGCGCGCGGCGTCGCGGACGCGAGAGAGGGACGCAGCGCCGTCATCACTGGGCGCGGTGTTGGAGTCTTTTTCGCAGGCGTCGCTTCGGAAACAGCGCCCACGGCGAGTTGCTTGCGTACGCGCGTGCGAGCGTTGCTCGACGGTGCGGTTGCGACTGTTTTTTTGATCGCCGGCATCGCGGCAACCGGCTTGGAACGGGCCGGTGCGAGCGATTGCTTGGTGACAAACGATTTGGTGGACGGCTTTGCCGCTGTCTTTTTTGAAGCAATCTGCTTGGACGCAGCCGACTTTGGCGAAGTCTTCTTCGACTTCAGCGGTGCAGCCGCCTTGACCTTGCTCGTCGCGGCTTTCTTAGTGGCCTTCTTGGTGGCCTTCTTCGCGCCCTTCTTCGAGGCGCTCGGCTTAGCGGCGCCCTGCTTTGTCGCGGTCTTCGTAGACTTCTTTGCAGCCTTCTTCTTGGCTTGTTTTTTTGCCATGGCACTACTCCTTTCGAGTCGAAATCCTCAGATCCAAAAAGCAACCGCGATTGTAGCGAGCGCATGTGATGAGCGCTCTTCTGATTGCGCCAATTCGTTCCAAACGAGATCATCCGTGAATGTCAGCTTGCACTGAAACCAAGAACTTGATTGGCCTGCTGTGTCTCGGACTCGCCGCCTGTGCAGCGCCCGAGCCCCGCGCACCAGAACCAAAGGCAACGCCGAGCGCGACCGAGCGCGCCGTCAGGCCGAACGTCGTGATCTTTTTGGTGGACACCCTGCGTGCCGATGCGGTGACCTGGGGCGGCGCGACCCGCCCCACAACGCCGAAGCTGCAGGCCTGGGCCCAAGGCGGTGCGATCTTCGAGCAGGCGACCACTCCGGCCGGCTGGACTCGGCCCGCGGTTGCGAGCCTGTTCACCGGGCTCTACCCCGCGGCGCACGGCGTACAGGATCAAGCGCACGTGCTGCCGGCCAGCCTGGTGACACTCGCCGAGGTGTTCTCGACCAACGGCTATGCCACCCGCGCTTTCGTCAGCAATTTCGCCGTCGCACCCCAATTCGGTACCGATCACGGCTTTCAGACCTTTCGTTTCTTTGACCGCAAGCGAGATGTCACGATGTCGATCGATCCGAAAATCGGCTACGTCCCGATTTTCTTCATGGATCCTGAGGTGAAGGCGTTCTTCGAGCGGCCGCCGGCCGAGCCGTTTTTCGCCTATGTGCACACCACCGATCCGCATCAGCCTTACCGGCCGCCGCTGGAGTACCTGCTTTGGGGCCGGCAGAACCGCGACCGCTACGATGGCGAAGTGCGCTTCAGCGACGACTTCATTGGCGGATGGATCGACGCGTTACGGGCCAGCGGAAAACTGAACAACACGATCGTGGTCTTCTGTTCCGATCATGGCGAAGAGTTCAAAGAACACGGTGGCGAAGGACATGGGCATACCGTGTTCGAGGAGATCGTTCGCATCCCGCTGGTGATGGTCGGCCCGGGGATCGTCGCGGCGCGGCACACGGAGCAGGTCTCACTCCTCGATCTCGGACCGACCGTGCTGCAACTCGCGGGACTGCAGCCACCGGCCGAGTTCGGAACGCAAGGACGGTCCTTCGCTTCATTGTTGAGCGGCGGGGGCAACCCCCAGGAATGGGACCACTCGTACCACGAACTGATCTACCCCACGAAAGGAATCGCGTTCGCCTTACGCGTGAAAAACTGGAAGTTGGTGTCGATCGCACAAGACTCGTACGGGCGCAAACAGCAAACGCTGCTGTACGACTTGTCGGTCGATCCGGGTGAGCAGCACGACCTCTCGAGTAAAGAGCCCGCGCGCTTGGCCGCAATGCGCGAAACGTTGAAACAGGTCCGCACGCGGCAACTGCAAACCGCCACTCCATCGCAAACCGTCCCGCTCGACCCCGAGGCCGAAGAACGGCTGCGGACCCTCGGCTATGTCAAATGACTCAGTGAACAGTCCGCGAGCGATCTGCGATCGGACTGGCTGGGGAGCAGGGATTCGAACCCCGATAAGCAGAGCCAAAGTCTGCTGTCCTGCCGTTGGACGACTCCCCAGCATGGAGTCGGAAACTGCCTCAGGGTGCCGCCGCTCGCCGCCGTCGCACTGGTGAACTGCTGCACAGCACACCACACAACCGCTTTGGCTGGGGAGCAGGGATTCGAACCCCGATACTACGGTCCAGAGCCGCATGTCCTACCGTTGGACGACTCCCCAGCGGACCTGAGGATTACAAGCGACTTCAAAACGATGATCCGTCCGAAGCGCGGGGAGGTTACGGTCGCGCGGCGTCGCCGTCAAGGCGACGATTTCGCGCGGCCGCCGCTCAACCAGGCCTGCAGTCGTGCGATACGAGCCAACGACCCCTTTCGGCCGATGGCGGCTAGGACATCGAAGATTCCAGGGCTCACCGCCACTCCGAGCACGGCGACTCGGGTTGGGTGAATCAGCTTTCCGGCGGTGATACCTAACTCCTCCGCGGTACGGCGCAGCGCTTGTTCGAGGGGCGCCGGCTCCCACGTCGAAGTCTGCGCGAACGCTTGGCCCAACGCGGCCAGCTGTTCGACGTGAGCATTTCCGTTCAGGTGTTTGTCGACCGCTTCGGGGTCGTAGTCGACATCGTCGTTCGCGTAGCGTGTGACGGCAGCGGACAGCTCGACAAAAGTGCGTGCTCGCGCGCGCGCCAAATCCGTGAAGCGCGGCAAGCGATCGCCGAGTTGGCCGGGCTCTACGCCGATCTGGATGAGCCAGGGGTGCAAGCGAGTGCAAAGCAGCGACAAGCCCATGCGGCGCAAGTGCTCGCCACTCATCCACATCAGCTTCTCGGTGTCGAACACGGCGCCCGACGATCCCACGCCGTCCCACGAGAACCGTTCGGTCATTTCGTCGAAGGTCATCAGTTCCAGATCACCGCCCGGTGACCAGCCCAGCAATCCTAGAAAGTTCAGCATCGCTTCGTGCGGGATTCCCATCTCCCGATAGGCCAGTACAGACGTGGCGCCGTGACGTTTGGAGAGCCGTTTCTTGTCGCTCCCGAGAATCAACGGCAAATGACCGAACTGCGGGGGAGCGACCCCCAGCGCCTGGTACAAAAGGATCTGCTTGGGTGTGTTGCTGATGTGATCATCGCCACGCACCACGTGCGTCACGCGCATCTCGATATCGTCGCAGACCACCGAGAGGTTGTAGATCGGCGTGCCGTCGGTGCGCAGCAGTACCAGGTCTTCCAGTTCCTCGTTGGCGAAGGAGGTTTCGCCGTGGATCAGGTCGTTCCAGCGAGTCGTGCCCGCGGGCACCATGAATCGAACGCAGGACGCCTCGCCCGCAGCGTGGCGGCGAGCCGTTTCTTCCGGCGACGCGCGCAGCCGCTCTCGCGTGGGTTGAAACACGGTCCCGGCAGCCTCGGCTTTCGAACGCTCGATGTCGAATTCTTCCTGCGTCACGAACGAGTGATACGCCTTGCCTTCCGCCACGAGGCGCAGTGCGGCCTGCCGATGGCGCTCATAGCCAGCCGATTGATACACCGGTCCTTCGTCCCAACTCAAACCGAGCCACGACATTCCATCCAGGATGCCGCGCACGTGTTCGTCCGAGGAACGTTCTTTGTCGGTGTCCTCGATCCGCAAGGCAAATGTGCCGCCTGTCCGGCGCGCGAACAGCAGATTAAAAAGCGCCGTACGGGCGCCCCCGACATGCAGGTAACCGGTTGGGCTCGGGGCGAACCGCACGCGAATCGTGCTCATGAGGCGAGTCCTCGCGGGATGCAGTTCGGCGGATTATTCACGGCCGGGTCGGTATTGCTACTCCCGCTGCAGGCGGGGCAACAACAGGTGCCGCTGCGTTACCGGGCAGTTCAGGATGCAGGCGCCAACCCGCAAGGCCTTCGGGATAGAGCCGCACATTCTCGAGTGCGAGCACGCGCGTCAGTGCAAACCAACCCGCGGCCCCATCGGCAGGTCCGTTGCCCAACACGATCAATTCCGATTCACCGAACAGTCCGCTGTTGGTCGCGGCGGCATCCAACCGCGTGCGATCGATCGAACCCCCCGGCAGAAAGAGAGAAACCAACGGAAATTGTGTGGCTCCCGGTATGCCTGGCCCTTCGCCGAGCGATCGCACATCGACGAGCGCCGGCTCGGCGGCAGCCGTCGCGGCCCGCACCGCCGAGAGGTTTGCCAACGGTGCAGGGCGATCGAGAATCGGATCGAGGTCGCCGGCCGGGGGGCGAGTGCGCTCCTTCTGAACATCGATCGGGAGACCACCAGTGCGCCAAGCGGCAATTCCGCCGGTCAACACGCTGCATCGCTCGTAGCCGGTGAGCGCGACCGCCCAACAAAGTAACGCGGCGCGTCCAAATCCTGCCGGTGTTCCGTCGTCGACCGCCACGATGTCGCCCGACTTGCTCAGCCCTGCGGTGCCCAGCAGAGCCGACAAGCGTGCGCGCGCCGACGCCGAGAAGTCAGCGCCCGGGTCGATGCCGATCATCTCCACCGGGAGTGTCGACGCTCCCATAATGCGGCCCTGTTCGAACTCGGTGTCAGGGCGGGTGTCGACGATTTGTACCGGACCCCCGAGATCGAGCCGAGCCTTGAGTTCGCCGCACGAGACAAGCGCGGGGAGTGGGGGCGGTGGTTCCAGTGGTGGAGGTGGAGGTCCCGCGGTGCGCCAACAGGCAACCGCAAGCGCCAGCAGCACCGCGAGCAGAAACCGATGTGAGGGGAATCTCCGGCCACGGGTCTTTCGGTGTCTCTTATTCACGCCTGCATTGTCCCAAAGGAGCGGTCTGAAGTGCGTGTGAATTGACACCCCCCCACCGGGCCGCTAGCATTCCGCCCCTCGCCATTGGGAACGAAGGGCTCCGTGCATCCCCAATCGCGACTTTGACGCTCGTTTTTGTGGGGCCGTAGCTCAGCTGGGAGAGCGCGTGACTGGCAGTCACGAGGTCGTGGGTTCGATCCCCATCGGCTCCACCACTCAGGCGTTCGTCCGGAACGCTCGCTTCGCCGGTTGGCTTGCTGCGTCGCTCCGGTTCGTTTCGCCACCTACTTTCTTTCGTCCCGTCGGCTCGATTCAGGTGCTGGCGCTGGAGGAACGATCATGACGACGCGCTCTAACCATCGACTCGGCCAGGCGTGTGTGGCTGTCGCCCTGCTGGGCGTGCTGTGGGCCACGGGCTGCAGCAGCAGCAAGAAGAAGGATCTGCCTCAAACGATCGAATCCAAGGTCACGGCGACTCAGTCGGAACCCGACCGGGTCTCCTACATCGAGGTCAGTCCCTGGTCGCTCGAGCCTGGCGGCACCGTTTCGGTCAAGGCCGGCGGTACACAGGGCCGCACCGGCAAGGTCACGCTCAAGGGCTTGGCGGGCGATGCGGCGGGGAAGGAGTTCGTGAAGCCGCTGACAGAGTCCAAGCCGGGTGAGTACGTTGCCGAGTATGGGAGTCTGGACAATTTGCCTGCGGGTGAGTACTTGGTGGAAGTCGAGTTGTCGGGTGGTCCCACCGGTCAACCGGCCAAGCTCTCGTCGTCGCGCAAGCTCGCGATCGTCAAGAAAGCCGTGGTCGATACGCTGGCGATTGCTTGCGGTGAAGCGCGAGCCACATTCGAACGTGAGCCCGTCGCCTACTTCGAGTTCAATCGCGACGAGCTAACCGCCGATGCGCAAGCGTCGATCGCGCGGGCAGCAGACAAGCTCAAGAGCCTGGGCGTGAAACTGGGCAAGCTGACGATCGAGGGGCATTGCGACGAACGCGGCGCTCTGGAGTACAACCTGGCGTTGGGGGCGCGTCGTGCGAGGCAGGTGCAGCGTGCGTTGACTGCGGCGCTCGGATCGAACCTGGTCTCTGACACGGTGTCCTACGGAGAAACGCGTCCCGTGGTACCCGAGGCAAGCACTGAAGAAGACCACGCCAAGAATCGTCGCGCGATGCTGGAACTGAGTTGTCAGTAGCACTCAGCGACCTCTCGCTCGAAACAAAAAACCCCGTTGCCTAGGCAACGGGGTTTTCTTTATCGATCTGCGGTCAGGCGAAGAACATCATGACGCGAAACACGCCATCCGAATCGCGGACCAGAAACACGTTGTTGTCGCGTCGGTCGTTGCGATCCGAGCGTTGCAAACGCAACGCAATCGTTTGGTTCACCGGCAGACGGCGAGTTTTGTCGAGTGCCGATAGATAACGCGTTTCGACAGCGCGCCCCTTGCTGTCGGTGCGGACCACACTCAGTTCGAGCCGATAGATCTGATCAGCCCCCACGGCGTTCTTGAAGGTGATGGGGTCGAGTTTCATACCCGACTCCCAGACCTTCTCCACCGACACGGCTGTGCCCAGAGCCGTGCGCGCACCGAACTGCACCTGAGGTTGCAGGGTCGCGACCAGCTTATCGCCGGGCTTGAGCAAGGCGGTGACATCGTTGCTGAGGTTGATCTCGAACTTCAAATCGAACGCTTCTTCGGCCGCAGCCGAAGGCAGTGCCACCGCGGCGGACAGCGCCAGGGCAGCCCATAACGAACATTGCAACACGCGCATTTTCTCTCCCTCCATGTTCCCCGGTCGTCCAGGTCCCCCGGGTTGGCCCATCCCGGCCCGTAAGAATCGTCCACTCATCTACGACAAACGGGCCTGCAAGGGAAGTGGAATCGACACGCGAATGTCGCGGGCTCGTTGGACGTAGGAGGGATGCCGACCCCATGATGAGGCCGTTACGTCTTCCCTACCATGGGGGGCGTAGCTGATGAGGAGGACCGCAATGATCTCTCGACGTTCGATGTTGCTTGCCTTGGTTTGTTCGATCGGTCTTGTTGCCGCGGCGGCAGCTGGTCCGAGCGCTGTTTCCGGCAAGATCGTCGAGGTCGACCTGCACGGTCGGACCATCACGGTCAAAGACGCCAAGGCTGGCAAGGTTCTGATCGAAGTGCCCGAGAAAGCCAAGCTGGTCCTGGATGGCGACGACCAAGCGATCCTCGAAGATGTCTTCACGGGGGACGTTGTGGAGAAGGCCAGCGTTCGCGAGGCCAGCAGCGGCCGGCTGGTATTGGTGAGCGCCGTCATCAGTTCCAAGCGCGAGCCGCGCGACGACTAGCACGTCCGGTCTCTTCCCTTGGCCGGGCGCCGTTTCCTTGCTTGTCGAGTGGCGCTTCGGGACCGAAGTTGCAGGTGGGGATTCCGAAAGACCCGGTGCCCAAACCGGGTGAACCCCGCCGGGAGCCAATGAACCTCACCGTCCTGCGGGCTGCGACCGGTCCGCCGCGAATACGACCGGATATCGTGGTGATGCCCGATGGCGAGACCGGGCGCGGTCGCATCGCAAAAGACCCCGTATCGCGCAAGTACTATCGCTTCGACGAGGTCGAGGGGTTCATTCTCGATCGTCTCGACGGCCAGCACTCGGCACTCGACATTCAGGTCGAACTGGCAACGTGGCTCGGCGAAGAATTCGCTCTCGAAGAGGTCGAGGAGTTCGTCGATAGCCTGCGTGAAAAAGGGATCGTCGAATCGGACGGACCGTTGTTGCCGTCTCGTTCACCGCAACTCGGCGCGAAGGTGATCGCAGCACTCGAAGCCGGCGGTTTTGGCTTACGTGGTGCGGACGACGCCCCACCGTCTGGAGTGGCGTTAGCGGTGCGCCGCAATTTGGACGAGGCACGACATTTCGACGAAGCACTGCGCTGTCTGAAAGAGGGCCGATTCCACTCAGCGCTGCGCGCCTTCGAAGAGATCCTGCAAGCCAACCCGGCAAATGCGCGTGCAGCCTCGATTCGCGCGCTGCTGCTTCAAGCCGGTACGGCAGCCGCCATGAAGGCTGCGGTGGAACGCGCACAGCCCGAGCGGCAGAAGAGTTGGTTGTATTACCAGGTGCCGATGTGGAACCCCGACAGGTTCCTGGGCGCCGTCGAGCCGATGGTTCGCTTTCTTTGGACACCGGCCTTCGCGTTTGTCTATCTGATGCTGGTTGCGGCGGCGGGTTGGCTGGTGCTGGCGCATGGCCGTGAGATGTGGCCGCAGATTCCGAGTTTGTCGGGCAGCGTGTGGGGCGTCGGACTCGTGGTGTTGGGCGTCGCCTTGGTCGCGGTTCACGAGTGCTGTCACGGCTTGACGTGCAAACACTATGGCGGTCGCGTCAACGACACCGGATTCTTGATGATCTTCATGATCATGCCGGCGGCGTATGTCGACGTCAGCGATGCGTGGCTGTTTAGAGAGAAGCGGCATCGCGTCTTGACTGGGCTGGCGGGACCGATGTGGGATCTCAGCGTGGTCGCGCTCGGGATCCTGATGTGGAACGCCACGCCTCCTGGACTGCTGCGCGCCATCGCCGTCATGGCGATTGCGGTCTCGGGCATGAGTCTGGTCATGAACCTCAATCCGCTGCTGAAACTCGATGGCTACTACATTCTGTCCGACCTCACCGGTATCCCGAACTTGAAGGACGCGGCCTCCGACGCGTTTCGCAATTGGCTCCGGCGCGTGAGAGGACTCTCTCAAGAAGGGCCGCTGCTGACACGCAAGACGACGGTGTTGTTGGTGGTCTACGGACTGCTCTCGGCGCTGTATTCGGTGTTGATCTTCTGGATTCTGGGTTCGGTCTTGTTCCACTTCTCGACCAGTTTGGCGGGCGCCGCCGGTCCAGTGTTGTTGCTCGCGCTGATCGCCTGGTTCCTTCGCAAGCCACTCACGTTGCTGGCGGGCGCCCTCAAACAGCGCATCCAGGGACTGACGCTCAAGGCTGCCTTCACGTCGGCACTGGCCATGATCGTGGTTGGCGCGCTCTTGGTGCTGCCTCGCCCGCTGCGTGTCGGTGGATCCGCCGCGCTGGATGGCAGCGCGCGCGTCCCGGTTCGTGCTGAGGTCGCAGGCGCGCTGTCCGAGTTGTTGGTGCGTGAAGGGGACCAGGTTCAGGCCAATCAGGTGGTGGCCAGGCTGGCACAAAGTGAATTGAGAACAGCGTTCTCGATGATCCAGTCGAACATTCTCCAGGCGCGCGCGCAGTTGGCGATGTTCGAACGCGGGGCCGAGCCCGAACGGCTCCAGCAAGCGCACGAAACGGTCCGTGCGGCGCAGACAGAGGTCGCGCATCTGGAAACGCGCACCCAACGACTGGCTCGATTGCAGAAGGAAGGCTTGGTTTCAACCGATTTCTTCGAGCAAACGAGTAAGGATCTGCAAATCAGACGCGGTGAGCTCCGCACGGCGGTCGAGGAATCACGATTGCTCGCGCGCGGTACAGCGCCCGAGAAGTTGGCGGCCGCACGTGCCGAGGTCGCTCGCCTCGAAACCGAGGCCAAGGACATCGAGCGCAGACTCGCAGCGTGTGAACTGCGCGCGCCGATCTCCGGACGCGTGGTCACGCCGAAGTTGACCTCGCACAGTGGTGATTACCTCGGTGTCGGCGAGGCGCTGTTGGAGATCGTCGACACGAGCCAGTTGGTGGCCGAAGTCCAAATGCTGGAAAGCGAAATTGGAGAAGTCCGGGCCGGCCAGCCTGTTGCATTGCGTTTTACCGCATTTCCCGATCGTTCGTTTCGAGGCACGGTCAGCGAGATTTCTGCCGCTGCCGTGGCGGATCCGTTGGGGCGCGCTGTGTTTCGCGTGCGTTGTAGCGTCGAAGAAGGCGGTGATCTGTTGAAGCCGGGGATGACCGGGGCTGCGAAGATCGACTGCGGCAAAAAGCCGCTGGTGGCGCTGATCGTGCGTCGTGTGTTGCGCATGATCGATCCATCCCTGCTCTGACCGCAGACGCGTTGCTGTTCAAAGTCTGAACGCTCCCACTCACCTTCGTCATCGAAACCACGGCTGTGCACGACTCCGTCCGTGGTTTCGTGCGGTCTGAGAAACGTCCCGGAAGCGAACGAACCACGGCGCATCAACGGGGTAGCTCGCTCGCCTTCAGCGAGTACTTGGCCTGCCGCTTGCTCTTAGCCGGCTTGTCAAGTTCGCATGCGGAGAGGCGTGCGAGCGGGATTCAAAGGCCGCAATGGTCCCCAACGTTGAGGGCAGGCAAATCCTGCCGGAGGAGAGTCTTCATGAGCCGTAAGCTGAATGTGCAAGAGCTCGAGTCGCGTATCGCCCCCAGCACCGGTCTCGCCACCTTCTTGGCAAACTTGGCCAAGAGTGATTCGCAGATGGCAGCGCTGGTCAGTCAGTACGTCAACGCCAACGGTCAGGTCGACGTGAATGGCGCGGCGTCGGCATGGAACGCGGCCGGTCTCGGTTCGAAGGTCACTCCGTTTGCCGGCAGCTTCACTGTGTCCGACAAGACGGTGCTGTCCGACAAGACGATTTCCAACATCATGCGCCTCCTCGGCAAGTAAAGATCCACAGTCTTGGCACTGCGAATCGGGGCGCCCACGGGCGCCCCG
>JANNUT010000043.1:0-33673 GCA_031395565.1 Acidobacteriota bacterium | reverse complement strand
GCGGGCTGCGGCATCGCGGTCGTTGCTTTGTGTGCTCGATGTGGCCTCCGGCCACACCTCCGCGCCCAAAGCACCGGCCGCTTCGCCTCGCTCCGCGAATCCTCGGGTTCGCCGGAAAACAGGTTGTGAAACCGCTTCTAGTCACGCCCTCGGCCGAGCACCATCCATTCCAGATCGGTGTCCGGCGTTCCACGCCGTTCGAGGCTCACCAGGCGGTGTCCTTCCTTGCGCGCCCCCCGCGTCGCCAGGCACCCGTGTTCGGTCTCCAAGCAAACTAAAACCGACCGCGGTTCCAGTGCCTGCCATAGCGCATCGGCGATGTCAGCGGTGAGCGGCTCCTGCAGCGTGAGGCGGCGGCTCAGCGTATCGACCAGGCTGGCTAACGTTCCCAAGCCGATGTGGTGCGCGCCTGGAACGAAGCCAAGATGGGCCACACCGCGATAGGGCAGCAGGTGGTGGCGGCAGAACGAACTGAACCCGATGCCGCGCAGCGCCACGGGACCGATGGCCCCGGCCAAGGCCATCGGCTTGACGACCGTCGTGATCTCGGCGGCGTATCCGGAGAGCAACTGCGTTTCGAAGGCTTCGGCCACGCGGCGCGGCGTGTCGTTGAGGATTTCGGTGATTTCGGCGTCGGGTTGCTTGCCCTCGAAGACCCCCTCGAGGAACAGCCGGATCCCGGCCTCCATGCCTGCGCGGTTCAAACCTTCGCCTCGAACTCGCCAGCGTAGATGACCGACGCTGTTTCCACTTCGTACAACTCGATTTGACTGAGGCCGTTGACCTGCCCCGCCAAGGCGCGCCAGATCCAAACGGCAATCCACTCGGCTGTTGGGTTGGGAATCAGGTCATTGAGATGGTGATGATCGAGTTTGTCGAGCACGCGCTCAGCGACGATGCGATCGAGATCGAAGAAATCGAGAACCATCCCTTGATCGTCGTCCGGGGCGCCGCGAACTTGCACGATGAAGCGGTACGAGTGTCCATGCAGGCGACGACAGGCGCCGGGATGACGCGGCAATTGGTGGCTTGCTTCGAAGCGATACGATCGCTGAATCTTCATGCGTTCTGCTCCCCACGGTGCATCGTCAACGCGACACCGACGGTATCGACCACTCCATCGAGCACCGGTGTCTCCTTTTCGACCGAGACCTCGACGCTGTCGCAGGTGAATCGCTCCAAGAGTTTCCGCGCCAGATTGGCCACCAAGGTTTCGATCAAGTGATATGAGTTTTCGCGACCCGTACGAACCACGATTTGATGCACCTCGCGATAGTCGATCGCATCCGCGATCCGGTCGCTCGCCGCCGCTTGGGCAATGTCCGTGATCATGGCGACATCGACCCGATAGCGCACTCCGATTTCTCGTTCGAGTTTCGTGAGCCCGTGCCAGGCATGAAAGCGAATACCTTTGACGGTGATACGGCCTTGCATTGAACCTCCGTGGTCGAGATCGAACCGCTTGCCAGCGGGCGACCCTGCGGGCGCAGCGTCAAGCGTCGCCGCGCACACAATGTCGACGGCAGCACGCCGCGGCCGATCACCATAACCCAGGACGCTCGAAGAAACCGGCCTGCACCCGCGATCACCCGGAGCTCGAGCCCAGTCCCTGGAGAACACGAGAGAAACCGTCAATAACGCCCGGCGCTCAGTCCGAAAGTCCGCGTGATGTTGAACCCCAAACGGAAGTCCCCTGCTCCCCAGTCGAGGTCGCCGCCCGTGACGAATTGACTGGTGTGTGCGTACGGCGTGTTGGTGAGCAGCAGGTGAAAACTGTGGCGCGCCGTGCCAATCGACAGACCGACAGAAGCGCCCTGGTACTTGGCCGTGACGCCGGAAACCGGCGGCACCCACTCCAGCGTCACGCCGAGCAGATCGTTGAAACGCCATAGGGCGCCGACACCGACCGCACTCGTGCCTCGCGTATCGCTGACTTGCTCGGTGTTGGTGCGTGAGGCGTAAAAAGGCGCTAGCTCCAACGACAGATGCGAACCGAACTGCCGCGTTAGCATCAGACCAGCGGCGTAGTGGTTGCGATGTGCGCTGGCTTCGGCGGTGTCGCGTGCGCCACTGGCAAGCACGGCCAGCGAGAGCGGCGAGCCGGAAGGCGCTTGCTTGAACACCGCGAACTTGCCGGTCAATTCGAACTGTTGGTCGACGTTGGTACGCCGCAACGCCAGATCGAGTCGATCGGTCAGGCCGTAGGTGAGGTCCAACGAAATGTTCGCGCCGCCATCCAAGCCCCACAGGTTCTGACTGCCCGCGTCGGTGACTCCGGGACGGAAACGGTGCAGGAAACGAAACTCCAGATTTCCGGCCCCGACTGTATCGGCCGTCGGCAAGTGCGCGAGTTGCGTGGAGTGAAACTGCGGAGCGGAGCTGACGCTGGAAGGACGCTGCACCGTGGCCGACGCGCTCATCGACGGAGGCGCGCCCCACAGCTCCATCGGAAAGCTCTCGATCCAATCGCGCACGAGCGCGATTTCCTCGCCGCTCAAGGCCGCCTTGTGCAACGGCATTTGCGGGCCACGATATCGGCCGATCGGGCGAGGCAGGAGCTTGCGATAAAGATAGCTGTCATCAGCGTGGTTGGGGGACACGAGAAAGGCACGGCGATCGGAGCGCGCGACGACATTCACCGTCGCGCGATAGATCGCGCTGCGTTCGAGGCTGAGTCCTTTCTCCGGCTCGGCCCCGCCGTGACAAGACACACATTTGGCTGCGAATACCTCCGCGACGCGGCCGAACGCACCCGCTTCCAGCGAGGAGCTTTCGGCGGCATGCACCAGGCTCGCTGAGATCAGTGCAAGCCCCGCAAGGGCGGCGTTAATTGTTCTGCGCACCATCGTCGATCCAGCGGCGAATGAGGGTGATTTGCTCTTTGCTCAACGACGCAGAACCGAGCGGCATGCGGTCGCCAAAGCCGCCAACGAGACCTTGCGTGCCGAGCAGCTTCAGCACGAGGTAGCTGGTGCTGCTGCTGCCGGGCTCGATTCGATTGAGTCCGATCGCTTGGATGCTCGGCACTCCGACCGCACCAACCACCGGATCGAAGGGGCGAGAGAGATCCTGCTGCGACTCCTGCGTGAAGCTGTCGTGACAACCGGAGACGGCGCAACTGGTCCGGAAGATTGGGGAGATGTCGTCGCTGTACGTCACGACCCTCCCTGCAGGCGGCTCGAGAGAGACGCCGAGCACGGCATCATGATTTTCACAGGCTGTCGCCGTCGAGAGAGCAATCGCCACCAGGCCCCAACCTCGAAGATTCACCGGTTTCAAACTCCTGCTGTCGTTGCATGAGATCACGACAGGCTGATCAAGATACAGACTCCGGGCGGCGACACTCTACGATGTGGGGACAGTTCGCGCGACCGCTCGACAGCGTGGCCGGCGCGATTTCAGTGCGTGACCGACGGCAACTCCCCAGGAGCCGCCGCTTCGAACGCGGTCAGCACGGGTGCTGTGACACCGTTGACGGGCAGGCCGGCGATGCCACCGCAGAGGTCGAACAGCGCCATCGCCTTGAGTCGTTCGAGCGAGGCTTGTTCCACGTATCGCGACGAGGGCATCCGCAGCGTGTGATCGATGATCCCGGCTGGAATCTCATGCTCGACCAGCGGGGAGACAAACACAGCCGGCTTGATGCGCATGACACGCAGGGCTGCAAGGAGCCCCTTCGGTTCGGTAAAGCTGAAGCGCTCGGCCACCTCGTTGGGCACCTTCAGTTGCTTCATCAAGCGGCGCCACGGTCCCTCGAAGTGCGCGTCGCGCACCACCATCAACACCGGACCCTGTTTGGCACGCTGCACCAGCGCTTGGGAAAACTCGGATTCGAGCGCAATGCGGTAGATCGGAAGCCCCAACGAACCGGCGGCGGCGTTGACCTCTTGACGATGGCAATCGGTCGTAACGATCGCTCGCGCATCGCCCAGAACGGCGAGTGGGCGCGCGCGCAGTTCGTCGAGCATCACTGGGCGAATTTGACACCCCAAGGCCCGCGCCGTGTCCAACGCGATCAAACCGATCTGCTCGCGATTGCACTCCACCACCGCCAGCGATACGCCACGCAGTCCCTCACCAACGAACTGACTGACGAAGCGCACGAAGGCATCGGGCGTCAACCCCAGCGCTCGCGCCTCGTCGCAGCAGCGTTGCACCGCATCGAGCAATCGACGTGGCGCCGGGCGCTCCAGCGGCCCGCGAGAATCATCGGTGAGGTAGGTCCCACTGCCTTGGCGCGTTTGCAGCAGTCCTTCGTGAACGAGCTTGAGAAAGGCGCGATGAACCGTCTTGCGGTTGAGCCCCGTCAGCGCCGCCATGCGACGGACCGAGGGCACGCGGTCACCCGGCTTCAGGCGGCCCAAATGCATCGCCGTCAAGACATGAGTTCGAACCCGGGCCAGGCCATCGTTTGGCTCTTGGATGTGCGATTCAGTTCCCACGAACCTGCCTCCCGGGGGAAGGTACTGTGACCGGGTCGGAATTCAACAGCGGAACGCCCTGATCCGTAAACATCCTACTTGCATCGGTTCAGATTGACGGCTGCAAACCGAGCAGTGAGACTCCCGGTCCTCGCCGGAAGGTTTGGCCGTCCTCGGAGGCTTTCGATGCGCCGCTGTCTGTGGCTGTTTGTTTGTGTGGCTCTGTGTGCTGGTGGTCCGGCTGTCTGGTCTGCCCCTGCCGGCCCTGCCAAAGCCTCGCCGCGAGCGGCGCTACCCGTGGCCGCCGCCATCGACCCCGCGCTTTTGGCTGGCATGAAGGCTCGTTCGATCGGGCCAGCCGGCATGAGCGGACGGGTTGCCGCCCTCGAGGCGACCCCGTCCGACCCAAGGATCGTCTACGCCGGCGCCGCCACGGGAGGGGTTTGGAAATCGGCCAACAGTGGGTTGACCTGGACGCCCGTGTTCGACGATCAGCCGGTTCACGCGATTGGAGCGATCGCTGTCTCGGCGGTCAACGCCGAAACGGTCTGGGTCGGTACCGGTGAAGGCAATCTCCGAAACAGCGCCTCGGTCGGCGGCGGCGTGTTTCGCTCGCTCGACGGTGGCAAGACATGGATGCTGCTCGGACTGGAAGCCACCGAGCGGATCCATCGCATCGTTCTGCACCCGACCAACCCCGAGGTTGCGTGGGTTGCCGCGCTCGGGCGCGAGTGGGGCGAAAACCCTGAGCGCGGCGTATTCAAGACCGTCGACGGGGGCAAGACCTGGCGCAAAGTACTGTTCGTCGACGAACGCACCGGCGCTGCCGACATCGTGATCGACCCGCGTAACCCCAACAAGCTATTCGCCGCGATGTGGACCTATCGTCGCTGGCCTTACTTTTTTCGCAGCGGCGGCCCCGGGTCGGGTTTGTATGTCAGCGAGGACGGCGGCGAAACGTGGAAGAAGCGTCAAGCAGAAGACGGGCTCCCAAAGGGTGAACTCGGTCGTATCGGTGTGGCGATCTGCCGCAGTCAACCGAACGTGGTCTATGCGCTGGTTGAAGCGGAGAAGAGCGCGCTTTTGCGCTCCGATGATGGGGGCAAGAGTTTCAAGAGCGTCAACACCGATACCAACATTGTGCCGCGGCCGTTTTACTTCGCTGAATTGCGCGTCGATCCGCTGTGGCCGAATCGAATCTATTCGTTGGAATACGGAGTGAGCGTCAGCGACGACGGCGGCAAGAGTTTTCGCCGCCTGCCCGGTGCCGACGCATTGCACGGCGACTATCACGCGATGTGGATCGATCCGGCGGACGGCAATCGGATCTACCTGAGCGATGACGGCGGTGTCGGTGTGTCGGACGATCGCGGTGAAACCGCACGTCACGTAGGCACGTTGCCACTGGCGCAGTTTTATCACGTCGCGGTCGACGACGCGGTTCCGTATCACGTGATGGGTGGACTTCAGGACAACGGCTCCTGGCGCGGGCCAAGCAGCACTTGGGGCTCGGGCGGCATCCGCGCGGACGAATGGAGCATGGCGGGCGGAGGCGACGGCTTCGACACACAACCGGTGCCAGGCTCGCCGGATGAGGTCTACTCGATGTCGCAGGGCGGGTATCTTGCGCGAGTCAATGTCGTCACGGGTGAGGCGCGCTGGATTCGCCCGCCGGATCTGATCGATGGCCCCAAACTGCGCTTCAACTGGAACGCAGGTCTGGCACTCGATCCGTTCGAGCCCGCGGCGGTGTACTACGGCAGTCAGTTCGTGCACCGTTCGCGCGACCGCGGTGAAAGCTGGGACGTGATCAGCCCGGATCTGACCAGCGACACCAAGGATTGGCAGCATCAACGCGAGAGTGGCGGCTTGACTCCCGATGTCACGGGCGCCGAAAACCACTGCACGATCATCGCGATCGCGCCATCACCCAAACAGCGCGGTGTGATTTGGACTGGAAGCGACGACGGTCGCCTGCATTTGACCAGAGACGGTGGGAAGACGTGGGTCAGTGTCGAGAAGAACGTCCCCGGCGTACCGGCCAATACGTGGATTCCTCACATCAAGGCCAGCCCGCACGACGCCGCCACCGCGTTCGTCGTGTTCGACGATCATCGCCGCAGCAACCTCGCGACCTACGTCTACAAGACGACGGACTATGGCCAAACCTTCCAGCCGCTCCATACCAAGTCGCTGCGTGGCTATGCGCTGTCGATCGAGCAAGATCCTGTCGACGACACGCTGTTGTTCCTCGGCACCGAGTTCGGTCTGTATGTCTCGATCGACGGCGGTGCGCAATGGATGACGTTCAAACACGGCTTGCCGACGGCATCGGTGATGGATCTGGTGATTCACCCGCGCGAACACGACTTGGTGATCGCCACGCATGGTCGGGCACTGTACGTGCTGGACGACATCCGTCCTCTGCGTGAGTTGACGCCGGCTGTGTTGAACGAGCCGCTGCATCTGTTCACACCACCAGCTGCGATCGCTTGGCAGCCGGTCGCATCACCGGGAGGATTCGCGGCTGGCCATGGCGAGTTCCGCGGGGAAAACCGGCCGCGCGGTGTGATCGCGACGTTCAGTGCCAGCGGAACCGACCTCCCCCTCCCCGATGAGAAGGCGGAACGCGAGCGCAAGGAGAGGCAGCGGCAAGAGCAGTTACTCAAGAGTCCAGAGTGGGGACCGGTCCCTGCGGCCAAACGCGCCGCTACCGCGCCGGCTGCCTCGACCGCCGCCCCTGGCAGCCCCGCGGCGACGGAGGACAAGCCACCTCAAGCGATGGTCGAAATTCACGATGCGAAGGGACGGTTGGTGCGTCACTTCAAGACGCCCGTCACTCAGGGGATCAATCGACTGGTATGGGACTTCGCACGCGACGACTTCAAGCGGACACCGCCGCGCGGCGATGAAGCGGTGCCGGAGTTCCCTGATGGCCCACCCGTCATCCCTGGCAACTACACCATGACGATCCGTTACAAACAGGCTAAACAGTCGGCACCTGTGGTGGTCCTGCGCGACCCGCGTCAAGAGCGCCGCGACGCCGACCTCACCGCCTGGGACAATGCCGTCGTGGCGATCGGTACCGCGCGCGAGACGGTGGTCGACTTGGTGCTGCAGTTGCGCACGCTGAAGAGCGATGTCGATGCCGTGATGGCGCGCCGCGAACGCGACCGCAAGGCCAAGCTCTCGCCGCACGATTTGGTTCCGGAAGAACCGGCCAAAGACCCCTTGGCCGAAAGCTGGAGCGCTTTATCGACAAAACTCGGCGAGCATGAACGCCGGCTCTGGGAACCACCCGACACCAAAGGGATTCAGGACGAGCAAGAATTGCTTTCGCAGGTCACCGTCAGCGACTGGTCGATGGGGAGTCAGTACAGAGCCCCGAGCCCCACAATTCTGGCCCGCCTGGAAACCGTCAAACAGAAAACACAAGCCGCTGTCGCCGAACAAAAGGCCTTCTTCGAGACTGAGGTGAAGGCGTTTCTAGCGCAGCTCGAGCAAGCCGGGGTGCCGTTGGTAACGCACTAGCCCCGCTGCGAGGCGGGTTACCAACGCAGCTCGGTGACGGCTGCGGCCGCACGGATCGCGCGATAGAGCGACTGTGCGACGTCGTTGGACAGATAGGCGAGCGCCAGTTGATGACCGGCACGCCCCTGCCCTGCCGTATCGATCCGCAACCGTCGCATGCCCCAGCGTCGATCGAACGGTGTTTCAGCCAGCACCACCGACTGCACTCGCTCGAAACGCGCGACGCTCACACAGCGCGTCCACCATCCGCTTTGCACGGCGATCGCGTCGTTCAGCAGCGCATAGCGCCAGGCCTCGATCGTCCACGACGCTGTGATCCAGCGCTGCGCCAACCACAGCGTGCCCAAGAATAAAGACCAAGGACCGAGTATCGACACGGTGAGCGCGCCCAACACCGCGCCCTCGATCGCTCCGCGGCGCCTCAAGCGTGTCACACCGCGTGGATCCACGGGCTGCCACTGAATTTGGTCGAGGTTCACGTTGGGCATCGCCTCGGCCACCAGCGCCGCCAGATCGGCGCGGCGCACGATCGGAGCCAGCGACGGAGCCAACGTGCGCGCTTGGTCGTCGCTGAAACCGCCCGCTGTTTCGACCTGCACGACAGCCCGATCGAACCAGCGATCGAGCGGCGATTGACGCACCGTCAAGACCTGTATGCGGTGCCGTGGAATCGTGGCTGCGAAGCGGCTGATCAATCCGTGCGAGGTGCGCAGCAAGTCGCCCTCGCGCGTGAGTACGAAGCCGAATGTGCTCAACAGCGCCCACGCCACGGTCAACAATCGCAGCGCGAGCAACGCCGCCAGCAACAGCACCGCGGCGCCGATCAAAGACGCCAGCGCGGGGGCCACTTGCCCTGGCAAGGCTTGTGGGTTCAAGCGCTGCATGAAACCCATCGGATCGAAGCCGAGCGACTCGCCCCACTGCCACAACGCGCCCCACAGCGCCGCCACCAAAATCAGACTGCGGCCATGCAGCAGTCCATGCAGCATCACGTCTTGCAGCCCGAGTTCGAGCACGACGCGAGGTCCGGCACTCTCAGTCGCCGGGTGAGTTTGAGGCCGCGCCGCTCCGATCCGGGTCCGCAACTCGTCCGCTGCGGCCAAGGACAAGACGCGCAACGACGCTTCCGGTTCGCTGCCACTGCCGGTCTGCAACCGCAACTCGACCACGCCGAGCATGCGGTGCAACGGTCCTTGGCGCTGCTCGATGTTCTGAATCTTCGCATACGGAATGTGCCGGGCCCGGCGCGCCAAGAGGCCCTCTTGCACGATCAGCTCACCCTCGGCAAAGCGGTAGCCGTAGGCCAAATAGCGCAGCACGGCCAGCACCATCGTGGGCAAGAACGTGATCAACAAGATCAATTCCCATCCGGCACCACGGGCAGCAAACAACGCGAAGAACAAAATCATCCCGGCTTGTCTCAGGATTTGACCCAACGAAAACAACAGCGAACTGGGGTGCAGCCGGTGCAGCGCCGCGAGCGGCGCGCCTTCAGACGGAGCCGCCATCGCCGAAGCCTGTCAACTGTGCGCGCAACGCGCGCGCTGTTTCGGGAGACAAACCGGCGAGCGCGATGGCAGCATGCTCGGTCCCTGCGGTGTAAACCGTGAGCGTTGCCACGCCGAAGCTGCGTTCGATCGGCCCCTGCGAGACGTCGCTGTGCTGCACGCGCGAACGGGCCAACGCGATTTCCGAGCGAAACCAGCGGCCGCGACGAATCTCGAGTCCTTCCGGTCCCAAGCGCCAACGCGTAAAGCGATAGCGCCATTCGGGCAGGATGACTGCCGATAGCAGCGAAATGAATACAAACCCCCAGATCAGCAGGGCTGCCATCAGTTTTACCGGCATCGGCCAGCTCAACACCACCAGCAACAGGCTCGCCATGACGGCGCCGAACCCAGTGATCGCGGTCGAGATCAAGGCACTCACCCGCCCTGCGGCGACCGATCGCGGATCGACGCCGTACCAAACGTGCTCGGAGTCGGCGCCGTTCATGCCCCGAAGTTCGCGCGCAAGAAGCGGCGCTTGCCGACTTGAATCAGCACGGTCCCGCGGCGCGGCACGGTGAGGGTCGGGTTGTCGACGATCGCTCCATCGAGCTTGACGCCACCTTGCTGGATGTTGCGGCGCGCGTCGCTGGTCGACTTGGCCAGGCCGGTCTCAGCCAACAGATTGGCCAACAAAACATCGCCGCCACCGGCCAAGGCGCGCTCTTCGATTTCTTCAGGCAGCTCTTTGTTGGTGAACACGCGCTCGAAGTGTTCTACCGCCGCTGCACCAGCCTCGGCGCCATGAAAGCGCTCCACCAGCAGGCGTGCCAGCGCGACTTTCTGATCGCGTGGATGACCGGGTTGCGGTGCCCCTTGCTCAGTCAGCAGTTCGTACCAGCGTGGCATCAAGGCATCGCTGATCGACATCGCCTTCCCGAAGATCTGATCGGGCGCCTCGGTCACACCAATGTAGTTGCCGAGTGACTTCGACATCTTGTTGACGCCATCGAGCCCTTCCAGGATCGGCGTCGTCATGATGACCTGCGGCTCCAAACCGTATTCGGGCATGATGTCGCGGCCCACGTTGAGATTGAACAGTTGATCGGTGCCGCCCAGTTCGACATCGGCTTTCAAGGCCACCGAGTCATAGGCCTGTGCCAGCGGGTACAACAGCTCATGCACGGAGATCGGTGTGCCGGCATCGAGCCGCTCGCGAAAATCCCGACGCTCGAGCATCCGAGCGACGGTGTAGCGCGCCGCGAGCTTGATGATGCCTTCGGCGCCCAACGGTGACAGCCACTCGGAATTGAAGCGCGTTTGGGCCAGCTCTTTGTCGAGAATCAGGAATGCCTGCCGTGTGTATGTCTCGGCGTTCTGCAAAATCTGTTCGCGGGTCAACGGTGGCCGGGTCTTGCTGCGACCTGAAGGGTCGCCAATCGACGCCGTAAAATCCCCGATCACGTAAACCAGTTGGTGGCCCAGGTCTTGGAAGTCGCGCATTTTGCGCATCAGAACGGTGTGGCCGAGATGAATGTCGGGCGCCGTCGGGTCGAATCCAACCTTGACGATCAGCGGCGTCCCGGTGGCGCGCGAACGATCGAGTTTCTTGATCAGCTCATCTTTAGAGGTGAGGTCGACAATCCCGCGCGTAAGCGTGAGGAGCTGTTGGTCGACTGCTGCGAAGTCATGTTTCACGGCGTGCTCCCTGCAGTCCCGGAGGTCAGGCCGTCATAACGCGCGGCGGTGGGCAGTCCGAGTTGTTCGCGCGTTTGACTCATGGTTTGGCGTGCGATCGGACGCAGCGCAGCGGTCCCGGAAGCAAGCACCTGATCAACCCGGCTCGGAAGTCGTTCGAGTTCAGCGCGACGCTCGCGCATCGGTGCCAACACGAGATTGATGTTCTTGGCCACGACCTGCTTGCAGTCCCGGCATCCAATGCCGGCACTGCGGCACCCCTCCGCCGCCCACTGTTGTTCCTCCGGCGATGAGAAAAACCGGTGATAGCTGAAGATGTTGCAGTCCTCGGGCACGCCGGGATCGGTGCGTCGCACACGGCGCACGTCGGTCTTGGCCGGGGCGAGCTTTTCCCAGACGAGTTCAGGAGAATCGTTGAGGCCAATCTGGTTGCCCAAGCTCTTGGACATCTTTCGTTCGCCGTCCAATCCCATCACGCGGGGTGCTGGCGACAACAGCGGCTGCGGCTCGGGAAACAACTCGCCGTAGCGATTGTTGAATTTGCGTGCAATCTCGCGCGTCAACTCCAAGTGCTGCACTTGATCTTCGCCGACCGGCACACCGTCGGCCTTGTACAGCAAAATATCGGCGGCTTGCAGCACGGGGTAGTTGAGCAACCCGACGTTGAGATTCTCGGGTTGGTTTTGCGTCTTGTCTTTGAATTGGGTCATGCGCTCGAGCGCGCCAATCGGCGTGAGCGTGTTGAGCACCCACATCAATTCCGTGTGCTCGGGTACCGTCGATTGCACATACATCGTGCACTTCTCGGGATCGAGCCCGGCGGCCAACCAGCCCAGCGCCATGTCGTGAATACGCGCGCGCATTTCATCGGCCGAAAATCCCTGCGTCAGGGCGTGCAGATCGACAACGGCAAAAATGCACGGCAGCCGGTGTTGCAGGTCAACCCAGTTGGCGAGCGCGCCCAGCCAGTTCCCCAGGTGCAGTTCGCCGGACGGCTGCATGCCACTGAAGATGCGTGTGACAGGGCGCGGTGGTGCTTGGCTTTGTTGCGATGACTCTTGCACGAACACTCCTCAGCTTCTTGTGATTCGTTTCGTTGGCTCAGTGGCGCTACATCGTCTCGGAAGCTCGACCCTGGCGTGAAGCGTTCGGGTTTCTGGATTCGAAAGCGGACGAAGAGTTTAACCGCTGGAACGGGGTCCGCGTTGGGGGCCGCGTGGGGGTCCGGCGGTGCGACTGCGTGCGTTTGGAAACGCGGCTGCCAGTTCCTCAGCGCTGACCTCTCGCCATTCTCCAGAACGCAGGTCTCCCAGCGACAGTCCACCGAACGAGAGCCGTTTGAGTTTGGTCGCCTCGAATCCCAAAGCCGCGAACATCCGCCGGATCTCTCGATTTTTTCCTTCGACCATTTCGACCACGGCGTGACTCTCGCGCGCGGAACGCCGGCGTACCTCGACCGACTCGGCGCCGAGCGTTTCGCCGCCATCCTCGACCCCATCGCAGAGTTTCTGCGCCGCACGCTGATCGAGGTTGCCGTTCACGACCACGCTGTAACGTCGCACCACACCACTGGCCGGATCGGTCAACCAATCGCAAAAGCGCGTGTCGTTGGTAAACAGCAGCAGGCCCGTGGTCATGAGATCGAGCCGGCCGACAGCCTCGAGCTTGAGCTTCTGCTGGCCAAGCAGCGTGTAAACCGTCGGCCTGCCTTCAGGATCACGACGCGTCACCACCGTGCCTGGCGGTTTGTGCAGCATCAGTGTTTGCGTGCGCTGCGTGCGCTGTTGCGTGGCGCCATCGATCTTGACCTTGACGCGCTCGGGTACGACCGGCGCGCCCGGATCGCGAACGACCACACCGTCGAGCGCCACGCGACCTTCCACGATCAAGCGGCGAGCCTCGGTGCGTGAGGCGTAACCCATCTTCGACAACGCACGCTCGAGCGACACCTCGCCTGGTCCGCGGCGGGTCATCTTCGAAACTTGTACGGCCCCGACACCGCGCCCCAGACCTGCAGTCCTGCGTCGTCCCAACCGCGATCCCAAGAATCGATACCGTCGGCACTGAGGGTCACGATCGAGGTCGTGAAGACCGCCCCTTCACGCGCCGACTTGCAGGCGCGATCGGGCGTCGCACCTTCGTACCGATGCGGCGCGGTTCGTGTGAGCCGCACTTCGCAGCCATCCATCCGTTTCAATTCCTGCGGGGTCAGGCCCTCGAGCGGCTTGGCCTTTTTGTACTCGCCGACGAAGCGCGTGTTGTCGCCGGGCAACAACCAAATCTCGCTGACCACCGTGCCGTCAACGCCAGGCACCACGTGATAGACGCGCTGCCGGTAGGGGCGATCGAGAGCGGTGGCGACGGCCTGCTCGACATACAGCCAGTGACCGTCGGTACGATCGGTCCAGGCCGGCACAATGCTGAGGTGAATGTCGCGATACTCCTTGCTCGCATCGGCAGCCGCTTGCGCCGCGGTGTTGAACTCTCCACTCAGCAGTTTGACCACCTCCGCGGTAGCCGCTTCCGCAGTGATCGGCGGCAGCATCGAACCGTCGGAAGGGTGGACGGCCGGATCTGCCGTCGCCGGTTTCGGGGCCGCGGGAATCGCGGTCATTGGCAACGACCCGGACGCTGAGCTGGCCGGCGGCTTGGTGGCGGTGGCTGGCGGTGGATCGGCCGCTTGGACGCTCAGCCGTTGGGCGGCCAGCAGGAACACCAACGAGGCGGCGATCCGCACGGCGGTAGAACGGGTCTGGTTTGGCATCCGCGGAGTTTAATGCCGATCGCTTGGACTGCACCCCGCTTCGCCCTGTGGCCCTCTGGCCGAGGCGATTTCCAGTGTGCTAGCTCCCCTCCCAAACCACGCCGCGAGCGCGCAATGACACAAACCCCTCGCGGGCCACGATCACATGGTCGTACAGCGGCACGCCGAACAACGCGCCCGCTCGCCCGATCGTTCGCGTGAAGCGGCGGTCGTCTTCGCTGGGCTCCGGACTCCCCGAGGGGTGGTTGTGCAACAACAAGAACGCCGCGGCCAGCGTGCGCAGGGCTGGCTCGAGGACATCGCGCGGGGTGGCCCGGGCCACATTCAGCGAACCAATCGCCAGTGTCTCGCGAGCGATCAGCCGGCCTTGTCCGTCGAGATACAGTCCCACCAAATGCTCGCGGGTCGCCTCGACCAGGTCGGGCACGCAGCGCAGTGCGTCCTCGGGTGAACGAATCGGCAGGCGTCGCGCGTCCGGGGCGGCGGACAGGCGGCGTCCGAGTTCGAACGCCGCAGCGACCCTGACCGCGCGAACGGTACCGAGGCCGCGGCGTCGCGCCAACTGGCTGGGCTCGAGCGCGGCAACACCACTCAACCCACCGGCTTCGGCGAGCAGCCCGCGTGCAATCGCCTCGGCGTTGCGGCCGGCGCTGCCGGTGCCGATCAAAATCGCAAGCAGCGCGGCCTCGTCGAGATGGGCCGCACCCAGGGCCAAGAGTGCTTCACGGCATCGCGGCCGGACCGGAATCAGAGCAGACGCGTCGGTCATCGAATCTCCTTTGACGCGTCCTGCAGCAGAGTTTGTGCCGCTTTGGTTGCGGAGGCGGGAAGGAGCGAGCGCGACGCTAGAAGTGGTTTCACAACCGGTTTTCCGGCGAACCCGAGGATTCGCGGAGCGAGGCGAAGCGGCCGGTGCTTTGGGCGCGGAGGTGTGGCCGGAGGCCACATCGAGCACACCAAGCAACGACTGCGATGCCGCAGCCCGCGAAGACCGGGTGCAGCCCAAAATCGGTTGTGAAACCACTTCTAGGACAAAAGCGAACCAGGCATTTCTAGCACGCTACCGTCGCGAATCACGCGGCCGTTTTCCCAACGCACGGTCCCACGGCAAATCGCGTCGACGGCGCGCGGATACAGCCGATGCTCTTGAATCAAGATCCGCGTCGCCAAGCTCGCTTCGTCATCGCCCGCCAACACCGGCACCGCGGCTTGAGCCACGATCGGTCCCGCATCGACCGTGGGTGTGACGAAGTGCACGGTGCACCCGGCAATCGTGACGCCGGCGGCAAGGGCTTGGCGTTGTGGATGCAACCCAGGAAATGCCGGCAATAACGACGGATGAATGTTGAGCATCCGGCCGAGATATTTCTCGACGAAGGGTGTCGAGAGAATCCGCATGTATCCCGCCAGACAAATCAGTTGCACGCCCGCGGCCTCGAGCGCGGCCGACAGCGCTTCGTCGTGTTGTTCGCGCGACATCGAAGGGCTGGCCTCGATGACGCGAACCGCCGCGCCGAACGAGCGTGCTTTATCCAGGCCAGGCGCATGGGCCCTGTTGCTCACGACCAGCGCCACCTCGGCCGGCACACGCCCCGCGCGCATCTCGGCCAAGAGCGCCACCAAATTGCTGCCGCGCCCCGAAATCAAAACACCCACCTTGGTCACGCGAGCAATCCGCGATACGTCACGTTTCCAGCGCCGGGCACGATCTTCCCGATCGGCAGCGCCACTTCGTGCTGCGCCGCGAGCGCGCTGACAAACGTGTCGGCGTCGCGCTCGGCGACGACCGCCACCATTCCGATACCAAGATTGAAGGTGCGCAGCGCATCGTCTTGGGGAACCTTGCCCACCTCGATCAGTGTGCGAAACAGCCCCGGCACTTCCCAACTACCCAACTGCAATTCGGCATCGAGCGTTGCGGGCAGCACACGCGGGAGATTGTCGGTGAGTCCGCCGCCGGTAATGTGAGCCAAGGCGGCGACAAGCGAGCGCTCCAAGGGCGCCGCCAGCAGCGGATAGTACGAGCGATGCACCGCGAGCAGTGACTCGGCAACGCTGACAGTGGTACCTGGCATCGGGTCATCCACACCCAGTTGCAAGCGCTCGAACACGACGCGACGCGCCAGCGAGTAGCCGTTGGTGTGCAATCCCGACGATTTCAAGCCAAACACAATGTCCCCGGCCCCGACGCGTGAGCCATCGAGAATGCTGCGCTTGGCCACCGCACCGACGATCGTACCGGCCAGGTCGTATTCACCTGGCTTGTACATTTCGGGCAGCTCCGCGGTTTCGCCGCCGATCAAGGCGCAATGGTTCTCGCGGCAGGCGCGCGCAATCCCTGAAACCACAGCTTCCATCACCACTGGGTCGAGCTTGGCCGTCGCGAAGTAGTCCAAGAAGAACAACGGGCGCGCGCCCATCACCAAAATATCGTTGACGCAGTGATTGACCAGGCACGCGCCGACCGTGTCGTGACGATTGGCCTTCCACGCGACCATCAGTTTGGTGCCGACACCGTCCATGCTCGACACCAACACCGGCTCGACCAGGTCTTGCGGCGCGGCGAAAAGTCCGCCAAAGGAACCCAAATCGGAGAGCACCCCGGGTGTCTTGGTGGAGGCGAGATGCTTCTTGATTCGATGCAACGCCTCGTCCTGCGCATCGATATCGACGCCCGCATGTTTGTAAGTGATCGACTCTGGGTCGTTGGGGGAACTCACACGCACACTCCATCGCGGCTTGTGGCGGTGGTAGCCGCGCAAGGGCCGTGATTATGGGCTGAATTCAGGACGAGCGGGCGTCGCGTTTGTGCTCTCGCGGGTCGGTCACCGGCACGGGGTAGTTGTCGGTGTAGCACGCCATGCAGAACGGGCCTGGCGAGGATCCAACCGCGCGCAACATTCCTTCCAACGACAAATACCCCAACGAATCGGCACCGATGAAGCGACGGATCCCTTCCTCTGAGGTGTGCGAGGCGATCAACTCTTCGCGATCGGGTGTATCGACCCCGTAGTAGCACGGCGCAATCGTGGGCGGACAACTGATGCGTACATGAACTTCGCGCGCGCCCGCGAGGCGAATCATGCTGACGATCTTGGCCATGGTGGTGCCGCGCACCAGGCTGTCGTCGACGAGCACCACGCGACGGCCGCCGCACAAGGCGCGCACGGCGTTGAGCTTGACCTTCACGCCGAAATGTCGAATCGATTGCGCCGGCTCGATGAAGGTGCGCCCCACGTAGTGATTGCGCACCAGCGCGAAGTCGAACGGAACGTTGGATTGGTGCGCGAACCCGGTGGCAGCTGGCACGCCGCTATCAGGAACCGGCGCCACCAGATCGGCCTCGACCGGATGTTCCTTGGCCACCTCGACTCCGAGGGCGCGACGGACCTCGCTGACAGGCCGGCCGTAGATCACGCTGTCGGGCCGCGAAAAGTAGACGTACTCGAAGATGCAGGGATGCGGTGTCACCACCGGCAGCGGGAAGAACGATTCCTCGCGGCTGCCGGGGCCGATCACGAGCAACTCGCCGGGCGCAATGTCGCGCTCGAGCCGTGCGCCGATCAAGTCGAAGGCGCAGCTCTCGCTGGCGATCACCGGTTCGCCGCCAGGCAACCGGCCGAGCGACAGCGGACGGAAGCCGTACGGATCGCGCACAGCGATCAAGCGCTGGCCATCCATGACCGCCATCGAGTACGCGCCCTGCGCTTGCTTGAGCGCTTCGATCAAGCGCTCTTCGGTGTCGAGGGCGCGGCTGCGCGCGATGAGGTGCAGCAGCGCTTCGGTGTCGGCACTCGAGCGGAAGATGGCACCTTCGTTCTCGAGCGAGGTGCGCAGTTGATTGGCGTTGACGAGGTTGCCGTTGTGGGCCAGCGCGACGCCCCCCTTGCGGTGCGACATCAACAACGGTTGGGCGTTTTCGATGACCGACCCGCCGGCAGTTCCGTAGCGCACGTGACCGATCGCGTGCTTGCCGGGCAGCTTGGTCAACACCTCGGGTGAAAAGATATCGGCCACCAAACCCATACCGACATGCCGGATCAATCGCCCGGCGTCGGCGCTGACGATGCCGGCCGATTCTTGTCCACGATGCTGCAAGGCATACAACGCGAGATAGACCAGATTGGCCGCTTCGGGATGGCCGTAAACAGCCGCCACGCCGCATTCGTCGCGCCAAGACTTGAGCGGTACAGGTTGCATTAGGGTTTCGGTCCTGTTTTCAAAGCGCGCTTGATGATAGCCGGAACATGCTTGAGCAGCCGCTTTAGATCGAAGGCCTCGTGGACCCCCTTCTCCCCGAGCAGTTTCACGATCCGTGAATCGGCTAGACACGCACTGCCGAGGTCCTCGAACTGGTTGGCCCAGACCTTCATCGCATTCTCCTGCACCAACGCGTAGGCGTCCTCACGAGTCTGGCCCGCCTCCACTAGCTTGAGCAGAACCGTCTGCGAGTAGACGAAGCCACGGGAGCGCTCCAGGTTGAGCGCCATCGCTTCGGGGTACACGTGCAAGCCGGTAACCACGCGGGTCATTCGGGCCAGCATGAAATCGAGCAAGATAAAAGAGTCGGGCACGATCACACGCTCGACCGAACTGTGCGAGATGTCGCGTTCGTGCCACAGCGCCACATCTTGCAACGCAGCCAAGGCGTTGCTGCGCACCACACGGGCCAAGCCCGATACGTTTTCACAAGCGATCGGGTTTCGTTTGTGAGGCATCGCACTGGAGCCCTTTTGCCCCTTGGCAAACGGTTCTTCCACTTCGCGCACTTCGGTGCGCTGCATGTGGCGAATTTCGGTAGCGATCCGTTCGAGTCCGGCCGCCATCAGCGCCAGCGAACAGAGCACTTCGGCGTGACGATCGCGGGGCACGACTTGCGTGGCCACCGGTTCGACCTTTAGGCCGAGTTTGTGAAGCGTCGCCTTCTCGATCTCTGGATCGAGTTGTGAGTTGGTGCCGACCGCCCCGGAAAGTTTCCCGAAACCAACGGTGTCGCGCGATCGCACCAAGCGCTCGCGGCCGCGCGCGATCTCCGCGTACCAACTCGCGATCTTCAGGCCGAACGTAATCGGCTCGGCATGTACTCCGTGGGTGCGCCCAACCATCGGCTGCGTCGCGTAGCTTTCGGCTTGCATCCGCAGCGCCGCAAGCAACTGATCGCTGTCTTCGATCAGCAGGTCGAGTGCTTGCACCAGCTGTAGCGCGAGTGCCGTGTCGGTCACATCGCTGGAGGTGAGGCCCCAGTGCAGATAACGCCCGTGCGGACCGATCTTCTCGGCTACCGACGTGACGAACGCGATCACATCGTGGTTGGTGGTTTGCTCGATCTCGAGCGCGCGCTCGACGTTCACCGCCGACTTCTTCTTGATCGCATCGAGCGCAGCCTTGGGGACGATGCCGCGCTCGGCCAGCGCCTCGGTGGCTGCCAACTCGACCTTTAGCCAGTTTTCCAAACGTGCCTGATCGGTAAACAGGCGGCCCATCACTTCGCGAGTGTAACGCGTGATCATTTACAGCCTCACCCATTCGGTCGGACGATGTTGTGGTGCGACATGCACCGCGAGGCGATGCCCCGCCGCGCGAAGCGCCGGCTCGACCGTCGCACGGCACAGCGCTGGATCGTTGTTGGTTTCTGAAAGATGCGCGAGCACCAAGGCCTGCGCATCGCGCGCGACCACTGGCAGTGAAGCGGCCGCGTGTTCGTTGCTGAGATGCCCGAAGCGCGACGCCACACGTTGCTTCGTGACCCATGGATACGGTCCGTCCATCAGCATCTTGCGATCGTGGTTGGCTTCGAAGATCAACGCCACGCACTGTCGCAGCCGCTCCTCCACCAAGCGGGTCACATGGCCCAGGTCGGTGGCGTAGCCGACGGTCACACTCTCGGCGGTCAACACAAAACCGACCGGGTCGACGGCGTCATGCGGGATCGGGAACGCCTGAACCGCGAACGCTCCGGCTTGAAACGGCTCGCCCGTTTCGAACTGCACGATGTCGGGCGCATCGGCCAGCTCTTTCTGCAATGAGTTGAGCGTGCCGACGGTGCCGTAGACCGGCGTGCCGAACCGGCGCGTGAACGCGCGCAGGCCTGCGATGTGATCGCCGTGTTCGTGTGTCAGCAGGATCGCGTCGATCTGCTTGGGATCCTGTCCGACAGCGTCCATCCGCTGGCACAACTCCCGCGTAGAAAACCCGGCGTCAATCAGCACGGTCGACTTGCCGCAACGGACCAGAGTCGCGTTACCACGCGAACCAGAGCCGAGCACGACAAGCTCGATCATGAGCGGCTCGCTATCATCGAAAGACCATCAGCATCAGCGCGTCCCGGTGTGACCGAATCCGCCGCCGCCGCGCTCGGTCGTGTCGACCGCATCGACCGGAGTCACGACGACACGCTGCACCGGCGCGATGACGAGTTGCGCCACGCGCGCGCCACGCTCGATCGTGAACGGCTGATCGCCAAGATTGATGACCAGCACCTTGACCTCGCCGCGGTAGTCGCTGTCGATCGTGCCGGGCGCATTGGGCAGGGCCAATCCGTGGTTGAGCGCCAAGCCGGAACGCATCCGCACCTGGCCTTCGAAACCGGGAGGAATGGCGAGCTTCAGCCCGGTCGGTATTAACGCTCGCTCGCCCGGGCCCAGCTGTTGCGACACGTCGACGGCCGCGCGCAGGTCCATACCGGCGGAGCCCTCGGTGGCGTACGAAGGCAACGGCAGCCCTTCGGCGTGCGCGAGCACCTCGACTAAGAGGGGTGGCAAGGCGGGGCTCACAGTACCAAGTCCTTAGGATTGAGTTTGAGCTTGCTGGTGCGGCCGACGGCGGCCAAGGCAACCGGGCCGCGGAACAACCGGCCAGCCATTTCTTGAATTTCGGCCGGGCCGGCACTGTGCAAACGTTCGATGATTTCTTGCGTGCTCATCGAACGGCCCAGCACCATTTCCTCGCGGGCCATGCGGCTCATCCGGCTGCTGGTCGATTCCAACGACAGCAGCGTGTTGCCCTTGAGATGATCGCGCGCGACTTCGACTTCGTCTTTCGTCGGAGCGTGCTGGGCCAAGTTGCGCAGCTCTTCCATCGAGATGGCGAGCACTTCTTCGACCTTGTCGGGCGAGGTGGCCGCGTAAATATTGAGCATTCCGCCACCATCGTGCGACTGAATGTTGGACCCCACCGAGTACACCAGGCCACGCTCTTCGCGAATGCGCCGGAACAGCCGCGAGCTGATGCTGCCGCCCAACACCGTGTTGAGCATGTGCAGCGTGTAGCGCCCTTCGTCACCCGAACCCAAGGCCGGCAGCCCGAGCAACAGATGGACCTGCTCCATTTCCTTCTTGTTCTCCAGCGCAATGCCGGGCTTGAACTTCGGTCCGCGGCCGATTTCGGAGCGCGTGCCTTTGGCCAAGCCGGAGAACGCATCGCGAATCAGCTGTTTGTTTTTCTTGCTCAGTTTGCCGGCGGCAGAAACCACCAGGTTGGGCGGTACGTAGGCTTGCCTGAAAAAACTGAGCACGGTCTTGCGGCTCATCTTGGAGACCGACTCTTCGGTGCCTTGAATCGGGCGGCCCAGCGGGTGACCGGCCCACGTCTTCTCGGCGAACAAGTCGTACAGGCGCTCCTCGGGCGAATCCGTCACCATCCGGATCTCTTCCAAGATGACGCGACGCTCGCGTTCCATTTCTTCCGCGTCGAAACGGGGGCGGCGCACGATGTCACTCAGCAGATCGATCGCGATCGGCAAATGTTCATCGAGCACCCGCGCGAAAAACGTGGTGGTCTCTTTGGTGGTGAAGGCGTCGATGTTCCCGCCGATGCGGTCGGTGAGCAGCGAGATCTCCCGGGCGGTGCGAGTTTCGGTTCCCTTGAACACCAAGTGCTCGAGAAAATGGCAGATACCAGACAGACGCGTTGGCTCGTGCCGGCTTCCCATCCGCAACCACACACCCAGTGCAGCACTTTGAAACCCCGGGATCTCTTCAAACAACAGCGTGAGTCCGTCGGGGAGAATCTCTCTCTCGATCATGAACGCCTCGTAGCGGTAACGACGTAGCCGGAATTGCTGAACTGGCGGATCAAATCAACGACGTCGGAATGGAATCAGAAAAGAGCCGCAGAGTATGCCACGCCAACCGCGATAATCCCGCGAGGCTGGAATGAGAGACGGCGAGTCGGTGAACGGTAGACGCGGCGACGAGCCATCCCATGAGCCGGAGCGGCTCAGGGATGAACACGTCGCTAACGCACCGGAAAACAGTGCGACCGTCCGCGGCGAGGTGGTCGACCGAGGGACGGGAGCACATTTCGGTGTCGTCTTGCCCGACGGGGAGATTGTCCGCGTGCATGACGGCATCCCTGGAGAGTTGGTTCGCGTCCGGCGCGACGCGGACGATCCGGCGTGGGGCCGGATCGAGGCCTGGGACAGCCTATCGAGCGCTCGCCGAGAACCCCCTTGCCCGCTCGCCGCGGAATGTGGCGGCTGTCATTGGCTCTCGATCGACGAATCCCGGCAGCAGCAAATTCGACGGCAACGATTGCGAACGCAGTGTGCCGCCCATGGAATCGAAATCAACGCTGCGACGACGATCACCGAGATCGGCTCACCCGCGGTCACGGCGTATCGCCATCGCGCGCGACTCCAAATCGACGGGGCGTTGCAACCACCGCGCGTCGGTTTTCATGGCGACCGCAACTGGGCGATTGTCGATGCCGCCGTGTGCGCGATGTTTGCTCCACCTTTGGCGCGCGCCTACGAGACGCTGCGAGGTCTGATTCTGGGAGCAGCCGCGACTGATGTCGCCGACCTTACCGGTGCCGAGATCGTGGCCTTGAACGGAGCGGCCGGCGCACTCGTGTATCTCAACCCGCGCGATCGTGCGCCCGCCGCGTGGCCGCGGCTGGGTGAAGACTGGCTTTCCCGTCGCAGCGACGCGTTGGCGGGCGTCGCCGTTCGTTTGCCCCGTGGCGATTCGCGGCCCGAGATCCTCGGCGACCCCGCCATTTGGGGACAGGCACCGCTGGGGATGCCGGTGGCCGCCGCCGCGCGCGGGTTCGTTCAAGCGAACTTGGGATGCGCCGAGCTTCTGGCACTGACGCTCGCGCAACGCGTGCTCTGCGTAGGCGCTCGACCGCGTGTGTTGGAGTTGTACGCCGGCTCGGGGTTGTTCGGATGGGCGATGGCGGATGCGGGCGCCGACGTGCGTGGTGTGGAGTGGGACGCGGCTGCGGTCGCGGCAGCACAACAGCTGCCCACTCCTCGAAAAGGCAGTTTTCTTTGCGAGGTTGGCGATTCACGCACGGCATCACTGAGCGACTGCGATGTCTTGCTGACCGATGCGCCACGCGCCGGCTTGGGGACGCTCGCGCAGGCGATCGTCGAGCAGGGCCCGCCGTGCGTTGTGTTGATTTCTTGCTTCGTCGAAGCGCTGGCGCGCGATTTAGGAGTCTTGGTGCGAGCCGGCTACGTCGTGAATGAATGGCTGTTGGCCGACTTTTACCCGCAGACGCGTCACACCGAGACCGCAGTGATTCTGAATCGCCCGAGGTAGTCCTCGACACGTGAAGAGCCGCATCGGCGCGGTGCATTTGATGGTGTGGGTGGTTTCGCTTGCCTCCGCGCAACGTGTCGTATCGCGCGGTCCCATGGCATGGGGAGCACAACGAACCGGCTTGCTCAACTTGTGGTCCGTGTTGTTCTTGATCACGGCGTTGCCAATGACCACGGCGCTGCGTCCATTCGGCGGAGGCCGGCGTCGAAAGCTGTAATTAGTTGCGCCGGGGAGTCCCCGTGCCGGTCCCCATCCCACCCGGCTGATCGTTTTGTCCCGGGTTCTTGCCTTGCGGTCCTTGTCCTTGCGGTAAGCCGGGGATGGCGCGCGCCGTCGTGTCCTGGCGGTACTCGGTGATCGAGTAATACCAACGATCGTAAGTATCCTCTTGGCGCTTGATGGTGTTGAAGGCGCGCTCGGTGCTCTTGGAGTGCACGCCGACGATGCCGAAACCTCCAGAGGCGGACACACCTTCTGTGGCGCGATCCTTCGGAGTGCCGACATCCTCACCAGGCTTGAGCGTCGTCTTGCTGCCAAGGCCGAGGTTGTTGTCGGCCTGCCCTTCGGCCGCGCAGGTGCTCACCATACGGCCGGCAGCACCTTGTTTGAGCAGGCACCAATCCTCGAGGCTCTTGGAGCGAGTGATCGGGTCGAGGTATGCCTTGCGCATGAACGTCGTGCCATCGCCGCCGCGCTTGACCAGCTCGTCCAGCGTGGCAGGCAGCACGCCCTGCTTCTTCTGATACTCCACAATTCCCGCGGCGTACTGCTCTTGAATGAAGATCAGTTGAGCTTCACGCTCACGCTTTTCGACGATCGACCATTCCTGCACGGCAGCGCCGCTCATGATCCCCATGATCATGATCATGGTGAACAACCCGAGCAGAATGACCCCTCGCTCGTGTTTCGATCGTGGCTGGCGTGTCGTGTCGCTCATGTTTGCCTTGCAGCGCGGGCGAAGTGAAACTCCGCCCGCGCGGGAGTGTTGGCTTGGTGCTTTACGCCGGGCAGACGACCTTGACGTCCTTCGGTTGCGTGGACGATCCGTCGAGCGGGTCGGACTCGTCGGTCAGGATGTTCGGGCATGAGAAGTCGGGCGGCGTTTGGTTGCACGGGTCGTCGATGTCGCTGGCCGAACTGTCGCCGTCGCTATCTCCATCGCCAATCCCGTTGTCGTAAACGGTGAGGTGCACGACGTAATCACCGGGCGCGCGATAGGTGTGCTGACGCTGGCACGAGTTGGCCAGTTCGGATCCGTCTCCCCAGCTGAACTCATAGGTGACAATCCGCCCGCCCTGTGTCGCATCACTGTCCGACGAACCGCACGCCGAAAGCGTAATGCTGCAGAAGTAGTTGGTACCGACCACCGTCTTGGTGCCAGCTTGTGGCGACGGGCCCAGGTCGGCCGTCGGACCTGAATTCGGCACGATGTCGTAGGTGGACGAGGTCTTGGCGCTCTTCTTCCCGAGATCGTCAACCACCTCGAGGGTAAGGTCGATGTAAGAGCCTTCGGTGTAGGTGCGCGTGAAGGTCGATTGCGTGGTATCGCAGATCTCTGTACCCAGATCGGCGGTGGTGACGCAGAACGAGGGGCGCGAGGTCTCGCTGGGGAGGCGACCTAACCCGTAACTGAACTGCCAAATGTACCGTTCGACGTTTCCGTCCGGGTCCTCGCTTTGGGAGCCACTGAATTGAGCCGTTGTCCCGATGCGTGTGTTGGTTCGGGGGGTGACAGAGATGGACGCAATCGGCGCTTCGTTCTGTGCGCCGACGGTGACGTCGACCTTCCCCTCGGCCGAGCCGCTCTTGGCCAACACAGTGGTGGTATCGAGGACGGTCAGCTGGTCCTCTGCTTCACCGCGACTATTGGTCTTGACGACGCGTCCGCCGCTGGCCAGCGAGCCGGCTTCGGTGCTGAATCGCACCCCAATTCCAGACTGCGTCTGCCCGATGTCGTTGTAGATCACTGCTCGGATGGTGGTCTTCGGTGGATTGCTGGGGTCGACGACCTGGAAACTTGCGGGATTGGCGGTGACATCGATGACCCAGTCGGCTTCCGCGTTCGAATCATCCTTGGTGCAGGCGGATGCGAACAACAGCAGCGCGGCGGCGACGATCGTCAGCAGGAATCGGCAAGTGCGTTGGCTAAGCATGGTGGCTATCCTCTGCGCCGGTAGCGTGGCGCGGCGCTTACAGTTCGGAGTAAGCAATCTTGTCTTCGGTGGTCCCCTCGGCGCGGCTCTTGACGTCCCAAATTCCGGGTGGTTGCGTCGGGTCGAGGCTCGACTCCGCATCGGCCGGAATTTCATCCCAATCCGATTGCTTCGTGAATGGATCAATCGGAACGTTGCGCAGATAACCTTCTTCTTGCAGTACGTCGATCGCCGCCGGGTAGTACCCCTTGTCGGCGAAGTACTGATCGATGGTCTGCCGCATTACGAACAGATTTTCTCTGAGGATCGATTCCTTGGCGCGCAGTTGCGCGTTGCGATACGTGGGCAAGGCCACCCCGACCAGCAAACCAATGATGGCGAGCACCACCAGCAACTCGATCAGGGTGAAGCCACGCGCTCGGTTGCGGCCGCTGCTCGAGCGACCGCGGGTCGTCAAGCTCACCATGTCTTGTACTCCGTGCCGTCGAGGCCTTTCCCATCGGCGAGACTGAAGACGTCGAAGACGTTGACGCTGTCCCAGAGATCGTCGTCGGGATCTTGCTTGTTGGAACGCTTGCCCCATTCGTCGGTGCCTGTCAGCGGGTCCTTGGGGATGCGCCGCATGAACTTGACCTTGATTTCCTTGGCCAGTCCGAGATCGAGTCCTTCCACCAACACTTCCAATTCCTCGGGCCAGTCCTCCGCCGTAGCGTCTTTCTTGGCGGTGGGCACCGCTTGCACCGTGTAGTGATACGCGTCGATGGCGCGCCGCATCGTGCGCAGAGACTGACGCAGTTCGATTTCCCTCGCGCGCCGCATCATCACGTGCTGCACCGGCAGGGCAACACCCGCAAGCAGCGATGCCAACGCGATCGCACACATCAACTCCACCATGGTGAAGCCGCGTTGTGTTGTAAGGCGACGCCCAGATCTCACGGAACGACCTCCACGTTGACGACACGCAAACCGGCCGGCAGCGCGCTGCTGTCCGGATCGCGTACCTGGGCGGTAGCAAATTGGAAACTCGCCGTGCCGGGCCGAAGCGCTACGAAGTTCAGGCGCAACAACCGGCCCCCGCCGTTGGCTCCTTGTTCTCCGGGGCGCGTGAGCGACACGACAATCACGCCGCCTTCTCCGCCTTCCACCACCTGGACATCGGGGATCACGCCGTTTTGCGCCAAGAAATCACCGGGCTCCGCGGGCGGCACGAAACGCAACACTTCTGCGTTGTAGCGCAGCTGGAAGTTGACTTGACCCACGTTGTCGCCGTTTTGAATCAGGACGTCGACGCCGACTCCTTCACCCGAGCGAATCTGCGGACGCTCGGGGTTGAGTCGCACCATTGCGGGCGCGACTGGCGGCTTCGGCTGCGCTTCCTCGGCGCCCTGTTCGTCGTCAGGTGCCGCGCTGTCATCACCGTCGTCGGGGTTCCCGGCATTGGGGTCTTCAGAGCCGTTGGGCAACGGCACCGGCGGAGGAGGCGGATTGCTGGCTGAATCTCCTTGGCGGCGACGTGGCTGTCGCGCCGGTGGCGGGTTGCCCGATGCGTCGGCTCCAGGCGCGGGGTTGTCGTCGCCGGTGGCGCTCGGGTCGCCCTTGCCGTCGGGCTTCATCTTTACTTGCGGCGTCTTGCTGCCATCATTGATCGGTGCCTTGTCGGCGTTGAGTTCGTTGTTGATGTCGTTCCAAGGTTCGTCGCCGTCGGCAAATGGGCTTTCTCCCAGCGCGTTACGGGCGACGCCGCGCAGTTCGATTTGCTCTTCGGTGCCGACCCACAACGGAACGAGATCGATCGGCTCGATGTTGGGTGTGCGAATGATGTGTGGCGTCAGCGCCAGCACGATGTCGGTGGTGCCGTTCTCATTGCGTGTGGTGCCGAACAACCGGCGCAGCAATGGGATGTCCGAGAGCCACGGCACGCCGGAGAGCGACTGCCGTTCGTCCTCGCGAACCAGCCCAGCGATGATATTCGTTTCACCATCGCGCAATCGGATGGTTGTTTCCACAGATCGCGTGCCGATGATCGGCTGGCTCACGCCGCCGGTGCCTTCCACGTTTCCGGCCAAGGAAGAGACTTCGATCTTCATCTCCAGCGTGATTTCTTTGTTGTGATGCACGCGAGGCTTGATGTCGATGATGATGCCGACATTCTGATAGGTGAAGCTTGTGACCGGCACGATGTTCCCGCCGATCGTTTGGCTAGAGTTGAACGTGGTGGCCGGAATCGGAACACGGTCACCAATCGTTACCTTGCCGTTTTCGCCCTCGAGGATGCGGACCGACGGCTTGGCAATCGACTTGGTGTCGGTGTCGGTCTTGAGGAAATCGAAGATGATCGAGGGAATCGTACCGAGACTCCACGCCGATTGCGCTTTCAAACGCGAGAGGTTGTTGAGTGGAACTGACTGCTTGCCGTCGCCAAACACCAACTGCAGGGCTTTGCTCGATAGGTCGAAACCGAGCTTCTGTGTATTGTTGTGTACGATTTCCAACAATTCGAGATCGACAACCACTTCGCCCTTGGCCTTGTCGTTCGCCTTGATGATCCGCTCGGCGACCTTGATTTTCTCGGGCGTGTCTTTGATGGTGATCGCGTTGAGGTTGGCGTTTTCGGCGATGCGCCGCGATTCCAAGAGGGCTCGCAGGAGCGTTTGCACGTCCTTGGTTTCGGCATTCGACAGATAGAAAGTGCGAATCACATGGTCTTCGTACTCGGTCCTTTTTTGCCGGTTATCGTCGGCAATCACGATCGTGCTGGAGTCGAGTACCTTGTAGAAGTGCTTGGCTTGCAGATTGATGATGTCCATCGCCTCGTCGAACGTTACGCCGGCAAGCTCGACTGACATCTTCTTTTTCTTGTCGACTTTCTCGTCGTAGATCACGTTGATGCCCGAGATCTTGCCGATCGCTTCGTAGACGTCTTCGATCGTGGCATCAGGCAAGCGCAGGACGATCGGCACACGGCTCTTCGGATTGAGGCGCGGTGGCCCCAATTCTTGAGCCCTCTTCTTGGCCTCGGTTTGCGCCCGCTCCATGTCGGAAGGGCCTCTGAGCTTGCGCTGCATCTGCTCGTTGGCTTTTTGCAGTTCCGTGGTCGCGTACTGATTGGACGGGTCCAGAATCACAGCTTCCTGCAACTCGGCGGTCGCCAGCTCGAGTTGACCGCTGGCCAAGTAGCGTTTGCCGCGATCGAAGTGCTCGGTAGCGGCGCGCAGTTTGGCACGTGCGAGTGCCACCTTGTAACGCGTATCGCCTGGTTCGAGAGCGGCAGCCTTGGCGTAGCCCAAGACCGATTGATCCCAAAGTTCGCGCTCAGCAGCTTTTTCCGCTTGCCGGTATGCGGTGCGCGCCCCCGAAGACGCACATGCGGCAAACATCATCGCCAGGCTCGCCGCCAGCACTAATCGGAGTGCGTTCTGTCCCTTGTTCGTCATCGATTCTCCCGCTGCATAAGGTCAAGCCAGGCCTGAAACCAATCTTAGCGACGTCCGCCTGATCCCTTGATCAACTGGACCGTGGCGGACATGTCTTTGAAATTCGGGTCGGTGTAACCGACAGTCAGTGTCTCTTTCTCGATTTTCTTGATTACAAACTTGTTGTCCACGATGTCACCAACTCTTACCCACTCGAACTTGTCCTTCTTCCCGCCGCCGCTTCGTTGCAAGCAGGCGAGGATTTGTTCGCCACCTTCGTTTTGAATAACTTGGCCAAAGTAAACGAACGGAAATGTCGGCGCTTGCGGTGGTGGTGGTGGAGGTGGTGGTGGAGGCGGTAGCTTGGCCTGCTCTTCTTGGATCTTCACCTGCCGTTCCACCTCACGCCTGGCCTGAGCCTCCGCTTGCTGTTGCCGTTCACGCTCGGCAGCTACCGACTCCGGGCTTTCGGTAAAGTCGAAAAGCCGGCGGCGCAACTCGAAAGCGTCGCCGCCATCAGCGCGCGTGATCTGTAGCGCCGGCATGGCATCGAGTTCCATCAGATCTGCCGACAGCTTGGCGACGTCGATTTCCTTCGCGCTGGTGTCGCTCGCGGGTTTGGCGCCGAGCACATCACGGTATGACCACACAGCAAAGGCTGCCGCCGCCACCATGAAGACGAGAAGCTTGTTGAGGCGACTTCTCTCCGCAGCGGTCATCGGCCTGTCCCCCCACGTTTGGCGCTGTTGAGTCGACGAGATCCGCCCCCTTGGCGGCGCTTCTTGGCTTTCTCAGCGCGCTCTTTTTCTTTCTCTTCGCGAATGCCGGGGGCGTCGAAGTAAGTCTCGACCGCAACATTCAGTTGAACGTCCTGACCACCTTCTTTCGAGCCGGCAAGCGTGACTTCGCGGACGATCAAGAACTGACTGATCGATTCCAGTTCCGCCAAGAACCCACGCAGGTTTTCGTAACCGCCAGTGATCGGGAAAGTTTGGCCGAGCGCTTCGATTCCTTCGTTTTCCATTTCCGAAACGCTCATCGCCACGCGATCGGGTTCGCAGTCGAACTCGCGACCGACTTGAGCCACGGCGCGCTGGAATGGCACCAGCCTGGCTCGCTTGGTCGACAACATCTCGCCGTAGAACGTTCGAATCGCCGCTTGATTGGCCGTGACCTTGTCGTGCAACTTGCGCAATGACTCGAGTCGCTTCCGCGCTTCCATTTCGGTCAAGTCGGCACTTTGCTTGCGCATCGCTAGCTCGCGGATTTCGCTCTGCTTGGGGCGCACCAGCAACATCCAGAAGATCAGGTTGATGATCAGCACTCCGCCAAAGATGAAAAACAAGACCTTGGCATCGCGGCGCAAATCGAAGCGGCGAACACGTCGACCCTGCTGTTGCTTCGCGCTGGGCACCGGGGCCTCTGGGCCAACGTCTGTCGCGAGGTTTGGCGACGTTTCGAGGCTGCTCATGGCTGGCCTCCGCCGCCGCCATCCTTCTTCGGTGGCGGATTGTCTCGCGTGAACGGGTGAAGAATCGGTTTGCCGTTTTGATCGTAGGTTACGTACTCACTAGGATCGACCGAGGGGCGACGTGGACGGTTGGGATCGTCGGGCGGCGCCGATGCATCCTCTCGCGGACCGTCGGCGTTTGGATTGATTGGCCGCGGTGTGCGGCCTGGTGGTGTGGAACCAGGCGTATTGTTCGCTCCGCGGGCACTCCCAGCCTGGCCGGGAATGAACTCACCACCGAACGTCGATTCCTTTTCGAGTGCGTTGGGGCCATCGCCGCCGGGGCGTGCCCGTCCATTGCGCTGTGCGCGTGGATCGTTGGGTGGCCGGCGCCCGTCACCAGGCGGAACGCCAGAATCGCCCATCGCGGCATCGGATGCGGACTGCATGGGCGTGGAGTCTTGCACTCGCCGGCCGGCGCCACCCATCACCGGTTGGTCGACCGCGCCAGGTTCACGACGGCTCTGCGCCGCGGGCGTTTCGCTGCCCGAGTCAACCTCGGCGGTGTCGCGCACCGAACCAAGAGACGATGAGTCGGGCGATTGGCTTGCCGTCGAAAGCTCGCCCTCGGGGGGCAGATCTTCGACAGCGTCGGGACGGTAGTTGAACGAGAGATTGAAGTAGATCTGATCGCCTGCGTCGCCACGGTTGAAATCGCCAGGCGTGAGGCTGTCAAACTGCGGGTAGCGCTCAACCTCTTCCTCGAACTTGAGCAGGGCATCGTAGTTGCGCGAAACGCCGCTGACCTGAATCGCTACACGAGCCTCTTCGAACACGGGACGGATGGCGGTCAGACGCACGTCCCAAGGCACCACGTCTTCCAGCGCGTTGAACAACCGTGTCCACGAGAAGTTTCGCTGGGTCAGGATTTCGTTGACGAACTCGACTTGTGTCGCGTAAAGGTCGGCATCGACCGCCTTGAGATCGCTGGTGAACTTGTCGTTTTCCTTGCTCATCGCTTCCATCTTTTGGCGATGGCCCGCAAGTTCCGATGTCAGCGCTTCGATCCGCTGATTCGAGTTTGTGAAGTGCCAGCCGTTGTAGACAGTCAAGCCGACGGCCGACGCCATCACCAACGCCAAGCCGGCCCACAACGGAGTGTCGTTGCGGTACGGTTGCGCGGATAGATTGATGTCGATCGACTTCACACTTCCCTCCTGAGCACAAGCCCCAACGCGGGCAGCAAGTCCGGTGCTAACTCGGTATCGACGGCGGAAAAGCCCGGAACCATGTCGCCCAGTGTGGCTTCGACCGTTTCACCGCATCCCGCCTGCCTTGCGACAGCGGCCAGCGCGGCGGAATCAAGGCCGGAAACGCGCAGCACAGTGAGGCTGATTCCCTCTCCGAGCAAATGCTCGTTGTAGTAACTCAGACTGGTTCTCAGTTCGCGCCCCACGACACGCAGGCTTTCTTCTCCTTGGAAGCCGCCCTGCACGTGGTAATTTTTCGATCGATAGAAGACCAGCCGTTCGTTACGGAGAATCATGAACGAGAAGTAGCTGGGCGTGGCGTTGATGATCGCGGCATCGCCGCGTTGTTGGGGCACGAGTTGTTTGGCGGCACGCAACGCATTGAATAGATCGAAGCTGGCGATGTCGACCAATCCAGCGCGTAGCCCCGCCGCGGCAAAAACTGTTTCGACGGGGCGCAGCGCCGACTCAGGGGCGAGGCACACCAAGACCTGCAGTCTGCCGTCCTCCATTCGGCCGAGCACTTGCCACGACATCCGTGTGTCTTCCAACCGAAACGGCACCGACTTCTTGAGCCGCAGGCGGATCACCTCGACAGCTTGCAGCTGCGATGGCGGCAGCTCCTGCAAGTCGACCAAGAACACGCGCGCCACCGTATCGGGGATCGCCACTGAGAGTTTGTGTGTGCTTTCGGCGCCAGCCAGTTTCAGCGCATCCTGCACGGCCCGAGCCAGTTCCCGCGGATCTGAGACAGCCAGCTTCATCAGGCCGCTTTGCAACACACCTGGGTGGAGCGCCCGCCGTGCATGCCCCGCCAACTGCAGCTTGCCGCCTTTGCGTTGCATCGACACCGCAATGACAGCGTCATCGCGCAGTTCGATGCCCACCAGCGGATAACGCGGCTGCATCCAGCCCGCATTACGGACGCTTTCGGGCACGAGCCGCGAGAGCGAGTTGACGATGGCCTCGTTGGTTAGCATTCGTTCCCTAGTTCACTCGACGAAGGTGGTCTTGTTAATTTCGCGCAGCGTGGTGTCACCGGCGAATACCTTGTTTAGCCCCGATTGGCGAAGCGGCACCATACCTTCGGCGATCGCTTGCTTGCGTACCTCGGCTGCGGAGCGGCGGGCCAAGATCATCTCTCGTACGGTGTCAGACAGATCGAGCAGTTCAGAGATCGCTTCGCGACCACGATAGCCAGTGCCATGGCATTCGATGCATCCCCGCCCTTCGTAGTAGACGCGGTCGCGGAACTCGGCTGGGTTGAGCCCCGAATCGACCAGCAGTTGATCGGGGGCCTGAACACGGACCTTGCACGCCGGGCAGATGACGCGGACCAATCGCTGAGCCAGAATGCAGTTGAGCGCCGACACGAAGTTGTAGGCTTCGACCTTCATGTTGAGAAAGCGCCCCAGCACATCGACCACGTTGTTGGCGTGAACGGTGGTAAACACCAAGTGCCCGGTGAGCGCCGACTGGATCGCGATGTTGGCGGTCTCCTCGTCTCGAATCTCTCCAACCATGATCTTGTCCGGATCGTGACGCAAAATTGAACGCAATCCGCGAGCGAACGTCAGCCCCTTCTTTTCGTTGACAGGGATTTGCACGATCCCTTGCAGCTGATATTCAACCGGATCCTCGATCGTAATGATCTTGTCTTCGGTGTTGTAGATCTCGGACAAAGCGGCATAAAGAGTGGTGGTCTTACCCGAACCAGTAGGCCCGGTCACCAAGAACATGCCGTACGGCTCGCGGATGAACTTACGAACCTTCTTGAGCAGATCTTCCTCGAACCCGCAGACATTCAAAGACAGTGACTTGAATTTTTCGGACGCTGACTCCTTGTCCAGAATTCGGATGACGCAGTCCTCACCATGCGCGGTCGGGATGATGCTGACGCGGAAGTCGACCGTCCTGCCCTTGATCCGCAGCTTGAATCGCCCGTCCTGAGGCACGCGCTT
>JANNUT010000042.1:0-18878 GCA_031395565.1 Acidobacteriota bacterium | reverse complement strand
GCCTTGCCGAGATCACAGCCGGCGTGGCCCTCGGTGCGCATCACGCGATAGCGGGTCGCGTTGGGCACCGCGCTCCAACTCAGGCTGATCTCGTTGTTCGCATTGCTCGTCGCCGTCACGACGGGCGCTGTCGTCGGAGCGCCAGCGCAGCCGCTGTTGACCGGCGCGGGCGTCGCGCAGGCAATGCCGTGACGGTTGAACGCGGCGTGGATCGCCGTCATGTGAGGCGTTCCGTCGTTGATGTTGCCATTGTCGTCATCGGCGGCGAGCCAAAGCGTGTAGGCGTTGGTCGCACCGCAGCCGTCAGAACTGCCACCACAGGTGCAGGCGTTCCAAGCGCTGACGCTTCCGCTCCCTTGATAAAACAACTTGGAGCTGATTTCGAAGGCGTCTTCACGCGTCATGTTGAAAGGAGCACTCTGCAGGTCGCGCGCGGCAAGATCCCACGCTGCCTGTCGCGCCGGCGACGCTGCGCAGTGCACCTGCCGGCCGCACGGACCGGGGCCGGTGTTGCACTGACTACAAACGAAGCCCAGCGCTGTCGCCGGCTGCTGCGAGGCATGCTGCTGCCAGTCCGCGTCTCGGACACCAGAGCAATTCAGATTGCAATAGCTCCCGCCGGTCTGCGCTTCGTTCTGGTTGAAGCCCGTCCCATCGGCGGTTCTGCCGCATCCCTTGTCCGTGGTCCAAAAGAACCCGTAGCCGACGCAGGAAGCGCGTAGCCGATAAATCGAGACGATGTCGGCGTACGCTTCGCTGGAGTTGCTCATCTCACCGACCGAGTCGTTGTCGTCGAGCGCATGACCCCATTCGTGATCGAAGATCGCTGCGATCTCACCGGTATTGCGGCATCCACCGCCGGCGCGGAAGAAGGTGATCTGGCCGTCGGTACGCGAATAGAACGCATTGCAGACATCAACGATGTTCATGTTCGACGTCAACTGCGAGTTCATCCAGGTGTTGTTCGGCAACCAGCCGCGGGCGACTTCGATCAGCTTGTTCAACTCATAGAATCCGGACCGGCTGGCGGATGTGTTCCCGGACGAAAGGCCACCTGACACACAGTCGTGCTGTCCGTTGGTTCCTGCGAGGTTCAGGTCGCCCGTCGTCGAACTGGCGTTCATCTGACCACAGGTATCGGTCATTCGGACATAGCGCCCGGAGAGCGTCGTGCTAACCGTGCCGCTGGTGTAGTCGAAGACTCCGGCCGAGTTCGTGAAATTGTTCGGAGCAGGAAGACCGGTGTTCGCGAAAGGCATCGGCGAATCCGGCTGCATCGAACCACATGTCGCGGCGTTGGGGCAAATCTCGGTATTGGTCAGCGGATAGATACCGCCGCGGATCTGCTGCGCATCGTAGTGATTGGTGTCCTGCATCGAAAGCACTCGACCGTTGCGCGCGTCGACCAGCACTTCCCAGTTCGAATGTTCACCGTCACGGTGAAACCCGAACGACCAGACGAGGTAGTGACCGTAGCCGGCCTCGGCGGTGTACGTCTCACGTGCGAACGGCACGACTTCGAGCTGGGGTTCGCGCCAGAGGCTGTCGGAAAGCGTGCGGCCTCCGACACCAGCGAAGGCGTTGTACAGCGCCTGATCCGCCGAGATAAGCGGCTGCGTCTCAACGGCAGCGTTGCCCCAGCTCTCGGTGCCGATCAGCACGAGATTTCCGTGACTGATCGTCGCACTCAGCTGCCCGTAGCGTACCGGTATTCCCTTGTGCCGCTGCGGAATGCTCACGTTCCAGAGGTCGTCAGTGACCTTCGCGACGCGCGCCTCACCAAGCTGCGCGATGTCGATGTTGAACGCCACTTTGTGACGCGACACGAACTGTCGCACCAAGTCGCTGACTTCGTCGGGACCGATTGTCGTCACCGGCCGGCCGAGTGCTGTCCCGACTGAAACGAGAGTCACCTTGTTTCCGACCCCGCTGCCCGGAATGAGCGGGATCGCTGCGATGATGTTGGTGGGGGTGCCCGAGCGCGCGTCGAAGTAGGCAACGGCGCCAGGCCCCGCTGCTTGCATCAACCTCCCGAAAGCTTCCCCGCGCGATCCTAGGCGATCGGCGTATTCGGCCGCGGGTGTGTTCGCTAGATTAAGGGTCAGTTCAGGTGTGAAGAACTCGAAGCCAGAGAGCCCGGAGGCCGAGCTCGCCTTTGGCTCGAGCGCGTAGGCCGCACCCAGCGCGCACAAGACAACGGAGCTAATCAGCACTCCTCGAACGACTTGAACATGGCTGTTTCGATACACCACTCCTCCCTAACTGACCCCTCTGGTCAGACAAGAGAAGGACGCTCTGCGACGGTGATACCACGGAGGGGTCAGTTCGTTGTCATCGACACCAACTGTCCGCCCTCGAGACTCATACTGGTCTTGCTCCGCTGAGTGCTCATCGGCGGAGCTTCGATGAAGCAGTCACTGCGAGCCGAGCTGTTCGTTACGCAATTTCGAAGCCATCGACGGCGAAGACCCTGATCCGAAAGCGTCCGCGCATTGATCGAACGGAACGTGCCGGCCTGTCCAGAGTTCGTGGTGAACATGACCACAGAGACTCACAACAGGCGCTGGGGTTGCACTGTGAAGGCAAGTGGACGCATAACACGGCGGCACTGGGACGACACCTCGAAGGGATGCTGCATGAAACCTGGCAGCGCGAAACGGAGTCTGTCTGTCGATCCTGCAGCGTCCCCGGCCAAGCAGCTCGCGGGATTCATCGCCAAGTACGACCCAGCGGTCGCTAGGCTCGCGCTCGCGACGCGAGCCGCACTTCGCAAGCGACTCCCCACCGCAATCGAACTGGTTTACGACAACTACCAGTTTCTGGCGATCGGCTACTCGGCAACCGAGCGTGCAACGGACTGCCTCGTCTCGTTGGCGATTTCACCGAAGGGCGTTGCGCTCTCGTTCTTCTATGGGGCGTCATTGCCCGATCCCGAGCGGATTCTGCTCGGGAGCGGAAATCAAAATCGCTACATTCGTCTTGATGGCGCTGCAACGCTGGCGATCCCCGCAGTGGAGGCGCTGCTTCGCGCGGCGAGGGCACGAGCCAAGACCCCACTTTCGACCACCGGGCGAGGTTATACGGTGATCAAGTCGGTCTCGGCAAAACAACGCCCGCGTCGTGCCACTCGAGAGCCCGCCGAAGACACACCGAAGCGCAAGCCATCGCAAACGGCACGCCGCTGAACAAGGTGGTAGTTTTGCGCATGTCTGCCCTTCGGACCTCATCCCTGGCCATCGATCCAGTGCGAATCTCTGGCTTCGATGAAGCCAGTCGGCGACTGCGTCGGATGTCGGCCGCCCACTTCTCCAACAGTCACCCTGTCTAGCCCGCTTCATCACAAGGAGCTTGCTTTGCGCAGACACTCGTTTCTCCTCATCGTTGCGGTCACTCTCCTTGCCTGCGCTCGGCCGGCTCCCATCGCCGATGACGGGCCCTCACTTCGGCAAGGCGAGCCGGTTTCGGCAATCGCGCTCGAGCAAGAAGTCAGACGGCTGGCCGCGCCGAATGCAACGAAAGCGACACACTGGCCGGGGTTCGATCCAATCGCGATTCCGCTCGCCGTGTACGACGGGGAGCAGACGTTTCTCTTCCGGCACCCTTCCCCGCCCGCTGAATTCACGCTGGTCCCGGCGACAATCCCTGCGGTATACGTCACCAAGGGACAACACCAGGCCATCACGGCCAACAGCAGCGCCGAGATCGGCGGCGTGTCGTCGGCGACCGTCATCCTCGACCAGTCACAGTCGATGCGCGCGATCGTGGACATCGCAGCGATGGCCACACACGAGGCGTTTCATGTTTATCAGCGCGCGAAGCATCCCGGTTGGATCGGCAACGAGGCCGACCTCTTTACGTACCCGATCGACTCTGCGGAGCTGCTCGCGCTTCGGCGCTTGGAAACCGACGCACTTCGACAGGCGCTCGCAGCAGAAGATGCAGAGGGCGCGAAGTGCTGGGCGCGACAGGCACTCGCGCTTCGCAACGATCGCTACGCCAAGATGGAGGCGGCGTACGGCGACTACGAGCGTGGCACCGAGTTGAACGAGGGGCTCGCTACTTATGTCGAGATGAAAGCGGCGGGCCGGAAGTCGGTGGCGTTGCCGCCCGAAGAGTTTGGCCCGGCCGAGGTCCGCAAGCGTGCGTACGCCACTGGTCCAGCGCTCGCGCTGCTTCTCGATCGGTTTGTACCTGAGTGGCCGGCGTCGTTCGAAACCAACGACAAGCAGACGCTCGACGCAGCAGTAGCGGTGGCCGTAGGACCGGGGAACACATGCACCGCTGGTGATGCTGCTTTGGCTGACGCTCAGCAGCAGGCGCGCGCTGACATCGCTGCGCTCACGGAGCAATGGGCGCAGAAGCTCGCTGCGTTCGAAGGCAAGCCGGGTTGGCGTGTTGTCGTCGAAGCGGGCGGAAGCGAGCCGCTGTGGCCGCAAGGTTTCGATCCGCTCAACCTGGATCGGATTGCAGCGCAGCGAGTGCTGCATCGTCGGTTTGTGCGGTTAGGGAATGGTGCTGGAAACCTGGAGGTAATGAATGCGGAGGCACTGACGGATGGTGTCGGGCCGCATCCACTGTTTCAGGGGGTCAAGCGCGTGGTGTTGACCGGTTTGGCAGAGCCTAAGGTGAGCGAATCGGAAGGCAAGGTTAGTGTGCAGGCGCCCGGACTGACGTTGGAGTTCAAGGGAGCACGCATCACGCGAAGCGGTGAGGTGATGACGGTGCGAGTCGGTTCATGAAGAGGCCGCGAACTCCGCCTAGCGCGCGGCCATACAGACACAGGAGCACGCCATGACAGCTACGCCACGGTGGTACCTGCCAGTCGCAATTCTCGCTCTGCTCTGGAATCTCCTCGGCTGCGTCGCCTATTTGAGCGACGTCATGCTCAAGCCAGAGGATGTCGCCCAAATGACTGCGGCCCAACAGGCGCTCTACGCTGCCCGGCCGACGTGGGCCGTCGCTGCGACAGCGATCGCGGTTTGGTTTGGTGCTGCGGGATGCGCCGGCCTGATCTGGCGCAAGCGCTGGGCGACTCCGCTCTTGACCGCCTCGCTGGTGGGACTGGTGATTCAAGACATCGGACTGTTCGTATTGACCGATGCCTTGAAGCTTGGAGGCCTGGTCGTGCTGGTGCTGCAATCGTTGGTGATGTTGATCGCGATTGGCCTGGTGCTGCTTGCGCGAAAGGCGTCGGCGCAAGGGTGGATCGGGTAGCACTGTGGCTTGCGATCGGTCATTGCGGTTTGATACGGCGACGGGTTGTCAGGAAAGGGCGATTCGATGAAATGGAAGAGCGCTGTCGTTGGTAGCGCGGTATTGAGCTTCGCCTGCGTGTCGTACCTTGCGCTGTTACCTGGCCAACCGTCTCACGCAGCCGAACTCTCGGTCCCGTCGCTCGCCGTAACCCAGAGCGTCCTCGACGGTGAGAATCCCGGCATCAAGGTGTCTGGGCTGCGCCCCAACGAAGTGGTGCGGATCCACGCATTGAGATCGCTCGACAAATGGCAGAGCGACGGAGGCCAGTGGAAACGGATCAGGCAACCGCTTCATGCGTATGCCGATTTCGCGGCGTCCGAGAGCGGCTCGGTCGAGGTCGATTCTGCTACGCCGCTCAAGGGCAGCTACACGCAACCAGATCCTCTTGCACTCTTGCGGACAGGCTATCGCTTCGGGGATCCAGCACTGAGGGACGTTCGAGCCTTCGACCGAGAACCTCTGGACACCTCGCCCGAAGATCGTGTGTATTTGAAGTTGGAGCGCGCGGGAGCAGTGGTGGCCGAAATCTACTTTGTTCTGAAGGGAGTAGCGGACGGGCTGGTATTTCAAGAAGCAACCGGGCCAGGGTGGCACGCTGTCTACGCGCGCCCCTCGAATGGTACAAAACTTCTACCGCTGATCACACTTCACGGCAGCGAAGGCGGAAGCGTCGACAAAGCACACGGACGCGCGGCGCAATTTGCTGCGAAAGGCTTCGCGGTGCTCGCGGTCAATTACTTCACGCAATCGTACGAGCCGATCAGCGGGGTACCAACCAAGCACATCGACATCGATGTCGCGCTCATCGAGTCTGCTTGGAACTGGCTAAAGGCGCGCCCCGAGGTCGATCCGACGCGCCTCGGTGTGTACGGCGTGTCGAAGGGAGCGGAATTCGCTCTGCTTGCCGCAACTCAGTACGAGTGGATTACTTCCGTCGTCGCCGTTGTTCCTTCGGACGTTGTTTGGGAAGGGTACGGGGAGGAAGCAGGCCAAGCCACACGCCGCTCGTCGTGGAGCATCGGCGGCAAGCCGGTACCTTTTGTGCCGTTGTTCTCGTTCGATCCAAAACAAGAAGGCTTGTACCGAACCAGTACCGAGCGCTATGAGCGCTCCCGCCACTTCTACGACGATCGCGTTGCTGCCGCGCGCATTCCAATCGAGAAGATCAAGGCGCGTGTGTTGCTGTTAGGAAGCGACCGAGATGAGGTATGGGCGTCGGGAGAAATGAGCCGCAACCTTGCGGAAAGAGTGGCGGTAAATAACAAGAGCGGTCAAGTCGAGGTCAAGATCTACCCGAAGGCGGGACATCAGATCGCAGGCACGGGCACGTTTCCCATCCGCCTCTACGGTGAGCAGTTGTTAGACGCGGATGCGAAAGACATTGTAGCGGAAGGGGTGGCGGCAGCGGACGCTTGGCGGCGAACGGTGCGCTTCCTGAGGAAATAGATCAACTGTGCTATTCCCAACTAGGAGCGAGCGTTGCATCGAACGACCAGGACTCGGCTTGCGCCTGAGCGAACGTTGGAGCGGACCTCAATGCAAAACACCCTGTTCACTGAGAGTGGATTCGCAATTATTGCGCAAGTGGTCAGCGACGCGGACTGCCATGTTGCCAGTGCACAGATAACTCCTGCAGACGCTGGCTCGGGAGGAAGCCGCTGCCTGTTGCCTATGGCTTGGTGCAGTTCGATGGTGCAAAGACTGCGGCTTCACCCGATAGTCTCTGCTTTCATTCCTCCGGGGGCGGTTGCGGTGCAGTTCACCTACTTCGAGAAGTCGGTTTCCAGAAATTGGCTTGTGCCTTGGCATCAAGACTTGAGTATCCCGGTGGCAGAGCGCGTGAACGAGTCGAGTCTGCGCGGTTGGTCTAACAAAGAAGGCATGCCTTTCGTTCAGGCACCTGTCGCCGTGCTCGAGCAAATGGTCGCGGTCCGCCTTCATCTGGATGAATGCTCCCCGCACGATGGGCCGCTGCGCGTGATCGCTGGAAGTCACGTTCTCGGAGTCATCGCACCACAGGATGAGCACGCCATCCGAAAGGCACGCACCGAGGTCGTATGTGCAGCAGAGAGAGGGGCAGCAGTCATCATGCGACCGCTCCTGCTGCATGGTTCTTCCAAGGCCTCAGGCGCTAGCCGGCGTCGAGTACTTCACTTCCTTTTTGGCCCACCCACACTGCCATTCGGCCTGCGGTGGCATCATGCAGTGTGAGCCGTTGACCAAGCCCTCACGAGATTGACGGAGACGCCCATGCAGCCTCGCATCGATGCGGTCCAGCCAGTTCTAGGGTCGCGAGACTTAGCCCGGTCGATCCGTTTCTATCAGCAGTTGGGATTCGCGCTCTCGTTCGGTGGTCACGGGTTGCAGTTCTATCGAGCGCTTTAGCCTCGAGGCTGTGTCGCGGTGCTCGAGCATCGCGCCGCAGCGTTGGGACGATGCGTCACCGGCCGATGAACGGTAACCTGCCATACGCATAGATTTCTGTTGCTACGGAGGAGTCATGCCACTGCAAATCGCACCCATTGCCCGCGCTGAAATGCTCATCCGCAAACCGGTTGCCGAGGTCTTCAACGCCTTCGTCGATCCCGCTGTCACGAGCCGATTTTGGTTTTCGCGGGGCAGCGGAAAACTCGAGAAGGACGCCAAGGTCAAGTGGTACTGGGACATGTACGGCGTGTCGGCAGACGTTGAGGTCAAGGCATTCGAGGAGAATCGACGGATCTTGATCGGGTGGCCGACGCCGGTCGAGTGGATCTTCACCGAGCGGCCCGATGGCACCACGTTCGTAAGGATCATCTCGACGGGCTTCATCGGAGGCGACGACCAAAGAGTCGCCCAAGCGGTCAACACCATGGGGGGTTTCTGCCTCGCACTCGCCGGTTGCAAGGCGTACTTGGAACACGGCATCGAGCTTAACCTGGTGGCAGATCACAACCCCGATGCGCATCTGAAAGGACGCAGCTAGCCGACATGGCATCGCCAGCGCGGACGCCCGGTAGCAGCGATGTTCCGGATGCCCGCCGATGGAATCGCAACATTCATTACCACCGCTTGTTGGTCGAGCAGCTGCCACCTGCTGCTTCGCAGGTGCTGGATGTCGGCTGCGGTGATGGGATGCTCGTCCGGCAATTGTCGAAACTGTCGCAGCACGTGACGGGCATTGACAACGACGCGCAGAGCATCGTTCGAGCGAAAGCGCTCACGACAGACACCAACGCGACCTTCGTGCTCGGCGATGTCATGATGCATCCGCTCGCGAACGGCTCGTTCGATGCGGTCTTCTCCGTGGCGACGCTTCATCATCTTGATACCGGCGTAGCCTTGCATCGTTTGGCTTGTCTCTTGAAGCCCGGAGGTGTGCTGGGGATTATCGGGATCGGACGGCCCGACATGGTTCGAGACTTGCCGTGGCAAGTTGCGGGGGTACTCGCGTCGACGGTGTACCGGTTTACGAAACCGATGTGGGAACATCCGTCGCCGATCGTGTGGCCACCAGCTCATACCAACCGGGATGTCGAGCGAATTGCGGCGGCCTTGCTGCCCGGTTGTCGTTTTCGCCAGCATATACTCTGGCGCTATTCACTGCTGTGGATCAAACCCGACGCGAGGGATTCCGTTGATCCTTGCAACGTTCGTTGATCGATGAAGTGAACAGATGCTTCGGCTCCTCCTGGGATCACTGGCGCAAAGGGGACCTGACATGACAAATGCTCCCATCGACGATTCACAGCGCAGAGCGGCACGAGTAGTTGGGTTCGCCTACTTGCTCGCGATGGCAACTGCAGTCCTTGGTTTTTATATCCGCGGCCATCTCACGGTCCCAGGCAACGTCTCGGCCACCGCCCAAAACATCGTCGCCGCCGAACGGCTATTTCGCATCGGGATTGCCGCCGATGTCATGACGTTCGTCGTCGACATAGCCCTCATTACGGCTCTCTACGTCGTGCTCAAGCCGGTGAATCGAAGTCTTGCCTTGCTCGCTGCATTTTGGAGGCTGATGGAAACCGCCGTGTTGCTGGTGGCTACGCTCAACGGTTTCAACGTCCTGCGAGTCTTGAGTGGTGCTGAGTACTTGAATGCCTTCGAACCGAATCGATTGCACGCCTTGGCGAGACTATCGCTCAGCGCGTACGGCGGCGCGTATAGCGTTGGCTTCGTGTTCCTTGGATTGGGATCAGCGGTGTTCAGCTGGTTGTGGTTCGAGTCACACTACATCCCAAGAGCGTTGGCCGTGTTGGGTGTGTTCTCATCCTTGCTGCTGGCAGCGTGTAACTTCGCGTTCATCGTTTTCCCCGACTTCGCCGGCGTCGTTGGACCAGGTTACATGGCGCCGATGGGTGTTTTTGAAGTGACAATGGGCGGCTGGCTGCTGTTTGTTGGGATTCGGACGCCGACGCCTCCGCTCGAGAAATCGGTTTGAGTACGCAAAGCCAGATCACACTGCCGGATGGCCGCAAACTCACGTACGCCGAGTTTGGTCAGCCCGACGGCGCACCGGTTTTGTACTTCCACGGTGCGCCATCGTCCCGGATGGAGCCTCTGCTCATCGGCGACGAAGTCTTTCGTCAACACGGATTGCGGGTCATCGCCCCGGATCGCCCGGGAATGGGTGGATCTGACTTTCAGGCCGGCCGGGGTTTCTCCGACTGGCCGGCAGATGTAGTTGCGCTTGCCGATAGTCTCGGCATCGAGCGATTTGCCGTGCTCGGAAACTCCGGAGGTGGCCCGTATGTGGCCGTTTGCGCAGCCAAGATCTCGCAACGGCTCCGCGCCGCCGTTATCGTCTCCGGCGGTTGGCGAATGGACTGGCCCGAGGCCAAGAACAACATGCCTTTCGTCAATCGACTCGTCATGACTCTCGCGCGTCGAGCTCCGCTTCTTCTGCGCCTGCTGCTGAGCTCGATGGGGAGCATTTCTCAAGGTGACCCAGAAAAAGAACTCGCACGATTGAGGAGCCGATTGCCTGCGGCAGATTACGCTGCGTTTGCGGTGCCGGGCCGGCTGGCGGCATTCGGTCAGACGATGCGTGAGTCTCTGCGACAAGGGGCAAAGGGCGCTGTGTGGGACATGCGCCTGTATGTGCGCGACTTCGATTTCAGCCTCGACGAGATTCGCGTGCCCATAACGTTATTCCACGGTGAACAGGACACCAACGCCCCACTTGCCATGGTGCGAAGAATGGCCACCGGACTGTCGTCTGCTCGGCTCGTTACCTACGAGAATGAGGCGCACCTGTCGACGCTTTGCAATCACTTCGATGCCATCGCACAAGCGGTTGCTGATGCCCCATCCAAATCGAGCCTTTTGTGAACAGCCCTCCCGATGAGCAAGTCAGCATTTTCTGCTCGCGGCTGGGGCCCGTTCGTATCAACGCAGCTATGGGTCGGCGACTCACTGCCGCCCTGAAAGGAAATTCTCATCATGTCCCACTCGCCCAACACTGTTCGCCTTCACCGGGTGCTCCGTGCGACGCCCGAACGTGTTTATCGTGCGTTCCTCGATCCCGACGCAATGGTCAAGTGGCTTCCGCCGCACGGCTTCACTGGAAAAGTCCATCAGATGGATGCACGCGTCGGCGGCGGATATCGAATGTCGTTCACGAACTTCGGTACGGGTAAGAGCCACTCGTTCGGTGGCAAGTACGTGCAACTCACGCCGCACGAGTTGATCCGTTACACCGACCAGTTCGAAGATCCCAACCTGCCGGGCGAGATGCAGGTCACGATCTCGCTGCGACAGGTTGCCTGCGGAACTGAGCTGTCGATCGTTCAAGAAGGGATTCCGGCAACAATCCCGGTTGAGTTTTGCTATCTCGGCTGGCAGGAGTCGTTATCGCTGTTGGCGCTTCTCGTCGAGCCCGAGATTCCCGATGGCGCGTAATCGTTGGCCCTCGGCAACATGACTTGGCGGGCGATAGTTGGGGTTGCGTCAGTGGCCGAGTTTTTCCCAGGGGTTCGGAGCGCCGGACTTGGGAAGCACATTCGATGCGACGGCGGGGGCATGAAGTGACTGACCGACGTCAGGTGACTCGCAGGCAGCTGAGCCTGTATGCACCTAGTGACATTGCTGTACCGCTGGAAGCAACGCGACAACTGCTCGACCCAGTGCAGAGCCGCTTGATTCCTGCCCATGTGACGCTGTGCCGAGAAGATGAACTGGTCACCATCACCGATTCACAACTCGAGAGCCGCCTGACGGATTCCTCTCTGAAGCCGATTACCCTGCACTTCGGCCAGCCAGAGGTGTTTGACGGCCATGGCGTCTTGCTCAGCTGCGCTAGGGGCGAGCAAGAGTTTCACGCCTTGCGGGAACACGTGCTCGGATCACGCGCGATCAGGCGTCACTCGCCACACATGACGCTCGCACACCCAAGAAACCCGAGGTCTGTGGGAAACTGCCCGGCGAACGTCGCGCGAGTTCCCCAGGTTGGGGCAATTACCTTTTCCTCCATCCACTTGATCGAACAGAATGCCGATGAGCCGTGGAAGATCATCCACGAGTTCAAACTTTAGGCTGCGTTGCAATCGTCCGCGGAGGGCTGCTTGAGGAACCTCTTTGCTGTAGCAGGGCGTACACCGGTTTTGCCAGTTCGAGTCTGGCAACTGCGATGGTGCGGCCGACTTCCTCATCGTTTGGCGCAAACAGGGTGACAACTGGAGCATTACGCGCGTCTTGAGTTATGGTCATAGCCCAATCTAGACGTGTGGCCTCGCCCCGCGTTCAGCTCAACAACAAAGGAGACTCCGAATGCTCCAGCTCAAGCCACTCGATCAAGCCGTTCCCATTTTTCAGCAGCTCAACGCCGATGTCTCGCCGGTCGTCTTGGTGAATGTCTTCCAGGTCGCGAAAGAAGACATTCCAGCACTGCTTGTAGCTTGGGAAGCCGACGCCAACTGGATGAAGCGGCAACCCGGCTATATCTCGACCCAGCTGCATCAGGGCATTGCCGGAAGTACGGTCTTCATGAACTACGCGCTGTGGGAATCAGTGGCCCATTTTCGCGCTGCGTTCAATCATCCCGATTTCAAGCAAGCGCTTGATCATTACCCATCCAGCGCTGTGGCGTCACCTCACCTCTTTACACGGCTCACGGTGCCCAATCTCTGTGTCGGTCCATAACGCGGGGCTAGGACTGACTCCATGGGGACAGGCACCTTTGGCCTCGCGTCGCCATCGGCCCCATATTTCCTTCCAGCGGTATCCCACTGGCAACCGCTTCGGCGTACGTTGACTGCCACTACTTATCGACGACAGGAGCTTTCGATGAACCGAAGGTACCTCATCACAAATGCCTTTCTCTGGGCCGCCGCAATCATCGCTTCTGCAATCGTTGGGGCTCCTGCCGTGCTTTCGGCCGTGCTATTGCCGGGGCTGGCGTCCTGTTCGCTGCTTGTCAGTTGGAGCAAGCCCAAGTCGAGCGAGTGCGAGGTCTAGCAGTCTCGTAAGCCGCGTTTGCTCTTGCGTGTGCAATCCATCTCAGCGGGCCGGCCGATTGTCCTTGGCCTCGTACTTGGCTTAGCCTGGCTGATCCGATGAACCCAACCGATCCGAAATCAAAGCCCGACCACTCGACGCGTGCGCGGCCGCCGCTCACCGTCGAAGAGATCTGGCGTAGGTACGACGCGGTCGAGGCGCGAGTAACGGCACCGGTCAGTGAGCGAATGCTCGATCTCGCCGCGCTGCAGCCAGGCATGCGTGTCCTCGATCTCGCGACGGGACGCGGCGAGCCGGCACTTCGGGCGGCGCTGCGAGTCGGGCCGCACGGCAGCGTCGTGGGGATCGAGCTCTCGGACGCAATGCTGCGCATGACCAAGGAGCGGGCAGCACTCGAAGGGATTTCCAACCTCGACCTGCGTTTAGGAAATGCCGAAGAGTTGGAAGCCGTTCCACAGCGCTACTTCAATGCGGTCACGGTGCGTTGGGGGTTGATGTACATGGCCGCGCCGATTGCGGCGCTGTCGAACGCGCGCCGCGCGCTGTTGCCCACTGGCGTCCTTGTCGCAGCACTCTGGGCCGAGCCCGAGCGAGTCCCCTACTACACACTCGCGAGGCGGCTTCTGGAACGTTTCCGGCCAATACCAGCCATCGACCCCGAGGCGCCTGGGACGTTTCGTTACGCAAGTCTCGAACGTGTGGTTCGAGACTTCAGTGAAGCTGGATTCACGCTCGACCATGTTGAGGAAATGGACGTCCCGGTCTTCGAGGCAGAGACCGCTGCGGAGCTTGTCGCTTGGGTGCGCGCGTTTGGGTTGACACAACTGCTCAGTGATTTGCCGGAGGACGACCAGCTCGCCTGGGAGCAGGACTTGACCAGCGCGGTTGAAGGTACCCGAAGCGATGGTGTGCTGCACTTGGGTGGGGTGACGCGTATTGTTCGCGCGCGTGCGTTGTGAGGCTCACTCTCGACATGAGTCAAACGGCCAAGCGATTCATCCTTTTCGGCGTACTGATGAGTTGGTGTGTTGCGCTGCTCTTGTTTCGATTCGTACGCTCGGACTCTCTCGCGTTTGGATTTCTGCTTTGGAATCTCTTTCTTGCCAGTATTCCGGCCGTCGCTGCATGGCTGCTCACAGTGGCTGCGGCGCGGCGATCAGCTCGAGCGGTTCAGGTTGTGTGGTTCGCAATTTGGCTCGTGTTCTTGCCGAACGCGCCTTACATCCTCACCGATTTCATCCACCTCCACGCCCGGCCACCGATTCCGATGTGGTATGACGTCGCGCTACTTGTCTCTTGTTCGAGCACTGGACTGCTCCTCGGCTATAGCTCGCTCGCCGATGTGCACGCAATCGTCGCCCGGAGGTTCTCTGCCTCGGTTGGTTGGGTTCTGGCGATCGTGGTGCTTTTCCTGTCGGCTTTCGGGATTTACTTGGGGCGCTTTCTTCGCTGGAATAGCTGGGATGCGCTCACCAATCCAGCTCAGCTAGTCGTCGACATTGCGGTCCGTGCTATTCAACCGCTTGCTCACCCCCGCACGCTTGGGGTGACCGTCATCTATGGCGTGGGACTTGTTCTCGGGTATGTGGTGTTGCGCGTTCTTCAGCTCGGAAGGCGGGCGACTGATGAGCAACAGCCATGATCATGGCAGCTAATCGAAGCTGCATGGATCGATGCTACATCTCGCGGCCTCACTCGAGAGGTCGAGTGCCTCGACTATGCGTCGTATGTATTCCTAGCAAAGGCGTGGGACTGCCGGGTCACGTTCGACAGCGGAGCGCACTACTACTTCGCATCGGATTGGCTCGTCTGCACCACGCGGTGATGTTCCGCGATGACAGCCAGTGACAGCTGCCAAATGTAGGTAGCACACAGCAATTCTCACAGTCAGCGACGGTCTGTAAGATCTGGCTGGCCGGATTGACCTACATTCGTTTGACCTCAAACACCCCGTTCGGCTGGATCAGTTTGAAACCACGCACTTTGTCGCCCGTGGTCATGAAGCGAGCGGAATAGCCGCTTAAGCCATCGAGATCAAAATCGCTGCCGCGGTACGGCAGCAATCGATAGGACGGCTGACCAGGAATCGACATGTACAGCTTGTCGCCGCGCAGGCTAATCGCGATTGTCTGTGCCTCGAGTTGGTAGTCGCCAACAAATCGTTGCAGAAACTCCGGATTGCTCAGCTCCTGCGGGGGGCCTTGCTTGAAGTCGAGCGCCGCGAGGCTTGGCTCCAAGCGCACGCTCAGCGTGTCGACATCGCCGCGCAGATTGGTCGAGAACTGCACTTGGGTGCCAGCCAACGGGCTTTCGGCGTCGGCCTTGAAGACATCGTAGTGCACGTGATTGAGTGCGGCTTGCATGCCATGAAACGAGAGCTGCAGCTTGCCGCCGGCCAAGTCGATCGCGATCGTGCCGTAGGCTGGGTGCTCATAGTTCCCGCGATAATCGGCAAGTTCGTGCGATGGCTTGGTGCCCTTCTTGGGTTCTCCACCCTCGGTCGATTTGACACTCGCCGCTGCCGCCTCCGCCGCTGTCTGTTTGGCGAGGTATCGTTCGCTCAACGGCAGCGGATCCAGCTCGAGCAGTTGGTCGATAGCGCGCCACATCACCAAGTCGCGCAGCGGGGTCACGCTGAGGTTCGTCAACACCACCACGCCGATCCGCTCGCCCGGCACGACGCCGACCATCGAAGAGAAGCCATCGATGTTGCCGCCATGATGGAACACCTTGTGGCCACGATAGGGCTGGATGAACCAGCCAGGCGCGTACATCACATACGGCGCTTCTGGAAAGCTCTCGTCTTCGCCGACGACCGCCACCGGCGCGTGCAGCTTCTTGAAAGTCATGGGGTCGAGATACTTCTTGCCGTCCAATGTTCCATTCGAAAGCTGCAGTCGCAACCACGGCACCATCTCACGGACACTCGCGTTGATCGCACCGCAAGGGCCAATCGCGTCGAGGTTCACGTAGGGTGCGACCTTGGGCAGCCTGGCTGCGCCTGCTTTGGCAGGTGCCGTGAGGCTGTATCCCAAGGCGCGGTCCTCGGCTTGGGCGAGCTGGCTGACGGATGTGTTGGCGGTCTTCATGCCCAGTGGGTCCAAGAGGCGTTCGCGCAGAAACTGTTCCCAGCTCTTGCCGCTCACGTGTTGCCCGAGCATCCCAGCGCTCATGTACATCAAGTTGTTGTATTGCCATTTCTGACGTAGGGATGCTGTCGGCTCGAGGTACTTCAGGCGCGCGAACAGCTGCTCGCGATCAAGCGGCGAGCCAGCCCACACCAGGTCGTGCGCCGGCAATCCTGAAATATGGGTAAGCAGGTCGAGAGGCGTGATCGTGTCGTTCGTTGTCTTATCGAATAGTTCAAACTCGGGCAACTGCTCACGAACCGGTTTGTCCCACGTCAGGCGCCCCTCATCCGCCAGCATTCCAAGCAGCGTCGCGGTAAACGCCTTGGTGCTGGAACCGATCGCAAACAGTGTGTCGGGCGTGACCGGCTGGTTGGCGTCGAGATCGCGGCTTCCGAATCCCTTGAGCAGCACGGTTTGGTCCCCATACACAATGGCCACGGCAACGCCCGGGACATTCCAAAGGCCTCGCGTCTTTTCGACCCATGCTTCGAAACCAGCGAGTTTCTCGGTAGCGGTTTTGGCAGGCGGGCCGAGCTGCGCGTCACCGGTGCGCCGGAGCGAAAAGCTCAGCTCGGCACCACCTTGTGTAAATCGTCCACTCAGCGTGAGGCCGTCGTTCGACAACGCGCCGTGGAAGGTTGGCTCACCGGGAACCTGTGAGATCGAGAAGGTGGCAGTTTTGTCGGCTACCTCGAACTTCTCGAGAGGGAGATTGGAAATCGACTGGACCGCGATGTCGATCTCCCCTTTCCACACTTGGTCGACCTGCGCCAGGTCGATCACTACCTCCAACTTCGATCCAGGGATGTCGATCGCACCTTCCCAATGACCAGCAGGCGTGGCCGCCTGGACAAGAGTCGCTGAAAGCAGACTGAGCACAGTGCCGCATACGAGCTTCCATCCGTTTTGCATCGTCGTCTCCAAGCGCGTGGCTGCGTCACTCACCTTCGGTGACAGGCCCGGAATCATGCGGCGGATGTGCATTTTTCGAGCGACCGCTCACCGCGCGGAATGGACCACGCTTCTGATCACGGGAGGGCTTGGGTCAGTAGTCGATCTCGAGTGCGGCGTTAGGGTCTCGATAGGCTTTGACCTCGACGACGTTGCCGCTGGGATCCACGACGAGGAACTTGGCTTGCTCGGTGGAGGTGCCAAGACCGGTGATCTTGGGCTCGGCTTTGAACGGCACGCCGCGACTTCTGAGCCGCGCGGCGAGAGCTTCCCACTCGTCCCAACTGACGACGGCGCCGAAGTGCCGGACACCCTGTTCGTGGGCGGGGAGCACTTGATCCGGCCGCTCATGCAGCGTGATCTGTCCGCCGAACAGACTGATGTCGATCCATGTGTCGCGCACACGGCCGATGCGGGCGCCGAATAGATCGACGTAGAAGTTCCGAGACTCGTTGAGGCTGAGGACGGGGAACGCAAGGTGGAAGATCGGGTGCGTCACGGTTGTTCCTCGGCGGTTCGTGTGGAACGGTGAGGCTGCTACTGGATGAGCGCAACGATCGCACCACGGCCGGCACTTGACCAGCGGGTTGAGGGTGATGCGGCAATCGTCGGTGCTTCTTGTGATCTCGTTTGATACCGCGACGCGATGCGCATGTTGCAGAGGCGCTCGCTGGTGTGTGACTTCGTATTCACGATGATCGCTCTTTGATGCGAGAAATCTTTTTATCATCGTGCTTACTTTCGATTGTTGTTCGCACGACTTGCTCGTACATTTACGACACGTACGGGGAAGCAGCGTGTCGCGTTCATCGGTTGGTTCAACACAACAGTCGTCGGTCTCGTTGTGGCTCGCTGCTGTGCAGGCCGATCAGGTGGCGTGTCGGTTGGCGGGTGAAACGGTGCGCGTGTTGTTGCCGCTGGCGAAGGTCGCGGCGGCAGTTATTGATGGGGAGTTGTGGCGCAGGTGTGGGTATTCGTCGGTGCATGACTTCACGCGCGAGGAACTGGAGCGCAGCAGCAAGTGGCTGCGAATGCATGCGGCGTTGCATCGCGCGGCGGTGAGGCTGCCGGGGTTGCGTGGTGCGGTCACGGGTGAGGATGGTGGTGCGCCGATTGGAATGAGCAAGGCGTTGTTGGTGGCGCGCGTGGCATCGGTTGAGACGCTGGCTTCGTGGGTGGAGCGGGCACTCAGGCTCACGGTGGATGAGTTGCGCGACGCTGTTTGTAGCGGCGGCAGTGAGGTCGAGTCTGTTGCACCGAGTACCGAAGATATCGCCGAGGTGCCGGGAGTTTTGTGGGGCTTCGCGGCGCCGCCGTCGGTGCGCGCAGCGTTCGACAGCGCACTCGATCTGTATCGCCGGCTCGAGGGCGGTGATGCGACGGTGACTTCATTCATCGAGGCGCTGGTGGCGGAGGATTATTCCAGCGACCACCCCCCGGACGTTTTCCAAGCGTGGCTGCGTGCGGCGGAGCCACGCTTGGATGCAATCGAGATCCCGTCGGGGAACGAGCTTCCGGCCATGGTGGTCGCGCGCGAACTGCTCGTGAAGCTCGACGAGACCATTGAACGCGCAGGTGTTGGGTCCGACAGCGAGGTGCTCGGGCAGTTGCAGTGGTTCGTGACCGCGGCCGATCTGATGGAGCGCCATCTGGCGTCGCTGTTGATGGAGATGAGCGCCAGCGGCTTGGTGCGCGAACTCGGTTTCCTGAGCATTGGCGCTTACGCCGAGAATCGTTTGGGGTTATCGCGCACGAGCATCGAGGATCGTGTGCGCGTGGCGCGGTCGCTGGCCAAGCGTCCGCGCGTCCAGCGTGCGTATGTTGCCGGCGCGATTGGACTCGAGAAGGCGTTGCTGGCGGTGCAGATCTTGGGCCCGGGGTATGTCGATGCGTCAAGTGAGAACGAGTGGGTGGCGCATCTGAAGGAGTGCACCGTCAAGCGCTTGCGCGATGAGAAGCGCGCGTTGTTGTTTGCGGCGAGCGTCGAGGGTCGCGCTGGCACACCGTCGCCGATGTCGGATGAAGCATGGCTCGCGTCGCTGCGCTGCGCGCCCGGCGACACTGTAGTGGCGGTGCAACGCGCCGGTCATGTTGCCTGCAATGATG
>JANNUT010000041.1:0-35549 GCA_031395565.1 Acidobacteriota bacterium | reverse complement strand
CGCGCCATGAGTGCCCCGCTCTACACCGCGTCGAATCGCGAAACGTCGATACACCGGTAGAGGACCACGACCCGGGGGTCGAGCCGCCCGACGTCATCGAGGCGCTCGAGAGCGTGGCTCAAGAGCACGCCATGGCGGTCTCGCTGGAACGGCTCGAAGAGCCGTGCCGCGGCCTGCTCACCATGCTTTATGTCGATGACCCAACCCCTCCCTATGAAGAGATCGCCAAGCGGCTGGGACGGCCGATCGGATCGTTGGGGCCATCCCGCTCCCGGTGCCTGGGCAAGCTCCGGAAACTCTACGAGTCCCGCCGGCCGGAGAAGGGGTAGCGCGACTCGCAAGGCTCCGGTTATCCGGGACCAGTTACGAACATGTATCAAACCCCCGGGGTGGGGCTCCTGTGGGTACGGCACGGGTACAAAGGAGATATCGAGATGGGGAATCGCTTTCGCACCCCGGAAGAACGGATCACCCAGTTGCTGAGGGGTCAGCATCTGGTCGAACCACCGGCATCCACGCTCCACAAGGCACGGGCTTTGGCGGCCCATTTGCCTCAACCGGCCCCCGGTTTGGTGCGCTGGATCGTGGAGCGCTTGTTCGATAGCTCGCAGGCATTGCAGCCGGCGGGTGTGCGCGGTGGGTCGACGGGTGAGCGCCGGTTGCTGTTGCAATTGGGTACGGCCGGCACGCCACAGGGTCAACTCGATCTTCTGGTTCGTCGTGAGGCTGGTGGAACGCTGGCGCTGCAGGGTCAGCTCGTACCCTTGGTCGCTGGCGCCGAAATCGAGGTAGGCAGTGGACGCTCGCGGCAACGCGTGGCGTTGAACGAGGTGGGTGATTTCTATTTGCGCGGCGTCGTTCCTTCCGCGCAAGGGCTCGCGATCGTGTTGCACGCTCCTGGCGTCGAGTCGTTGACGATTGGCGATCTCGATCTGCCCGCGAGCGACCGCGCGTGAGCGACCGGGAGACGCGCCGCGAACGGTTGGTCCGTTCGCTCGGTTCTTGCTCGACGATGGCGAAGGCGCGGCGCGTTGTTGCCGCGTCGTCCGATTTGGCCGACGCCGAAACGGCGCGCGCTCTCTTCACAGCGTTTCACCGCACCTTGCTTCAATCACCGAAGAAAGCCAAGGCGGCGTTGGCGGGTGCTACGGCACTGGCGCGCGCTGCCAAGCAGCCGGAGGTCGAGGGTTGGCGGTTGCGGATCGAAGGCACGCTGGCGCATGCCACGGGCAACTCGGTCGCTGCGGCGAAGTCCTTGGCGCTGTCCGCCGTTCAAATGCGTCGCGCGCGGCAGCCACTGGAAGAAGGCGACATTCACCGCGTGCTGATCGATGTGTTCGCGCGCCTCGGTGATGATCACGCGGCAAGACGCGCCGCAACAAGCGCCGTGAGTTGTTACGCGCGCGGCGGCGTGAAGCGTGGGCGGCGATTGGGTGATGTCGCGAGGAATCTCGGAAATCTGCATCACCTTCGTGATCGGCTAGATGAAGCACTAAAGTGTTTTCGCGTGGCTTTGCGCTCCTATACCGGTGCGGATGACGAGTTGCGACGGGCAGACGCGCTCTTTAACCAAGGCGTGGTCTTGACCGCACTCGATCGACGCTCGGCGGGGCGCGACTACTACCAACGAGCGCGGACCCTCCACAGGTCATTGGATGCCGCGGCGTCGGTGCTGCAATGCGACTACGGCCTAGCTGAGATTGACATGCTCGAAGGTCAACTCGATCGGGCGATCATTGCGCTCTCCAAACTCCGCCACGCTTGCACTGAGTCCGGGGATACGGTGCTGGCGGGCCACTGCGCGTTGGAACTGGGTGAGGCTCAGTTGCAAGCCAACCTCACCACAGCGGCACGCGAGTCGGCGAGCGCGGCGCTGACGATGTTCTCCTCAGCGCACTACCCGGCTCAAGAGGCGCAAGCCCACGGCATACTGGCCGCGTCGGCGCTGCGCGACGGTGATTTGGCGACGGCGCGAAAGCAATTCAAGCGTTCGTCGTCGATCCAAGCACGTTTGAAGAACAAGAGTGGCGCGGCGTTCTATCGGCTCGGCGAAGCGGTCATTGCGCTGCGTTCCGGACACGCGGCGGCAGCATACAAGTTGGCTCGCGCCTCGGCACGCGCACTGTCGGCCGATGCGGCTCCCTCTCGACATGCGAAAGCGCTGACGGTGGCATCGTCAGCGGCCTTGGCGCTGGGCCGATCGGCGATGGCCGCCGCGCATGCCAAGCAGGCGCTCGCACTGGCGCAGCGCAGCGGCGATCGTCGCAGCGAGGTCGCAGCACGATTGGCGTGCGCGCACGAACGCACGCGGCAATCCGATCGGCGTGGCGCCTTCACTCAACTGCTGCGTGCCGAGCGATTGGTCGAAGCGATGCGTTTGGGTGTGACGCGCGAGGAAAGCCGGCTGGCATTCGCCATCGACAAGCTCGAGGTGTACGAGGCGTTGGTGGCCAATCGTCTCGCCGTCGGTGGGCCGCAGGCGTTGCGCGCGGCGCTCACGTTTGTCGAACGTGGCAAGGCGCGCGCCTTGGCAGAACGACTCGCGCGCACCGGATCGACGCGCGTGATCGGTGGCAGCAGCGCACGCGAAGCCCGCGGCCGGCTCGAGCAAATTGAGCGCGATCTTGCGGCCGCCGAGCGCCGGCTTGCAGAAGGCACCGGTACTCCAGGAATGCGCGGATCGATGGGACCGCGGGTGGCGAGTTTGACGCGTGCCCGTAGCCGCGCACTCGGAGCACTCGATGACCTGGCACCGTCGTCCGCGTGGCTGCATGGCGCAGGTACTGAGCGTGCGCTGTCGATGCTCGATCGGATGGGGCCGGGCGAGTTGCTGATCGAGTACTTCGTGGCGGGCGGCGAGGTGCATCTCTTCGTCGGCGAGAGCGGGCGGCTGGAGGTGTTTCCGGCGATCTGCCGCGACAACGAGGTGAGTGAGATCGCCGCACGGTTGCGGTTTCATCTAGGCAAGGGCGTGCTGGGCGAAACCCACCATGTGCGTTTCGGAGAGTTCAACGGCGCCGCCTGCCGGCACTATCTCGAGCGGCTGCACGAGTTGTTGCTCAACCCGATCGCTTCACGGCTGGACGGAAAAAATTTGCGGATCGTTCCACACGGTGTGCTGCATGGGCTTCCATTTCACGCCTTCGAATCGCGCGGGACAGCACTCATTGCGCGTGCTGTCGTTTCTTACGCCCCAAGTCTCTCCGTGCTGGACCTCATTTCGCGACGCGAGCGTCTTACGGCGACGGCACCGCCCTTGGTGCTCGGCGTGCCCGATTCCGCCGCGCCCCAGATCGCGGCCGAGGTTCGCGCGGTGAGCTTGCGGTTGCCCACCGCGCAACTGCGCACGGGCGCGGAGGCGACGCGTGAGGCGCTCGAGCACGGAATGGCCGATCGGCCACTGCTGCATGTCGCCTGTCACGGCTTCTACGCTCAAGGGGATGCGATCGAAGCAGGTCTGCGCTTGGGCGATGCCTGGATGGACCTCTCAGACATCTACGCCTTGCAAGAGACGGCACCGTTGGTGGTTTTGTCGGGATGCGAGACGGGACGCGGCACGCTGCATTCCGGGGACGACTGGGTCGGGCTAGTGAGCGGGTTCTTGCAAGCCGGTGCGAACACCGTGGTGGCGGCGTTGTGGGAATTGCACGACGCCAGTGCCGCGGTCTTGATGGACGATTTCTATCGCGGTCTTTCGCTCGGACGAACCGCAGCAGAAGCGATGGCCGACGCACAGCGGCGAGCACGGGCAACTGACCCCTCTCCGCTGCGTTGGGCTCCTTTTGCGGTCGTTGGAGATCCTTTTTACGGCCTGCCGGCCCGGATGGTGGCATGATCTCGACGCATCTCGGGATCCGGGCTGGGGCGCCAAGGGGTTCCAACATGAGCATCGTGCGCAAACTCCTCTTAGCTCTTTCAATCGTGCCGAGTGCACTGTGGATGTCGTCCGCCCTCGCAAGCGGGGACGACGTCGTCTCGAGAGAGCTGGTGATCGAGGTCGTCGAGGGTGGGTCGATTGCGCCGTTGTTGCAGCGTTACGGCGGCACACTTGAGGATTCGATCCCGGCGTTCGACGCCTACCTCGTGATCTACCCCACACCGGCCGCGGCGCAAGCGGCGCTGTCTCGAATGCTCAGCGATGTGCCGCGCGACCCGAACCTCGATAACGCTGAGCTGCACGATCGGCTGGAAGATCCCGAAGGCGTCGGTAAGACCATCCCGGTTCTCGATCGCACGGCCGGTCCGCCTCAGTTTCGCAATCAAGCCGCGGGCGTTACCGTGCGCGCCGCGCTCGCCCAGCAGAGTTATCGCGGCAAGGGTGTCGTCGTTGCCGTGGTCGATAGTGGGATCGAACTCGATCACCCCGAAATCAAATTGCAAATCATGCGCAGCCTGGCGCGTAACTTCGCCCCCGGAACGCGCGGTGCGTATCCCGACCCGGACGGCCTCGACAACGACGGCGACGGGTCGATTGATGAAGCGCTGCACCACGGCACCGAGGTGGCGGGTCTCGTCAGCCTGCTCGCGCCGGAAGCGCGGATCATCCCGATTCGTGTGCTCGACGAGGACGGACGCGGCACCACCTTCACGATTGCCAAAGGAATCCTCTGGGCGATCGACGCCGGCGCCGACGTAATCAACCTCTCGATGGGCAGCAGCCAAAGCAACAGCCTGATCGCGAAGTCGATCCGGATCGCCGATCAAGCCGGGATCGTGGTAATTGCGCCTGCCGGCAATCGCAACAGCGGCACGGTCGACTTTCCATGCAGCAACGATCGAACGATCTGTGTGGCCGCGGTCGACGATAACAAAGTCAAAACGCCGTTCAGCAGTTACGGGAGCCGAGTCGAGCTTTCGGCCCCCGGCAAGCAGCCGTTGTCACTGTTCAACAGCAACGAATACGCCACCTGGGACGGAACATCGTTCGCCGTCCCAATGGTCAGCGGCGCCGCGGCGCTCATCATCGAGAAGTACCCCGGCCTGTCTCCGGCTCAGGTACGCAATCTGCTCAACCAAAGCGCGCAGCCCGACAACAGCCCGCCGCAGTACCAAGGTGTCATGGGAGCGGGCGTGTTGGACGCAGGCGCTTTGGTGGCGCTGTTGAGCGGCGATCGAACCAGCCTGAAGGTCGAGACCGTTGCGGGCCAAACGCGGGTGAAGTTCTCGCCCGTGCTCGGCGCCTTGACCTACGACGTCGTGCGCGGCCAAGTCAGTGCCTTGCATCGCGCCGGACTGACGATCGATCTAGGGATCGTCACGTGCTTGGCGGAAAACACGACCATCACGCAAACCATCGACTCTGTATCGCCACCAGCAGCCGCTGCGTTGTTCTACCTGTTCCGCGACAACTACGCTGGCTACGGCAACTCCAGTGATTGGTCTCCGCGGCAGGCGTCGGGGGGCGATTGCGGTTTGCCTTGAGGCTTCTCTCGGTTGTCGCGTTGCTGGTGGCAACTGCCTGCCAAGCACCTGCGCCTCATTCACCCGCGACGCGGGCTCCGCCGCAACGAGGCGGGACACTCGTGGTTGCCTTGCGCGGCGACTTGGGCGCTTGGAATCCTTACACCGTCGAGGACGACGCCACGGCCCACGTGCTCGACTTGGTCTACCCCCGTTTGCTGCACGAGAGTTGGCGCGATGGCGGGTTGAGTTTCGTGCCCTGGGCGGCGCAATCGTGGAGTGCCTCTCCTGATGGCCGCGCGTTAACGCTCACGCTGCGCGATACGGCGCGTTGGTCGAACGCAGCGCCGATTACGTGCGAGGACGTCGCCTTCACACATGCGATGAGAGGCGACCCGCAGTTGGCATGGAGCGGGGCCAGTGAAGCGGCCAAAGCGACGCTCGCGCCCTGCCGCGATTCGCGCACACTCGAGTTTCAGTTCGAGCGCGCCACGCTGGATGCGTGGTTTGCTGTCAATGACGACGCGTTGGTGCCGCGCAGCTATCAAGATGTCGAACCGTCGCGCTGGCACGACACCGATTGGAGCCAGCGCTGGGTGGGTGCCGGACCTTACCGCTTGCAGTCGGTGACGCCGGGACAAGAAGCAGTGTTGGTGCGAGACGACAACTGGTGGGGCGCGCCGCAACCGTACATCGATCGCGTCGTGCTGCGCGTTTACCCCGACGAGACCCTTGCACTCGATGCGCTGGAGCACGGCGAGATCGACCTGCTCGAGCGAGTGCCACCGCTGCGGGCGCGTGCGTTGAAAGGCAATCCCAACGTGCGCGTCGTCGAGATTCCGGCGCTGACCGAAACGCAAATTGTATGGAACGCGCTGGAGCCAAACGCCTATCTCGCCGATCGCTCTCGCCGCGGCTGCGCCGAAGGCAAGGAGTGTCGCGAGGACGAAAACGACATTCGGCGGCTGCAGCAAACCGCGCCGCACCCAATTCTGTCGGAGCCTGCGGTGCGCCAGGCGCTGACGCTGGCGATCGATCGACGGGACCTGATTGCAGGATTGCTCGCCGGATACGGACAAGCCGGGGATACACCGGTGCTGTCGTCACTGTGGGCGCACGATGGCGCCGCCGCACCGGAATACGATCCGGCGTCGGCGCGTCGCGAACTCGACGCGGCAGGCTGGATCGATCGCGATCGCGACGGTGTGCGCGAGAAAAACGGCCGCAAGCTGACGATCGCGCTCTTGACCAACGCCGAGAGCGCTTCCAAGCGCGATATCGCCGAACGCTGCGCCGTGATGCTCGAGCTGATCGGCGTCGAGCTGCAGGTCGAAGCGGTGCCGCGCGGCGTGTATGCGCAGCGTGCGCGCGATAAACGCTTCGATGCGCTCTTGATCGGCATGCGAATCGGCACGGCGCTTTCGGTTGGGCTGCACACGCGCGATGCCGTCTCGCGCGGGCTCAACATGGGGTCGTGGTCGAGTCCGGAATCGAATGCGCTCTTGGAGCGCGCGGCACAAGCCGCATCGCGTGACACGGCCAAACCGCTGTGGGCCGCGTGGCAGCAGCTGGTGCGGCGTGATCGGCCGGTCACGGTGCTTTACGAGGAACGGGCCTTGATCGGGCTTTCAGCCCGGCTCCAAGACGCCACCCCGTCGCCGCTCGATCCGTACGACAATCTGCCGGCATGGTGGATCGCACCTCGCTAGCTCTTCGTCTTCTGGCCACGCTCTTGCGCGGCGCGCTGTTGATTGTGTTGGTGGCGCTCGCGACGTTTGCCCTGCTGCGCGCACTCCCTGGCGATCCCGCCGACGACTTGGCCGCGCCCGATGACCTCAGCGCGCGAAGTGCGGCATCGAATGCCTGGCGCAGCGAGTTGCCGCTGTTGCCAGCCTTCGTGCGCTACTCAGCGGCCGCACTGCAAGGCGATTTGGGTTTGTCGGCCACGCGCCGTCGCCCGGTGGCGACACTCTTGGGCGAAGCGTTGGGTCCGTCGTTGCTCTTGGCGTTCAGTGGGCTGTGCGTCGCGTTGCTGCTTGGCCTCGTGATTGCGCTCGTGGCGTGGCGCGCCGGTCCTGCATCGCGCGATCGATGGGACGCGGCGCTGTCGTCGCTGGCGGTCATACCGCGTTTTTGGTTGGGGCTCTTGCTGGTGATGGTGTTTCACACGTGGCTTTCGTGGCTGCCGTCGTCGCACATGGCACCGGCCGGAGACTCGTTCGCAGGAATCAAAGCGACGCATCTGCTGTTGCCATCGATCACGCTCGCCATCCCGCTCGCCGCGATGTTCGCGCGCGTCCTGTTGGGCGCGCTCGATACGGTCGAAGGGGCCCGTCGCTTGCAGCTCGCGACAGCCACAGGGCTCTTGCCGCTGACGGTCTTTCTGCGGCATCTGGTGTGGCCACAAGCGGCAGTCTTGGCCGCGATGGTGGCGGCCGATCTGCCGATGTTGGTCTCGGGCGCAGTGATGGTCGAGACGGTGTTCGCATGGCCCGGCTTGGGCCGTCTCTCGGCCGAAGCGATCACCAGCGCCGACCTTCCACTCGCGATGGGCGGTGTGATGCTGGCGTCGGTGACGGCAGCCTGTGGATCGTGGCTCGCCGATCGTTGGGCTGTATGAGTCGCCGCACGTTGCATCGGTCGCTGATGGTGCTGTTCTTGCTGCTGACTCTCATGTGGTTACGCATCGCGCTCGATCCGTCACCGCCAAGCATTTCGGCAGCGGCAGCCTCGTTGTTGCCGGCCGGCTCCGAAGTGATCGATCGAGACTTGGTGGGTGGCGGCTTCATCCGCAGCCCGCGTGATGCAGAGCCAAACGTGCGGCAAGACGATCCTGCGATGAGATCGGTTGGCAGCTCGCACACTCATCGACTGTGGCTGGGGAGCGATCAACAAGGTCGCGATGTGTTGGCACGCTTGGTGGCCGGCGCCTGGCGATCGCTGTGGGTGGCGTTGCTCGCGGCGTCATTCACGCTGCTCTTGGGTACGTTGGCAGGGCTGGCGACATGGGGTCTCGGCCGATTCGCGACACCGCCACTCAGGCTGGGTGTCGATGCTGCGCTGGCCTTGCCTCGTCTGTTGGTGTTGCTGGCGCTGGCCGCCATTCTCGGCGGCGGCGTGTGGGCCACATCGCTCGCGGTCGCGTTGATCAGTTGGATGGAGGTGGCTCGCGCCATCGATGCAAAAGCGCAGGCGTGGGCTGCTTCGCCCGCGCTGCTCGCCGCGACCGCGACCGGCGCAGGACGCGGACGAACGGTGTTGCGTCATCTGCTGCCGTCGACAGTGCCGCTCTTGAGCGCGTTGGCCGCTCCGCTTGCGGGCCGGGCGATGTTGTTGGAAGCGTCGCTCGCGTTTCTCGGTTTTGCAGGCAGCAGCGGAACCGATTCGTGGGGCCGGCTGATTGCCGATGGCCGCCGGTTTCTCCCTGCGTCTTGGGTCATGGTGATCGCGCCGGGTGTCTTGCTGCTGGGCGCCTGTGCGCTGTTGAGCCGCGCGTCGCGCCGCCTCAGCCGCCGCACGGCGGGGCTCTGAATCGGCTCGCATCAGCCGGCGCGGTTTCGGCTCAGTGCGCGGTCTGCCGTGTGCGATGCCAACCCCACGCGTCACGGATGATTTGGTCCAAGCTCGATCGCTGCGGCTCCCAGCCAAGCTCTTGGCGCGCGCGCTGCACCGACGCGACCAGCACCGCCGGGTCGCCCATTCGCCGCGGGCCCTGACGATACGGAACCGGACATCCGACGATGCGGCCGACCGTGTCGAGCACCTCGCGCACCGACCGTCCAGTTCCGCCGCCGAGATTGCAGATCAGCGAGCCCCCTTCGTGAGCGAGCAGCCAATCGAGCGCCCTCACATGTGCATCGGCGAGATCGAGCACGTGTACGTAGTCACGCACGCAAGTGCCGTCGGGGGTGGGGTAGTCGTCACCGAAAACGTGAAGCGGACCGCGCTGGCCGGAGGAGGCGTCAATCGCGAGTGGGATCAAGTGTGTTTCGGGTGTGTGATCCTCGCCTAGCGAACCGTCGGGCATCGCGCCGGCCGCGTTGAAGTACCGCAGCGAAACGTAACCGAGGCCAGTTGCGAGGCGCGTCTGCGAGAGTAGCTCCTCGATCGCTCGCTTGGTGCTTCCGTAGGGGTTGGTGGGGAGTGTCGGGTGAGCTTCGTCGATCGGCGTGCACTCGGGTTCGCCGTAGACCGCCGCTGTAGAGGAGAGCACGAAGCGCTTTACACCGGCGGCCGCGCACGCGTCCAACAGCCCGGCCGCGCCACCGACGTTCTCATGCCAGTAGAGTGCGGGGCGAGCGACCGATTCGCCGACCTGCGAAAGTGCTGCGAGGTGGATCACAGCGTCGACCGCCTCGCCTCGCAGCAGTGACTCGACAGGCGAGACGTCGCCGCAACGCAGGCGATGCAACGGGATGTTTCCGCAGGCCGTCGCGTGGCCACGCGACAGGTCGTCGAGAATCAGCGGCACGTGGCCGCGACTCAACACGGCGCGAGCCACGAACGATCCGATGTAACCCGCGCCGCCGGTGATCAGTACGCGCATCGCCGGATCCGGTCGTCGTCGAGGCGTAGGTTTACCACATGAGCCTTGCGTACAAGGAGGGGCCTGTAAGCGTGGCTCGCCCCTCACCGACGATCGCCGAGTTTTGACTGACGTCGTCGACGAAGCGAACCTGATCGCTGACCCCGGTCCAGCGCTCATGACGGTACGCGACCCCGACCGTCACCGCGCGGCTGACTCGAACGTCAACCCACAGCGAGCCGCCGAGTATCAACACGTCACGGCGCTCACCACTACGCGTGGCAATCGTGGCGCGATCGAATGAGTTGTCGATGAACGACTGATCGACCGCATCGAAGTCGATTCGGCCCAGCAGGAAGGCGGCTTCAAAGCTCGCGCCGAGGTTCACGCGCGAACCGAACCGACCACCGAGCGTGGTTTCCATCGCAGGGCCCCAGCCCTGTACGTCCTGCGTCGTGCTGACGAATTCGCGAAGCTGTGACTCGGAGCGCTCGGCCCGATAGGTCACCAGGCGACGCTCCTCGAACCGAACGCCGCGCAATCCACCCGCGACGCTCACACTCGGTCCATCGATGCCGTCCCGAAGTTGCCATCGAAGCAGCGCGCTGTACGAGTTAGCACGCTGTTCGGAGGTCGCGTCGGCACGATCGACCAACGAACGTCCGATCGCAAAGTCGGGGCTCGCCAGCAGCGCACCGATGCGGCCAGGCTGACTGCCGGTGCTGGAGTTGCCGTCCCCCTCCCAAGTGAAGAACCGAGCATCGAGCCAGGCGCCGGATTTGCCTGGAATTCGCCACGCGATTCGAAAGCGCGGGGTTCGCCGCGAGTCCAGGTCGAGGCGTTGGATCGCGCCGCCCCCGGAGAGTCCGCCGACCGGATCGACGAAGGCGTAATCGAGCTCGCGCCCTTGCAGGCTGACAGGGCCGTAGTCGAGCTCCACCAAGAAGCTCTGTGGGGCTGGCGCGTCGGCGCGGGTCTGCCACGCGAGCGAGAGCAACGCCGCGACCAGAAACCCTGCGGATCGTGTGACTCGTGCAACGTTCATCATCTGTTTCCCTTCGAGCCGATCTGCATTGACGGTCAGAAACGGAACTTGGTTTGGAACGTGAAGATGCTGGCGACTTCGTGGCTAAGCTCGTAAGCCGCGCCCGGTCGAAACCGGCCGGCAGTGACGCGGAGTTCCAGCAGGCGCGACGGTTCGTAGCCGATCACGACATCCCACTCCGTGCCGAGATCACTCGAGAGGCCATTCGGCTTGGCGTCGACCGGCGAGCCGTGGATGCGGCGTCGCGAGAGCACGTCCTGTTTGTAGTCGTGATAAACCAGGTCGAACGACAGGCTACGCAGCGGGCGCAGGCCCAGCCCGAGCGTCTTGACGTTGAGGTTGGCCAATTCCGGATCGAGCACCTCACCGTAGTAGCTGAAACTGACGACGCCGTTGTACGAGCCCTTGTTGCGCTCGAATCCACTCTGCCGGAAGGTGCCGGCGGTTTGGACAGCTCCGGAGAGATTGGCCGCTTCGTCGTCCCCGCCGGAACCGTGTGCGATCGAGGCTGTCACCGATGGATCGAGCGGCCATCGCGGTCGGAACGTTGCTCCAATGTCGTACGCATCGGCCTGGATCGGCACTACCGTGAGCCGGCCTGTCTGATCGTCGGTGAGGCCGCGTTCGCCGCGCTCCCAGGCACGATCGACCCAGAATTCGAGATACCGGCCGATGTCGCCATAGGCGCGAACTCCGAACAGGCGAGGCGAGTCGGCAACCGCTGTGCGATCGCTGCGATCGAGTAGGAACGCGCTCAATTCCACCTCGTGGGTCAAGGCGTAGCTCACTCGCAACAGCAAGTTGTCACGTGACTGTTCCGACTTGAAGTGCTGCTTGTTGAACAGTGCCCGCCCGTACGCCGCCTCGATTGACCACCGCTTGTGTCCGGCCAACCCGTATGCCGTGTCGAGGTTCTTGGTGTAGATGTACCACTGCCGTGGATCGGTGAGCCGTTGCCGGCCGACTTGCAGGCGCCACCACCACTCGCCGCGCGCTCGCTGGTAGCGAATGTAGAGTTGCGAGAGGCTGAGCAGATTCTTCTCATTCTCGGCGCCGAGCGCCGGGCCACCATCCAAGAAAAACTGCCGGCGTGCAGAGACTTCGGCGTAAACGTCTAACGGTCCAAAGCGCGCGAGCCCGCCGAGGATCGCGAGTAACTCCGGCGCGATTTCGGCATCACGTGTCGTGTCGTCGAGGTCGCGGTTGCGGAGAATCTCACCACGTGGTCGCAACTCGCCCGAGATCGCGGCTCCGGGGAAAGGCCGAATGTTGCCGAGTAGCAGCAGATCGTCGTCGGCGGACGCGACCCGCGCGCGCACAGGTAGACGGCGCGGGCCCTGGCCTGGGATCGTCAGCTCGGTGCGCTCGGTGATTCGCACCCGGCGTCCCAGAACCACCAGCGTGACGTCGCCTTCGGGGGCGTCGCCGACCTCCTCGATCAAACCGACATAGCGCCGCTCCGGGTAGGCTTCGCTTCGCACGCGGATCGATGTTGCGATCATCACGCCAGCCGCGTCGCGCTGTCCCGAGACCTTGACCCGCTGTCCGACCGCCAGTTCAGAGAAGCCGATTGCGTCGTCAGGCTCACGCCTCAGGCGGCTCGATTCGGGAACCGAGACCACGAACCCGAGCAAGCTTATCGTGCGCGCCGCTGTGTCGATCGATTCGATCTGCCCGCGCAGTTCCTCGTCAGCATCCGCGGTATCAATCTCGACCTCGCGAGCCCGCATTACGCCATCCGGTTCGAACTCACCCTTGATCGAAACGCGAACTCCCAGCGCGAACTCCGCAGGCAGGCGGCCGGAGCCGCCCGCCCAACCTGCAGGAGCGATCGAGAGCAACAACAGGGCGCATAGCGCGAGTCGCTTAAGGGCAGCCGCGGAGGTTCGCACGATAGATTCCATTGCTGGCAGCGCCAAGCGATCCTGGCCCACCCGCAAGCGTGGCGGCCGCTAGGTAGGCAAACGCGTTGCCAGGACTAGGGAGCTCCGTGTCGACGAAGATCGGCGTCTTGAGTTGATCGCGATAACAGACGCCGTAGTTGAGGCTCGAAAGCCAGCGCACATCTTGGCGCAGCACCGTGTACTTGGTGGCGCCGGTTTCGGCGCGGAACGTGAAGCCGGTCTTGGTAGCAGCGCGCAACCCTTCAACCTCGCCGTCGTTCGGATCACATAGATCGCCGGTGCCGTCAGCATCGCGGTCGAACTGCCGCGGATCGCGCAGATCCGGGCACCGATCGGTGGCGTTCAGTATGCCGTCCCCATCGCGGTCGCCATCGCTGCCGTCCACCAAACCGTCGTTGTCATCGTCAGCGTCACAAGCGTTGCCCTGTGCATCGAGATCGTTGTTCTCCTGTCGTGCGTTGGCGAGGCTGGGACAGTTATCGCAAGCATCGCCGATCCCATCGGCATCGGTATCCAGTTGAGTCGAGTTGGCAGCAAACGGACAGTTGTCGAAGCGGTCGTAATCGAGATCGCCGTCGTCGTCGTGCCAAGGCAGCACCGTGTCGGTCAGCGTGCGGTCGGCCGTGACCGCAACGTCCTGCCGCGTGTCGGCATCGACAAGTGAATAGAGCAACGGGTCGTACCGTACATCCCACGTTCCGGAGATGACGCGTACGAGATAGTGGCCGGCTGCGTTGGTCTCATCGTTGACCGTGTGTTGCGGTGCCCCGGTGGTGCCGTGCGATAACTCCAACCGGACTCCTCGTAGCAGCGTGCCGTCGAGATCCTTGACGTTGCCTTGCAGCGCCCAGCCGTCGGGCAAGATATCGGTCCCGAGCGTGCGGTTGGCGCTGACCACGATCCCGGTACGTATTTTCGGCGCGCTTATCTGACCGGCGGGCGGGTCGAACTCGACGGTGTAAGTTCCAACTGGAACTACGACGTCGTAGTCGCCACCGGCATCGGTGTTGTCGTGCAGTGTCACCATTTTCTGCCCGTCGCTGGCGCGGTAGAAATCGATGTCTACGCTCGCGGCGCCATCGCCCTTGAAATCGAGTACCGTGCCGGTGACGTGATAGCCGAGCGGAAGCGTGACTGACGGCAGCGAGAAATCCCTGGTACCTGTGACGCTGATCTCCTTGGTGGCCGTCGCGGCAAGTTGCGGCGGGTCGGTAACCAGTTCCGGCGCTGGCCCGTCCCACGTGACTTCGTAAACCCCCTTCGGGACGGCGACGTTGTAGTTACCGAGCAGGTCGGTTGCATCACGCGGCGTGTAGATTTTTACACCGGTCGTGAGGTCAACGAAATCGAGATCGACACCGACTGCCGGCTGGCCGTTGTCGCCGCGCAGCACGCTACCGGAGACAAACCATGCGTCCTTGAGCGTCACATTGACCGTCTGATTGACATTCAGGTTGACATTCTTCTGGGTGAATCCAGCGAGGCGCGAACCGAGGGGCGGGATATAGAAAACATCGTAGATGTTGTTCGGCAACACGGTCGAATAGTTGCCGCCAGCATCGGTCTTGTCATTGTTGGCGCTCTGCTTGTTGCCGGTCGAGACCACGATGAAGTCGAGGTCTACGTTGAAGATTCCGACGCCGCGTTCATCGGTCACGCGGCCGGACAGAGTTCCCGCGAAGGTCAGCGAACTTCCCAACAGCGCGCACAGCAGCAAAATCCACTTCTTCATGAATCCTCCCTGCTCAAGACGGACTCGCAGCGGTCCATCAGTGTTACCGGAATCGAATCGGCCCACCGCGGGCGGCCAGCGTAGACACCGGCCAGCCGTAGCAACGACGTGGCCTCATAAATACAGGTTCGAGCCATCAACCCAGGTATCGGGGAGGCTGCCGAACAATAGGAGGCGAGAAACGGTGCACGCGCCGCTGCACAGGCACTGGCTACCTCGGGGAACTGCAGTGGTCGCAACGTCAGATGTGCAAGGAAGTTGCCCAGATCGAGCGCCGCTTCGCCTTGCCGTGCGTCGTCCAGATCAAACAGTGCGGTCTGCTGATCGCAATCGAACAGCTGGTCGAGGTAGTAGTCACGATGTACCGGCACCTCGGCCACAACAGTAACGGTGGCTGCCGCTCTGCGTATCTCGAGCTCGATCGCCCGCGCACGGCCTGGTTCGAGCATCGACTCCTCGCAAGTCCTGACCGCGTTCGACAATTCGCGGGCGATCGTCCAGCGCTTGGCGCAGATGACACCGCTGCCGTGAAAAGCCGCGAGTGCCGCGCCCATCCGTTGCGCAGAGCGAACGGTGTCACCGCGGTACAACTCGTCAGCGAGCAGACAGCCTTCGAGGAACTCGGTCAGCAGCAACTTCAGGTCGGCGAGGTAACCGAGTGGACGAGGAATGCGCAACACCGCCGGATCGAGCGCCTCGAAGATCCGCCCTTGAGTGAGCAGAATTCCAGCTCCCCGGCCGGTCGCGAACACCTTGCCGAAGACTCGTGCTTGACCTGCGGGTGTTTGCAGCGTGTAGGCCAGCGCGCAACGGCGGCCCGGCTTGTACTTGAGTACGTCGACCGCGCGCAGTTGATAATCGGCTCCGAGCAGCGTGGCGAGGCGCGGCTGCATTGCGCCGAGGTCGAGCGCTATCTGCAGCGTTGGCATCGCGGTGTCGCGTAGGTCGAGGCTACTCATCATGCGACCGTTCCGAACAGATCACGAAAAGCGCCGACGCTGTGCAGGAGTTCGTCTGGGCGTCCATCTTGCGCCACACGGCCATGCGAGAGCACCAAGGCTCGTGGCAGCTCTTGAATTTGCTGTAGATCATGCGCGATCCAAATACAGGTGCGCCCCTGCGCCAAACTCGACAAGGTGGCGCAGACCTCGCGCGAGGCGACCGGATCGAGCCCTGTCATCGGCTCGTCGAATACCAAGACCGGCGCTCCACGCAAGTACGCGCGCGCAATTGCCACGCGCTGCTGCTGTCCGCGTGAGAGCGATGCACCCCGTTCTCCGAGCTCGGTCTGGTACTGTTCGGGCAGGCGCTCGATGAATCGGTCGGCCTCGGCCGCACGCGCCGCGGCACTCACGTCGTCGTCGCTTGCCGCTGGGTTGCCACTGCGGATGTTGTCGGCGACCGACATACCAAACAGAAACGGTTCTTGTAGCACGGTCGCGAGTTGCCGCCGGTAGTCCTCGATTTTCAGCCCACGAATATCGCGACCGTCGAACAAAATCCGCCCCTGCTGTGGGTCGTAGAGGCGAAGCAACAAAGCCAACAGCGTCGACTTGCCCTCGCCGGAAGGCCCGACCACGCCGATGGATTCTCCAGCGGCGATCTTGAACGAGATATCGCGCAGCACGGGAACATCGGGGTTGTACCCGAACGTGACGTTCTGAAACTCGATGCTGCCGCACGCCGACTTGACCGAAATCGCGTCAGGGGCTTCGTGGACCCGCTCGTCTGCGTCGAGGATCTCAACCACGCGCTCCCAGGAAGCGACCCCCTTGTTGATCTTTGCCGAGAGTCGGACGAGCGCAGAGATCGGCTTGTCAAGCGAGCGCAGATACGTCAGAAACACGATCAGCTCACCGGGAGAGATCACGCCCTGCATCGCGCGCCAACCGCCCAAACCGAGCGCTGCGCAGACACCACAAGCAAGTGTCAACTCTACGATCCGGGCCATCGATTCTTCCAGTTTCAAGGAGCGCAGGCCCGCACCCAGGCTGCGCTCGCTTTGACGCGCCAGGCGGGTCACAACCGCATCGGCGCGAGCGTAGGCCTGGACCACGATCAGGGAGTTCAACGCTTCGCTGGCGGTCGCCGCCAGCCGTCCTTCCTTGCGGCGTTGCTCGCGAACGACAGCGCGGATTCGGCCGCTAAAGCGCATTGCCGTCAGCGCCAACAGTGGCAGCATCGCGATCGCGACTGCTGTCATCAAGCCGTCGATCAGCAGCATTCCGGCCAAAGCGCCGACGATCTGAAGTCCCTGTCGGGAGGCGTCGAGCAACGACGGCAGCATCACTTCGCGCAACATCGAAATGTCGCCGGTCAGTCGCAACAATAGGTCGCCGGTCTTGCGCCGCGCGTGGAACGTGGGCGAGAGCCGCAGCAACCGACCGACAACTTCGATCCGCAACTGTGAAACCACCCGCTGCCCGACTGTTGCGGAAGCCAAGTTCTGAGCATACGTCAGCGAGCCTTTGATCGCGGTGAGCGCCAGAAATGCCAGCGCCATGCTCACCAGCAGTCGTTGCGGCGAAGCGGGAAGCCAAGCTCCTAGCCAGAGTAGTAACCCGTGCTGGCGTTCGTTCCCGAGCACGCCGTCCAGTACCACCTGGAGAATCCAAGGGGTCGCAAGCGCCGCCAGTGCCGCACCGAACATCGACACCGCGGCCAACGTCGCCAAACGGCGATGCGGCCACATCACTGCGTGCATCCGGCGCGATGCGCGGAGCAGACGCTGCCGTCGTGAGACCACTTCAGGAAAAACCTGACTCACGCCGAGGCCTCGGACCGTCGGGCTGTCACCGCTCCGTGCATCACGTCGAGCAACTGCGGAACGGTCTTGCGGACGTCGAACAGCGACTCCACGCGCTGACGCGCACGAATCGCGCGCTGTGCGGTTATTGCCCGCTCGCGCAGCGCAAGGTCGATTGCAGCGGCCAACGCATGCGGTTGACCAGGCGGGACCAGCACTCCTGCGATGCCGTGTGGCGTCGCTTCGTCGATCCCGGGGATATCGGTGGTAATCACCGGAACGCCGCAGGCCATCGCTTCAAGCAGTGTGGTCGGCAATCCGTCGCGATCACCATCGGCAGCGACAATCGCCGGAAGCACGAACAGATCGGCCGAAGCCAAATGCTGCGCCACCAGTTCTTCTTGGGAGGCCGGACCAGCGAAATCCACCCGATCCTGCAGGCCAAGCTGTGTTACCTGGTCGCGAAGCGTAGGCTCCAACTCACCACCGCCGACAATTCGCAGCCGCAGCTCACGCCCTTGTCGACGCAGCAACGCGATCGCCGTGAGTAGATCGCCGACACCTTTCTTCTCCACCAGCCGGCCGACGAACAGCAGCAGCGGTACTGCGGTCGAGTCGGCTTTCTCGGCTCGGACCGGGAAACGCGACAAGTCGAGCCCGTTGTAGACGCGCCGCACGCGGGCGTTCGGCGCCAACTCCCCAAGGTACGAGACGTTGGCATCGCTGACCGTGACCGTGGTTGCGCTGTCGCCGAGAATTGCGCGCAGCCGATCGCGGTCGACGTCGACTGCATAGATGTCTTTGGCGTGAGCGGTGAGCGTGTAAGGGATACCGACCAACTGTGCCGCGTAGCGCGCAACCGAGGCACTGCCGGTCGCGAAATGAGCGTGAAGCAACTCGATTCCTTCGTCCTTCACAGCGCGCGCCACAGACGCAGCCTGCAGCCAGTAGCGCATCTCCTCTTTGTTGCGGAACGAGAGCGCCGTGTCGAGCACGCGCGCGTGCACCAAAGGCCGCTCGCGCGACCAATCGCGCTGCAGCATGAAGCCCTCCCAGAACCGCTCTTTCAACAGCGGTTCGAGTAGGACGATCCGCGCGCGCAGGCCGTTCATGGCGGCGTGCGGCACCTGTTGTCCGGGGTAGCGGCTAAAAACGGTAACCTCGCAGCCCTGTCGTTCAAGCTCGAGCAGCTCGTTGAGAATGAACGTTTCCGATAGCCGCGGGAACGCCTTGATCACGTAACCGATTTTCACGAAACCCTCCTGAGATCCGTGCGACCGGTTGCGATCGCGCGGTGCATTCGCCGGACCAACCGTGTCGTGGCCGCATTCAGCGAAAGACTACGCACGGCGACCTGCCGACCGGCGCGCCCCAATCGCGCCCTCAGCGCTGAGTCGCGGCACAGCCGCACGATCGCCTCGGCCAGCAGGTCCGGACGTCCCGGTTCTACCAGCAAGCAACTCTCCTCGGGACGGACCGCGCCGGCGAGATCACCCAACACGGTGGTCACGGTGGCGAGGCCAGCGGCCAAGTACTCGCCGACCTTTAGCGGCGAGAAGTAGAAGTTTTCGAGCGGCGGGTAGGGCGCCACACCGATTGCCGAGCTAGCCAGCCAATCGGGGATCTGTTCGTGCTGCACCGCGCCGACCAGCCGTACCGATGGGCTGAGTCCGAGCCGCAGCACGCGCTCTTCCAGCTGGGCGCGCTCCGGACCATCTCCCACGAACGTCAGTCTGGCGTTCGGCACGTGACCCAATACGTGAGGCATTGCATCCAGCAAGTGATTGCAGCCGTGCCATGGCTTGAGACTGCCAATAAAAATGATCTCGTGAGCAAGCGCCCCGGTGTCGATGGCGTCGCGTGGGCGAAAGATCTCGGTGTCGACCGCGTTGGGAGTGACCACAATCCCGTCGTCGTGTTTCCGGATCCGCTCGATGTAGCGACCGAGCGTCGACGACACCGGCAGGATCAGATCGGCGCCCCGGAACATCTCGCGCTCGACGCGCCGCGCGAGGCCTGGATGACTGAGCGTACGAAACTGCTGCGACTCGAGCACCAGCGGCGCGTTGACCTCGAGCACCAGCGGCACGTCAAGCCGGCGCGCGAGCTGGAGCCCTGCGGTCGACCACAACGAATAACGTTCGTAGACCACGTCGAACATTTCCGCCGGGAATCTCAGCGCTGCGAGCGAATCGGAGACGGCGCGACCGAAACGTGTACCGTCGGTGTGCGGGATCTGCGGGACCACCACGGGGCAGGGGAATCCCTCCGGCACCTTGGTGCTTGCGGCAGCGACCACAACGTGCGCCCCCTGTGCCAACAGTGCGCCGATAGTCTGACGCACGTGCACCGAGGCCCCTTTGTGGCCAGCTAGCGGGATGCCGCGGTCGGCGTTGACATAGAGGACTCTCATCGCGCTGCCTGTCGCGCTTGGCTGGGTGCGGCCGCGACCGCGTGATCGATGCAGGCGGCAATCGTCGGGAGCGCTCCGAAGTTGAGGCCCCAGCCGCGCGGTGGCCGCGAACGAGATAGTCCCGAGAGCACCGCTTGCATGAGCGCGTTCGGTTCCAGCGCTTCAGGCAACAGCATCGCAGCCGCTCCCTGAGCGGCGAGCAGTCGAGCGCGCTCGAACTGCTCGCGGCGCGGGAAGCAGCGCGGCACCAGGAGTGAGCGGCAACCGGCAGTCGCCAACTCGCAGACCGTGTTGTATCCCGCCATCGAAACGGTGAACGACGCGGCGCGATAGAGCGCGGGGATGTCATCGTGGAACTCGATCAGCGTGGCGCCCGGCAACGCCCCGGCCCGCTCACGCAGCCGGCGCCGCTTGCCCGGACTCATCAAAGGGCCGGTCACGATCAAGAGCTCGAAATCCGGGTCAGGGCCGAGCTGCTTGTAGCCCTCGAGCATCGCGCGGACCAGCAAATTGCCATCGCCGCCGCCACCGGTCGTAACCACCACGAGCCGACCGGTGCGCGGGGCGTACTGGGCGAGCACATCGCCGACTGGCACTCGGGCGCCGTTGCGCGGGATGTACCCGGTAAAGACGATCTTCTCCGCAACATCGTCGGGGATACCGTAGGCCTCGATCGGGTCGAACAGATCGCGTTGGCCGTAGCAGAGAATCAGCTCGTAATGGTTGCGCAGCGTATCGATCACACCGTCGCGCTTCCATGCGGCACGCACGGCCTCTGGTTCGTCGATAACATCGCGCAGTCCCAGCACGCGTACGTGCTCGCGCCAAACAGTGCCTGCTTCGAGCACTGGAAGGAGTTCCCCGCAGAGGCCTTGCGGTGTGTGGTCGACGATCAGGGCCTGGGGCGGGAAGCTAGCCATGGCACTTTGGATCAGTCGCGAGCGCAGCCGGATCGTTTCCGTCAGCGTCAGGTCGAGATCGCGTGCTTCGTAGACGCCGCCATCGCCCTTGGTGACGGAAGGGAGCTTGACGTAATCGCACCCCTCCGGATAACTCAGATAGTGTGCTCGAGGGGCCCCAGTAAGTACCAAGGCACGCGGGGCCGGCCGCTGTTTGAGCAACTGGCCGACGATCGAGATCGTGCGACGGATATGGCCGAGCCCGTAGCTGTCGTGGCTGTAGAGAACGTATCGCATCGCGGTGGCTGACCTCCGGGTTCCACTGGTGAACACCAGAGCCGCTCAGGCTCGCGTTGATACAACCGTGTGACAAACAGGAGATAAAGACCGTTCCGCGCGCCCGGGTCGGTTGTGCTAGCGGCTGAAAAAGCGCTCGCTGCTGAAGGACCGCCGAGCGCCGAGGCTGATCGTCAGCAACTTGCGATGACTGATCCGCTGCTGGAACGCTGCGGCGGGCGACCAGCCGAGCAGATTGGCCAAAATCGCGCGATTGACATTGCGATGAGCAACGATCAGCAACGGCCCCACCTCCGCCTGCGCGATCCAGAGTGGCAATGCCGCAGCGACCCGCAGCATGAGTGACTCAAAGGTCTCACCCCCCGTACCCGGCTGCTGGCCCAGGGAGTCGCGCCAACGCGCCCAACCTGCCTCGGCCACCGGATCGGATCCATCGCGGTGCCTGCCCTCGAGCACGCCAAAACAGATTTCACGGAAGGCCGGTTCGACTTGTGGCGAGATCCGATGACGTTCGGCGACGGCGCGTGCCGTGTCCAACGCTCGCGAAAGAGGGCTGCTCACAACTGCGGAGAGCTGCACCGGTTCCAGCCTTTCAGCGAGTGCGCTTGCCTGTTGCCGCCCCAATTCGCTTAGCGGGCAATCAGTCTGGCCAGTGATGCGGCGTTGGGCGTTCCACTCGCTCTCGGCATGCCGCGCTAGATAAAGGTGTGGTTCGATCGACCCTCCAGGTCCGGCTGGTCGGCTGGTATCAGGCGGCCGGCTGCGCACTCCTCAGGAGGAGCCGAGTGCGTCTCTGATACACCGGGGGCGGCCGCCTGTGAGGCAATGCAAAGAGCTATCGGATATGTCGTCAAGCGCTTCCCCCGGCTCTCCCAGACTTTCGTGCTCAGGGAGTTGTTGGAGCAGCAGCGGGTTGGTGTGCCGCTCACCGTCTTCTCATACCGCCCACCTCGAGTGGAGGATCGGCATGAAGACTACGACCAGCTCGGGGCTGAGGTCGTGGTGCTCGGCGAGGAACGGGCCGCGACCGCGGCCGACGAATCGCGGCTATTGCAGCGCGCGACGGAGCGGCTGAAAACAGAGTGCGCGCGGCGGGGGATCGAGCACCTGCATGCCCATTTCGCCAATGTGGCGGCCGAGTTGGCGTTGCGCGCGTGCGAATCGAACCGGTTGAGTTACTCGGTAACGACCCACGCGCGCGACATTTTTCATCGAGATCTCGACCATCCAGCGGTGCGTCGCAGGCTGCACGCCGCTCGCGCCGTTGTAACCATAAGTGATTTCAACCAGCAACATCTGCGAGAGCAGTTCCAGGTCCCGCAGCAGCGGTTGCATCTGATTTACAACGGCGTGCGGCTTCCGGACTTCGCGCTCCGGTCGTATGACGATCGCGAGCCGCAGATTCTCGCGATCGGGCGGTTGATCGAGAAGAAAGGGTTCGAGGATCTGATCGAAGCCACGCGCCGCTTGCGGCAAGCAGGGTTGACGCCGCGCGTGGCGATTATTGGATCGGGACCGCTAGCGCCGTCACTCCAGAGGCAAATCGACAGCGCCGGTCTCGCGGCCCAAGTGTCGCTGCTCGGGTCGCTGTCGCCGCGAGAAGTGCTAGGTTGGCTCGCGCGGGCCCAGGTTTTCGCGGCACCCTGCCGGGTGAGCGCGGACGGCGACCGCGACGGGCTGCCGACGGTGCTGCTCGAAGCGATGGCGGTTGGGGCACCCTGCGTGGCGACACCAGTGACCGGGATCCCGGAGGCGATCGAGCACGGCGTGACCGGGTTGCTCGTTCCGGAGCGCGATCCGGACGCGCTTGCTAACGCCGTCGGCGCGCTCCTTTCTGATCGTTCAATGGCCAGACAATTGACACACAGAGCGCGGTTGCGAATCGAGCAGCGGTTCGATCTTACGCAAAACGCAGCCTCACTGCGCAACGTCTGGAACGGATGTGTCCATGCGTCTTGACGATGCTCGCCCCCGGCACGTGGTCTTTCGCATCCACAACCGGCGCGGCCTTGGACATCTCATGCGTTCCACCGTTCTCGCGCGACAGATCATGCTGCGAGCACCGGGAACCGCGGTTACTTTCGTCGTTCGCGCAATGCCAGACAAGGAGTACGAGTTGCGGGGCGTGCGTTATCTCGCCGCACCCAACCCGGACCGGCTCGGTCTACTCCCGGACGATCCCGCAGTGGCCAGTGCTGATTTGTTGATCGATGACACAGTCCTGCCGCCGATCGCCGATGATCAGGCCGCCGCCTGGGGGCTGCGTCGTGCGCTCGTGATGCGGCGTAGCACACCCGAGCGCCACGCCGAGCTGCTCGCCCATCCGGCACTCCGTGTGATGAACACGATCGTGGTGCCTCACGAGCGCGGTGACTTTGGCCACGAGTTCCCGAGAGAGATCGAGGAGCGAGTAGTCTTCGCTGGGGCGGTCGCTAGGCTCCCTGATTCGGAAATCGGATCTCAGTGCCTGGCGCGCTATGGAATCAGCGACGACGACTGGCTTTTGATTTCGACGCCTGGTGGTGGCGGTTTCGAGTCGGATCTCGAACGATTTCTCGAGGTCGTCAGCGCCGTACATAAGCGCCTGCTTGACGATCGGCCTGGCCTCAAACACTTGCTGGTTCTGGGACCGCACGCCGGGCGCCGCCCGTCAGATCTTCCACGGCTGATGGTGATCGATGAGGAACCAAACCTTGTCAGCCTGTTTCCGCACGCGAGGGCGGTCATCTCTGCCGCCGGCTACAACACGATCAACGAATTGCGCGTGACGCAGGTTCCCGCTCTGCTGCTTCCTGGGCGACGGCGCTACGACGACCAACTCGAACGCTGCGCGAGGCTACAGTTGCTCGGCATTGCCGAGGTGTACGATGCCCAGACACCGGAGGCTGCGACGGATGATATCGTCGCAACGATCGGCAGCGCTGCTCGTCTGGCAGCGATGCGCGACGCTCAGCGCCGACACCCGCTGGCCCTTGGAAACGCGTCCGCGGCAGCGGCGCTGATGGCCGCAGTTGGTGTATGAGGGAATCGATCGCGCGCCTCCAGGCACGACTCTCGACCTCGCGGGGTGGTAGTTGGTCGGTGACCCGGTTTACACCGCTCCAGGATGGACGGTCGTTGGCGTGGTTGGTCGATGCTCAACCGCTGCATGAGATCGTGGTGGCGAAGTTCTTCCAGGACAAGGAGGATTCAATCCGCGCGCATCGTGCGCTGGCACTCGTCTCCGAACGCTGCGTGCAATCGAGCGAACACTCGACCTTGCGCGTGCCGCGCGTGCTTCTGCACGACGAGTCACTTGCGGTGCTGGTACAGTCCTTCGCGCCAGGCCTTCCGCTCGCCGGGTTGACGTCGGCTCAGCCGGCGGCGCGCATGGAACGGGTTGGTCGTGCACTTGCCGAACTCCATCGCTTGCCGGCGGACGGGGTCGAGCCACGCGGTTTGAGTGAGCACATTGCGGACCTCGTGCACCCGGCCCCCGAGGATCTAGCGGCAGCGCTTCCGAGGCATGCCTCGCTGATCGAACGTGCCGTGGAGTGGATGCATGAGGAGGACCGTGCCCGGCCGGCGAGGAGTCACCCTGTGCTGTTGCATCGTGATTTCCAGTTGCGCCAGATGTTCGAATCAGGGACTCAGATCTCGGTTGTTGATTGGGACGATCTCGCCGCTGGCGATCCGTCGTTCGACATCTACTACCTGCTTGCGTATCTCCGTTCGCACCTTCCCGTCGATACTGCCGCTGCTTGTGCCCGCCAATTCCTCAATGGCTATCACGAGGTTTGGCCAGCCAGCACCGGAAACCGTCGCGAACTGTGGCTGGCCTTCAATCACTTGCGGCGTGCCGCGCGGCGGTACAGGCTTCAAGACGATCACTGGGAGGCAGTGCTCGAGCGAACGTTCAGTGTGCTATCGGAGCTAGTCAAGAAGTCATCCGGAAACGGGTGATACCCAGTGACGTCGCAGCCAGGCGAGCGACCGCGGGAGTCTCCATGCAGGCATCGACGGCACTAATACGCAAAGTCGTGGTCCCATGTATCAGCCAAATCGCCCCCCCCTCCTAAGGACCGACACGCAGGTTCGCCGCCAACGTCGAGCGAACCGCAGGAAAGAGGGACGCGATGGAGACCTTCGAGAACACGCGCATCAAATGGCCGTACGTGACGCACATGGTCGACCGGGAGCAAGTCGCAGGTCTGCTGCCTCCGGTGGCCGAGACGAACCCCGGCAGCTTGATTCTGGCGCGCGTGCTCTCGATCGGTAAGCACAAAGACCTGGAGTCGATCAACGGCACGAAGATATCGTTGTTCGTGGGCGATGTGTTCGTCGGCGCGCTGGGCAATCGTTACGCCACCGATCAGTTCGAAGGGGTCGGACGGTGTTCCGGCACGCAGGGTCACATCATCGGCATCGGCGGCGTGTGCGGCGAAGTCGTCAGCACCAACAACCGCATGCCCGAGCCGACGGTCATCGAATACCTCGGGCGGCTTGCCGATCACAACGGGAATCCACTCCACCTGAGCCAGTTTCATCTTGGTGTCGAGGCGACACCGAAGACCGATCGCGCTCGCACCATTCTCTCGCTCGGCGCTTCGATGAACGCGGGTAAGACCACCACCGCGGCGCAAATGATCAAGAGCCTTTCAGCGGCCGGACATCGAGTCGTGGCCGCCAAACTTACCGGCACCGCGTGCCGCAAAGATCCGAACTTCTTGTACGACGCTGGCGCCTTGGCCGTGCTCGACTTCACCTACACCGGTTGGCCTTCCACTGCCGACTGCTCGCTCTCCGAACTGCTCGCGATTACCGCCGAGATCCGCGGTGCGCTGGCCGAGTACGAGCCCGACTTCGTGATCTACGAAATCGCCGACGGCGTCGTGCAGCGCGAGACCGCGATGATGCTTTCTGATGCGAGCTTCCGGGCACAGATCGATGGCGTCACGTTCGCCGGCTGCGACGCGCTGTCGTGCGAAGCCGGTGTGCGCCGCCTGCAAGGACTCGGCTACACCGTGCTGGGGACCGCAGGAATGGTGGCGAACAGTCCCCTGGGCATTGCCGAGGTCGAAGCCAGTTGCGGCGTGAAGTGCTATGACGGCGCCTCGATCTTGGCGGGCGCGCTGCTCCCGGCGCTCACCACGGTCACCAAAAAGACGCCGCTCGTGGCCGCCGCACGTGACGACGGCGGCAACGGCGCACGACGCGTGCTGGCTCATCCGCTGCGCACCACCCGGCCGTTCGACAGCAACTTGGGATCGGATTCAACCGCCATGGATGTTCGTCAGGCGACTCGCTGACCGCCGATGAGCAGCGCACCCAACATGATCGACGCGACGGAAGACGAGCGCGAGCGCGGCCACCTCGAGGAGTTGGGCCGTCTCGCGCCGTACGCGAAACGTCACGCAGGTCTGTTCGGCGTGACGCTCGCCGTCTCGTTGTTATTGGCCGTAATCGACATTCCAATCCCGTTCTTCCTGAAGAAGGTGATCGATGCGGTGCTGGCCAAGCACGAGAGTGTCTCGCTGTTCGGTTCCGCCCTCCCGCCACAGCAGTTCTTGCTGACGATATTCTTTTGCCTCGTCGGCTTGGCGCTGATCAAAGGCACGCTCGTGTACTTCCAGCGCACGATTTCGGAAACCATCGGTCAACGCATCGTGTTCGAGCTGCGGCTCGATTTGTACCGTCATTTGCAATCGCTCTCAATGCGATTCTTTCGTGGTGCGCGCACCGGCAAACTGATGCTGCGGCTGATGGGCGACATCAACGCCGTGCTCGACATGATTACCGACGGCTTTCTGCGTGCACTGATGGACTTCATTACCGTGCTCGCGGTGCTGGTGGCGATCCTCTGGGTCAACTGGCAACTGGCGCTGATCGTAATGGCCGCCTTGCCGATCTACCTGGGCGCGTTCCTTCGGCTCAACCCGCGCCTGCGCGAAAGCGGCCGCTTGGCGCGTCGTGAGCGCTCGACACTGTCGGGTCACCTGCAAGAGAAGATTGCGGGCGCCGTGGTGGTCAAGGCGTTCGGTCAAGAAGCGGCTGAAAGCGATCGCGTCGAGCGTCAAACGGGCCGCCTGCGCGATCGATTGATCGAGAAGGCGCGTGTCGGCGGCCGGCTATCGGCGATCGCCAACGTCACGGTCGCGCTGGGTGGCGCACTGGTGTTGTGGATCGGCGGCAGTCAGGTGCTGGACGGCAGCATGACCAAGGGCAGCCTGATGGCGTTCTACGCGCTGGCAGCGATGTTGTTTCCACCCTTGCGACGATTGGCGCGCACCAATGAAACATATCAATCGGCGCGCGTCTCGCTCGATCGAATCCTCGACTTCTTCGACGACACGACCCCGATGCAAGAGCACGACCGCGGCCCTGCGCTGACGGTGACGCGCGCCGAAGTCGTGTTCGAGGACGTCTCGTTTTCCTACCTTGCGGACAAGCCGGTGTTGCGCGATGTCACGCTGCGTGTGCTCGGTGGTGAAACGGTGGCGCTGGTCGGCCACAACGGTGCGGGCAAGACCACACTGATCAATCAACTGCTGCGTTTTCTCAACCCTGATTCGGGACGGATTCTGATCGACGGACAAGACATTCACGCGGTGCAGCTCAGCTCGCTGCGCCGCCAAATCGGTGTGGTGACGCAGGAAACGGTGCTGTTCTCAGGGTCGATCGGCGAGAACATCCGCTACGGCCGTCCCGAAGCGAGCGACGAGGAGGTCGCCGAAGCGGCCCGCATTTCCAACGCCGACGAGTTCATTCGCCAACTGCCCGAAGGGTTCGACACCGACGTGGCGGAACGCGGTCAGCGCCTGTCCGGCGGTCAGCTTCAGCGCATTGCGTTAGCGCGTGCGGTGCTGAGCAATCCGCCGATCCTGATTCTCGATGAAGCCACCTCGGCGGTCGACGCAGAATCCGAGAGCTTGATTCAAGACGCGCTGGCCCGCGTGATGAAGGGGCGTACCACCTTCGTGATCGCGCACCGCGTTTCCACCGTGCGACACGCCGATCGCATCGTCGTGATGCAGGACGGTCAGATCGTCGAAGAGGGAACGCACGACGACCTCGTTGCTGCGGGCGGCCCTTATCGCCGGTTGTTTTCCGAACAGTTGATTCACGACACCAAGCGCCCGGTGGTGGGACTGTGAAACGTTTTCCTACAGTGGCCAGATCTGGAGTCCCCGTCATGAAAAACATCGTTACTCCAAGTTGGGCGCGTATCACGTCGATCCTGTTGGTCACCGCGCTCGCCGCTCTGTCGACGCAGGCCGCGACCATTACCGGAACCGTGAAGAACGAGGCCGGCGCCGGACTCGGCAACGTGGACATCGACTTCATCGATCTGTGCACGGGCGACAGCGTGTTCATCGCCAGCGACAAGACCGCCGCCGATGGCAGCTACAGCGTGGTCGTTGCCAATGGAACCTACGACATCCACTACACGCCGCCGACGGGCGCTGTCGTCGCGGCCGGCGACCGCCAGGACTACGTGGTCAGCGCCAACGCCAATCTGGGCGTCACCACCTTGCATCCCGGCCGGCTGGTCTCGGGCACGGTGCGAAACAGCGGCGGCGCTGGTGTTGCCAATGTCGATCTGAAGTGGGTCGATCAAGCGACGCAGCATCGCGTGTTCATGGGCAAAGACGTCACCAACGCGTCGGGTCAGTATTCGATTCGAGTGCTGCCCGGAACATGGGATGTCGACTATCGGCCTGCGGCAACATCGACTTTTACGAACGCCGAGCGCCTCGGCCTGGTGGTCGGAGCGTCGGATATCTCCGGTTTGGTCAACACGCTCGGAACCGGCTTCAGCGTGACGGGGGTCGTGGAGGAAAAGCGGGGCGGCGGCGCGAAGGTCAAGAACGTCGACATCGATGTGTTCGATCAATGCAGCGGCAAGAGAATCGCCACCGCGCATGACAATTCCGACGCCAACGGCGCCTTCACGATCTACGTTCCGGCCGGCACGTACACCCTCAACTACGACCCACCGCGCTGCAAACCGCTGGAGGCGGCCCGGTTCCCCGGCACCGTCGTCGATCGCAACACCACCATGAACACCGCCAAGCTCGCTGACGCCGTACTGGTGAGCGGCGTCGTGCTCGACGATCTCGGGCTGCCGCTGCCTGATACCAAGCTGAAGTTCTTTGATGCGACCGCTGCCGGCACGCCGCGTCAAGCCACCACCAACGATCGCACCGACACAGCCGGGGCCTTTAGCGTCTACGTGCCGACCGGCAGCTTCGATATCGTCTTCGAGCCACCGGCCGGCAAACTCGATCAAGCACGTTTGCTCAGCGGCGTGGTGGTCGCGGCGGCCACCAACATTGGAAACGTCTCGCTCCTGGCCGGCGTTCCGGTGACCGGTCACATCGTCGGACCAAGCAATCAACCGGTGCTCAACGTCAACATCAACGCGGTCGAGTCGGCGACGCGCGCTGTGCAACCGTTGGCGCAGGACAACACCAATGCGGCGGGGGACTTCACCGTCGTGATGGCACCGGGCACATTCGACATGCAGTACGACCCGCCCTCGTGCACCGGCTTCGCGCCGGCCTCGCAGAACAACCGCGTCGTGAGTGGCAGCACGACTCTGCCCACCATGCAGTTGGTGGTCGGCGTGCATGCGATCGGCAGCGTGTTCGATACACACGCGCTGCCGGTGAACAACGTCGACCTCGATTTCTATCCGGCGGGTCAGCCTGTGAAGAGCTACACGCCGCGCGATAGCACTGCGCTGAACGGCAGCTATGACACCTTGATCCAGCCTGGCAGCTACGACATCAACTACATACCGCCGTCCGGGACGCGGTTGCGCCCCTCGCGGTCGAGCAACGTGACGATGCTGACCAACACCACTTTGCCGACGATCTTCCTGGCTGATGGCTGGTTGGCTTCGGGGTTCGTCAAGAGCAACGCCTCGCTGCTGCCGGTGGCAGGCGTCACCGTCGACTTCTACGCACCCGGCGCCAACACACCTCTATGGACCAATCACCACGTCACGATCGCGGATGGCAGCTACAACATCGCTGTCGATGCGGGCACCTGGGACATTCTGTACACGCCGCCGGTCGGATCGGGATATGCGCCGCGCTGGCGTCGTGGTGTCGTGGTCTCGCTCGATACGCCGCTCACCGACACGTTGTTGCTGCCGCTCACGGTGCCGACGGTAACGTCGATCACGCCAACCTCGGGCAGCACCGCGGGTGGCCTGAGCGTGAGCATTACCGGAACTGGCTTCCAGCCCGATGCGATCGTCAAACTCGGCGGCGTCACCGCAAAGAACATCGTCGTCGTTTCAGGAACGACGATCACCGCCACGACTCCGGCGCACCCCAACGGCAAAGTCGATCTCACGGTGGTGAACCCGGGCAATCAGACCGGCACGAAAGTACAGGCCTTTACGTTCAACGAACCAGCGGTTCCGGTCCGCTTGACCGTGCAGAAATCGGGCGGCAGCGTGGTCTTGAGTTGGCTCTCGACCTCGCAGCCGAGCTACACGGTGTTTCGTAACGGTCAACCCACTGGCTTCAGCGATGCATCGATCTTGGCCACCACCACGAGCCTGAATTACACCGACACCACCTCAGGAACCGTCGCGGGCAGCGTGACGTTTTATCAGGTGGATTGATGCGGCCAGCGTTCGGTGCGGGACTGCTGCTGCTGGCGTTGACGGCGGCGGTCGCGGGAGAAGCGCCCGCGCCGCCGCGTGTAACGGCGGAGTCGAAGCGACCGCGCTCGACGTGGAGCTTCGCCTTCGGGCTCGAGCGTCGTCACGACGACAACATCTTGCAGCTCACGCCTTTTGAGATCGACCGGCTGCAAAACAACCCAACGCCAGGGCGATTCTTGATTACCTCGCCCGACGACGACGTCAACATTGCACGCGCCGACCTGCGTTGGCGCACGCGCTGGCTGCGCCGGCGCGACACCAAGCTCGCGATCTCCGCGGATGTGTACCGATATCAGACCAACGATGTGAAGAATTGGCAGCAGTACGCCGTGTCGATCGAGCAAGAGTTGACGGCCTCTCGCCAACATCTCGCCACACTCGAGCTGTGGGGAACACTGACGCCCGATTTCTACCTGCGGCAACTGACCGACGCCGACGCCTCGTCTGCCGCTGGGCGCCGGATACGCAATGCGCTGACGTATCGGCAGACTGAGCTTGGCCTGCGCTACCGCCAGGAGCTGATCGACGACCGGCTAGCAGTAGTTCTCGGACTCGTCCGCGTGCACCGTGACTACAACAGCGATTTCAACGAGCGCGACAACGACAACGATCAGTGGCGCGCGGTGCTCGAGGCACGCCCGCTTCCACACTACAACCTCGAACTATCGTTGGTTTATCTCGCGGGGGAACTGGACGCGCGCGGCGACCTTCCGGCGAGCGAGATCATCGACCGCGATATTTCGTATCGACATCACGGCTTGGGGGCCGAAGTCACGATTCCTTGGGGCAATCGCGCGACGCGCGGCCGGCTCGAGATCGGGTGGCAACCGCAAAGCCGCAGCTACCTCACCACGGACCAGTTCGACATCTCACGGTATAAGCGCGTCAATCACAGGCGCGAGTCGAGCCTCAAGCTGACGCAGCACCTGTGGGGCCCGCTCGATCTGGTCGCCAGTGCCTATCGACTGGCCAGCGATGCAACCTTCAACAGCGGGATCGAACTCGACGAGGATGTCACCGACTTCACCCAAAACCGTTACGGGCTGATGCTGCGAGCCCGCTGGGAACGATCGGGGAAGAAATCCGAATAGCGAGGCCTTTCTATGACGCGCTCGTAATGTGGCCGAGAGCATAACGTCAGAGCCGCCGACTACCTTGGGTGAGAGCATTGCCCGCTGCCCTTCCCGAGGAGTTCAAGCATGTCGCATACCGTCGCGCGCCCCACCATCCCAAGCGCTACTCTGGCTGAAACCTGTCGTGTTTACTCGGAGCATGTCAATCCGCGCTGGGTCGACTTGCTGGGCGTACTCGAAATGCAAGCCCGCTACACACAGTGCCGCGGGGTCGAACTGCATACCGACGACGGGCGCACCCTCCTCGACTTCTTGTCCGGCTACTGCGTCTACAACATGGGGCACAACCACCCCGAGATCCTGGCCGAGCTCGAGACCGAAATGCGGCGCCTCGGCCCGGCCATGTTGCAAAGCAACATCCCCGCGCTCGCCGCCGAACTGGCCGAGCAGTTGGTAGCGTTGGCCGGTGGCCGCTTGCGCAGAGTGTTCTTTTCCAGTTCCGGCAGTGAAGGGATCGAGACGGCGATCAAGTTCACACGCGCGCACACCGGGCGTGACGGACTGTTGTTTTGCGACGGTGCCTTTCATGGACTGACCACGGGTGCGTTGTCGATCATGGGCAACGACTGGTGGCGCGAAGGATTTGGCTCGCTCTTGCCTAACACCCAAAGCGTGCCTTTTGGCGATCTGCAAGCGCTCGAACGCGAACTCGCGACCAAAAACTACGCCGCGTTCTTCGTCGAGCCGGTGCAAGCCGAAGCAGGCATTCTGGTGCCTGACGATGGCTACCTTCCCGCTGTCCAAGCGCTCTGCCGCAAATACAAAACGCTGTTGGTACTCGACGAAGTGCAAACCGGCTTGTGGCGAACCGGGCCGTTCTTGGCCTCGCAGCGGTGGGGGATCGAGCCCGACATGGTGGTCATCGCCAAGGCACTCAGCGGCGGGTTCATTCCGGTCGGTGCGGTGCTGATGAGCGAGCCAATTTATCGCACGGTGTACGGCACGCTGTCGCGAGCGTTCATTCACGCCTCGACCTTCAGCGAAAACGCATTGGCGATGCGTGCCTGGCTGGCCACGCTGCAGGTCATGCAACAAGAGCGCCTCGGTTCGCGCGCCGAACTCATGGGCGCGATGTTGCGCGACAGACTGCGGGCGCGCGTCGGTCACCTGGAAATGGTTCAGGAGGTCCGCGGCGTCGGGTTGCTGTGCGGCATTGCCTTCCGGGCGCCGAAGAGCCTCAAGCTGCGGCTCGGCTGGGAGACCTTCGCGAAGATCCATTCCGGTGCCTTTGGGCAACTGATTGTCAGCAGCTTGTTCAGTCGCGAGAATCTGCTGACGCAAATGTGCGGCAATCAGCACAGCGTGCTGAAGGTGGCGCCGCCGTTGGTCGTCACCGAGGCGCAGATCGACCGGTTCGTCGACAGGGTGGGCGGATTGATCGAAGAAATGCATGCTGGTGCGGCAATTTGGAAGCACGGGCTATCGCTGGCCCAGCGGGCGCTGCGACACTCCATTTGATCGAGGGCTCATTCGCCCGAGGCGGCAGGCAATGCGGATTCTCCTGATCGAAGACGACCCGGCCATTCGGAACCTGGTCAAGCGCGCGCTGACCGACGAAGGGTACGCGATCGATGTCTACTCCAACGCCGAGGATGCCGCGCACCCGGCGCTGGAAGGGATCCACGATCTGTTCATCGTCGATCTCGCGCTGCCGGGGATGGATGGGTTGCAGTTTATCGAGCAGTGTCGCGGGCAGGGGATTCGCGCCCCGGTCTTGATTTTGTCGGCACGTCGCTCGGTGGATGAACGTGTCGCTGGGTTGGAAAAGGGTGGCGACGACTATCTGACGAAGCCGTTCGCCTTGGCCGAGTTGCTGGCGCGTGTGCGAGCGCTGCTGCGCCGGGCGAGCGGCATTGCGGCGACCGAGTCGACCAAGCTGCGGGTAGGGGACCTCGAGATCGATCTCTTGCGGCGCGAGGTGAAGCGCGGCGAGGCCACGGTGGAGTTGACGTCGAAGGAGTTTTCGCTCTTGGAGTACTTGGTGCGCAACGCGGGTCGTGTGGTGACGCGGTCGATGATTCTCGATCACGTCTGGAACATGCGCTTTGCGCCGCTCACCAACGTGGTCGATGTCCATATGCACCGGCTGCGCACCAAAGTCGACGGCGAGTTCGCACGCAAGTTGATTCACACGGTGCGCGGAGCGGGATATGTTCTCGAAGCGCGATAGAGGGCCGTCGGCAGCCTGGCGGTTTTCGATTCCGACCACGATTGCGTTCGGCGCCGGCACCGGTTTGGCGTTTTTGGTCGCGTACCTCGCAGAAGCGAGCGCCATTCGGCAGCGTTCCGATTTGTGGTTGATGGGCGAAACGCAGACGCTGGCTGAGGTGGTCGAAACGGCGGGCCCGAATGGGTCGCAGGACACGGTCGTCAAGGAGATCGCCGAGTTGGCGCGCCGTGAAGTGATGGTCAGCAACGCTGTCATCGGAGCTGACGGAAAACCCAAGGGCGGCAATCAGCCGGTGTTTTTTCTGACGATGACACCGCGCGGGGATCTCGGTGTGTGGGCCGGCCCCGGCAACAGTCAGGCAGTGCTGACCGCATTGCGAGCGCAACCGCATTCTACGAGCGAACCGTTTTCGCTGACCGTGCCGGGATGGAGTGACAACTTCCGAGTCAGCACACATACCATTGCGGGCGGTCAGAAGGTGTTTTTAGGGCTGATTGATCGGCAGGCTCAGCGGATGCTGCGATCGACCGCGCTCACGTTCTTCTGGTTGTGGGCCGGGATGCTGGTGTTCGGGATGGTTGTGGCGTGGGTCGCGGCGCGGCGCATCTTGCTGCGGGTCGATGCGGTGACCGAGACGGTGTCGGGCCTGGGCACCGATGATTTGACGCGCCGCATGCCGGAAGATTCGCGACAACGTGATGAAATCGGGCGCTTGGTGGCAAGGTTCAATCAAATGTTGTCGCGGATCGAAGGGGGCGTGCAGTCGATTCGCACCTTGTCCGACGCCTTGGCGCATGACCTGAAGAGTCCGCTCACGGCGATTCGCGGCAACCTCGAACTGGCGATGTCGACCGCGGACGCCGAGGAATCGCGCGACACGATCAGCCGCTCGATCGACGATGTCGATCGGCTGCTGCGCAACTTGGAAGCCTCGTTGGATGTGACCGAAGCCGAAGCCGGCGCCTTGCGATTGCACTGCGAGCTGGTCGACTTGCGTGAGTTCATCGAGCAGTTGGTGGACTTGTACCGGCCGGCTGCAGAGGAACACGGGCTGGAAATGGTGGTGCGCGGAGAAGGCAATGCGCGGGTGAGTGTCGACCTGAACCTCGTCGGTCGCGCGCTGAGCAACCTGCTCGACAACGCACTCTCGCACTTGCACCCCGGCAGCCGTCTCGTCTTCAACGTCGTGGGCTCCGAGCAGGGGGTGTCGGTGATCTATCAGGACAACGGCCCCGGCTTTCCCGAAGAGATCAAAGACCGCGCCTTCCAGCGATTCGTGAAGGGCCCCAGTTCGCATGGTCACGGTCTCGGTCTCGCCGTCGTGCACGCCGCCGCCCATGCCCACGGCGGCCACGCCCACCTCAGCACCAACCCCGCCGGCGGCGCCCAAATCACCCTCCTCTTCCCCCGCTAACGAGATTCGGGGACGGTATACGGAATAGATTCGGGGACGGTATACGGAATACATAGCGAGGCACGCTGTTGATTGCAGGCGTTTGTATTCCGTATACCGACCCCGGATCTATTCAGTAAACCGTCCCCGAATCTATTCCGTATACCGTCCCCGAATCTCGTTAGCGGGGGAAGAGGAGGGTGATTTGGGCGCCGCCGGCGGGGTTGGTGCTGA
>JANNUT010000040.1:0-15710 GCA_031395565.1 Acidobacteriota bacterium | reverse complement strand
GACATCGATTGGTCGGCGTGCTTGATGACCGCTCTCGCGCGCAACGCGGTGGGCGAGGCGGCACGCCCGGCACCCTTTGCCGCCCGCGAGGCTGCCAGCGCCTTGAATGCGCTCGATGCCGAGCGCGTTTCGTCGACATGTCAGTCGTGGGGCATCGCCGCACTGACGCCGCTCTTGTTGACGCGTCTCGCCGATGATTGGACCGCTCTTGAGCGCGACCAGCCGATCGACCCACGCTTCGTTCGATTGATCTTGATTGCCGGCGACGGTGCGCGTTGAGACGAAATAGTTTGGAGGCGCGAATCGGAGTCGAACCGATGATGAGGGTTTTGCAGACCCTTGCCTTACCACTTGGCTACCGCGCCCCGCGATCGATTCGAGGCCCGCTGAGGATACGGACCGAGCCGAGAGCCGTCAACGAAAAGGGCCGAGGCGACGCCCCGGCCCAGAGTGATTCGATGGGAGCAAGCCAGGCCTAGTAGGCCCAGCCAAAGCCGACGCTCAGTTCGAAGGTGTCCATCCGCGCATCGAGTGAATCGGTAATCGCACCCAAGATCCGATAGCGTCCTTCCACGGTCCAGAGCTTGTTCTTGCCCCACGGAAACTTCATCCCAAGGCCGACGTGATAGGTCAGTCCGGAATCGCCATCGACTTCCACGCACGTCGAACCAGGGCATGTCGGCGCACGCAACGGGCGATCGAAACTCGCCTTGGCGTACCCCACACCCACCGGCACATACAGGCTCATGTTCTGGAAATTCGCCTGATAGGTCGCCGAAAAGTCGGTGTAGATCAGGTCGGCTCCCACGTCCTCGCCCGAGAGGTCGGTGATTTGATTCGGGGAATAGCCGACCCGCCACAGAAAGCCCCAGGTGGGGGTGAAGGCGCGGGCCCATTGCACACCCACGGCGAAATCGTCGTCCAGTGTGGGTGAGTTGGCCACGTCCAGGGCCGCGTCGCCGCGCATGTAACCGAGATAAAAGGTCCCCTCGCTCTTGTGCTGAGGTTCCTGGGCGAGCGCTGGGATAGCGAGGGCCGCGAGCACACTAAGAACGAATAGTCTTCGCATTCATTCCTCCGTCCCGACCGAAACGGGCGGCCGGGCACCGCAATGTCGGGCGTATCTTAGCCGAACGAATCCGGCTTCCGGCGAATAAGCTCGGTCACGCCGGGGCCAGAGGCAAGATTTTCGTTGACACCCCCCGCACCGTCTCGGACAATCCGCACCCCGAAATCGGGGGAAGTTCGGGGAGACTCAATGAAGATTTTGGTGATCGGTGGCGGGGGGCGAGAGCACGCCCTGGCCTGGAAAATCCGGCAGAGCCGCAGTGTCGAGGAACTGTTTTGCAGTCCCGGCAACGCAGGTATCGCCGAGATCGCGGACTGTCCTCCGTTGGCCTCCTCCGACCCCGATGCCGTTGCCGATTTCGTCGCCCGGCAAGGGATCGATCTCACGGTCGTAGGCCCTGAGCTGCCGCTCGCTCAGGGGATCGCCGACAAGATCATCGCGCGCGGTCGAGCCGTCTTCGGGCCGACGGGGGGCGCGGCTCGTTTGGAAGCAAGCAAGGTGTTTGCGAAGGAATTCATGACGCGGCACAAGATCCCAACAGCTGCGTACGAAATCTTCACGGATGCCGATAGCGCCTACGCCCATATCGAGCGAGGCGAAGCGCCGTTTGTCATCAAGGCCGACGGTTTGGCCGGTGGCAAGGGCGTCATCATCGCCGAGTCGCGCGAAGCAGGGCGCGAGGCGATTCAAAAACTCATGGTCCAAAAAGCGTTCGGCGGCGCCGGCAAGACCGTTGTGATCGAGCGTTTCTTGCGCGGCCGCGAAGCGAGTTTCTTTGCGATCTCCGACGGTCAGCGCGTCATCCCATTGGTTACCTGTCAGGACTACAAGCGCGTTTACGACGCCGATCGCGGCCCCAATACGGGCGGCATGGGCGCGTACTCTCCGGCACTGCATCTGGATCGAAACATCTCGGCGATCGTGCTCGAGAAGATCGTTGGACCCACCATTCGCGGCATTGCCGGCGAAGGCCACCCGTATCGCGGAGTGTTGTATGTGGGCCTGATGCTGACGGAAGAAGGCCCAATGGTGGTCGAATACAACGTGCGATTCGGCGATCCCGAAACACAAGTGCTGATGCCGCGACTCGCGTCCGACGTTGTGCCGCTGTTGGCCGCAGCAGCCCACGGTGATCTGTCGGGCATTCGCGTCGAGTGGCGTCGCGAGGCCGCGGTGAGCGTGGTGTTGGCAGCGCAGGGATACCCCGGCACTTATCCCAAAGGGAAGAAGATCTCTGGCCTGGAAATCTTCGCGGGCACACCCGACGTGTTGTTCTTTCACGCGGGGACGCGCACAGGACCCGGCGGCGAAATTCGCACGGCGGGTGGACGTGTGTTGGCCGTCACGGCACTCGGCCGCGACATCGCCGATGCGCGGCGGCGCGCTTACGACGCAGCCAGCCGAGTTCATTTTCCGGGGATGCACTATCGCAAGGACATTGCCTCTGACGCTGTCGTGTCGAGTGCACCGGCTGGGGTTCGTCGATGACGACGGCGGCCGCGCAGGTCGCCATCATGATGGGTTCGGCCAGCGACCTCGAAACGATGGCCGAAGCGGCGCGCGAGCTCGACCGTTTTAGCGTCGCTTACGAACTCGAGGTCACGTCGGCGCATCGCAGTCCGGTCCGCACCCTTCAGTACGTGGCCGCAGCGGAAGCGCGCGGGATCAAGGTGTTTATTGTGGGTGCCGGCATGGCAGCCCACCTGGGCGGCGTCGTGGCCGCGCACACCACCAAGCCTGTTCTAGGAGTTCCGCTCTCGGGCGGCGCGATGGGCGGGATCGACTCGCTGTTGTCGACGGTCCAGATGCCGCGCGGTGTGCCGGTGGCCACGCTCGCTGTCGGTGGCTCGGGCGCGGCTAACGCCGGGATGTTAGCGTGTCAGATCTTGGCGCTGGCCGACGCCTCGTTGGCGGAAAAGCTGGTCAAGCGTCGCGAGGACATGGCGCGTGAGGTGGCGGAGAGCAACGCCAAGGCACAATCCCGGCTGCAAGAGATCCTCGGCAAGCGCTAATGCGAGCGGCGGGGGGTCATTGTGAACGAACTCCGCTATTCGATCGTCACCTTCGGTTGCAAGCTCAATCAATTCGATAGCGCGCGCGCCGAGTCAATCTTGCGTGCCGGTGGTTTTGCGCCGGCCGACGATCCTGCACAAGCCTCCGTGATTGTGGTCAACACCTGCACGGTCACGGGCAAGGCCGATCACGATGCTCGCAAGGCTGCGCGGCGGCTGCGACGGCTCAACCCGACGGCCCGGCTGATTGCCACCGGATGCTATGCCGAGCGTGATCCCGAAGCGCTGCGCACAGCGGAGTTGTTCGACGACGTGGTTGGGCTGCATGAGCGCGAACGGCTGCCCGCGGCGCTCTTGGGTCGCGATGAGTGCGTCACCGTGCCGCTCTCGCTCACCTTTCCCGATCCGGCGCGCGCGTTTCTAAAGGTCCAGGAAGGCTGCGACCTCGCCTGCAGCTACTGCATCATCCCGAAGGTACGCGGGCCGGGCCGCTCAGAGCCGATCCAAAGCGTGCTGCGCGAACTCCGCGCCTTGGCGGCGGCTGGCGTGCGCGAGGTCGGCTTGACCGGCGTGAATGTAGGGATGTGGGGACGCGATCTAACTCCAGCGCTCTCTCTTGCCGATTTGCTGCGAGCCATTCTCGACGCAGCGTTGCCGCTGCGAATCAGGCTCAACTCACTCGAGCCGCGTACGGTGGACGCCAGCGTGTTGTCGCTGATGGCTCAAGCGCCCGAAGTGCTCGCCCCTCACATTCAAATTCCGCTGCAAAGCGGGAGCGACGATGTGCTCGCGCGGATGTCACGCAATTACCGCACGGCGCACTACCGCGAGGTAATCGAACGCGCCAAGGCCACGGTGCCGCATGTTTGCTTGGGTGCCGATGTCATTACCGGATTCCCAGGCGAGACCGCTGCCGAGCATGCCGCTACTGAGCAGTTCATCGCCTCGCTGCCACTCGACTATTTGCACGTTTTTACGTACTCGTCGCGACCAGGAACGCGCGCGGCGTCACTATCGTTGCAACCCAAGGGCGACATTGTGCGGCCGCGCACCAACGCCTTGATCGCGCTCGGCCGCGAGGCCGCGCGACGGTTCCGAAGCTCGCAGCTCGGTCGCGTGCAAAACGCGCTGGTGTTGGCCGGGCGAACGGCGGCCGGACAAGCACGTACGCTCACCGGCAACTACATCGAGGTGCTGTTGCCGCAGGCCGAGTCAGGACAGTGGTTGGCCGTTCGAATGAATCGACTCGAGAACGATGGACAGACAGTTGTCGGTGAGGTGGCCGCATGACGAGGGGACCAATAGCGCTGCTGATCTTGCTGGCTGCCAGCGCGGCGCTCGCTGCCGACCCTTCGCCTGGCGTGAAATGGACCAGCGGCACCTTTAACGAGGTACTCGCCACCGCACGCGCGCAAAAGAAAATCGTGCTGCTGGATGCGTGGGCCACATGGTGCAAGTTTTGTTACCAGATGGATCGCGACGTCTGGGCCCGTGAGGATGTCGCACGTGCCGTCGATCGCGCTGCGATTCCCTATCACCCGGAGGTCGATGTCGGCACCGGCGCAAACCCGGAGCTCGCGGCCAAGTACGAAATTGCCGGGTTGCCGATGACGTTGTTCATCGATCCACGCGATGGCCGCGTGCTGGCTCGGCTCGAAGGGTACCAAACGGCACAGAAGGTGCTGTCGACACTCGACCAGGCGCGCACGCAGTTCGAGAAACAACTCGCCGCAGAAGGATCCGCCAGTAGCGCCGAGCGGGTGATCGCCGATGGCGGGCGTGCGTTGCGCGCGGGTGACTTACCTGCGGCGCGCACCGCTGCACACAGCGCGATGGGAACAGACCCCGAGTGCAAGCACGACGACGCCGACGATGCCGCCTTGTTGTTGGCTGACGCCGAAGAACGCGTGGGACAACCCAAACAGGCGCTCGACGCGCTGCGAATGGTGCTCGACATCTGCACCAACGCTAGCGGAACGCGTGAACTTTGGTCGCGCTTCGTGTCGTTGTCGGCAACCGTGGGCGGACCGGTAGCCGAGGGCAAGGCAATCCTGGCTCGTGCTCAGCGATTCCCGCAGGACGCGGACGCGCAGCGTGAAGCCGCATCGAACCTGTTGAAGACCGATGGCGATTTGGGCGAGGCGGAGCGTCACGCGCAAGCCGCGCTGCAAGTGGCGCCCGACGACCCCGAGGTGCTGGCAGTGGTGGCTGCGGTTGCGCTGCGACGTGGACAGCTCGACGCTGCAAAACAGGCGATCGATCGCGCGATCACGATCGATCCACAGAATCCCGAGCTGCGTGAGTTGCGTTTGAAGATCGTGATGGCAGCACGGCAAGGAGCCTCGTGATGATCGCTGCACTCGGCGCCTCGCTGTTGGCTGTTGTGCTCGCGGCACCGCCCGTCAAACCGGAGCCGCCTCCCCCCAACGACATCCGCCAGCAAATCTTTCAGCGTCAATCCGCTGGTGTACGTGCTTTGAAGAATGGTGAATGGCGCACCGCTGTCGATGAACTCTGCTGGGCCATGGACCACGCACTCAATTCACATGACGCCGCTTGGTATTGCGGTCAGGCACGGTTGGCGTTGCGCGATCCTGCAGGCGCCATCGACGCGTTGGAAATCGCCACCGATCTGGATCCGATGAACATCTCGAGTTGGGTCGACCTGGGCGATGCGTACGCGGCCGGCGGCCGCGCCGATCGCGCACGCGCCAGCTACTACCGCGCGCTGGAACTACGCAAGGACCACTCCCCCGCATTCGATGGCCTGGCGCGGCTCAGCGCCGCAACCGGCGACGATGACAAGGCGCTCGAATTTTTCGGCAAAGCGCTTGAAGCGAATGCCGCCGATGCGCGCGTCTTACTGCATCGCGGCCAATTTCACCTGCAGCGTGGGCGGTTGGATCAAGCGTTGGAAGACGTGCGTGCCGCGGCTCGATTGCGACCCGACGATGCCGCCGTGCAAGCCGGTCTGGCCCGTGTGCTCGTACTCGCCGGAATGCCGGACGAGGCGTTAACGGCAGCGCGGCGTGCGCGTCAACTGCGGCCCAAGGACTCGGTGAGCATTGCGATCGAAGCGGAGATCTTTCGCACACTCGGCGCGTTTCCTGAAGCGATCGACGGGGCGCGTGCCGCCTTGGCGATCGATCCCGATTCGGTGCCGGCACGCTTGACGTTGGGGCGTGCTCTGGGGGCGAGCGGGCAGTTGGAGGCTGCGCTCGTCGCACTTACCCCACCGCAACCGAAGCTGCTGTACGAGCAAGAGCGCGCCGAGTTACTGAGCGAGCAACAGAGCATTACGAAGCGCAAAGCAGAACTGCAGCAGTTGCAAGACGAGGCCTCGCGCGGAACGGCACCACCGGCAGTCCTGCTCGGCGTCGCGGAGGCGCAACTTGGTTCGGGTGATGCCACGCATGCTGCAGAACTCGCGCGTGCGGCGCTGGCCGCCGCAACGAATAGTCCTGAATTGATCCGGCGCGGCGCGCTCGTTTTGGGTCGAGCCGGTAACTTGCGTGAAGCCGAACCGTGGTTGCAATCGCTCAGCACCGGCAGTTCGGCCGAAGCGCGCGATTGGGTGAATTTGGGAGTGGTGCGCGAACGATCCGGCGATCGCAATGGCGCGCGCGTCGCGTATCGCCAGGCGCTCACGTTCTCGCCCGCGCCGGCCGCGGCGCACGCAGGCCTGGCCCGTTTGGCCTGGGCCGAAGGCGACGCCGCCACCACGGCTCTCGAACTCGATGCGTTCTTGGCTTCAGGTCCGCCGCCCGATCAAGCGGCACGCGCCAAGGAAGCGCTCACTCGGCTTCGGCCTGCGGTCAAGGCCGGAAAATGAGGGCGATTCTTCGCTGGTCTTGGCTCGCCGTTGCGACAAGTGTGGCGTTGCTCACGGCGACACACGCGCAAGACCTCACCGCGCGGCGAGGGTTCAAGGTCAAGCTCAGCTCGCCGGTATCCGGCGAAGCGCTGATCGGAGAAACCACACTCAAAGCCGAAGTCACCGCGCGGCAGGACACCGACATCGAACGCGTCGATTTTTATCTCGACGATAAGCTGCTGTTCTCCGACAACGAACCGCCGTATCAGGTCGTGCACGACTTCGGGCGCAAACCAACGGCGCACGTCATCAAGGCAGTTGCCATCCATAAGCAGGGCTTGAGCGTCAGCGACTTCGTCGTCACCCGGGCACTGGACTTCGCCGATGTGGTCGATGTGCAGCGTGTGTTGCTCAACGTCTCGGTCCGCGATGGCCGCGGCGCCTTTATCAGCGACCTGACCGTAAAGGACTTCGAGGTCAGCGAAGACGGCACGCCGCAACAAATCGTCTCCGTGACGCGCGAGACGCGCCCGATCTTGGCTGGAATTCTGATCGATAGTTCAGGTTCGATGCTCGAGCAGATGTTGGAAGCCCAGTCCGCCGCCTGTCGTTTCGTCGAGACACTCACCGATGCCGACCAAGCATTCGTGATCGACTTCGACGAGCAGGTCACGCTGCGACAGGCGGCCACAGCCAACCGCAGCGAGTTGTGCACCAGCATCAAGGGCACACGCGCCGTCGGAGGCACGTCGCTCTACGATGCGGTGCATGCGGCCTTCCGAGTCGTTCGCAAGCTCCCGTTCGATCGCAGTGCGTTGATCATCCTCAGCGACGGCGACGACACCGAATCGCGGATCACGCTCGACCGCATCGTCGATGAGGCACGCCGCAACGAGGTCTCGATTTACGCCATCGCGTTGGGCGCGGGCGTGGGCGGAACAGGACGCAGTGCGCTCTCGCACCTGTCGGAAGATACCGGCGGCCGCGCCTACTTCGTCTCCAAAGCAGAAGATCTCGCCGGGACGTACGAAGCGATCGCCAGCGAACTGCGTGGTCTGTATCAAGTGGTGTACTCGTCGAGTCACCTCGACCCCGACGGAAAGTTCCGCCGCATCGTCGTCAAGATCGCGCGCGACGGGAAGTTCGACGTGCGTCACCGCAGCGGCTACTTCGCGACGACCGAGCCGTAGCCTTCTGGGGCGCAGAGCTACTGCAGTTCTCCTGGCGGCAGCAGCTCACCCACCGGCGCCTTGCTATCGCCCGAGGGCAAAAGGCGCGCGATCACCCGCAGCTCTCCCGAGGGCCACGTGATGCTGGGAACGACGAGTCGTGTCCACCCAGCTCTTGCCAAGGTGAGTTTCCAACCGCCGGCGACCAACGGGCCGAGTTCCAACCGGCCATCCGGTTGCGTTCGACCCTCAGCGGGATCGGCGCGATGTGCCACCGGCTCACATCTGACCAGAACACCCGGCATCGGCTTTCCCGCCTCGTCGCTGATCTGGATCGACAGCTTGGTCGCGTCGCCGGCCCCGGGCCCGAGCACGAGTTCCGTGGGACGTTCGACGCCTCGCTTGAGGGGCAACTCGACGACCGCACGGAAGGGGCCCCCCACGGTCACCGCCTTGACGTCTCCGGCGATGAACCCGGCGGCCGTGGCGACGACCCGGTACGTTCCTACCGGCAGCCCATCGAGCGATAGAAACCCCTTTGCGTCAGTTGCGGTAACACCGAGCACGGCGATCTCGCCGGCGGATGCGAACAACGCAGCGCCCGGGATGCGTTCCGCCTTTCCAGAGTCCCGAACCTCTCCCCGAAGCCGGCCCGGCGAGACCGTGCTGACTGGATCTGCTGCCGACGCCAGCCCTGCCCACACCGTAGCGATGGCAAACCACGACATTCGATCGATCACGTCGCCTCCGAGGGCTGATTCTCCGCGCGGAACGCGCCCAGCGCACCCACCGTTCGTTTTCGGGCTGGCCCGCAACCGTCCACCGGCCTAGATTGCCGCCGGAGCCGCATGACCCCGATACGCCTTGAAGCCGTCTACGAGCGCCAGCCGCTCAGCATCGACGCGGAGGGACCCGCGTCGGTTCGCTGGGGGGTACGCGCGTTTTGGGGCGACGAGCCGGGAGTCGACGGGTTGGGCTCGTTCGACCGCGCCGAGGACCGGCGCGCCTCGCGGTCCATGCCGTTGGACCGGCCCGAACCCGCGCGCGCGAGGCGTTCAGCGCCCCGTGGCCCTCGCGAATTGATGGCCGAAGAGGCGCCGACGCTTCGCTATACCGCACGGGGCCGAGCCGTCCCGCTGGCCGGTCCGGGCTTCTCGAGCGGGTTTGGGCTGTACCTCAATGTCACCGCCTGATCACTCTCCCCACCCCTGCATCGAAATCAGTTGAAACAGTCCGCCCGGCTTTGATTGCGCCCGCCTTCCTGTTTGGTTATGTTCTCGCGCCGGTTCTCGCCAGGAGCGACTCCGGAACCATCAGAGGTGTTCGCCGAGCGTCCCGCCAAACCAAGGCGCCTCGCATGCCGTACCGAGTGCGGCCAGGCACACAGCTCTGCACGCTGAAAAGGAGAGTTCGGATGGGCAAGCTGACCCGTATCCTCGCCGTTGCGGGCGTGTGGGCCATTCCCCTGCTTGCGTTGGCCGGGGAGGCCGGAAAGGCCGAGGACAAAGGCTTCTATCTCAAGGATGGCGACTTCACGTTGGAGACCGAGTTCTGGGTTCACATGCGAGCCGACTACCTGAAGACTAACTATGACTTCAGCGGCGACGCGTTCTCAGGCTTGGTGAACACCGAGATCGACCCGAAGCTCGAGTTCCGCATCAAACATGCGCGCGCGATCTTCGGCGGTAAGGCGTTTTTCCCGTGGCTGAGCTGGAGGATTCAGACCGACTTCGGAAAGGGCCAGTCGCGCATTCATGATGCTTGGGTGCAAGTCGAAACTGCGCCGAAGAACGGATGGCGCATCGGTCAGTTCAAAGCACCGTTCGACATCTACAAGCTGACATCGGAAAGTTACGGCAACTTCGCCGAGCGGCCGCAGGGGACCGAGTTCCTCTGGCCGCGTACCCGTGACGTAGGTGTGATGTACTACGGCAGCACCGAAACCAAGCGCTTCAACTGGATGGCCGCCGTGCAAAACGGAAACGGCGACAACCAGGACGAAAACGACAACAACAAGTTCATGCTTTCCGCTCGCGGCGAGTTTCAAAGCGAGGGCGGATTCGAATACAAGATGTCGGCCATCGATCACCCCGACAAGCTCAAGTACACGGTAGGGTTGGCCTTGATGAGCAATCCGCAAGGCAACCTGATTGGTAACGTCACCCAGGACTGCGTGCTTGGCACGGACGACAAATGCACGTACAGGACGGTCGATCGCACCGCCATCGAACTGTTCGGTGCGCTGCGCGGCAAACGTTGGCAGGCGACCACATCGCTGCAACAGTGGAGTTTCGAAGACGGCCGCTTGGACTCCGACGGCAAGCTCACCGACGCCGACCTCCGGTACTGGAATGTCGACGTTGGATTCTTCGTTTCGGAGCGCGACGAGATTCTGGCTCGTATCGGACAGTGGGAATTCACCGACCCGTCGTATGACAGCGAGGGCGACACCGTCAACGAGAGCAGCGACGAGTGGCGTGTCGGTTATTCCCACTACTTCTTGGGCAACAATTTCAAGTTCACCGTGGACTACGGTCAGGCGACCGACAGCACCGATGTCGAATTCTCGGGTGCTGGCGGCACGCAAGACCTATCCACTGAAGGCCTGCGATTCTTGCTGGCCTTCCAGATTTGAACGGAGGAGCGGAAATGAACTCGCGAGCAATCCGTTGGCTCGGCCAGGCAGCGGTGGCGACGATCCTGCTCTCCGCCGTGGCGTTCGCTGGCGAAGCCGGCAAGGACGAAAAGAAAGGGTTCTTTATCAAGGAAGGCGACTTCACCCTGGAGAGCGAATTTTGGGTCCAAGGTAAGGCCGACTATCTCAAGACCAACATCGACTTCAAGGGCGATCTCTGGCAAGCGATTGGTGCCACCTCGACCGAGATCGATCCCAAGTGGGACACGACGGTTCGCCGGGCGCGTGCAGTTTTCGGCGGGACTGCCTTCAAACCGTGGTTGCACTGGAAACTGGAGGCCGACTTTGGCGACGGCGATGCCGTGCTCAAGGACGCCTATATCGCGACAATGCTCAAAGCGGGTGTGAACTTCAAGTTTGGTCAGTTCCGCGCACCGTTCGACATCTTCCAACTATTCTCGGAACGCGATCAGACGTTTGTCGAGAACCCGCTCGGTACCGACGAGTTCTCACCCGGACGCGATCTGGGCGCGGCGTATTTCGGAAGTGCGTCGGACAAGCGCTTCAACTGGATGGTCGCAGTTCAGAACGGCGATGGCGAGAACGTCAACGGCAACTCCGATGATGGCTTGCTGATGTCGGCGCGATTCGAGTTCCAAAACTCCGGCGGCTTCGACTACAAGGCCACGGCGGTCGATCGGCCTACTGCCCTGCAGTGGACCGCAGGTCTGGCGTTCACGCGTAACAGCAGCGGCCCGTTGGTGGGTGACGAAGACAGCAGCTGCGAGCCAGGCGTCGACGAGAAGTGCAGCTACGACACGACGAGCCGCTCGGCCGTCGAGCTGTTCGGCGCGCTGCGTGGCAGCCGTTGGCAAGCCAATGCGACGTTTCAGAAGTGGACGATCGGCGACGGTCGTTTCACTCCCAGTGGCGATCTCGACGATTTGGGAATCACTAACTGGAACGTCGACTTCGGATACTTCGTCTGTGACGGTTGGGAACTGGCGGCGCGCTACGGGCAAATCAAGTACGACGATCCGCTGGCGTTCTTCGATCCGATTTTTCCGTTCCTGCCCCCGATCGTCAGTGACCGCACCGATGAGGAATGGCGGATCGGCGTGAACCGCTACTTCCTAAACAACAACCTCAAGCTGCAGGTCGATTTTGGTCAGGACGGCTTCAAGTTCAAAGACCAATTCGACGATGACGGCGACGTCCTGAAGGGCGTGAACGAAGGCACGTCGAAGGGGCTGCGCGCGATGCTCAGCTTCTTCATCTGAGGGAGGTAGAGGTGATGCAACACTCGTTCAAGCACGTCTTAACGCTGCTCCTGGCCAGCACTCTCTCCGCAGGTTTTGCTGCTGCCGGGGAGGCGACCGCCGGCAAGGACGGTTTCAAACTTGGCGAAGGCACCGATTACACGCTCGAAGCACACTTCTTGACACAAGTGCGCGGCACTTATAGGAGCGGCCAGACAGCCTTCGCGGGTGATCTGTACGCGTGGATCGGCGATCGTGTGGAAGTCCCTGACGCCAAGGACACAGAAGTTTCCGCGGCTGGGTCGTTTCGAATGCGCCGCGTCCGCGCGATGTTCAACGGCACCGCTTACAAGCCGTGGGTGAAGTGGAAGCTCGAAACCGAACTGTATGGCGACAAGACCAAGCCGCGTCTGCTCGACGGGTATATTCGCCTCGGCGGCGACAGCGGTTTTTACGGCCAGGTCGGCCAGTTCAAGGCGCCCTTCGATCTGTTCGTTTTGGCGGCGCCCTGGAAGCTGCAGTTCGGTGAGTTGCCGATTGCCTCGTCGTTGTCTCCCGGTTACGACCTCGGCGGACTTGCCGGGTGGCGCAGCCCCGAAGGACATTGGCTGGCGCGGCTGGCAATCCAAAACGGCGCCGGTGCCAACGTCTCCGACGACAACGACGGCAAGCTGACCTCGCTGCGCGTCGAGTACCAAAACAAGGACGGTTTCGGCGACGATCGCACGTCAGCGCTGCATGCCGATGACACGGCCTACACGTTTGGCTTTGGCTGGATCAGCAATCAGGTCGGCGGTCTCGTTTCCGAAGAAACGGGTGGAACCTGTCTGATCGGCACCACGGCTAACTGCGTTTACGACAATACCAGCCGTACCGCGATCGAGCTGTTCGGTGCGATGCGAACCCGTGATCTTTCGATCTCTGCATCTTGGAAGCAGCACACGCTCCAGGACGGCTTGTTGACCGATACCTCGGGCACGACAGACGACAAGGAAATTTCCGCCTTGGCCGCTGACGCGGGATGGTTTTTGTTCGACGAGAAGGTCGAGATCGTCGGCCGTTACTCGCTCCTCAAGCAAAAGGATCCCGGCTTCATCGCGCCGCCGCTCGGCCCCGATGGCATCAGCGATATTGCCGTCAAGCCCTCGGCTCCACCGAATCTGGTCTGGGGACTCGAGCGCACGCGCCAGTGGGGGATGGGTTTCAACTACTACATCAGCGAGCACAACATGAAGCTGCACTTTTCTTGGACTCAGACCGAGATCAAAAACGAAGTGCTCGACAGGTTGAAGATCTACGTACCTGATGTGGGCTTGGGCACACCGGTGATTCAGCAGCGCCTCTTCTTCGGGCGTGATGGTGTGATCTACCGAAGGGCCCCGGTTTGGTACGCGATGTTGACGTTCTATATCTAGACCAACGGTATTCAAGAGTCATGAAAAAGGGCGGCCGCTTGGCCGCCCTTTTTTTGTCGCGAGCTCTCGTGAACTGCTTACGGCATCATTCGCGCGGTCCTGATGAAGTCGAGCTTGGCGAATGTCTTGGTGAGGTAGGCGTTTCCGGCGGATTGAATCTGACCTTGATCGGGCGTCTCGCCGTAGCCCGAGAAAAGCTCGTCGACGATCTTCATGCCTTCAATCACCTTGCCGAAGGCAGAGAAACCCATGCCATCCAATCGCTCGTTGTCGCGCAGGTTGATGAACAACTGTGTCGTGCGGCTATTCGGTCCGGAAGTTGCGAACGTTAGGTAGCCGCGCTTGTTGCTTTCCTTCACAGGGTCGTCAGCAATTCGCTTGGAGCGCCAGGTGACGTTGGTTTGTGGATCGCCGTTGATTCCGAACTGCACCACGAAGTTGGGCACGACGCGGAAGAAGCGGCACTCGTCGAAGAACTTGGCCTCGACCAACTCCTGAAAGCGTGCGGCTCCAATCGGCGCCCAGTCACGATGCACTTCTACAACGATGTCGCCCTTGCTGGTTTCGAGTTTCACTTTGTAGACGTCGGGCATCGGCTTCGCGCCTTCGGCTGCAAAGGCCGGCATGAGGGCGGCCAGCCCCAGCAGCGCGGCAGTGATTGCGGCGTTACGACTCATCACTTTCTCCTTTCGTGTTCCGATTCGGAACGGCGGATATTACCCTCGCTTCGATCTCCTCGCCGCTAGGGCTTTCCCTCGCGCATACGCGACCTACATTCCCGGTTGCCCCTCTGTCAGGTGCGACGGGAGACGACGGTCGTGGCACAGCTGGATCGTTTTTTAGAGGTTCTGTTGCAGCGCGGAGCGATCGAGTTGCGCTTGGTCTCGGACCAAGTTCCGACGTTCGTGTTCGCCGACGGTGAGCGCCCGGCAAGTCAGGCGCGGCCTTCGCTCGACCAGTTGCTCGTGCTGCTGGGCGAGGTCGTCGACAACTCACTGATTGCGTGCGTGCAGCAACTGTCTAGCGCGAAGGGCCGCGTGGTTCGGCCTGGGATGGCGCCGCTCTCGGTCGAATTGGAGCTTGAGGGTGCGACGCTGACCGCGCGATTCAGCGCCGCGAAAGTCAGTCAACCGGTTGCGATCTCTGCGCCGGTGCCGGCAGTTGTGGCTGCGACCCTCTCGCCGACGGCACCACCAGCGACCGGCAGCGCTGCGGAAATCGAGACGCTGTTGCGGCTGTTGGTCGAACGCAAGGGGTCGGATCTGCACCTCTCCAGCGGCGAGCAGCCGATTCTTCGCATCGATGGTGAGATCCAGCGCATCGACGACTGGCCGGCATTGGTTGCCGACTCGATGCGCCAGTTGCTCGACCCAATTATTCCTGAGCGCAATCGTCGCGAGTATGACGAAATCAAAGACACCGATTTCGCGTACGAGATTCAAGGTCTGGCGCGTTTTCGAGCCAACATCTTTGCAGATCGAAAAGGGCCGGGGGCTGTCTTCAGAGTCATTCCTTCGAAAATTCTCACGGCGCAAGATCTGTCACTGGGGCCTCCGATCCTCGAGCTTTGCAAACTGACCAAGGGGCTAGTGTTGGTCACCGGTCCCACGGGCTCGGGTAAGTCGACGACACTCACCGCGCTGATCGATCACGTCAATCGGATTCGCCACGATCACATCATCACGATCGAGGACCCGATCGAGTTCGTGCATGACAACCGCACCTGCCTGGTCAATCAGCGCGAGGTCGGCGTGCATACGCAGTCGTTCAAGCGCGCGCTGAAGGCCGCCTTGCGCGAGGATCCCGACATCGTCTTGGTCGGCGAGATGCGCGATCTGGAGACGATCTCGATCGCCATCGAGACCGCCGAAACCGGCCACTTGGTGTTCGGGACACTTCACACCACAACCGCCGTCTCGACGATCGATCGGATCATCGATCAATACCCGGCCGACCGTCAGGCTCAGATTCGCACGATGCTGAGCGAATCGCTGAAGGGCGTCATCGCTCAAACGCTGTGCAAGAAAATCGGCGGCGGGCGCGTTGCGGCACTCGAGGTGTTGATCGGCATCCCCTCCGTGGCGAACCTGATCCGCGAGGGCAAGACGTTTCAAATTCCCTCGATCATGCAGACCGGCCGCAAGTTCGGCATGGTCACGCTGAACGACGCTTTGGTCGAACTCACCAAGCGCGGCCTGATCACCGCCGAGGAAGCCTTCGTCAAGTCCGTCGACAAAACCAGCATCACCGCCGCCCTCAAAACCCTCAACGCCGAGCTCACCAAGTCCTGAGAATTTCGGAGTTTCGGGGACGGAGTTTCGGGGACGGTATACCGAA
>JANNUT010000039.1:0-42708 GCA_031395565.1 Acidobacteriota bacterium | reverse complement strand
GCCTGCAATGATGGCCCGTTGGTTCCTGTGGCGGGCAGCGTGCTGCGCTGGCGATTGCCGATAGAGCTCGCCCGCGACTTCGGCGCCTGCATCGAAACTCGATGCAAGTACCTAACCCTCGATGCCGCCGCCTGCGATTGGTCGCAACCGATCAGCGATGAAGATCCGCCTTCATGGCGTGCTGCCCGGACATTTTCCACCGCGTGCCGCCGAATCCCCTCGTGGGTTGGTCTCTTGGCAATGCTCGAGGAGTTTTGTGCGCAACACGGTCAAGCGCCGAAGCGTTCAGCCTCGCATTCCGAACTGTTTGTGCGTGCTCGACACCGCTGCGAGGCCCCGGGCTGCACTAGCCGGCGCGTCGAATGGCATCATCGCCAGTACAGATCACGCGGCGGTAGCGATCATCACGATAACGGCGATGCGCTGTGCCCGACGCATCATCGGTACGGTCAGCACGGCGGCCACATGCTCGTCACCGGTGACACCCCGCTCGAACGCACCTGGCGCTTGGGGCCCGCGCGCAACGGCACGTGGTATCGCAACGAACGTCGCATCAATGTGAGCGAGCCGCGTGGGTTCGATCCAGAGTGAACCCTGGCAGCAAGGCAAGTCACTGCAACAGCCGTAGCCGAACGCCACTGCTCTCAACCGATCTTCCAGCCTCGTTGACGCATTCGCGCTTTCTATGTGAAACGCTCCCCCAAGCGGCTCTATCTGTCCAGACCCGGCCAGGCACCCCGCCGCACGGCCGAACGAGGAGCCGTCTCATGCCACAATCGACAACCACCCTACTTCCCCACAGCACCATCGCAATCCTCGCCGCAGTCTTCGCGTGCGCGATGGCGAGCGCTCCAACACAGGCAGTCGCCCCGCCCCCCTACGACCTCCTGCCGCAGCTCTGCCAGGACGCAGCCGGTGTCAACCCGGACTACAACACGCGTCTCCCGACCGCAGCGGCAGGCGCCGCCAACCCGATGTTGAAACGTACGCTCAACGGCGCCAACTCGCGCTGCAACGATGGATCACCCGCCGTCATGTACATGCGCCCCGCGCCCGCCGGCTCGCCCAACGCCAACAAGTGGATCGTCTTCTTCGATGGCGGTGGTGGATGTGCCGACGAAGATGCTTGCCTCGAGCGCTTCTGTTCGCTGTCCGGCGACATCATCGATGTTGCGGGCAAGATGAGCAGTCTCGGCGCCCCGCCCGCGATCGATCCGCCAACGGGACTCCTCGCACGCCAACCAGGCAACCGCTTCGGCAACTGGAATCACGTGCTGGTGCACTACTGCGACTCGAGCGACTACGTCGGCTCCGCCGCCGTGAAAACGCTCTCGCCGCCGTCCTACCCCGGCATGGATTACAACATCCAGTTCAACGGTGAAGCGATCGCCAATGATGTCTTCGACACACTCATCGCCGGCCCCACGCTCCCCGACAACGGCAGCCGTGAATGCGCGATGCCCGATCTACACAACGCTTTCGTGTTGTTCGCTGGCGAATCGGCAGCAGCGACGGGTGTGCGTGAGCACGTCGACCGCATCGCCGCCAGGCTCCTGGCCGAAGGTGTCACGGTGAAGAGCGCAACCGACGCGTCGTTCTCCCCCAGCCTTAGCGATCCCACCATCCCCTGGGATCCCGCCTTGTCCGGTTACACCAGTTACGACGAGCTCGGCACGCTCTACAACCGCCCGCGCTTCCGCGACTTCTGGGAGGTCGACGACACAGCGCTCGATGCCAGCTGCCTCGCATCGGGCGTCGACGACTACTACTGCATGGACGCCACCTACCTCATCCTCAACGAGATCAGCACGCCAAGCTTCGTGCACGCCGACCTCATCGACTCGATGGGTCAACAGCGGCTGCTCGATTGGGGCGCGTGTGCCGATAACTACGAGATCGCCACTCGCACCGCCAACCAGTTCACGCAGCTTCCTGCCGGGTTTGGTTACTTTGGCCAGATGTGCAACCAGCACGTGCAAATACAACGCAAGCAGTTCAGCCGCACCAAGATTCAAAACGGCTCCGGGCTCACCTTCCACGATGTGCTGTTCAATTGGCTAACAGGCGGCGCCGTCACGACGGAGGTCCAACAGGATGCCAACGGCGTGGCCCCCTACGACAGCAGCCGCTTCTGCAACTAGACCACAACACGCAGCTTCCAATTGCGGCCCCGTCGATACAACCTATCGACGGGGTCGTACTCCACGAACAAGCCGTTACACCGATTAGACGTTGAACTTGAACAACAGCACATCGCCGTCAGCAACGACGTACTCCTTGCCTTCCATCCGATACAACCCCTTCTCGCGCGCCACCGCTATCGATCCACAGCTCACCAAATCTTCGTACGCCACGGTCTCTGCTTTGATGAATCCGCGCTCGAAGTCGGTGTGAATCACACCGGCCGCCTGCGGCGCCGTGTCGCCCGCGTGAATTGTCCAAGCGCGCACTTCCTTCTCCCCCGCCGTGAAGTACGTGCGCAATCCAAGCAGATGGTAGGTGGCGCGAATCAGCGCTCCGATTCCGCTCTCGGTGACGCCCAAGTGCGCCAGAAACTCGGCGGCTTCTTCCGGCGTCAAATCGACCAGTTCGCTTTCGAGCTGCGCGCTAATTACCGCCGCCTCGCACGCCAAGTGTGTCTTGACGTACTCACGCACGGCCTGCACCTGAGCGTTAGTCTCCGCCGCCGTCAAATCGGTTTCGCGAACGTTGCACGCAAAGATCGTCGGCTTGTCGGTCAGCAGGAAGAACGGTATCGATAACGCACGCTCCTCCGCCGTCAACTCCGCCAACAATGCCGGCTTGCCGCTGTCCAACGTCGATTCGATTTTGGTCAGCACCCCATCCTCGACCTGTGCGGTCTTGTCGCCGCGCTTGACGTCCCTGGCAATTCGCTCACGGCGCTTTCGCACCGACTCCAGGTCGGCGAGCAACAACTCGGTGTTGATCACCTCGATGTCGTGTACCGGGTTGACCCTACCTGCAACGTGATGAATGTCGTCGTCTTCAAAGCACCGCACCACCTGCACGATCGCGTCGACCTCGCGAATGTGGCTGAGGAACTTGTTACCAAGTCCCTCCCCCTGACTGGCGCCCTTCACCAGGCCGGCAATGTCGAGAAACTCGACCGCCGCCGGAATCACCACACTCGTTTTGGCGATGCGCTGCAATTCGTACAGCCGCGCGTCCGGCACTGTCACGATGCCGACGTTGGGGTCGATCGTGCAAAACGGATAGTTGGCCGCTTCAGCCTTGCGTGTGCGTGTGACTGCATTGAACAGAGTGGACTTGCCGACGTTGGGCAGTCCAACGATCCCAGCTTTGAGCATACCGTTTTCAACCGCCTCGCTTGGATTCTCTAGATTCGCGGACAAAGTGCCCACTACGACAGCGGCAACAAGCTCCCGTGAATCACCGCCAGCGGCTCAGTCAGCAAGTAGGGCATGACGCCCAGCAGCATCGTACCGACCACTGAAATCGCAATCACAATTGCAGCACTCACCGGCACCGCCAGCGACTTGGTCAGTTCGTTCGACGGCTCTTCTTGGAACATCGCCACGATCACGCGCAAGTAGTAGCCCGCGCCGATGACGGCGCTGATGGCCATGATCGCTGCCAACCAAGGATGCCCCGACTGCATCGCCGACAAGAAGATCAGGTACTTGCCGGTAAACCCACCCGTGGGTGGAATACCGATCATCGAAATCATGAACACCATCATGGCGGCCGCGAGTGCCGGACGGCGGTGCCACAACCCCTTGAAGTTGTCGATGTGGTCGGCGTCCTCGCCACCCTCTTGAAACAGCGAGATGACGGCAAACGCACCGACCGTCATGAAGGTGTAGGCAATCAGATAAAAAACGATGTTGCCGACACCAATGTCCAGCGGCGCCACCAACGCCAGCAGCAGGTAGCCCGCGTTGGCCACCGCCGAATACGCCAGCAGCCGCTTGACGCGCACCTGCACCAACGCCAACAAGTTGCCGATGATCATCGTCAGCGCCGCTAAGAAACCGATCACCATGATCCAGCGCTGCGATACCAAATCGTCCGGCGCGCCACTGCTGAATCCCGAATGCAGCACGCGTACCAACACACCGATTGCGGCCGCCTTGGTTCCAGCCGCCATGAACGCGGTCACCGGCGTTGGGGCCCCTTGATAAACATCGGGCAGCCAAAAGTGAAACGGCACCGCCGCTACCTTGAACGCCAACGCCACGATGATCATGGCCACACCAGCCATCAGCATCGGCACGTGCAAGCCGCCCTCGGTGCCGGCGCGAATCGCTTCGGCAATCTTCGGCAGATGCAGCGACCCTGTGGCGCCCATCACCAAGGCAGTTCCGTAAACCAAGAAGCCGGTCGAAAACGCCCCCAACAGAAAGTACTTCAGCGCCGCTTCCATTCCGGTGGCTCGCTCACGCGCCATTCCACACAGCACGTATAGCGAAATCGACATTACCTCCAGCCCGATGAAAATCATCATCAAGCTTTCGGTGCCAACCATCAGCGCCATCCCCGACACCGCCAAGAACATCAGCGGATACACCTCGCCGTGATGCGCCTTCGCACGTTCCAGGTACTGCGGCATGATCATCAGCGCTAAAAAGCCCGCCGCCGCAAAAATCAAGTTGAGCCACAGCGAAAACTGATCGGCGCGCACCATCATCTCGCTGCCCATACCCAGGGCCTGCGTCGCCGCACCTCTGTCACGAATATCCGAGAGCATCATCGCCGGCACGGCGAACGTCAGCGCCATGCCCACCAGCGATACACCCCACAGCCAGCGGCGATCGGTCTTCTGATTCAGCCACGGCACGAAGAACATCAGCATCAGCCCCCACAGCGCTGGGATCAGCGCCGGGAAGGCCGGCCAATAGTGCGACCACTCGTTTCCGCTCAGCATCTGCCTACCGCATCAGGGCGAAGACTACCGCCACCGCGCCGATCAAAAACCACAGCGCATAGTGACGAGTCACGCCCGTCTGGAACAGCTTGATGACTTGGCCGGTGAAGCGAGCGCCGCCCCCCGACAGATTGACCGCACCATCGACGATCACTCGGTCGTACCACGAGAACGCGTCGCACAACTTGTGGAACGGGTTAATCAGCACGGTGTCGTACAACTCGTCGACGAACCACTTGCGATGCAACAACCGTCGCGGCAGCGCCAAGGCCGGCGCCAGCGCAATCGCCTTCTTCATGTTGTCGCCGTAGAACGCACGCGCCAACAGCCAGCCCGCAAAGAAAATCGAGCACGCAATCGCGAACAGCGTCCACTCGCCCGCCAGCGTCGGCTCGTGTTTGAGTCCTTCGCGCAGCACATGCAGTGGTGAGCCGGTGTGAGGTGAGATCGCCAGCTCATCCCCGCCGACCTCCGCATGCGCTGCTGTTTCGCCGTGATGTTCCTCAGCGGGCGCCGCGGCGACACCGCGCGCCATGACCACCGGCTTCAACCACTTCGCGAACCAGTTGATGTCGGTATGACTGCCCACCAACCCCGGCACTCCCGCGGGAATTCCGATCAACCCCACCAGCAGCGCACCGGTCGCCAAGATCGACAAAACGCCGGTCATCGACTTCGGCGATTCGGTCAACTGGTCTTGCACCCATTGGGGCGACCGATTGTCGCCTTCGAACGTCATGTAGTAAGCGCGGAACATATAGAACGCCGTGCAGACCGCGCCCAAACAGCCCACCACGTAAAACACCAAGTGCCCGCGATTGCTGTGCAGCGCCTGCGCCAGGATTTCGTCCTTGGACATAAACCCCGACAAGAACGGGAAGCCTGCAATCGCCAGCGTCGAGATGAGGAACGTGACCCGCGTCACCGGCATCCACTTCTTGAGTCCACCGTACAGCCGCGTGTCGTTGCTGTGACCGGCGCGCGCGATGACCGACCCTGCGCCCAAGAACAAACACGCCTTGAAAAACGCGTGCGTCACCAGGTGAAAGATGCCGGCCGCATAGGCGCCCACACCCACACCCAAAAACATGTACCCCAACTGCGACACCGTGGAGTAGGCCAAGATTTTCTTGATGTCGTACTGCGCCAAACCCATCGTCGCGGCGAAGATTGCGGTGAGTCCGCCGATCACCGCGATGATGAACATCGCGTCCGGCGCATGCCAGTAAATCGCCGCCGTGCGGGCCAGCATGTACACGCCAGCGGTCACCATGGTGGCGGCGTGGATCAGTGCCGAGACCGGTGTCGGGCCAGCCATCGCGTCGGGCAACCACACGTACAACGGAATCTGCGCGCTCTTACCGGTGGCGCCAACGAACAGCAGCACCCCGGCCAGCGTCAGCACGGGTGCCGCGTACCAAAACGACGACTGCGCGTTGATCGCGTTGCTAATCCCCGCAAAGTCCCACGTGCCGAACGACAACAGTAAGAGCAGCGCTCCCAGCAAGAACCCAAAGTCACCGACGCGATTGGTAATGAACGCCTTGCGCCCTGCGTCGCTGCAGGTCATGCCCGACTCGCTATCGAAGACGCGGTCGTAGTAAAAGCCAATCAATAGGTACGACGCGAGGCCCACCCCTTCCCAGCCGACAAACATGACGGGCACGTTTCCAGCCAAGACCAGCGTGAGCATCATCGACAAGAAAAAATTCAGGTAGGCGAAAAATCGCCAGTAGCCACGTTCGCCCTTCATGTACCCGGTTGAGTAAATGTGAATCAACGTACCGATGCCGGTTACCACCAACAACATGACGCAGGTCAGCGCATCGATCGCAAACGTCCAACCGATCGACAGGTTGGCCCAGCGCTCACTCGTCGGACCCCAGGGCCGCAACTGCACCTCGCCCAGCGGCATCCATTCGGCCGCGGTCACAGCGAAGCGATCGGCCATATCCGGACTGCCCACCGATACGCTGAACTTTTCGGGATGCTCTTGCGCGAGTTGCTGATAGCCGGCCAGGTTGTGCGAGAAGTTCCAAATGCAGGCGACCGACAGGAGAAACGACAACGACGCTGCGGTAATGGTAACGGTGTGCGCCAACGTATCGGTGGCTTTCTTCATGAGACCGAGCAAGCCCACCAGCACGAAGCCGGCCAAGGGCAGCAGCGGAATCAACCACATCCACTTCAGCATCGCGTCCCCTTACCAGCGCAACAGGCGCGCCGCATCGATATCGGCGGTGCCCTTCAGACGAAACAGCGCAATCACGATCGCCAGCCCGACGGCTGCTTCTGCCGCCGCAATCGCCAGCACGAAGAACGCGAGAATTTGGCCATCCATGCCTGCCGACGGCGTGTTGGCCGGCAGCGACCGGCCTAGCGATATCAGCGCGAGATTGGCGCCGTTGAGCATCAGCTCGATGCACATCAAGATGGTGATGGCTCCGCGCCGGGTCACCACACCAATCGCACCCAACGCAAACAGAACGGCCGAGAGCAGCAGGTACATGCTTTCTGGCGTGGCGCCCATCAGTCCTCCAAGTTCTTCTTGGCCAAGAGCACCGCGCCGATCATGGCTGCCACCAGCGCCAACGACACCACTTCGAACGGAAAGAAGTACGGACCAAACAGCGCCGCGCCGATTTGCGCCACGCTGCCGTAGGGCCCTGGTTGTCCTGCGGCGGTTTCGGGCCCAGCGACCGACGTATAGGTCCAGCCGCTCTTGCCCAAGAGCGCTACCAGGCAAACACCCAAGAGCCCGGCAAACAACAGCGTCCCGAGCCCAGCGCCGCCACGCCATTCCTTTTCCAAGTTGAGCAACATGATCACGAAGGTGATCAACACCACGATCGCACCGGCGTAGACGATGACCTGAATCGCCGCAAAGAAGTAGGCCTGCATCAACACATACAACCCTGCCACCGAAAGCAAATTGATGACCAGGTTGAGCGCTTGGATGATCGGGCGCTTGTGCAGTACCACGAACAGCGCCGAGATCAGCGCCACCACCGCGAGTGCGATGAACGCGATTTGGCCCATTACTTCCCCCAGCCGAGTGTGACCATGGCGGCAGACAAGACGATCTGCACCAACGCCAGTGGGATGAGCATCTTCCAGCCAATCTTCATCAGTTGATCAAAGCGGAAGCGCGGCAACGTCCAGCGCACCCAAACGTAGACCCACATGAAGAACAGCACCTTGCCCCAGAACGTCGCGAACTGCGCCAGCGCCAACTGCCAACTGCCGTCGGTGAACCACCACTCTTGGACGAACGGCACATGGTAGCCACCCAAGAACAGCGTTACCAAGAGCGCCGAAGCAGTCATCATGTTGATGTATTCGGCCATCGAGAACATCGCGAAACCCAGCGACGAGTACTCGGTGTGATACCCGGCCACCAGTTCGGATTCGGCTTCGGGCAAGTCGAACGGCGCGCGGTTGGTTTCGGCGTAACCGGCGACGAACAGAATCAGTGCACCCAGCGGCAGGTAGCAAATGTTCCAAAGCGGCCGTTGACCTTGCTGCTCGACGATCGCGGTGAGGTTGAGCGTCCCACTCCATACCAACACCGACACCACCGCCAACCCTAACGCCAACTCGTAGCTGACCATTTGCGACGAACTGCGCAGACCGCCGAGTTGCGAGTACTTATTGTTGGACGCCCACCCGGCCATGATGATGCCGTACACGCCCATCCCGGACGCCGCGAGCAGAACCAAGACGCCGGGATCGACGTCGGCAACCACCAACTTGATCGCGTGATCGTTCCAGTTGAGCACGTTGCCAAACGGAATCACGCTGAACGCCACGAACGCCGCGCAACACGAAACTATTGGCGCCAGGTTGAACAGCAGCATGTGACCGCTGGGCGGAACAACCCATTCCTTGAACATCGTCTTGACGCCGTCGGCGAGCGGCTGAAGCAAACCAAACGGCCCCACACGATTGGGGCCAAGGCGCAGCTGGATAATCGCCGACCCGCGACGCTCGACCCACGTCATGATCGGCACCAGCTGCATCAGCATGCCGAAGATCACGAAGATCTTGATGAACATCCAGACGACGACCGTGGTGTCCATTAGTGGCCCACCGGAGCCCAACCGCTGCTCAGGATTTTTCGCGCTGCGCCCGTCACCTTGCAGGCTTGCGTCGACGCGTCGACGCCGGCCAAGTCTTGGCCGCTCGAGGCCGGCAACTCGTCCCAGCGAATTTGGGCGAAGCCCGGCACGTCCTTCGACAAACGCTCGCGCACCAGCGCGACACCACCGGTCGCTTCACCGGGCGACAGCGATTGCAGCAAGTCGCCCAACAGCAACAACAGCGAGCGCGCATCGGCCCGTGGCGTAAACGGCTTTTCGACATGCTGCACGCGACCGGCAAAGTTGACGTACGTGCCTGCCGTTTCACCGTACGTCAATACCGGCATCAGCAATGTGGCTGCGTCCGAAAGCGGCGTCTTGTAAGCATCGAGCACAATCCGCATCTTCGCTTTGCCCAGCGCTGCGGCGTCGATCACCGCCGGCTCGTCATCGTGCGGCCCGGTCAACCCAGGACCAACAGCAAGCAGCACCTCGACATGCCCCGCGTTGAGCGCTTGCTCCAGTTCGGTCACGCTGCCGGCACCACTGCAAACGGCATCCAATACCGCCGTCACCCCGCGACGATTCGGCGACTTGTCGCGGCGCAGCAGTACGTCGTCATCGACACCTTGCTCGTGCACCGCTAAGTGCACGCGCGCGCCTTTCAATGGACCGGCTGCCAAGCGCGCCAACACCACCGCTTCTTCGCAGGTCATTCGCGGGCTGGCCAACAAGCGCACCTTGCCGGCTGCATTCTTCAACGCCAGCGTCGCTGCACTCAGCGCCGACCCCCACATATCTTTGGCGTCGAGGCCAGCACCACTGGCGCCCGACAACCGCCGCGGCTCGCCGGCACGCATTCGTTCACCCCACAAGCGGCCTTCATCGCATATCCACCAGCGATTGACTGCTTGGTTTTCGCGCGGGGTAATGCGATACACCTCGTTGCGAAACGACCCAATGTCGGTGGAGCAACCGCGCGCGCATCCACCGCACGTGGACGGCACGTTGCTCACAAACCAAACACGCGACTTGAATCGGAATTCTTTGAGTGTGAGCGCGCCGACCGGACAAATGTCGACGACGTTGCCCGAGTAGTTGTTATCCAAAGGCTTGCCAGGGAACGTGCTGATTTCCTCGCGCACGCCACGCAAGAACATGTCCAGTTCGCCGGTCTTGGGTACCTCTTCGCAGAATCGAATGCAGCGCGTGCACTTGATGCAGCGCTCCCAATCGAACATGACGTGAGGTCCCAACTCGCGCCGCTTGGGGCCGTGTTCTTTTTCTTCTTCGAAGCGCGTGGTCGGCTTGCCGAAGCGGAACGAGTAGTCCTGCAGCTTGCACTCGCCGGCTTGATCGCAAATCGGGCAATCCAGCGGATGGTTGATGAGCAAAAACTCCATCACCGCCTTCTGCCAATCTTTGGTTTTTTCCGACTGCGTGAACACCACCATGCCGTCGCTGATGAATGTGTTGCAGGCGATCTGCGGCTTGGGGTTTTTTTCTACCTCGACCAAGCAAATACGGCAGTTGCCGGCAATCTCGAGGCCGGGGTGATAGCAGTAGTGCGGGATCTCGATCCCCTTGGCCAGCGCCGCCTGCAGGATGGTAATTCCCTGCGGAACGTCGAACGTCTGGCCATCGATGGTGATCGTCGGCATCAGTTTTGCCTCTATCGGCTCACACGGCCGCCGCAATCGGCTTGCCGTGCCGGATGTAGTGCTCGAATTCGGGTTTGAACTTGGCGATGAACGAACGCACCGGCATGGCCGCTGCATCCGACAACGCACAAATCGTGGTGCCGCCCATCATGAAGTGAGCCGCGCTGTCGAGCGTCAGCAAATCGCGCTCGGTCCCCTTGCCATTGCAGATGCGCAGCAGAATTTGTTCGAGCCAGCCCGTGCCTTCGCGACACGGGGTGCATTGGCCGCACGATTCGTGGTGATAGAAGTGCGCGATGCGAGCAAGCACACGCACCATGTCGGTGGTCTCGTCCATCACCATGCAACCGGCCGAGCCCAAGAACGATCCGACCTTGTTGAGCGAGTCGAAATCCATGAACAGGCCTTCGCATTCGGCCGCCGTAATGACGGGCACAGAAGATCCACCGGGAATGCAGGCCTTGAGCTTCTTGCCCGGGCGCACCATGCCGCCGCCATGCTCGTTGATCAGCTCCATCAGCGGCACGCCCATCGGCAACTCATAATTGCCCGGGCGTTTGACGTGACCACTCAAGCTGTACAGTTTGGGGCCGGTGTTCTTTTCGTCACGCCCGATCGACTTGAACCAATCGACGCCGCGCTCGAGAATGAATGGCACGCATGCCAGTGTCTCGACGTTGTTCACGGTGGTCGGCCAGCCATTGACACCGTACGCCGCAGGGAACGGTGGCTTGATTCGCGGATTGCCGCGGCCGCCTTCCAGCGAATTGAGCAGCGCCGTTTCTTCGCCGCAAATGTACGCACCGGCACCGCGGTGCACGATGACATCGCAATCCCAGCCACTGCCCAGGATGTTCTTTCCGATATATCCCTTCGCGCGCGCTTCGTGAATCGCTTGCCAGGTGACCTTGGCCGAGAGCGTGTACTCGCCGCGAATGTAGATCCAAACACGGGAAGCTCGCATCGCGAAGGCGCAGCACAAGTACGCCTCGAGCAGCATGTGCGGATCATGTTCCATCAGCAGCCGGTCTTTGAACGTGCCGGGTTCGGACTCGTCGGCGTTGACCACCAAGTTGTTGGGGCGCTCTTTGGTTGGTTCCTTCGGCATGAAGGTCCACTTCAACCCGGTCGGGAATCCTGCGCCGCCGCGGCCACGCAACCCCGAGGCTTTGACCTTTTCGGTAATCTCGTCGGGCGCCATTTTCAGCGCGTTGCGCAGCGTCTGATACCCGCCGCGCTTTTCGTACACCTCGATCGTTTGCGACCGATCGATACCGACGTTGCGAGTGAGTACCGGCTCGAAGCTCATTCGACCATCACCCTGTTCGGCCCCGTACTCGCAGGCGGGCGTTCGCCACGCCGCAGCGCGGCAATCAGCGCATCGGTGCGAGCGATATCCATGTCCTCGTGGTAGTCGTCGTCGACTTGAATGACCGGCGCGGTGCCGCACGACCCCAGGCATTCCACCCGCACCAAGGTGAACATTCCGTCCTCGGTCGTTTCGCCGACTTCGATCCCCAGTTTGTCTTGCAAATGCTCGAGCACCGTATCGCAACCGCGCAGCATGCAGCTGACCGTGGTGCAGACTTGCAGCAGGTGCTTTCCGACCGGCGCCATGCGGTACATCGTGTAGAACGAGCTGACGCCGTGCACGTAGGCGGGCGTGAGTCCGAGCCGCTCGGCGATCCAGGTTTCGGCCTGCAACGAAATCCACCCGTCGCGCTCTTGCACCAGATGCAGCAGCGGCATCACCGCCTGCTTCACCACTGGATAAAGGGCGACACGTTCGTCGGCCTGCTTTTCGAACTCCGGTCCGTACATCCCGCTACCTCTCGTTCACGACAGTCTCGCTACTTCGCGCGTTACCGGTCGACCTCGCCCATCACAGGGTCGAGGCTGCCGATGATCGCCACCGCATCGGCCACGTAACGGCCCACGCAAATCTTTTCGATGGTCTGCAAGTTGATATATGCCGCGGCACGAATGCGGCAGCGATAGGCCGCCGGTCCGCCGTCACTGGCCACGAAGAATCCCAGCTCGCCCTTGGGCGCTTCGATCGCGTGATACACCTCGCCCAATGGCGGCCGCACACCTTCGGTCAGGATGATGAAGTGATGGATGAGATCTTCCATCGACGTCAGCACCTTTTCCTTCGAGGGCAACACCACCTTCGGTGCATCGGCATTCATCGGGCCCGAGGGCATGCTCTTGACCACCTGCTCGATGATCCGGCACGACTGGCGCATCTCTTCCATGCGCACCAAGTAGCGCGAGTACACATCGCCCTCGGTGTCGTAAGGAACTTCAAAGTCGTACTGCTCGTAGCCTAAATAGGGCTGCGCGCGGCGCAGATCCCATTCCACACCCGAGCCGCGCAACACAGGGCCAGTGCATGAATACGCGACCGCTTCTTCGCTGGTAAGAATGCCGATCCCTTGCGTGCGCTCCATCCAAATACGATTGCGCGTGAGCAACCCATCGCACTCTTCGATGACCTTGCGCGTGTTGGCGGCCCACTTGCCGACATCTTCCAGCCACCCTTCCGGAATATCGCGCGACATCCCGCCGATCCGCACGCCGCTGGTGGTGAAGCGCGCCCCCGTGAGGCGCTCGTACAGGTCGTACAGTGTTTCGCGCTCTTGGAAGGTGTAGAAGAAAACGGTCGCCGCACCAATGTCCAGCGCGCCAGTCCCAATGCAGACGTAGTGCGCCGAGATGCGCGCCATTTCGCACAGCAGCACACGCAGCGCCGCACAGCGCGGTGGCACATGGATGTCGAGCAATTTCTCGACCGCCATGATGTAGCTAATGTTGTTGGAGATCGGCGCGAGATAGTCCATCCGATCGGTCCACGTCACGAACTGCTGCCACGTTTTGTTTTCAGCGATCTTCTCGAAGCCACGGTGCAAGTAGCCCAGGTCGGCCTTGCACGACACGATGGTTTCGCCGTCGAGTTCCAGCACCAAGCGCAGCACGCCGTGCGTCGACGGATGGCTGGGGCCCATGTTGATATGCACCAAGTCGCGGCCGCCGTCTTTGGTGCGGACCACGTTGTATCCGGTGCTGTTAGCCGTCGACTCGCTCATCTTAGAATGCTGTCCATCAGCGCTTGAGTGGGAATTCTTTGCGCAGCGGATGCCCTTCGAAGTCGTCGGGCAACAAGATGCGGCGCAGGTCGGGATGAGCTTCGAATACGATGCCAAACATGTCGTAGCACTCGCGTTCCATCCAACCGGCGCCAACCCACAGCGGCACGACGGACGGCACGCGATCTTTGATACGACACTTCACGCGAAATCGCAGGTTGCGCGAAAACGAGTACAGGTTCCACAGCACGTCGAACGGCTCGGTGCGCGCTGGCCAGTGAATCGCCGTTACATCGGTCAGCATCGCGAAGTCACATTCGGGTTCGTCGCGCAGGTACGCCAACACATCGCTGACCTGCGCCAACTCGACGATGACCGTGCGCTCACCACGAAACTCGATTTCTTCCAGCACTGCCGTGGGAAACGCTTCGCGCAAACGTGCCACCGTGTCCGCGCCATCCCAGGCCGGCCACTGACTGAGCGAGACCGGTTTTTCACTCATGACTTATCCCAGTCGAGCGCGCCGCGCTTCCAGACGTAGGCGAAGCCCAAGATCAACGTCGACAGAAACGCGATCATGGCGAAGAACGTAAACCAGCCGCCGCCCTCGGCTGCCATCGATCGCAACTGCACCGACCACGGATACAAAAACACAGCCTCGATATCGAACAGGATGAAGAGCATCGCGACCAGATAGAACTTGGCCGAGAAGTGACGCCGCGCCGACTCGAACGGCTTGCTGCCGCATTCGTAGGGGGACGAGTCGGTGTTGGTCTTGCCTCGGAAACGCCCAACCAGCAACGCGACCGAGAGCATCCCCGCCGGCACGGCGATCCCGAGCAGGCCCAGGACCAGGATCGCGAGCCCGTTTTCCATCGGCGAAGCGTGCCTCCAGCCAGGTGCGGCCCAGGGCTGCACTGAGGGGCCGGATCGTATAACTGGGAGGTTTGGGTGTCAACGCGGATCCCAATTCGGAACCAGGAGGCATAAACCAAGCAATATCAACGAGTTACGGACAGACTTCGGGTCGAAAACGGGGCCTCCGGGCGCATATATATAACGTCTTCCCCAGGCAGGGGACGACCGGGTGCGGGCAGGACGCCGCGTCCCGCTGCCGGAAAGCCGACCGGGACGTTGCCTCGCCCCTGTCTGGAACGCATCGTGCACTTCGGCGAGCGCACGGGCGGAAGAGTTCGATGCAATTGCTGCAGCCACACCAAAGGACGGAATGATCTACCTCGCGTTTTTCTCGCTCTTGGTCATCAGCATTGGCGCGGCGCTCTGGGTTACCAAGCGGCGCGAGCAACGTGTGCAACTCGAGGCCGAGGCCGGGAAGCTCTATTCGCACGGGCCGCGCGCCCAACATCCACGCATCGACGTTTCGCACTGCATTGGCTGCGGCGTGTGCGCTGAGGTTTGTCCCGAGGGCAATGTCTTGGGCCTCATCGGCGGCAAGGCGGCAATCATCAACGGCCACAAGTGCATCGGCCATGGTGTCTGCGCTGAAGCGTGCCCCGTGGGTGCGATCGAAATCGTGAACGCAAGCCCCAGCATTAGTGCCGAGATGCCGCGCTTGAGCGACGCGTTCGAGACCACGGTGCCTGGCATCTTCATCGTCGGTGAGTTGGGTGGCTTGGCGCTGATCAAGAACGCCATCAACCAAGGTCGCGATTGCATCGACACAGTGGTGCAGCGGCTCGCTACACAAACGCGACGCGATGCATCGATTTACGACGTTTGCATTGTGGGGGCAGGGCCAGGCGGTATTTCGGCATCGCTGCGCGCCGTGGAAAAGGGCCTTACCTACGTCACGCTCGAGCAAGATGAATTGGGCGGAACGGTGGCCAAGTATCCGCGTCGCAAGTTGGTCATGACCAGCCCTGTGGAGTTGCCGCTCTACGGCAAGTTCAAGAAGCGCGAGATTGGCAAAGATGAATTGGTCGCGCTTTGGAACGAGTTGGCGGCCAAGGCGAAATTGCAGATCCGCACGCAGGAACGCGTGCTCGATGTGCTGCGTGGCGACGGCAATGCGTTCACGATTCACACCACGCGCGGTACGCACCGGGCCCGCACCGTCGTGCTGGCGCTCGGGCGACGCGGGACTCCGCGCAAACTCGGAATCGAGGGTGAGGAGTTGCCCAAGGTGATGTACTCGCTGATCGAGACCGAGGCCTATACCAACGCGAATATCCTGGTGGTGGGCGGCGGCGATAGTGCCGTCGAAGCGGCGATGGGGCTGGCTCATCAAAAGGGAAATCGCGTCACGCTGTCGTATCGCAAGGACCAGTTCGGCCGCATCAAGCAGGCGAATGCCGATCGCTTGAAGCGCTGCGTCGATCGCGAGCTGCTACGCGTGGTGTTCAATTCCGCGCCGCAGAAGATCGGCGAAACATCGGTACTGCTGGAAGTCGGCGGAACAGCTCACGAAATCCCCAACGACTACGTCTGGATCTTTGCCGGCGGCACTCCGCCCACCGAGTTTCTCGCGAAGGTCGGCGTGGGGATGGGAATGCGCGACATGACCGAAGCCGCCTTCTTGGAATCGCAATCAACCGACGCTGGCGTGAAGGTTGGGACTTAGGCGCTGCCGAGGCACCATCGCTGAGGCACGGTGCGATGCAAGTTCTGCAAAGACAATGGGTTCGACGCTGGCACGCAACTTGAAGTTATGACTTTTCTTAGGTCCGCCGCAGTCGTGCGGAATGTATCTTCTCTGTCGTTACAGCGCCTGCCGGAAAGGGTTAGAGCATGAGGGCAAGCAGTGCGATTTTGTCATTGGCGCTACGTAATCGGACTCGGTGTCATTTCACCGGTTCGCCGATGTGCGCGTGAACGGCCGAGTCACCGCGGCACCCAGCGATGCGTCTCGCGCGACCAAGGCACGTGCATCGTCCCGGGACAAGCGACTGCGTTGGTCGGAGCGCACATCGATTGCGGTGATTGTTGTGCCCCTGGCGGTCACGATTGCCGGTGCGAGCTATTACTTCGCACCGTTTGCCGCGCGCGTGCGGCATCCAATGGGCCCAATGCTGCGCCCCTCAGGGCTAGTCGGCCAGGGCGCCGGCGTGCTGGCGCTCTGTATGTTTCTCTTCCTTTGGTTGTATCCGCTGCGCAAGCGACTTTTTCCGCTGCATTCACTAGGTTCGCTGCCCCGCTGGCTCGATTGGCACATTGCTGCCGGTATCGGCGCCCCGCTGTTCGGTGCCGTTCACGCCGGCTGGCGTTTTACCGGCTTGGTTGGCTTGGGGTATTTCGCGATGGCGCTGGTCGCGTTGAGCGGCATCGTCGGCCGGTATCTCTACAAACACATTCCGCGATCGATTGAGGGTGTCGAGTTGTCGCGCGAGGAAATGACTCGCCGACGCCAAGAAGCTATCGAGCAGATCTCGCTATCCACGGGGATCGATCCGGAGTTGCTCAGCCATTGCCTGAGCGCCGAAACAACGCCGCAGCCCAGCCGTGGAATCTTGAGCACGCTGCTGCATATGGTGCGCAACGACATGACACAACGGCGCACGGTCAAGGCGTTCGCACGCTCGCTCGGCCGCGATCACACCGAACGCTCGCGCTTGAACGAGATCCTGCGTTCGGCTCGGCTCACGGTCGCGCTCGACCAGCAGGCTCGGATGCTGGATGCCACGCAACGACTGTTCCAGTACTGGCACATTGCGCACATGCCGGTGGCGATCGCCGCGCTGGGCGCCGTGCTGGTGCATGTCGTGGTCGTCGTGTCGTTGGGCACGACCTGGTTCTGGTAATCCAACATGACCGACCTGCGCGATGCAACGTTTTGGCTCGCCGCAGCGATGACTCTGCTTCTGCTTGCGCCGCTGGCCTATGCGCAGGTTTCACCGGGCCCCTTGTCGAAGGTGCACGCGCACCTGGATGGCAATGCCAACTGCACCAAGTGTCATTCGCGCGGTGATGGCGGCATGGACGCCAAGTGCTTGCAGTGCCACCGCGAGATCACCGCGTTGCGTGCGCAGAAACGCGGCTTTCATGGCCGCAAACCGGGTGCGTGCGCGAGCTGCCATCCCGACCATGCGGGCCGCGACTTCGCCATGATCGAATGGCCCGGCGGCACGCGCGACACGTTCGATCACGCGCTCACCGGCTGGCCGTTGGACGGTAAGCACAAGACGGTCGCTTGCACCGACTGCCACAAAGCCAAGTTCGAAGTTGCCGACATCGCCACGATGCATCCGACTCCAGACAAGAAGCAGCACTGGACTGGGCTCGAGGCGCGCTGCGCGAGTTGTCACGAAGACGTGCACCATGGGCAACTGGGCACCGAGTGCACCAAGTGCCATTCCCTCGAGGCTTTCAAGCCGGCGCCGCGTTTCGATCACACCAACACCAGCTTTCCATTGCGCGGCAAACATCAGCCGCTAGATTGCAAGAAGTGTCACGAGGCTCAGCGGTTGACGCTGCAGACCGATTCCAAAGGTCATGCGATTCCGCTCTACAAGCCGTTGCCGCACGAGCAATGCAGCAGTTGCCATCAAGACCCGCACAAGGGCCGCTTGGGACCGAAGTGCACCGACTGTCACACCGAGGCTTCGTTTCACAGCGTGAACTTGGACGGCAAGCCATTCGATCACAGTCGCACCAAGTATCCGTTGCAAGGCAAGCACACGTCGGTAGCCTGCGCGGCGTGTCACAAGGGCGGCATTGCTCAAACGCCGCGCCCGGCATTCGCCACCTGCACCGCGTGTCACATCGATGCGCATGCGGGTCAGGCCACGCTCGCGGGTAAACCGGCAGATTGCGCGGCGTGTCATACCGTCGACAGTTTCGAGCAGACAACCTTCACGCTGGCTCGACATCAGCAAAGCGGCTATCCGCTGCAGGGCAAGCACGCGGCGGTGAAGTGCGCGTTGTGCCACGTGAAGAACCCGAAAGGTGTCGATCCGGTTAAGCTGGGCAAGGCTGGCGTCTTGATCCGCGCGGCGCACGATCGCTGTACCGCGTGTCATCGGGACCAGCACGGCGGGCAGTTGGCCAAGCGCGCCGAGTTTGCCGACTGCGCGAGTTGTCATCGCGTCGAGGGGTTCAAGCCGTCGACATTCGACGTGGCGCGTCACGCCAAGGCACGACTGCCGCTCAACGGCAAACATGCCAGCCTGGAATGCGCCGCATGCCACAGCGTTGCGCGCAAGAGTCTCGCAGCACTGCCCGCGAAAGAGGTACTCGGCAACGCGGGTGTTCAGTTTGCTTTGAATGAACTGAAGTGTGAGCAGTGCCATCGTGATGCGCACGGCGGCCGGTTCGCGAAGGCCAGCGCTACCGGGCCGGCTCGCGGCTGCGCCGACTGTCATGCCGAGAAATCGTTCCGCCCCTCGACGTACGACGCCGAGGCGCACAAACGCTGCAACTTCCCGCTCGACGGCGCGCATCGCGCGATTCCGTGTTCGCAGTGTCATACCGATCTGCAGCGCGCTCCCGCCAAGGCGACGCTGCTGTTGGCCAGCGTTACTGAAGCGCCGCTCACGATGACGATGCAGAAGTCCAAATGCACCGACTGTCACGAGAGCCCACACGGTGTGCAGTTCGTCGGGCGCCCCGGGGGCGACAACTGCTCGGTGTGCCACGACGCCAAAGCATTCAAACCGGCGGGCCGGTTCGACCACGATCGTAATGCGAAGTTCAAGTTGGAGGGGGCGCACGAGAAGGTCGCCTGCGCCAAGTGCCACACCACGCGCCCGGAAAACGGGAAGAGCGTGGTGATCTACAGACCAGTCCTCGCACGCTGCGAGGACTGCCATCGCCGTCCGCCTCAAGGGAGGCAGCCATGACCCATCGAACTCGCATGTCGGTAATCTTCGCCGTCTTCGTCGTCGCCCTCGCATTCGGCTGGCTTGTCGTGGCTGCTCCGCAAGCACCCGACGCGAAGGCGCCCTATGACAGGGAGGCCGACGAAGAGCCGGACTATCCGCACGGCGATCTCGAAGCTGACTGCTTGCTCTGTCATAGCGATCAGGGCTGGCGCCCAGCACACATTAGCAAGGAGTTCGATCACAAGCAGATGAGCAAAGGGTTTGCGCTCACGGGCGCACACGGCACGGCACAGTGCACTGGCTGTCATAAGACGCTCGACTTTGCTCAGAACAAGGGCGCGAGCTGCTTCAACTGTCACCTGGACGTGCATCGCAGTGAGTTGGGTAACGATTGCGCTCGCTGCCATACCACCGTGACGTTCGTCGATCGCTCGCAGCAAATCAACATGCATCGCACCGGGCGATTCCCGTTGTCCGGAGCGCACTCGACGCTCGATTGCGCCAGTTGTCATATCAGCAGCGCCCAAGGCAAGCGCGTCTACAGCGGCACACCGACCGATTGCTACGCGTGCCATCGCGCTCAGTACGAAGCGACCAAGGATCCGGACCACAAGACGGCCGGCTTTCCCACCGACTGCGCGCAGTGCCACAGCACGCGTGCCTGGGACCAGGCGATCTTCGATCACAACAAGACCGACTTCCCGCTGACGGGCGCACATCGTGCGCAGGCGTGTCCGGCCTGCCATCCGGGGGGAAAGTTTCAAGGGACGTCGACCGATTGCTACAGTTGCCACAGGTCCAACTACGACGGCACCACCAACCCCAATCACAAATCGGCGGGCTTCCCCACCGATTGCAAGCGATGCCACACCACCACCAACTGGAATTCCAACTTCGATCACAGTACGACCGATTTCCCGCTGACCGGCGCGCACAGGAGCCAACCATGCCCCGCGTGTCACGGCGACGGCGTTTACAACGGCAAGTCGACAGCGTGCTACAGCTGCCACAAGCCAGCGTATGACGGCACGACCAATCCAAACCACAGAGCGGCAGGCTTTAGCACCGACTGCTCGCAGTGCCACAGCACGACCAGTTGGGACGGCGCTAACTTCGATCACACTGGCACTGACTTCCCGCTGACTGGCGCACACAGGAATCAACCGTGCGATGCCTGTCATGCCGATGGCGTGTACAACGGCAAGTCGACCGATTGCTACAGTTGCCACAAGCCGGCCTATGACGGCACCACCAACCCCAATCACAGAGCCGCGGGATTCCCCACCGACTGCAAGCAGTGCCACACCACCACCAACTGGGATTCCAACTTCGATCACAACACTACCGACTTCCCGCTGACAGGCGCGCACAGGAATCAACCGTGCCCCGCTTGCCACGCCGACGGCGTGTACAACGGCAAGTCGACAGCGTGCTACAGCTGCCACAAGCCTGCGTACGACGGCACCACCAACCCCAATCACAGGGCGGCGGGCTTTAGCACCGACTGCTCGCAGTGTCACAACACCACCAGTTGGGAGGGCGCTAACTTCGATCACACTGGCACTGACTTCCCGCTGACCGGCGCACACCGGAACCAGCCGTGCGATGCCTGTCACGCGGACGGTGTGTACAACGGTAAGTCGACCGATTGCTACAGTTGCCACAAGCCAGCGTATGACGGCACCACCAACCCCAATCACCGGGCTGCTGGATTCCCCACCGACTGCAAGCAGTGCCACACCACCACCAACTGGGATTCCAACTTCGATCACAACACTACCGACTTCCCGCTGACCGGTGCGCACAGGAACTTGCCGTGCAACGGTTGCCACGCGGATGGTGTCTATAACGGCAAGCCGACCGCGTGCTACAGCTGCCACAAGACGGACTACGATCGAACCACCGACCCGAACCACAGAGCCGCGGGATTCCCCACCGACTGCACCGCGTGCCACAACACGACGACGTGGAGCGGCGCACGCTTCGAGCACGATGCCGATTACTTCCCGATCTACGCCGGAACACACAAGGGGAAGTGGACCAACTGCTCGGATTGCCATACCAACTCCAACAACTACGCTGAGTTCTCGTGCCTTGGGTGCCACCCACACTCCGACAAAGCGAAGACCGACGGAGATCACCGCGGCGTTTCTGGCTACAGCTACGACAGCAGAGCTTGTTATCGCTGTCATCCGCGCGGAAGGGCGGACTAATGCTTCGCCGTTGCTTGACCTGGTCTACTGCTCTCGGTTGCGCGCTGACGCTGCTCTGCGCGTCGGCACGCAGCGAGGAAAAGAGCGATCGCCTGCTCGGCTTGAAAGCCAGCATTACGTATCTTGCGGGTGATTCTGCGTATATCGACGCTGGTCAAGATGAAGGCGTTCGCACCGGCGACAAGATCGAGGTGGTGCGCGGCGATGTCATCGTCGCGGTCTTGGCCGTTACCGACGTGTCCTCGCACAAGTCGGCGTGCAGGGTCGAAACACCCAATGTCGAGTTGAAGGTGGGCGACACCGTGCGCTTCATTGCGCATGGCACAGTCGACATGACAGGACGTTCGGGGCCGGGCCAGCTGTCGACACCGGGGCCGGAGCAACCGGCCACCGATACTCCGAAAACCCCAGCGCCGGAGAAGCCGAAGAAGCCGCTCGACAAGCGTCTGCGTGAGATGGGCATGAGCGGCCGCGTCGGCGTGCGCTACTTGGCGGTACGCGATCGCACCGGCTTTGGCAGCGATGTCTCGCAACCGGCGCTCGACCTGCGCTTCGACGCGCGCGGATTGGCAGGCACACCGCTCGAGTTATCGGCCGACGTTCGCTCGCGTCGTACCTATCGCACTGTGCCTGATGGACCCGATCGCAACGATTCACTCACGCGCATCTATCGCCTGTCGGCCGGATGGCATCCGAAAGATTCCGATTGGCGCGTCACCGCTGGCCGGCAGATTACGCCGTCGCTCAGCGCGATCTCGATTTACGACGGCATCTCCGCCGAATACAGCACACCGCGTTGGCGTGTCGGCGCGATCGCCGGTTCGCAACCGGACCAGATCGATCAGGGGTTTTCCACCGAGGTACGCGAGTACGGCGCCTACTACGAGCTGCGCCAAAAGAAAGACGCCAAGCTCGATTGGGAACTCACCACCGGATTGATCGGAAGCTATCAGAAGGGCGAGATCAACCGCGAGTTTTTGTACGTCCAGGGAATGATTCGTAACAAGAAGCTGATGACCTACTTGACTCAGGAGGTCGACATCAATCGCGGCTGGAAGGCCGATGCCGGTGAGAGTGCCTTCGCCCCCACCAGCACGTTCTTGATGGCCCGTTATCAGTTCACCGACAGGTTCGAGTTGAACGCCGGCTACGACGATCGCCGCAACGTGCGCTTGTACCTAGACCTCGTGACGCCCGAAACCGATTTCGATGAACGTCAACGCCGCGGTGTTTGGTTGGGTGCGCGCTGGCGCTTCGCCAAGCACTTCCGCGTCGGCGGCGAACTACGCACCGATACCGCCTCCGACATCAGTACCAGTTCGAACCGCTACACCGTCACCTTCGGTGCCGACACTCTATCCAAGTACAACATCGACGCACGCACACGCAGCACTCGTTACACCAACGAGCGCACTGAGGGCTGGTTGCATTCCATCAGCGCCGGGATGGACCTGGGTCAACGCACACACTTCGAAGTAACCGGCGGCACGCAGAACGAAACATCACTGCTCACCCTTGGCACCGATCGCACCGTCAACTGGCTCGGTCTCGATGTCGACGTCACGCTCGGCCGCCGCTGGCTGTTGCTCTTCTCCGGCCAACGTACCGACGGCGACGACGACTCCAACGACCAACTAGAACTAGGCGTCAGCTGGCGCTTCTAAAAAGGGGACAGGCACTTTTTTTACATTTAGTAGCCGGCCTTGAGATCGACGACGTTGAGCAACGGCTCACCGGCGCCGAACCGTCGCACGTTTTCTTTCAGCAGCAGCCAGGCACGATCGTAGGTCAACTCCGATTCGGCTGACATGTGCGGCGTGATCACCACGTTCGCAAAGCGCCACAACGGGCTCTCGGGCGGCAACGGCTCGGGGTCGGTGACATCCAAACACGCCCCCGCCAAGCGCTTGCTTTCGAGCGCGCTCACCAACGCTGCCGAATCGACGACCTTGCCGCGCGCAATGTTGATCAAGTACGCGCCCGGCTTCATCGCCGCAAACGCCTTGGCGTTGAACATCCCTTGCGTCTCGGCAGTGAGCGGCACGCAAATCGCCACCACATCGGCCTCCGGCAACATTGCCATGAGGTCGCTAGCATGGCCCACACGGCTGACGAAGGCAGGTGCCGGATCGTCCCCGCGGCGCGTCGCGATTACCCGCATTCCAAACCCATGTGCGCGCTGCGCGATCTCGGTACCAATGCCGCCCAAACCCACGATCAGCATCGTCCGCCCTTGCAGCGTCACCTGGGGCAGGCCCGAGCCTTCACGCTTCCACAGGCCCTTGGCCTGCTGCGCGGCGTAGTGCCGCAAATCGCGCGTCAGCGTGAGCAACATTCCAAACGCATGATCGGCAATCGCCGGACCGTGCACACCACGCATGTTGGTCAGCACGATCGTCTCGCGCTTGGCAAATCCTTCAACCCCGACGTACCGATCCACTCCCGCGCTCATCGATTGCACCCAGACCAGACTCTTGGCGCGCGCCAACAGCTCGGGTGTGAGGTAGTACGCATCGATCGCCGTCGCTTCACCGGCACGCTCGAGCACCTGCTCGCGCGACAGCCCCGTGGCCACGTGCACGTTGGGCGCCAGCGTGGTCAGCTCTTCGATCTGCGCCGCGGTCAACTCCTGCGCAAAGAACCTGACCGGCAGCTTCTCCTTGGGCATCGCCAACGCAACGCGAGCGTTGCGCAGTGATCCAAGTTCCTCAGCCGATGACGCGGCCGGTGCAACGGGAGGCGGCGCGGTGGTAGGCGGCGCGACGGGGGCTGGAGCGGCCGCCAAGACCCACGCGTACATCATGCTCACAACCATCAACACGACGAAGGCAGATCGGTTTTTGTAGCTCATGCCCGAATGCTACGACAAAACACAGCGACAGCGGGTGTCGAGAGGATCGCCTCGACACCCGCTGCCACCGTTTCCACCAGGAGAAGCCCGCTATGGGCAGGGCGTGAGCATCTGCGTCGTGCGGCAGGTTGCCGTGCCCACCGGCCTTGCGGCGCCACTCGATGCCGCGCCGTACGACCCTTCCACACTCGGATTCATCGGCACCACTAAGTAGTAGCGATTGCCCGCCCCAGGCGTCACCTCTTCGATCAACGGCGTGCCGTCGTCATGGCAATCCAGCCGCGTGTGGCTGTACCACGCACCGAGCTTTCCTTCGTAGATGCCGTAGTCTTCGCCGCCCACGGAGCAACTCGGCTTCCACTTCAGGCGAATGTTCCCCGGCGCCAACACCAACTTGTCGATGTGCAGCGTGTCCGACACCTCGCCCGGCGCGGCGATCAACGCCAAGCCGCCCAAGCTGACGCCTTTCGGCCATGCAGGATCGGCGTAGTACAAGGCGAACGCCGCGCCGTTCCACGACACCAGCTCACCAGGTTTGTAGGTCGTCGCACCCAACGTCACCGGTGCTTCGAACGTCAAGATCAACGTCGATCCCATCAACGCTGCATCGTTGAGGTTGGTCGTGCGCGGAATCGGCGGCACCGCCGCCGATGCGTCGAAGTACAGCGAGAAGCCTACGCCATTCCAGCGCACCAGATCCGCCGGATCATAGGTGTTGCCGGCGATGGTCACCGGCACATCGAAGCTCACGATCAAATCACCGAAGTCGCTGCCGTTGAGCAACACCGCATCGACGTTGACATTGCGCGGCACACCCGCCGCCGCACCGCTCCAGTACACCGCGTAGGTAAAGCCGTCGAAGGCAACCACATCACGCGGATCGAAGGTGACAGCGCCGATCGTGGCCGGCGCCTCGAACGACAGCAACCACTTGCCGCTGTCCAGTCGATGAATCCCATCGAGCTCGCGAAACTGCGGCAACGTTTGCGCAATGCTGTAAGCGCCGGAGTCGTTGCGCAGAATCAACCACGGCAGCGGGGTAATGGCCGAAACCTTCCCCGGAACATCGGGCGAAAGATAAAATGACACAGCATGCGCCGGCTCAGCCGCGATGAAGCCAAGCAGGATCATGCCTGCTGTCAGCAGGGAGTAACTCGTTCGCGGCGACATGGGAATCAGCAGCCTGGAATCGGGCCGGCGTTATCGCCGAACGAACTGTTGCCTGCCCCGTCATCGCAGAACTCGGGCAGCAAACAGCTCGCCACAAATCCAAGACACGCTGGGCCTATCCCCAAGTTTCCGCGCATCGTATTGCGCCCGTACGTGTTGCGCTTCGCGGCGCCAGAAAACCACATTCCAAACCCGCGATTGTTGGTGAGGACATTCTGATCGATCTGCATCCGCTCACCGTCACTCGCCAAACCGGCCTGCGTACTTCCGGTCACGACGTTGTGCAGTACCAGCCCATCGGACACGCTTCCGAGCAACCAAATACCGTGGCCCGCCGCGCCCGTCACCACATTGTTGAACAGCTTCACGCCGCGCGTCGCCGTGACGAAGATGCCGTTTGATGCCGTTTGATCGACGACGTTTTCGGTGAGCAAGCATCCGGCGCAATCCTGCAGTGTGATTCCGTTGCCACCCGTCGCGTTACGAATCTGATTGTTGCGAAGAGTCATGCTGGTAACCGTGCGCAGCCGAATCCCTTCCAGCGAGTCGGACAGCTGATTCCCTTCGACCGCGCCACGTGTTCGCGCTAAGGCGCCCACCACCTCGATCGCCAGCGCGGCGCCGCTGCAATTGCTCATCACGTTGTTTCGTACCATCACACCAGAGGCATCGAGAATGCTGACGCACTCCGCACCAGAGTTTTCAACCTTCAAGCGTTCCAACGTGACTTGAGACACACCGACAATGCGCACGGCTGGACCAAACGGCGTACCACGCACGCTACCGTTGCGAATCGTCAAACTGCTGAGCCCATTGGCCTGAATCACAGCGCCGCCGGGGGGCCCCGAGGTTACCGTGAACCCGTTGAGATCGATCTCGACATCACCAATCCCACCCACGATATCGATCGCCGGACCGCCAAGCGCATTCACATCCTGCGTCAGCACGTAGTGACCACCGGTAGTAATCGTGATGGGCTCCCAAACCGGGAAGCGGCCTTCGGCCGCGAGTGCAGCGGCAGGAACCAGCAGTACCAAACACAGAGGCAACAGCGAGCGTTTCATTGGGACCCTCCTGGTGGGCGAGCAAACTCAGCCAGACAGGAGTAGTGATCGGATGGAGGGTCCTTGTGTGAGGAAGAAAATCGAAACGAACAGCGATTACGGTCTTACCTCGGTGCTGTCCGTGAGGCCGCCGAGCAACTCGGCTCGCCGCGCCGCGTCGTTTCGAGCACCACTTTATCGACGTACCAACCTTCATTGCGTGAGCCCACGCTGTCCGACCCAAAGACGAACGCCAGATGGACGCGCCGCCCGCGAAATCGGGCGAGATCAAAGCGCGACGTGATCCACCTACCCGACCTTCCATGAAACGCAGGCTGACCCTGTAGTGGATTACAGGACCCAAACCTGAGTAGCCCCGTGTAGCCTCCCACCGGAGTCAACAGCGCATAGTCATCGCGACCATCGGACACCGCATCGACAAGCACTTGACCACCATCGGATCCCGGCTGTGTGTTGAACCAATGCTCAATCGTGAGCAGCGCAGTCGTTGCGTCCGAAGGGATCAACAACCCCGGGTCCTGCGCCGAGTCTTTGCCTGCGGGATATAGCCATCCGTATCCGTAACGCGAATACGTTGCCCCTCGACCGCGGCCGTAATGTGCGCTGCGACGATGCGACGCGTCTTTGCTGCGCAGCTTCCACTCGTCCTTGGTTGGTATGCTGCACTCGGCCAGCGGCGACGGGCGCGCGCTGTGGTTGAACGCCCGTGTTGGGGCAGGGTCGAAATCCTCATCCAACGCCCGTTCGACAATCGCTGGGCCGAACCGATCCGCCACCGTCACTCGCAGTACTTCAGGCAACGGGTCGTAATGGCTCGTGGGCGCGTCGCTGCGTAGCTCAGTCAAATCGAACACAATCTCGCCGCCACACGGGAACTGCTCGGACACCGTGAATACCATCGGCGTTTCGGGAGACGCAACGGCGCCCGGCAAGGCATCGCCAAATCGGCGTGTGGCAGGCGGTTCGATCGTCACCAGCGGGGTCGCGGTCGACAACCGCGCGCTGATTCCAAGCGCCGGCGTACCACCCACGTTCTTCAATCGAGGCGTGAGCTCGAAACTTTCCCCAGCATCGATGAAGCCATCCCCGTCGCCACGCCGCTCGACCAGCGGTTGATCGACCGAGTCGAGAATCAGATTAGGCGCAATGGGGCCGAGTGAGATTTGCCACGCACCGCGCCCGTATGTCGCCGTGGTCAACGCATTGAGGTTCGCCGAGTACTTGAGATCGGTAACGACAACACCTTGCGGCAACCCCTCCATGAACGGCTCGAAGTTACGGCCGCCATCCTGGCTGCGAAACACGCCCACATCGGTGCCAACAAACAGTGTGTCGCGCGAGATCATCACCACACTATTGGCAGGGACGTTCGGCAACCCGGTTCCGCGCGCGATCCAACCGATGGTCTCGTTCCATTCCCAAAGACGCGCCGTATTGAATCCACCGAGCACGGCGAAGAACCGTGACTTGTCGGTAGGATCGCCCGCGAGGTCGTTGACATAGCGCTGCGGCAGCCCCGTGCTGACATCGGTCCATTGGATTCCGTAATCGACCGATCGCCACACTCGGCCGTCCTGCGTACCCGCCAACACCGCCTTCGAAAAATTGCGATGAACCTCCAGCGCGCTGACAGTGCTTCGGCCGTCGGCGCTAAGATCGCCGGGGCCAACCTGCTCCCAACGCTCTCCGCGATCGAGCGTCCGGTAGACGCGGTGCGAGGCGAGAAACAGCGTGCGCGGCGCCGCTGGATCGACCAAGTACTGCGGGACCCACGGCCATCGGTCTGCCGGGTTGACGCCGCGATCGGGCGTGGTGATGACAACGTTGAAGTCACCTAGCAGCCCATTGGCCGAGCGAAACACGGCCGGCCCGTTGAAGGCGACCGCGCCGATGTAGACGAACGCCGGATCGAGTGGGTCGATCTGGCAAAGCAGCCCGTCGCCCGTGAACGACTGCAGCTGCCAAACGTTTCCCGAATCCACTCGCGCCAGCGAACTGTTGTCTTGCGACCCGCCGCACACCTGCTCGCGATCGAACGGATGAACATCGATTCCGTAGAACATGGTGAGGTCGAGATTGGCGTTGAGATTCTCGAAGCTCAACCCATTGTCGTTGCTGCGCCAAACACCGCCATCGGAGCCAATCAGCAACTCATTGGGCCGGCTCGGGTCGAGCAGCAGCTCTTGAATGTCTTGATGCACCTGTTGATCGGGCCCGAGCAGCGCAATGAGTGGCGTCCAACTCGCACCACCGTCGCTGGACTTGAACAATCGAACGGTGCCTCGATAGACCACCTGCGGATCGAGCGGATCGACCGCCAACGTCATGTTGTAGTTGCACTGCCCATCGCACGCATTGTTGCCACTCGAACGCCTGGTCCAGGTTGCGCCGCCATCGAGCGTGCGCCAAAACTCGGAGCCGGTCGTGCCGCCTGAGAACAGCACGTAGACGATCCGCCCATCGCCCGGGGCAATCGCCAGCTCTGTTCTTCCGGTGGAACCGGATGGCAGCCTCGATGCGGTTTGCCTGATCCATCGCTCTCCGTCGTCGGTCGACTTGTGGACACCGCTCTCGGTGCCCGCCCAATACACACGGCGATCCTGCTGATCCTGCACCAGTGCATGCACCGCGACGCCGCCAAGGCGCTCCACCCAGGTGAGTCCGCCATCTCGAGTCACGAAGACTCCGCCGGCAGCCCGGATGCCGTCGCGACAGCCACGCGAGGTCGCTCCTACAAGCACGTGTTGAGAATCGCGAGGGTCGACCACGATCGCTGCGAAGGATGAGACCGATTCAAGCGAAGTCGACCCGCTGCCGTTGCGAAGTTGCCAACTCGCACCAGCGTCTTCACTGCGCAGCATTCCAACGCCGAAGTACGCTTCGCACGAAACGTTGTAGTCGCCGGTCCCGGCCCACAACACGCGCGCGTCGTTCGGGTCGACGGCTAGCGCACCGATCGATGGCGTCACGGAGGAGTCAAGTAAGCTGGTCCAGCTGGCGCCATCATCGACGGACTTCCACGCGCCCCCGGCGGCGCCCCCCACGTAGAGAGTGCCGCTCGCGTCTCGCGCCAGCGCGGCGATGCGCCCCGACACGTCGCTGAATTGCCATCCCGGAAATCGAGCCCCCGATGGGCCCAGCGATCGCCAGCGTTCGAGCGATTGGCCTGGCGCACGGTCGCGTCGCAGGCGCGCGATGGCCCGCAACGTGTCGAGCGCTGCCGTATTTCTGAGAGCTCGTGCGGCTGCCGCTGACGCTACCCCTTGTGTACGACTACGTTCGAACCACTCGCGACGCGCCTGAATCCGCGTCGACTCGTGTGCTTCATGCTCGGGATCGGTGCCCGCTTCTGCCACCGCAAGAACCGCAGTAGCGAGCAGTATGATCGACGCGATGAAACGTCCCCACCGGGACGGAGCGGAGATTAGGAATTGGAGCTGAAAACAGCGACAGCTCATCGACTGTGGGACCGTAGCACGGATACGAATCGGCTTCGCCCAGGGGGGTTGTGAGTCGCGCGGATCAGGCACCGCACTAGCCCCAGGAGTCCTCCGCGCGGAGCTCTGCATTGCAACTCCGCGCCTCTCGCCCCCGGAAGCCAGGGCGGCTTGAATCATGCTGGCCCGGTTGGTGACTGGTAGAAGTCGATGATGGCCTCTCCCACCCCACCTGTTGAGGACCTCTCACTGCGGTTTCTGACACCCGACCGAGACCCGATGACACAGCCACGGAAGACTTGCCGTCGAAGCGCAGATTTCGCAAGTCCACACGCATCGACAGAAGTTGGTCCGCAACCTGAACTGAGATCGCGGACCAACCCGTTCTGGTCGAGGTACGCTCTTAGTAGCCCAAGCTGGCTGCCATCGCGCCAATCTGATCTGCGATGCACGTAACGCCGTCGGGATACTCGAAGGTGTGGTGGTGCGCGGCAGGGTGCGGATACTTGCAATTGTGCGCTCGCGATTGTACCCAGGTGACGCACTCTTGAGGCATTGACGCGATCAGCTCGCGAGCTGAATAGCCACGAGGTGGTGAAACGGCATCCTCAGCATGGCCGGTGCGGCCAATCCCTTTGAATGAACTTCCATGACGCTTGGCTCCGGTTCGAATCTCTTCGACCAGCGCGCGGCCGAGCGTATCGAGCACCAGAGCACCGCACGTCCCGCGAACATCTCCCATCTCAGGAATATTTCCTACTGGAGTCGAATAGTCATACTGACCAAGCGCGAGAATTCCAAGGTTGTGCATGACCGACCGCATATACTCCGAGATCGGCAGCTCGATTGTGCCGCCGCCGTTGTTGGCAGTGTCGACCAATTGGTCGGTCGCGCGATTCACCTCTTGCTCATCGATCTGTTGTTGCTGAGGAGGCACGGGAACCGTCTTCGCGCGCGTGGAGCAGTTACCATCGCGAACCTTGAACTTGACTGTTTGGGGGGGCCTTTGCGGAGTCTTCGCAGTCGGTGGCTCGCAGTTTTCACCGTCCCCATCGTCCCCGTTCTTGGGTACCGGCAAGTCGTCATGACACGGTCCCTTGTATTTGTCACAGTCGGCTTTCGAGGTCGGAGGCTGACCCCATGTGCTATCCCAGTTGGTCTCCAACTCGCAGTGCCGCGTGCAGTCAGCCTGCCAATCACAGTAGGCCTCCTGGCCCTCAGGCGGCGTCGCCGTGCAGTCGGTCGAGTAATAGCACCCACAGTTGGCCGCGAGAGCCGTTGGAGAGAGAACGGTTACGCTACAAAGCACCAAGACCACCACGGCAACCAACCAAGCTGTCTTACCTGAGCTTCGTGTCATACAACCCTCCTCGTAGAGCGACGGGTCCACCGTCGCCGAAAAACGACTCGAGCGTGAAGTCGAAGAGTTCGGGGAACTCGCTTCACTCTTGACTCGGCTCAAGAGGAGTCGGCTGCCGAGAGTATTCTCGCGATCGATATGGATAAATTCCACGTTCCTGGCAAGCACGTTTGTCCGCCGACACGTAGCTGGCTCACCACCGAATGCTCAGAGCGCTTTGGACTGCAAGATTCCGAGTGCGATCGACTCGGCGTGGACTGCGCTGCCGATTGGTCCTACGTATTGCGCGGATCGGTGGCCGGTGACGCCTCCGGCGAAGACTCCTGCACAGGCTCGCTCATCGGCACTACGTCGTCTGGCGTGGCGTCTAGCGACGGGCTGGTGTTGGGCGGACTCATCTCCAGCACTACAGGCTTCGCGACGCGTGCGAGCGCATCTGCTCGCGCCAGCCCAGTCAGCGCAATCAAGCGCGTCGCGCGCGCCCAGACCACGCTCGCCACCGCGAGTTGCGCCATGACGAAGGCGAGCACCATCCCACCGGTACCGGTCTGCGGTATCAAGAAGCGTGCACGCAGAAACAGCGCTGCAACAAGCAGCGCAAGCAACCACGTGAACACGCCAATCAGAAGCGCGCGGAATGGGCGGCGCAGGAACAGCCGAAGACCCGCGAAGACGGCGAACAACGCCGAGCGACGATGAGGCTCGGCCGCAAACAGAGCGCGCCCACATTCAACTATCGTTTGGCCGATCAACAAGAACACGGCAAGGCCGATCATGGCCCAGCGGTTCGCGGAGTTAGCGGCAGATTCAGTGACAGCCTTCGCAGCCGCGTTGCCGGCAGCTTTCTGAAACACGGTTCCAGGGATCGCAAACAGGCCAAGCGTCACCAGCGCTAACAGTCCGAATCGAAACAGCCGGCCATAGGTCGCTGCGCTTTCGGTAATTAGGTCGCGCATGTCGAGTGCGCTATCGCTGCGGGCCGCAGCCAGCGCAAAGCCTGCAATCAGCGGGGCCACAAGGACTAGCACCATCAACGCGCCCACTGGACCGGTCTGGACGACGGCGCCCACCTCTTGCGAACCGAGTTGCTTGAACAGATCGGTGAGCGCGAGGCTGTCGAGAACATGCATCCACTCGCCAGCGCTTGGGTGTTGATCGAGCAGGTCGCTCAACACGCGCCAGTACGGAATGAGAACCAGCGCTGACGGGAGCGCGAGCGCGAAGATCGACGCCACAAGCAGACGCCATTGCATCGCGTGAGCCATCGAGTGGCGCAGGAGCCGGGGCGTTCTCACAGCGAACTCGCAAGCGCGATCACGGTTTCGATCAGCGCATTCAACTCCAGCGTCCAACGGGTTGCAGCGCGAGAGTCAGGCTCGCGCGCGCGGGCGTCGTCGAACTTGTTTTGGTCCATCAGGATGTTGTGGTCGGGGTCGAGCGTCGCCGATTTGATCTTCGCGGTGCGAACGAACTCCCAGTGATGCCACTTCTCATCGGGCGGCCAACTCAGGCGCTCGACGGTGTCGTCTTCGAACCGGACTTCCAGCGTTTGCGGAACCCATGCTCCTCGACGCACGGTATCGACGGTGCTCTTCCAGGGGTATGGGCCGGGGGCACCCTCTCGTTCCGCGTCCTTATCATCGTGCTGCTTGTCCCAGCTCGCGCGGCATTCTTTGATTCGCTTGGCGATTGTCTCCTCGTCGAGCTCCACTCGTTTGCCATCGTCGAGCACGAAGCCAGGACGCGGTACGAGTTCGGTTGTCTCGAGCGTAACGATCGCATCGTCGATCGCTTCAGCGCCCCAAACCTGCTGGTTGAAGAAGCGCTCGATCACGGCGTACGGTGCGCCCGCGTCGAGGAATGCCACCTTCAGATCGGCGGCGCTGGGGTGACGAAAGTGCCACCGTTGGTAGTAGAGCCTCATCGCTTTGTCGAAGAGTGGTGTGCCGAGTTCCTGTTGGAGACCGTGAAACACGGTAACCGTACGGCCATAGACGCTGGCGAAACTGCGCGCCGAGAGGCGTTGCCAACTGCTCTGAGCAAGGGCGTCGGGGGCAAACTTGACAGCGTCCGGCATACGCCCAACGTGAAACATGTCAATCGGCGGTAGCCGAATACCCAGCCATCGCTCCCACACGGAGGGTGGTGACACCGGATCTTCATTGACCATCCGCGCACCCCAGTACTCGTCCAGGCCTTCGTCGAGGAACGGCTCTTCGAACTCATTGGAAGCGAGCAGCCCCATGAAGTAGCCGTGGCCAAACTCGTGGATCGTCACGTAGCGGACCAAGCGGGGAAAGCGATCGGACGCTTCGGAGGTATAGAACGTCTCGTATTCCATACCGCTTGACTCGCCGGCATTGTAGGGCGGCAGAATCACCGTCACGTGTGGATACGGATAAGGACCGAGCATCTTGGAGAAGAAGCGAATCGAATCGAGCGTGGCCTCGAGCGTGGCTTCACCGCTCGCTTTGTTTTCGGGCGCGAAGAGCACGGTGACCTCGGTGCGGCCGCCGCCGTGAACGTCGGTCGCTCCGGTCAGCGCGGGTGCGTACCCGTCCCACGCGGTGAAGACAACATCGTGCACATCGTCGACACGGAACCGATGCGAGAGTCCTTCGGGAGTTAACGTTGGTTCCGCCTGCCGCTGCCCGCTCGCCGCGACCGTGAATTCCTTGGGCGCGATGACCTCTAACTCGTAGCTGCCCCAGTCGGCGTAGAACTCGCTGTTCAAGTGGAGTTCGTGACAGTTCCATCGCGGCCCTGACGCACCACGCTCGCCCGCGAGTTCGAGCACGCCGATCTTCGGGTACCACTGGCCGACCAGATGGTAGTTGGCAAAGTAGCCTGTTCGCGCCAGCACACGCGGTAGTTGATCGTGAAACGCGAGCGTTAGTTCGACGATGGCGCCGGGCGCGACCGCCTCGGCGAGATCGACGCGCAACACCGTGCGATCGGTAGGCGGACCTCCGTCGGGTTGCACGTAGCGCATCGTCGACGGCTTGCCCCCCTGCTCGATCGAGAGCACATCGATAAAGCCCCATTCGCCCTTTTCCAGTTTCACGCCCGAACGAAATCCGCCGTATCGCTCCATCTCGGTCATGAACGTCGAACCGCTGCCCTCGAACGCGTTCAGGTACGTGTGAAAGTAGAGCGTGCGGATTGGAAGCGCGCTGCGATTTCTCCAACGCAAAGTGCCTGTCCCCTTTATCGTGTGCTTGACGGGGTCGAGCACTGCGCGCAACGAATAGTCGGCGACGCGGTCCGAGAGTGTCGGCTCGGCTCCGGTGCGTGCGCCGCCCCAGGCATCGGGCGCAGAGGGGGTTTGGATTAGACCGGTGTTGCGGCCGACGATCGGGATCTCGGTCGGTTGCACGGCGTTGGGCTCGTCGGCTTGTGCGCGAGCTTCAAAGGTCGCGACCGTGCCAGCCAGCACGAAGAGCGAGAGGATACGCACGGTGTTTCGCGCGCGACGCGTGAATGAGTGAGTGAAGGGCATCTTGCGCTTGTGCCTCCTGGGACTGTGATGGAGCAAGCAGCGCTGGAGCGAGTATCACGGGTTAGAGGACAGCTCCCGACCAGTCGTTGTCCCGGTAGGTTGCTGAGGCTTCTTCTCGAGCGGCAGACAGAATATCGCAGGTTTTGCGCGGGCCTCGTGCCTGCGTGGATTGAATTAGATGGCTCAAAGCTACCAACCTCAAACGACGCTCCCGATACCGCGGCATGGATCACCAAGCGGTTTGCAACGCGCTAGATCAACGTCGAAAGATACTCGACTGCCGGCGCGACCCTCACACCCTCGGCGGTCATGAAATCCTTCTTCCCGTGCGCAGAGATCTGCCAGGCTTCGGCATCGGGGAACTTGCTCTTCAGGTACAGCAGGTTCTTGTCGACGGTGGCATCGGACAGCTTGGCCTCAACCATCAGAATCGGCTTGCGTCGCTCGATGACCACGAAGTCGACTTCACGCCCGTCGGTGTCGCGGAAGTAGCGAAGCTCGAGGTCTCGACCTTCGCTGTCCTGAATGAAGTGGACCCATTTCAGCAGGTGAGACGCGACCAGGTTCTCGAAGCAAGGGCCTGGTTCTGGAACCAATGACCAGTCGAATTGGTAATGCTTCTGGGCCTTCTTGACGGCGCGGATTCGGGGGCTGCCGAGCGGCGCCAAACGGTAGATTGCGTAGAGGCGCTCCAGGATAGTGAGCCAATTTGTAAGCGTCTTGTGGGCAACCTGCAGATCTTCGCGCAGAGCGTTTGCAGACAGCGGTGCGCCGACCAACTCTGGGAGCCGCATCGCGAGCAGTTCGAGTTGCGACAGGTCCACGATTCGCTCGAGGCTGGCGACATCCTCCCGCACGAGACGATGGCGATAGTCACGCGACCAACGTCGCGCCTGGACTTCGGATCCCGACAAGAGCGGCTCTGGAAATCCACCTAGTTTCAAGAGGGCGTCGAGGTCTCGCTGCGAGTGAGTGCTGAGTTCGGCCAGTGAGAGCGGATGCAACCTCAACAGGTGGTAGCGCCCTTGCAGCGAGTCACCCCCAAAGTGATAGAGGTCGAGGCGCGCGCTACCAGTGACGAGAATCTTCTGCGCTTTGGACCGAACGTCGTAGATCCCTTTGAGGTAGTTGCGCCAGCCGCGATACTTGTGGATCTCGTCGAAGATCCGAAACGAAGCACTTGGTAGCTGTCGCCTCAGAATGCGCTCGCGATCGTCGGAAAGATCCCAGTTGAGGTAGCCGCGGCTCGCACCCGGGAGGCTGCGAGCCAACGTTGTCTTACCGACCTGCCTCGGGCCCGCGATGAAAACCATCTTTCTGGCCAAGTCGCTACGGACCTGAGGCATGAGGTAGCGTTGGTCGAGGCCGGTCATGCGCGGAAGCTACTGCCATTTTTGACTGATATCAAAAACAGCGGCAGACGTTTTTGATAGCTGTCAACAATCACGGCCTGAGGTTTCGCAGGCGACGGACAGCCGGTGGCCGAACGGACCAACGACGTCGCGGGTCTGCGCATCGATTTCGATGAACATCTCGGGCGAGTTGGGACCGCTTCACCCGACAGAGGACAAAGCCGAAAACGACCGGGACATAGTGCAAGGTGATCGCTTCAACTTCCAGCTTGCCTCGAGCTTCTAGTTCCTAATCGGTCGCGGCACCTGGGCGATTCATTGCCCAGGGGGTTCCTGTCAAGACCAAGCCCCGAGCTGCACCGCACAGATCAGTCGCGCTATTCACATGGTCCACATTGGGCGAGAGTCGGTTAACAATACGCGCAGGAGACCTCATGCCCCCTGCCCAGCCTCGTGTCGCCCTCGTCACCAGTGCCGCCTATCCCCTGCTCTACGAAGACGATCTCCTGCTCGCCCGCGCGCTCGAGCAACTTGGCATCAGCGCCATCCCGGCCATCTGGAACGATGCGAGCGTCGCGTGGGACTCGTATGCGGCCCTCGTGATTCGCACGCCATGGGATTACTTCGAGCGTGTCGACGAGTTTCGCGTCTGGCTCGACGCGCGTACTGCCAGTCGCGTGTTGATGTGCAATAGCAGCGACATCCTTGAGTGGAACTTCGACAAGCGTTACCTGCAGGACCTGGAGGCGGCGGGCGTGGCGATCGTACCGACCGTCTGCATCGCGCGCGGCGAGCAGGTCGATGTGGCGGCGTTGGCGCGGGCGCGTGGCTGGAACGAGATCGTCGTCAAGCCGACAATCTCCGGCGGTGCGTATCGCACCTATCGGTTCCTCGTCGACGACGCTGCGGCCTACGCGAACGACATCGCGCAGACGCTGCAAGATCGCGGCGTGCTTGTGCAACCGTTCCTGCCCGAAATCATCAGCGGCGGCGAACTCTCGCTGCTGTTCTTCGATGGCGTGTACAGCCACGCCGTCTGCAAGCGCCCCAAGGCCGGAGACTATCGGGTGCAGTTTCAGTTTGGCGGCACCAACGAAAACGTCGAGGTCGAACCAACGCTGGTGGCGCAGGCGCGCGCTTGCGTTTTAGCCGCCCCTTCCTTGCCGGTCTACGCGCGCGTTGACGGTGTGGTCAAGGACGAGCAGTTTCTGCTGATGGAACTCGAGGTCTTCGAACCGCTGATGTTTCTCGCTCGCCATCCCGACGCTCCCGCACGCTTTGCGCGCGCGGTGCAAGGCCGGCTGGTGGCGCATGGCGGCAGATGATTCACCCTTGAGTTCTTCGTCAACCAATTTTGGATTGCTTCCTCGTGACTGATCTCGCTCGTACTCGCACGATCCAACTCGCAAGAGTCTTCGCCTTGAGTTTCTGTTGAAGCGGCACAAGTGGACTGCTGATACACCACCCCTCGTTGATCGGACCGAACGTACAGTGCTGTCCAGATTTGGGGGTCATTAAGACCACGGAGCATCCGACTGAAGCTTGATTGGGGCTCGCTCGTCTCACGTGTGAAGCCACGCGTTGACGGTGGCTTCCTATGCATCCGCCGGTCCACGAGACTTCCCCGTGCTACGAAGCGCAGCTTGAAGGGCTATTCCGCCTCGCGTGGTACTCACCTGCGAGGCTGGTCTCACCGCTCCTCACCACCACTCGGCGGATGCTTTGAGTCCTGTACTCGCCGATTCATGGCTTCGACCAGGCGCGCAAGCAGCGCATCGATCCAGACACCTAGCCGTCGCTCGAGCGCTTCGGACATTTGCGGCGACAGTTCACTGTAGTCGCAGCCGAAGGACTGGGAACAGTCAACGTTGGCGCCGACGATCAAGTCGTATGGCGCGTCGACTGACTGAGCCACCATGATTTCCAGTTGGAAGGTGAGTTCTAGTGGCGTCGGGCCGGACAACGCCCAACACCCCACAGATGAATTTGAGCCATTCTCGAAAACACGATAATCCGACTCTTCAATCGTTAAGCCTTCCAGCCAAATCCCGAGCTCTGGTCCATTGCCCACTTCTTCGAACTCGATCCGATGCTCGCACTCGAGATCGATTTGCTTGGCGCGGGTCGAAAGTCGATCCTCGACCACGGCCAAGAGCCGAGATCCCGCATTGTCCAGATCATCGTTCAAGTGACCACGAGGAAGGAGTGCCGATCTCAGTTCGCGCGTCGCTGTATCCAAACTCGGCACCTGGCTCTGCTGCAAGATCTCGACGAGAAGTCCGATAGTGTCCAGAGTGCGATCGAGGATGAAACTCCAGAACGCGCGATGATTGCCACTGCCTGCTTCCTCAAGCGCGTCGAGGTATCGGTCACGCTGGTCCGCGTACACTATCAGCGGCACGGAGACGGAGCGGAGCAGAAAGATAGATGCCAGCGCCCGAGCGGTCCGACCGTTCCCATCTTGGAACGGATGGATCAGGATCAGAGCGTAATGGATCCACGAAGCCTGCGAGACTGGATGCGCCGCCTCAAAGAGAGGTGTGCGTGCTGTCTCGACCAGTCGTTGGATCTCGAACGCGGTGTCCGCTGGCGGTGCGTACTCAAACGTGCCCTTCGAGGTCTCGACGTTGTTGGGCTCGCGCTTGTACTCCCCCTTCAACAGCGGGTGGTGTTTTCGCGTTCCATCGGGAAATTGCACTTCGACATCGGATTGTGGCTGCGTCAGGACAGCATGAACCTGGCGGATGAGATGCTCGGAGAAAGCGCCGCCCACGGTGTCGGTGCGGCGAGTGGCCGCGTCGAGCATCAGATCGAGCGCCTCATACTGGGCCAGCAAGTACAAGGCTCTGTCATCGCCTGAGTGCGTGGCGGCCTCGTTCCATGCAGCAGCCGTGGCGGCCACCGACATCGTAAAGCCACGGTCGGTGGGATAGAGCCGCTCGAGCGCACCGGTATCGATGGCCATGATCCGCCGGAGCCTGCGAGTCGCTTCCTCGAAAATCTCTGGCGAACAGTTCTCACGCAGTCGATGGAGCCTGCTGGAAAAACGGTCCCAGACTTGCTCACGGCGCGTGTTGCGGGCAGAGCACCAATGAGCGAAGTCGGGGAAGCCGCTGTATTTGCGATCCATGGGCTCTCCTGTAGGCCGCGGATGGCGGGGACCCTCCGGGGCAGACCGCGCCGCACGGACATCGGGCCACCGAGCTGCGGCCGAGAGTGTAACGTGCCGAGCACTCAGCGGGCGGTTCCTCGGTAGGTGAGTCCAGTCCGAGCGGGGTACCGGAATAGACCGCGAGTAGCGGATCGCGCGAGACACGGGGCAATCCGATGAGTCGAGTCGACGTTCGGAGACGCGATCGAGCGGATCGCGGGCTTCGAGATAGTTTCAGAGGGGTCTCGCAAAGTCCACTCGACCCGCCGACACTGGTTGGATTCGTGTGCAGGCTGCAGAGAGCGTCACGCGCTACTCGGCACGGTCGCCCGCGAGGTTGTCGTGCGTGGAGGGACCTGCAGACAATTTAGGAGCTTGCGACGAGGCGATCTCACTTCGGGGGATCTCCGGAGCCACGTATGCGCCGTTAGAGGAATCAACCCTCTTGATTTGAGAGTCGAGGCTCTTGTCAAGCGAATCGCCCTCTCAAATGGAGACGTAAGAACTGACAGCAGGCCTCGTTGATCGGACCGAACGTACAGAGCTGTCCAGATTTGGTGGTAAACAAGACCACGTAGCAATCGACGATGGCTCTTGGAAGCGCCGCTTGTACCGCTTATCCGCCGTGCCGGTCCTATTCCGGCCTGCGGCCGAGCAGGAAGTGCGCGTCTATCGCCGCGATGGGGCAGCGCAAACGGCGGCTGTGGTTCTACTCGGCTCGGACGAGGCAACCTCGCGCGCGCACTGGAATCTCACTCGCAGCAGAGGCGGGTTCGATCTTAGCCTCCATCGCGAATTGCAACTGGTTGTCTCGCAGGAACAGGGAGCGACACCTTTCGTTTGGGGCGACGCGGTGTTGCTCGGTGCCGGATACCGAATGAGCCATCGTTTCGTGCTGCAAGGCGAACAGTTGATGCGCGCGTCTGCCTCGTTTCCCAGCGCAGACCTTACGTTCGTTGCGGCGGTCCAAGATCAGGCCGGCCGAACGACCACCGAGCGGCAGAGCTTAAATGCAGCGCGAGCCGCTTACTGCAGCACTGTGGGGTCGGTAACACTCGTCTGTTCAGGTACCGGTGCGGAGCCTCCCAGCGATTGAACGGCAGGGCGCGTAACGGCGATCCACTTGGCAATCCGTTCGAGTGGCTGGAAGACGACGTGGCTGGTGCGGTCGCAACAGCGGCCGAGGCCACAGTCGCCCGCAACGACGTCATGACCGCGCGCCGAACTCTGGCATCAGGATTCGTGGTTGACAGTCGACTCTGATCGGCGTACACCAAGCCCGTCCTCGCAGCGGTCTCCCGATCCTCTGGCACGCGGAGTTTCAGCGGCCGGCCCTGAACCTCGGCGTTACGGAGCACCGCCCGACTTGATCTGTTGTCGAGAGCCGTCTTGGCGAGCGGGAAAGTGGTGATTTTATGCACACGATCGATCCGAAGTACCCGGCTAACTCTCTCTCTCTCTCTTGAGTTTGTCGGTCATGATGATCGCAGTTCTTGCGTCGAACACGCCTTCCTGGAGCGAGTGTCTCTTGAGCGAACCGATCCCCAATGCGCTCGCCGAAAACACCCAGATCTACGCGCAGTTGTGCAACCTCGGTTGGTCGGGTGGCCACGCAATCCTCCCGTGCCCGATCGTCGATCCGGCGCCAACCGTGGAAGCGGGAACGACCACCTCGCACGGCGCCACCGTCAACATCACCACACCGAGCTACTCGAGTGGATACGCTGCGGTGTGGTGGGAGGTCTTCGACGCCGGTTACAACCTCAAGTACCGAGAAAGAACGGTGCAGGGGAAGCCAGCGAGCGGCTATCCCCCCAACGCCGCCGTCCGCTACGGCGTCACGGCACTCGGCCCGAACAACACCTATTACGTCCGCTCCGCAGTCGAATACGGCAACGGCAAGAAGAGCTGTTGGTCGCCCTTGGCGACGATCCAGACCACATCGTTTTCACCCAGTGGTCCATCCTTGCCTGCGGGCTTGTACGTCAAGTACGAGGACGACTTCGATCGCCCCGCCACCGACCCGCAGCACGCCCTCTCCGGCAACCCGGTTGGCAACGGGATCGGACCGCAGACTGTTTCTTGGACGACCGACATCACGAACCCGGTGCACTCGCTGCAGATCGACCCCGGCGGAGCGGAGGCGCGAGCCAAGCCGAGTAGTGCGTTCTACTACAACCCGTTGGTGGATGCAGACGATCATTCGCTCGCGCAGATCAAAGCACGGGTGCACATCGCGGCTGGCGGCCCTGCATTCGCATACAACTTGCAGGCGCAGGTTCGGATCGGCGAACCGAATCCGCAGACGGGTGTGCAGCAGTCGTACGCCATCAAGCTGGTGAAGGGGGCGCGCGGCTGCACCAACGCTACGTTGTTGCTCTTCCGGCTCCCGGACGAGTACGGCGAAGCGAAGTGCGAAGCACCCGGAGGTCAGGAAGTCATCGACCCCGACATCGGCGGGGCGTTCTGTACGTCGGCACCGCCGCTCGATGTGGAAGACAGCTCGCGTACTGGTTACAGCAAGCCGGTCTGGTTACGAGGGGAGGTGTACAACGATACAGAGACCGGTTGGCCCGTTGTCAGAGGTCAAGCGTACTGGTACGACTCCTCCGGGAACTTGCAGTCGTGCACGGCAACCGCACCGACACGAACCGACACCGGTGATCCGGGTGGTATGGCGTATGTTCACGGACACTGGGGCGCAAGTTTCCACGAGAAGACCTACGTCAGTGACGAGATCATCGGCGCCGACGGTCTCGCCCCCTGACCCGGAGTCGACCGATGACGAAGCTTCGTTCCCTTGTTGTGGTTTCGAACGCCACCGCCGCGCTCGTCGCGGCGGTGGCGACTGTTTCGATCTCCATCGCCGCAACGACTGTCGATCTTGCTAGTGCTAGTGGCACCGTGACATTCATCGGCAATGAACTCGGTGACGGGACCGGAATTCGAGCCTCCCACTGCGATTTCAACGGAGACGGGATCGACGATCTGTTGGTGGGTGCAGATGAGGCCAATGGCCTGACCGGACTCAAGAACAACTGTGGTGAAGCGTACGTCGTGCTTGGCAAGCGGCGTCGTTGGGAGGGAAGCGCCGGGATCGTG
>JANNUT010000038.1:0-2135 GCA_031395565.1 Acidobacteriota bacterium | reverse complement strand
GGAGAAGTGTCGGGGATGAGGGCTCCCCCGCGCGGCCGAGAAGCGCAAAAGGAGCCCGTTCTCGGTATACACGCAAGGAAGGTTCGAGCGAAGGCGTGCGGTCGTATGACTGACGACGCGCGACGGGGGTCGTCGGACTTCCCCTAGTCGGACGAGAGAGAGCACACACCAGGGGGCGCAAGTTCCACGCCTACCACGGAAATCCCACTGGCGTCGGCAGGCTTGCTTATGCTAGTTCGGTTCAGCCATCGATGTCGCTCAGGTCCTTCGGGAAGCGGCGTTGCTGGCGTCACCGCACGCGCCCCCGCGCGTCGCGGAGGGGGTTGTATGCGTTCCATGTTTCGTCGTTGTCTGGCTTCGACGTTCGTCGTCACGCTCAGCACGCTGCTCGTCGTGCAGGCTGTTCCCGCTCCCCGGGCCGGTGCCCAAAGCACCGGTGGAGACGGTGCCGACAGCGGCGGTGGTGGCGAAGGCTTCAGCTTTAGCGAGCACTCGCAGCACCTCGCGCATGCGCAGGCGGAGACGACCTCCGCGAACGCCATGAAGACCCGTAAGGCGCCCGTGAGCGCCATGGGCGCCTATACCGACAGCGTCGCGATCGAGGTGCCGCCCGGACGGTCTGGGATGACCCCGAGCCTTGCCCTCACGTATGCGAGCGGCGCGTCTCGCTCGGAATCGGCTGTCGGCGCGGGCTGGCAGTTGGGCGTACCCAGCATTTCCCGTCACACCGAGGGCGGTTTCCCCGCGGTGGCGCGCACCGGCCAGGGTGCTCGCTACGAGGTCGCCGGCCGCTATGCAGGCCCGCACGGGCTGTTGGTTCGAGACGACTTCAGCGAGTCCGGATGGCCCAGCGTGAGCGGCGCGCTCGGCTTTGTGCCGCAGCGTGAACAGGAGGCGGTGCGCTACGAGTTTGTGGCCTCCCAAGACAGGTGGGTCGTTCACCTGCCGAGCGGCGTGAAGCAGTTCTACGGGACCGCGGGGATTCGCAGCGGGCGGGTCGTCAACGAGCTCGGCACCCACGAATGGCTGCTACTCGAGGAAGTCGACATCGACGGCAACGCCATCGAGTACGACTACTACGGTCTCGGCGAGACCACGTACGGACAACTGCGCGAAGACAAGCGCCGTCCGCAGTCGGCCCCAGTGCTCAAGCTCGTGCGTTGGGGTGGCAACAAGAAGGCGGGGATCGCCCACCTTTTCGAGGTTCGCACGACGACCCGGAGCTACGACGGCCCCATCAACATGATGGCGGGCCATGTGATGCTCGATCGGCTCATCGAGCGCATCGAGGTCTACTCCGAGGCCAAGCTCGTCTGGAACTACGACCTGTCGATCACGCCGAGTGTCGACACGGGCCGTCCGCTATTGCGCAGCGTGACGTCGAATGCGGCGGGCACCACGCCGCGCGTGCTGCGCTTCGAGTACAGCACGAATGGCGGCGCGTTGAGCTTTGGCGCGCCTGAGTCTTTGGAGATCGGCGAGAAGCTGTACATTGACTGGAACTCACGGACGCCCCCGGGCACGCCGCAGGAGTTCATTTCCCCGACGCAGTCTCGCGCCGGTTATCGATTCGAGGACTTCGACGCCGATGGCGCCGTCGACGCCGTCTACCACCCTGCCGGTTTGTCGGCGGGCGCCGCACGCTTTTACGGGGATTTTTCGTGGTCTGGTCCAGATTTGCGCACCCGCATGGGCAGATGGCGGAGCGGCTTTGACCCCAACATGCTCATTCACGAGCTGTCGGACCTCGATGGCGACCGGGATCTCGATGCCGTGAGCTGGCCGATGACGGTCAAACTCGGCACGCGTTCTTTCACGACCTACCACGACTACGACCTCGATCTTCCGAAGCCCCCCAGATGCCCCAGTCACCTGAACTGTGACGCACCGCTGCCCGTGGGCGCACCGCCTAGACCGCGCTGCAAGCCGGGGGATATCGAGTGCATCTCCGATGACTTGGGGCTGAGCGGCGCTGAGATCGCAGCCATCATGGGTAGCCGTGATCCGATCGCGGCAACCACGCCGCAGGCCCTCGGTCTGCTGGGCAGCCTTGCGCGAGACACCACGGGCGCCGTGTGGTTTGACGTCTCTGAGAACGTGCGCCGCGCCGGCAACACTGCGCTGGCCAATGATCT
>JANNUT010000037.1:0-3704 GCA_031395565.1 Acidobacteriota bacterium | reverse complement strand
ATGAGGTAGTGGGTTGCGTTCAGTTCCGTATCGCAGCCGAATGCTTCAATGAGTCGACGTAGTTGGGCTGGAACGGTAGGTGGATAGTAACCCGTCCACTGACGGGTGCAGCGCTCGGGTGGGTGCCTCGGCTATGACGGTCTCGGAGGTGCAGCAGATGCGAGAAGGTCGAGCGATGGGAAGGCACGTGGAGTGTAGCGTGGGTCACGGGAAGGGCTTGGCGAACCTGGGAGCGGCGTTCGCGACGCACCGCCTGGGTACGCGGGGTCAGCGGATATCTAGCGCGCTTCGAAGTCGCGCCGTGGCGGCGGTCGCGGCGGGCGTGCCGGCGGGCACGGTATGCCGGGTTTGCCATGTATCGTGGAAACAGCTCTCGCGCTGGCGTGCGGCAGCAGAGTTGGCTGAGGGCAGGGCGCGCACGACGGTACCGCCGAGTCCCGACACAGACGAGTTCCGGGTGCTCTCGGTGGTCGAGCCTGCGCCAGTCGCAGGTGTACCGGGGGACGGGGAGATCGAGATCCGAGTCGGGGGACTTCTACTCAGTATCCGCCGGGCGGCGGGCTGACGGAGGGTGGTGCATCATGCTCAGTGTAAAGATTCGTCGAGTCCTACTGGCTCAGCACCGTGTGGACTTCAGGCGACGTTTCGACGGTCTGTTGGCCGAGTCCATGCGGCTCGGCGCGGACCCGTATGACGGCGATTGCGTGCTGTTCGTCAAGAAGGACCACACGCAGCTTCGGGCGCTGGTCGGCGACGACGTGGGTCTGTACCTTGTCTGCCGTCGTTTCGAGGGCGGCCGGCTGCGCGACTTGGCCACGTTCGTGAGCGACCCGAGCGCGACCGAGATCTCTCGCGCCGAGCTGTCACTGCTTCTGGAGGGTGCGCGCTTTACGGTGCACCAGCGCGCGACGGCGTGGCGCGCACGCGAGCCGCGCATGCTAGTCGCGCCTGGTCCAAAGCGAGCTTGGCAGGAGCAATAGTCGTGCTTCATCGCTGATCCGCGTCGATTGACGCGTTGACTCGCAGGCCTGGCGATGATCTATACGGTGTGTGACGAGCACCAAGCTCACGCCATTGGCACCAGACCAGCGCATAGAAGTCGCGACGTGGCTTGCGCAGCACGGCGACTCCGTGCCACATCCCGTGCGAGTTGCCCTCGAGCAGCACGCGGCGCTGTGCGACGGTCTGGCTGGCACTCGGCACAAGCTCACGCAGGCCCTGTCGGAGCTGCGTCGCGCGCTCGGCATCACGGCCAGCAGCGAGCGTCGCAATAACAGCGGGAACCCGCTGGGAGCAGGCAGCGATCCGCAGCCTCCGAAAAGCAGGCGCGGACGCCTGGAATTCGCGGCGGAGCGATACGAGCTTCTGATGTTGTGGCACAAGGCGCTGGTTACCAAGCACCGCCAGAAGCTGAAGGCAACTCGGAGCAAACTCATGCGAATCCAAGCAGACCCCGCCCTCGACGACCAAGACCCGAGCGAAGCGGAATAGGCCGCCGAAGAGGCCGAGGTGCTCGCGCACATGGACCGACTCCAGCTTGGAGGGCCCGCGCAACCAGCCTTGGAGCCGTCCAGCGAAGCGTTCATGACCGGCGCCCAGGTGGCGACGGTAGAGGATACGCTCTCGCTGCCCGCACCGGCCGACGACACACTCCCTGGTAAGGTTATCGACACCGTCGTGGACGAGCGCGAGCGCTTCGACTTCTCGTTCACGCTGCGGCGCATCACGGTGCAGGTAGAAAAGAAGGTCATCGTGGATGCCGATGGCGAGCGACGCATCGTCTCGGCGAGTACCGCGTCGCTGGGCCCCCCGCGCTACTCGGTGACCTGGGATTTTCTGGCGCACATGACCATCCTGGTCGCGCAGTACGCTTTGCCGATGAATCGCCTGGGTACGCTGCTGTCGACCGACGACAAGCGCTTTACGGCAGGCTCCCTTTCGCGGATGTTGCGCTATGTGGCCGAGCGATTTGTCCCCGTGTATCTGACACTCTTTGACCAACTTGCTGACAGCAGAAATCTGAGCGGCGACGACACCTCGTGTCGTGTCACCGAGGTGAGTCGATTCTTCGCCCGCCGGGACAGGGAGCCCGACCAACCTCAAGGTGACCCTTCATGGCACGACTACCGCAACGTCGAGGCTGCCGATGAGCTCTACAAGCAAGGGGATCGCAGTCTTGCCGTGGTACTGGCCCGTGAGTTCGGCTTCGAGCACGCACGGCGCAACGGCAACGGTGCCAAAAAGGCCCTGCACACCACCACAATTTCGGGGCGAAGCGACCCTGACGACCCGCGCAGTCTGATTGTGTTCTACCGCAGTCACCTCGGCGGCTTTGGCAATCTGCTCGAGGCCCTATTGCAGAGGCGCGATCCCACGCACAGTAAGCTGACGGTTCAGTCTGACCTGGCCACTGTAAACCTGGTTACGGACAAGGAGCTCCTGCGTCGCTTCCTCATCCGCATCGTCGGGTGCGCGAGCCACGCGCGCAGACCCTTCGCACTTTACGAACATGAGGACCCGGACTCGTGCGGCCTCATGCTGGAGCTGTTCAAGGGGCTCTTCATTCACGAAAAAGGTCTGAGCCTCGTCGGCCGCAATTACGAGAACGTCATTGCCGTGCGCACCGTCGATGGTCGAGAACTCTGGCACCAAATCAAGGACCTCGCCGCCACCATGAGCGAACGCTGGTCTCGCGAAACCAAGCTCGGCGAGGGCGCGCGCTACATCACCCGCAACTTCGACAAGCTCACCGCCTACCTCGACGACCCTCGCCTCGACATCACCAATAACTTCTCCGAACGCATGCTGCGCATGGAAAAGCTCATCGAAGGCAGCGCACTGTTTCGAACCTCCATCGAGGGCCGCTGCGCGCTCGACATTCTTCGCACCGTCCTGCAGACCGCAGTTGCCGCACGCGCACCGCTACAGCCCTATCTACTCAGCGTCTTACGTGCGTCGCCCGAGGACGTCCAAAATGAGCCTGAGCGTTTTACCCCCAGAGCTTGGGCTTCTGCCAACGGTTTAGCGGCCTCCGTCGATCAGGATATGACCGCAGCAACCGGAGCCGCCACCGCCACTTCCATGCCTAACTTTTCGCAACTCCCGTAGAGCGCGCTCCTCCCGTGCGCTCAGCGAGCGTCATACACAGACGCATCGCTCGCCCGCGGCGAGTCTGAACGTCGTCACGACCTTCAGGTCGCTCGCTTGGCCTGGCCGAGACGCCCCTTGGCGCCGAAGCGAATCCGCTCGAACACCGAGCCGGATAGCGCTCTGGTTGAGTGCGCCTCGACATCGAGCCTGAGGTGCCAGCATCACCCGGCGCGGTAACCGTTCGCGCTGGCACGCTCGGTCGCACTAGGGCGTGTCCTCATATTCTGGGCCTGTCGTACGCGTGCCCGTGCCCGTACACGGTTGTTACGGGACGCCAAAAACGTGTGCAGGCGGGCGTGATGTTGCCCGAGTTCGCGTACGGGCACGGGCACGGGCACGCGTACGACAGATCCGGTTCCCGAAAATAGGGACAGTCCCTAGTGGATCACGCTAGCTTCGAGGTGCCCGCATCCATGCGCTCGGCGCGCCCCGCGGAGCGAGCGAGCGAGCGACCGGGGGGGGCCCGTCAGTGGACGGGTTACGAAGCAGCGAACATGCTGGGCCTAAAGATGGAGACCTTCCGCAGCCGAGCGAAACGGGGGGGCGCCAAGAAA
>JANNUT010000036.1:0-47799 GCA_031395565.1 Acidobacteriota bacterium | reverse complement strand
TCTATCCAATCGGCAGTTTCATCCGAACCACGGTGGACCCTTCGCTTTCACGAACCAACTCCAACTCTGCTTTGTCGTGATACAGCCGCTGCAGCCGCGCCCTCAAGTTCGCTAGCCCTACGCCGCCGTCGTGACGAGATGGGGCGTTGCTCAACCCTGGCCCATCGTCGCTCACGCGCACCAGCAACGACTCACCGTCGCGCACAACCTCGATGCACACCCGGCCCGGCGCGCTGCGCTGCGAAACACCATGCACGATTGCGTTCTCGACCAACGGTTGCAGTGCCAGCGCCGGGACCTTCGCATCCAGTGGCGCTGAAACCTTCCAATCCACCGTCAACCGATCCGAAAACCGTACCTGCTCGATCTCCAAGTACAGCCGGGTCAGCTCGATCTCTTGCTGAAGCGTGATCTGCTGTTGCTCTCCGGCCCGCAGCGTGGCGCGCAACAAGTCCGCCAGCTGTATCACCATGCGTTGCGCCGCCGGCGCGTCGCGATCGATCATCGCCACCACAGAGTTGAGCGCATTGAACAGAAAGTGCGGCCGTAGCTGCGCCTGCAACGCACGCAGCTGTGCTTCCGCCAAGTCCTGATCCAACCGCAGCGTGCGCAACTGCTGGTCTCGATAGGCCGCGCTCCAACGCAGCGCGCCGTGCGCAACCACAATCCCCCAAAACACGACGGTAAACAGATCGCCGAACTGACGCAGCCCGATCCGCAGCGTGCTTGCCAGCGGCATCGACTCGCTCAAGCCGGCGGTGCGGGCCACTCCAGCGACCACCAACATTTGCGCCAACACAACAACAGCGCACAGCGGCAAATGAACGGCGAGCGCACGCACCACCCGACCGCGTTCGAATGGGAACCGATCGCCAATCGCGAAGATCAACAGCGACCACAGTCCCCAGGTCAGCCATAACGCAAGTTGAATTCCAAGCACTTCGGTCATCGACAGGTCAGGCCGGAGCCGCGATGGAACCAGGTACATGCCGAGTGTCGCTACCAGCGCGGGCGCGACCCAAAACGCCAGCAGCAACCAACGCCCGCGGCGCATCAAGAGCGGCCCTCCAGCCGCCGCGCGAGATCGCTTCGATAGTTGCGGCTGACCGGCAGCTTGGCGCCGCCTTGCAGCACGATCAGTTGATCGCCGCCCGACCAGGGGCGCAGCTCGCGCATCGCCGTAATGTCGACGAGAAAGCGCCGGTGAATTCGCACGAACCGCGCGGGGTCCAATCGCGCTGCAACCGCCGAAAGCGTGTCGCGAACGCGAAACGACTGTTTGGCACCGTGCAGCACAACATGATTGCCAGACGACTCAATCCACTCGATCTCGCTCAACGGCACGACAATCGTGCAGCCACCCTCGCGAATCACGAAACGCTCACGATCATTGTCAGCGTTGGCGCCGCTCGGGCCCGCTGAGCCGGTCGAGCCCACCAACGCGGCAAGCAACTCTTGCAGCCGCCGCGCTTCACCGGCAAGAGCACCGGCAGCACGACGTTGCTCGAGGCGGCGCCACGACGTTTCGAAGCGCTGGTCATCGAACGGCTTCAGGAGATAGTCAATCGCCGCAAGTTCGAACGCGGCCACCGCATGCTCGTCGTAGGCGGTAATGAAAATCGTGGGGGGCATTCGGTCGCAGCCGATTGCCGAAACCACATCGAGCCCATTGCGCGCCGGCATCTCGATATCGAGCAACACGGCATCGAGTGCCAGCGACTGAATCTTTGCGATGGCGCTATTACCGTCGGCGGCTTCGTACACTTGCGTGCGAGGCGCGACGCGATGCAGCACCCGCAGCACCCGTTCTCGGGCGAGCGGCTCATCGTCCACGACCAGCACACGCTCGATCATTCGCTTCGCATTCCTCGCCACGGGAGCCGCCCGGACCGGTTGAGCCGCCTGCGTCTCGAAGTATGGCGCCTGACCCGGCCACATGGGGAGCACGGCTGAGCACGGCTGCGCAACGTCTGGTCCCAAACCACTCGCCGCGAAGCGCCAGGACCGTAACGATGCACGCCATGACACGGCCCATTCAACGTCTCATCCACCTACTCCTAGCGCTCGCCGAACCCGTGTGGATCGTTCCGGCGAGTGCTGACTGCGCCGCGTTCGCTATTCAACGCGAGGCTGCTCTCATTACAGTCGAGCCGGTTTCCATCGCCGATGGTCAGATGCAGGCCTTCTCCGTGGCTGTCGGTCAGTCGGCCGACCAGGTGCAACGATTCTCTGCCGTCGATATCGACTTTGCTGCCCAACGCCTACGACTCTGGACGTAATCACCGAAAAGGACTGACACAATGCCGACCCGTTACCGTATTGCGCTCGCAAGTCTCCTGTTTGTAGCGGCACTGGCTGCTAATGCACCGGCACGAGCCGACGCCGATTACTCGATTAGCGACGGCGTCGCCGAACTCTCACTCGGCATCGACCCTGGCGAAACGATGATTTGGATGAACACCTTCCCGGTCGACCCGGCGGGCCAGTACATCGACATCATCAAGGTTGCCTACGGCAAGGTAGGTGGTCCCACACCTCTGAATGGTCAGCCTGTGACGATCTTGCTGTACGAGGACATCAACGGCGGTTCGCCACAAGATGCTGTGCTGAAGTGGTCGTTCAACACCACGGTGGCCAACAGCAATACCAACGTGCTCAACACGTATCGCGTGCCGGCGCTTTTGATTCACGGCAATCTCGTTGCTGCGGCGCTGTACAAGAACACAAACCCGATTCGCGTCTACATTGGCGCCCTCGACACCACCCCGCCGACACTGGCCGAGCGCTCGTACACCGGCTACGCAATCTCGCTCGACCCAGCCAATCTCGGTGCCATTCCGCCAAGCCAATGGGGACCGGTCGAGAATCTCGGCGTCACCGGCAATCTGCGCATCGAAGCGCATGGCCGCACATCGGTCGATGACCTGGCCGTTTCGCTTACGGTTGGAAAGCTGGTTGCCTCAGGTTTCGTTCATTTGGTCTGGATCGGCGCACAAGCGACCTACGATGTCGAGCGCGCCTCGCGCCCTGATTTCTTCGATGGCCGAATCATTGCGCCTGGCCTCAGCGGCACCATCTACGACGACGCCACATTGAACGATGGCCGTGTGTGGTTTTATCGGGTCCGCTAAGGATCGGGGCGTGATCGGATGAGTTGCCGTCGCGAAGTTTCGGAAGTCACGGGCCGTCGCTTCGTGCTGCCGGGCTGCGCCACGGCGGGTCGGAGGGACAGAGCCCCGTTCTCTCGACTTTCACAGAACACGAAATCGACCGTGCTCGGCTTACACTCTCGCCATGCAAGGGGTGTTGGCCAAGCCACATCGATCGTCGCGATGGCGTGGTGCCATCGGTAGCCAGGCTCTCGTTCTCGTGGGACTCGTCGTCGGATCGCTGAGCGAGCGCCCAGTCCAGGCAGAGCAGTACCCAACACGCTTGTTCAATTCCGCCGATGGTTTGCCGCTCGACGCTGCCGAGGAGGCAATGATCGATCGCGATGGCTATCTGTGGGCCAAGAGCGGCAATTACGTCACCCGTTTCGATGGCGTCGAGTTCGATGTGTTTGGATCGGATCGTGGCCTGAAGGATCGTGCACAAGCATTGGCGCAATCGTCCGACGGCACAATCTGGATCGGCACGAAGTCGGGACTGCAGTATCTCGCGCCCAACGGCGATGGCCGGATCCAATCCTTGCCTGCAGGTTCAGCGCTTGCAGAGGATCACATCTCCGCGATCTGCATCCTGTCGCCGACTGAGGTTGCCGTGGCGGGCCGCCACAAGGTCTGGAAGGTCCGTGGTTCTCCGTCGAGCATTGATGCACGAATCGTTTACCAACGTCCGGAAGGCCCCAGTCTGTTCAGCATCGACTGCGATCGCACTGGAACCATTTGGGCCTCCGGAGCGGACGGTACCCTCGGGCGCATCACGCCGGACGATGCCGCGACCACTTTCCCGCTCCAACTTGATTCGCTGTCAGGGTACCCGCGCGGTGCCGCACTCGATCGATTCGGCCATTTGTGGGTGTCGACATGGAGAGGTATTTGCGTCGGCGATGCCGCGGCTGCGGCCGGATCGAATTTTTGCCGCCAATTCATTCGTGAGGTGGGCGGTCAATTCGTTGGTTTCGGTACCGGAGTGCTGCGCAGCAGTGACGATTCGATCATCGTTGCGGGAAGTGGCGAGATACTTCGCCTCGAGCCGCAACCGTCGATTGACGCACCACCGGCCATCTCGCGCATCGGCAAGGCGCAAGGCCTTGCCTGCGGTGAGTTGGTCATGGTGCTCGAGGACCGCTTTGGAAGCTTGTGGGCGACCGATGTGCGAAATGGTTTGTGGCGAATCGCGCTGCGAGGGATTCGCTCGTTCGGGTCAAGCGAGGTTCCGCACGCGTTGAAAATCGACGCACTGCACCGCCTCCGCGATGGGACGATGCTCGCCGTTGGGAAGCGCATCGAGCCTGTGCCGGAGGCGCATCGAGTGCAGCAGTTCAACGGCGAGAGTTGGACCGAATCCAGCTACCCGCACGCTGCAGGTCAACCCGACACCGCATGGGGCTCCAACCAAGTCGTCGCCGAAGATGCTGCCGGAACCATTTGGTTCGCGACGGGCGATGGGCTGCGCGGCTACCGTGCGGGAACTCGCATCGACGGACCTCGCGCCAGTCACTCGGATCTTGTCGTGGGCGTCGAGCAGGGCATCCCGAAAGGCGGGGCTTGGCGTGTTTGGGCCGATCGCCGCGGCATGTTGTGGGTAACAGCGCTCGCGCCGTTTGCGTATCGATACGACCCAACAGCGATACAACTGACCCCGCTGACGCTGGACGCTCCCGAGGGAACACCTTGGAAGCAGCCTCGCGCCTATCTCGAAGACGAACGAGGTTTCGTCTGGTTTGCTTACGGGCGCGGAGTCGGCCGCGTGCGTAGCGCTGACGACTGGGAGTATCTGCCGATCGCTGACATCGTGGGTAGCGGATCGACTGAAGACATCGCATTCGATGCCAGCGGTGCCCTGTGGGTTGCCACCAGCGCAGGTCTGTATCGAACCTCCGATCCGCGCGCGCCTCTTCCGCAGTTCACACGCGTGTGGCCGGCCAGCGGCGCGATGCCACGCTACACACCGGCAGTGTGCGTTGGCAAAACTGGGGAGATCTACGCCGGCACCGATGTCGGTGTTTTGGTGTTCGACGGCGTAGCACAACTGATCGAGCACTACGGAGTCGGCTCGGGCTTGCCCGGTCTACAGGTCAATGCGTTGGAGTTGGGTGCCGATGATCGAGTCTGGGCCGGAACCACCCGCGGTGTTGCCATCCTGCCGGCGTTGGATCCAGCGCGAACACAGGTCCCTGATCCACTGCTCGTGCGCGTCACCACGCCGCTGCGCGAGATTCCGCTGGCACTCAGCGGCCAACGCGCGCTCTCCGGCTTGACGCTGCAACCCGATGAGCGCGCGCTGGATGTATTCGTCCGCTCGGTCGTCATGCAGGCCCAGCAGCGAGTCTTGTACCGCACGCAACTCGAAGGGGTCGATCGCGATTGGTCGCCGCCCAGCGCCCAGCGTCAACTGCGCATCGCCGGATTGTCTGCGGGTCACTACGTGCTGCGAATCCGCGCCGAAGATCAAGCAGGCCGCGCCAGCGATAACGAATCGCGCATCGAATTCGATGTGCGCGCGCCGTTTTATGAGCGGCCGTGGTTTGCCGCCGCGATCTTGGGCGCACTCGCACTGGGTGCATTGGTCTGGCAGCGGCAACAAGCGCAACGCGCGCTGGCAATCGAGCGCACCCGCACGACGATCGCCACCGATCTGCACGATGAGATCGGTGCCGGGCTATCGCGCATTGCGGTGCTGAGCGAGGGCTTGGCGCGCGATCGTCGCGAGACTGGTGCCACGCGCAGCGAAACTGCCTCCGAGATAGCACCGACTCATATCGCCGAGATCGCAAGACGCTTGGTCGACCGCATGAGCGACTTGGTGTGGGCCATCAACCCCGAGCGCGATCGCGTCTTCAGTTTGGCGCAACGCATGCGCCAGTTTGCCACTCCGCTGCTGCGGGCCCGCGGCATTGCACTGCAGCTTCGCGCCATCGACGAAGAGCACGACCGCGCGCTGGACGGCGACATCCGCCGCGAGTTGCTGTTGATCTTCCAGGAATCGATCAACAACGCGGTCAAGCACAGCGAGTGCACCGGCATCCACGTCGAACTCGCGCTCGAAGGGGAGAGCATTGTCCTGAGCGTCACCGATAACGGCCGCGGCTTCGATACCAGCGTGCATGTCGAGGGGACAGGTCTGTCATCGATTCAAAAGCGCGCCGCGCGGCTTGGCGGCAGGTGCGACATAAGCGCCACGCCGGGTGGGGGGGCACGCGTGCGGATCAGTACCCCCTTGCGGGGCAGGAGATAGCGGCGTGACTGCACATCCCTCCCTACCTATGCAGGAACGTTGTCACCGTTTTGGGGGTATTTTTCCCGCCGGGCACAGATCGGGGCGCATGTGAACAGCGAAACGGTACGCACGGACAGCGGATCGAAGGCCATCGCGGTGGCGATCGTTGAGGATTTGACAGAGATCCGCGAGGGTATTGCCGATCTACTCGACGCCACGGCAGGGTTTCGTTGCGTGGGCCGGTATGGATCGATGGAACATGCGCTCGCCGCGTTTGCGCATCATCCCGCCGACGTGGCGCTGTGCGACATCCAACTGCCCGGGATCGACGGCATCGAAGGAATCCGGCGCCTGAAGGCGGCACATCCGCAAACCGTCTTCATTGTGTTTTCGGTGTACGACGACGACGAGCGCGTCTTCGATGCGCTGTGTGCTGGCGCGTCGGGCTATTTGCTCAAAAAGACCCCGCCCGAGCGGCTGCTCGAGGCGCTCACCGATGCCGCCGCGGGTGGCGGACCGATGTCGCCCGAAATCGCGCAACGGGTCATCAAGTTGTTTCGAAAGTTCGCTCCGCAGCGCAGTGAGGTTCAGCTCACACCCCACGAGGTCAGACTGCTGCGGTTGATTTCGGAAGGTCACGACTATCCGTCGGCCGCCGATGAGTTGAGCGTGGCCACCTCGACGGTCGTCTATCACATGCGGCAAATCTTCCAAAAGCTGCAGGTGCACTCCAAGTCCCAAGCGGTCGCGCAGGCGCTCAAGGCCGGTCTGCTGCGTTAGTCCGGCGGGCTTTCGTCACGTCCCCCCCTAGGTGGGGAGGGCACCCGGTCACAAATTGACGCAGCATTTCGGCGTTCACTCGCGGAACTGTTTTCGGCGAGGGAGGTAAATGATGCGTCAGATACACATCAGCGACTTGGCACCGCGTGCACTTGCCGTCATTGCGCTCACGGCCACCGCAGCGTCCACAGCCTTCGCCGTCGACCCAGGGCAACTTGTCGTCAAGGTACACGCCGCGCACGCCGAGATACCAGGAAGTGACGGGTGTTGCTTAGGCACCAACCAACAGGATTTCTACACGATCATTCAGTTTCCGGGTGACCCGCCGATCGAGAGCGGGTGGGAACTCGGACACGACGAGATGTCGTGGAATCCTGCCTATCAAGTCCAGCACAAGGTCGACCGCGAGCGACGCTTCCACGGTGTCAGCGTCCAACTCTGGGACGACGACGACGGTGCTGCCGGAAACAACGGTAGTGACGACAGGTTCGACATCAATGCAGGCGCGCCCAACCAACTCGACATTCAATTCGATGCCTGCACGATGCAGTGGACAGCCAACGGACTGTTCACCGACTTCGGCCCGAACAGTCCTGGGTATCCAGCCTTCGGAAAGGATCCTGTGCTCCAACACGGGAGACTCGATCTCGAGTTGACCACCGGTGACGGCGTGCCGTTTACGCCCAACAAGCTGACGATCGTCGGACTCGATCCGGTGCAGGCTGCGTTCGATCCGACGGCAGTCGTTTCGGGCAAGGCGACAGCGATCCGCGTGCGCATCGCCAATACATTCACGACGCAACAGAGCGCTCCGGTGACCATCGAGATTCGAGACGGACTGACAGGCGACGCCGAGGTGCGGACGCTCACGCTCGAACCTGGGATCTCGACTCATTACTTTTTCGATGGCATGCCTAGCCACCGTCCGGGCTTCGTTCCGATCAAGCCAGGCAACGTCAGTACTGCGAGCCTCATCTACTCGGCCGAGATCAACGTAAGCTTTCCAGCGCCTCCGGACACACCACCGGATCTGCTCGACTGTTACCTGATGCGCAACGGGTTGTTCGACAAGCAAACGCCGATCGTGCGAACGATCGGCCCTCAAGTGCGATTCCTCGGCGAGATGGTGGTCTTCCAGCCATTCGACTACCTCGACACGCTACTCCCTCCACTCCCCACCGATGTCGCGGCGATGGCGGACGCAGACGAGGTGTTCCGCAAAGCCACTTGGCCGCTGGCCGACACTCCGCATTTCACTTTTCCGATTCCGTACCTCGCACCACCTCCGGTCCCGCTGTCGCTTCTTCCCGAGCCGGACCTCACGATGTTCGTGCACAGCATCGTGGCCTCGATCGCTGGCGTGGATCGCGTGGTCTTGGTGCCCCGCCACGGCTGGTTCAACGACAACTCAGTGCGACCGAACATTTGGGTCAAGTCCACAGCAATCGGCCGGTCGCTCGGTGAATTCGGTCCTCACTCGGTGATCGCGGAGCTCGGATACAAAGGGGTCTCGACTCACGAGTTGGGCCACACCTACAGACTCAGTCTCCATACCTGTCCCAACCCGGGTCCCTTGGGTATCAAGTGCCGCGATGAATACAACTACACCCCCACGATCATGGGGGCTGGGATCGACGTAGTCGGCAGCATCTTTCCTACAGGCAGCGGTTGCGGTAGCTCGCAAACACCGAATTCACGCGAAGTGTGCTTGTCAAACTTCATGAACGCGCAAGACCCCAACGGTGCCGTGTTTGTCAACTGGATCGAGCCGTTCACATACAACTACCTGCTGGGCCAGCTAAAGGATCAACGCGACCCCGAGATGATCAACCTGTCAGGCATCGTGCGCGCACCGAATGGGATCATTCCTCCGGGCCCCCCAAGCTTCGAGGCGCATCTGGCCTTTAGCTATCGCTTCGATGGTGTGCCCGATATACCCGATCCACGACATCAGTCTCCACCGGGCGACACGGCGGGCGAAGGAAAGTTCGCGGTACGCCTGGTGTCGTCCGATGGAAGCGCGCGCACCTATCGCTTCATGCCGACGTTCGGAGCGGATGGCGGGCCGGCTGTACAAGACGCCGCGGCCTTCTCGTTCAACGTCGAGTGGGATCCCGCGATCCGAACCCTCGAGTTTTACGCGCCGTCGAATCTGTATGCGAACGAGTGCGAAACCGCGGCAGAGTGCGATACCAGCGACGTCCTGATTGCATCGCGGACCCGCACCGACAGCGCACCACAAGTTTCGGTGCTTCGCGCTGGCCGGGACACAGCGCCGCCGCTCGTGGGCGCCAACCCACCGGTCCCGACTATCGGGCCTGGACATCAAGCTGTTCTTGCCTGGGACGGAACCGATGCCGACTCGCCGGAACTCCACGCCGCCGTAATGATCGCGAAGGTGCAACCGGCCGGTGGACTCGGGATGTGGATTCCAATTCGCGCCGAGCATGTTGGGAACCAGCTTCAGTTACCTCACCGCCAGTTGTCTGGCGATCCAGGCGACTACGTGGCGCAAGTCGTTGTCAGCGATGGAATGAACAGCGCCTCGATCACGAGCGGGACGTTGATGCATGTTTGCAACTACACCAACCAAGGCGCCGAAATCTGCAACGGTATCGACGATGACTGCGACGGCACCATCGACAACGCACTTCCTCCTCCAGGGTCGATTGGTGTGAGCGTCAGCAAGACAGCCGTTTCGTGGGCAGGCGTGGCAGCGGCTGAAACCTACGACGTGGTGCGCGGCGATGTCGCCACGCTGCGCACGACGGGCGGCAACTTCACCAGCGCCACGCAGCAATGCTTGGCCAACGATGTGGCAGGCAGCACGGTCAGCTTCACGGCCAATCCATCGGTGGGCAACGCATGGTGGATCTTGGTGCGCGGCTGCAACTGCCTGGCGAAGGGCAGTTACAACGAAGTGGGCGCCGGGCAGGTGGGCTTGCGTGATGCCGAGATTGCGGCATCGACAGCCGCTTGTCCGTAATCCGGGTGGAGGCGCGTGTGCCGATCCGCGCGCGCCTCCCTCCGGGTTCACCAGGCCCCTATAGACGTCGATAGCCATGAAGAGCGCCGCGGCATTGGGGGTCGCCGGACCTGCGATCCAGCGCCGTTCGCTTTGTAGCCGACCGTCCGCAAACGCCTAGATTGAATTGCACGGCACCTGGGAATCAGGGCCGGTACCGATTTCCCTCGCCCCGACTTAGGTCCGGCCCCAATGGGGCCGAGAAGAGGGATCGAAGCAGTTCAAGGAGGTTCGTTGCTACTTAAGGCCCGGTCCTGGTGGTGTGTCCTGTGGATGGTCGCGTTCTGCGCCCAGCTGCCGGCCATGGCACAGCGATTCAACTTCAGGACCTATGGCCCAGACGAAGGACTCAACGAACTCGATGTTCGATCGATGCTCGCCGATCGGACCGGGTTTCTTTGGGTCGGGACCGTCAATGGCCTCTATCGATACGATGGTTGGCGTTTTGTCCGATCTGGCATTGAAGAGGGGCTTCCAGGTGCATCGGTATGGGGGCTGCACGAATCTGCCGATGGAACTCTGTGGGTCAGCACTTCGGGCGGGCTCTCTCGACGCAACAAAGATCGGTTCGAGCTGATCGACGTCGGAGTGCGCGATTCCGACGTCAGGCCCTACGTAACCTCGGACAAAACGGGTCGGCTCTACGTAAGCACGGTGCGAGGGTTGATGGTCGGCCGATCAGAACCCGCAGGCGCAGCACCAAGATTTCTACTGACTCCGGGCAGCGAGGTGGCACCGCCCGGCGGTGCGTATGGCGTTCAACTTGGAGCAGACGGAACTGTTTGGTACGGCTGCGGCCGGCAAGTGTGCCATCTCACTGGAAGCACACTTCGTGTGTTCGGCGACGCAGACGGTGTTCCCGAGGATCGTTGGACCGCGATTCTTGCCGACCGCGAAGGCGCCGTGTGGATCGCGAGCGCTAGCCGTGTTCGCGTGCTCCTCAACGGTGCGTCGCGATTCGTCGCGCGGGAGACCGATCTTCCAAATGCCAGTCCAGTACGCAACATCAGCATGGATCCGCGAGGGCGCGTGCTCGTCACGACGGACAAGGGACTCGCACGATTTTCCGAAGGCCGCTGGCAGTTGTTTGGTGCCGACCAGGGTCTTGGCTCCGATGGCGCTTCTTCGATGTGCACCGACCGCGAAGGTTCCTTGTGGATTGGAACACGTGGCGGTGGGCTAGCACGCTGGCTTGGCTACCGCGAGTGGACCACATGGACGCGGGCCGAAGGGCTGCCGAGCGACCACGTGTGGGCGGTCAACCGCGACCCCTCTGGACACCTATGGGTTGGGACACAAGGCGGTCTCACACAACTCTCACCGGATGGGCGCCCGCTGCGCAGCTGGACACAAAAAGATGGACTGCCGAACGACCTCATCGGTTCGATTGCGCTGCAGAAAAACGGTGTGGTCTGGACCGGCAGTTTTCCTGGCGGGGTGGCTCGCATCGATCCGCGAAGCGGTGTGGTTTCAGCCTACGGAGCGCAATCGGGCCTAAGCGATGATCGTGTCATTCACATTGCCTTCGACGACGAAGAGCGGCTTTGGGTCTCGACGCGAACGGCGTTGTTTCGATCGACAGGCACGCTTCCTGTGCGATTCGAGCGAATGGTGCTGCCCGGCAGCGACGGCGAAGAGATGTTCCTGCAAATTCTCGCGAGTCGTCGCGGAGGAATTTGGGTTGCCGGTGTAAAGGGACTGGCTCGTTTCGAAAATGGCACTTGGACTCGCTATCCCGCCAACGAGCAATTCAAGAGCCTCGAAACAGGGTTCCTCACCGAAGACAAAGCAGGAGCACTGTGGGTTGGGTATCGCGACCCGGTCGGTATTTCGCGCCTGACGATCGAGCAAGGCAGCCTGCACGTTCGCACGTTCTCCGAACAAGACGGTTTGCCGCTCAGTCAGACGATGTTCGTCGGTGCCGACGCGCGCGGATGGATCTGGGCTGGTGGTGGCCAAGGTGTCGACGTTTACGACGGGCAACGCTGGCGTCACTTCGACCGTCGCGATGGCATGAGTTGGAACGACTGCAGTTCGTTTGCGTTCCTTGCCGATACCGATGGCAGTGTCTGGATCGGCACCTCCAAGGGGCTCTCGCGCTTCCGCCCCGACACGGTGACTGAACTCCCACCGCCCCCAGTGGTCCTCACGGGGGTGCGGCTTGGAGAGACCGCGTTCGATTCGTCGCAGTCGCCTGTCGTGGATTTCAAGAACCGGTCGCTTGAAGTCGATTTCGCGGGACTCACTTTTCTCAAAGAGGCCGACGTTCGCTTCCGCTACCGCCTCGTCGGTTTCGATGACAACTGGGTCGAAACGACAAATCGAACGGTGCGGTTTCCCAACTTGCCAGCGGGGCAATTTCGTTTCGAAGTTGCGGCCCGCGCCGCTCGCGGTGATTGGAGCCCGGCACCAGCGTCGATTGCACTGAGAATCCGCCCACCGTTCTGGCAGACATGGTGGTTCGCTACGCTGGTCGTATCGGCAATCTTCGCCTTGGCTTGGAAAGCGTGGTCGCGTCACATCCTGAAGCTCGCAGCAGAAACCAAGCGGTTGGAAGGCGCTGTTGCCGACCGGACGCGCGAATTGCTCGCTGAAAAGGTCAGCGTCGAACAAGAGCGCGCACGCGCCGAGCAGGAAAGAGCGCGCGCAGAGGAAGCCAGCCAACTCAAGAGCACGTTCTTGGCCAACATGAGCCACGAAATTCGTACGCCGATGAATGGCATTCTCGGAATGACCGACCTGGCGCTGATGGGCGAACTCTCCGACGAACAGCGCGACTACCTGGAGACAATTCGCACCTCGGGCAGCTCGCTCCTGGCGATCCTCAACGACATTCTCGACTTCTCGAAGATCGAGGCGGGGCGGCTCGACCTCGACCCGATTCCGTTTTCGCTGCGGAGTTGTCTGAGCGATACGGTCCGGATGTTCTCTCTCAAAGCCAGCGAAACAGGGATCGACTTCCGCGAGGAAGTGGCTGGCGATGTGCCCGACAATCTGGTCGGAGACCCGGTGCGCTTGCGGCAGGTGTTGCTGAATCTCGTCGGCAACGCCTTCAAATTCACCGACTCGGGTTCGATTCTGGTTCGCGTTGCGCTCGACCAATCGAGCGAGTCGGAAGTGACGCTTTGCTTCTCGGTGACTGATACGGGCATTGGCATTCCCCCCGAGAAGCAAGCCACCGTGTTCGAGATGTTCCGTCAGGCCGACAGTTCCACGACGCGCCGATACGGCGGCACCGGGCTGGGGCTGACGATTTGCGCACGGTTAGCTGAGTTGATGGGCGGACGAGTTTGGGTCGAGAGCGAGAAAGGACGTGGCAGCACCTTCCACTTCCTCGCGCGATTCGGGCTTGCAACGCAAAGCGTGGAAATGGAGAACAAGCTGGCGACCGACAACGGGAAACAAGTTGTCGAGCGCGCGTTGAACATCCTGGTGGCAGAAGACAACCAGGTGAATCAGAAGCTCATCCGGCGCCTGCTCGAGAAACGGGGCCATACGGTAACCCTCGCCGTCAACGGCCTGCATGCGATTGAGCTTCTCGCCCCAAGCGGTTCAATTCGGAGCGATTTCGACGTGGTTCTGATGGATGTCCAGATGCCCGAGATGGATGGGCTAGAGGCCACCGCCAGAATTCGCGAGCTGGAGAAGACCAGCGGCGATCACATTCCGATCGTCGCGATGACGGCGCACGCCATGAAGGGCGACCGCGAGCAGTGCCTCGCGGCGGGCATGGACGACTACGTGACCAAGCCCATCCAGGTGGAGAAGTTGTTCGAGGTAATTCAGCACGTCTGCCGCGAACTGCGCTCCGTCTAGTAGTCAATCGTCGACATTGAAGTCCTTGCGCGGGGTTTCTCCGCCGCCGGCACGCACTGCTTCACCACCCACACGCAGCGCCGAGCGATCGGAAGGGATTTCCGGAATTCGGCCAAGTTCGTGCGACGTATTGGCCGATCGGGCAACCGTCGGTCACGCCGATGGATCGGGCCGCGTCGCTTATCTCGCAGATAAATAGCGACTTGCCGGAGAACTCACAGGACCGAGCCAACGGCACGCGCGTTGCTTCGGACGGAGGCATACACCGTACTCACTGGACGGGAGATCTGTCATGAAACGCGCGGGCATCATCCTTTTCCCACTCGTCGTCTCGATTGGACTCGCCGTCGCCGCCGCCCCCAATAACGGGCAGGAGCGGGAGCCGCAGGGCGCGCGCGTGGACCGCAAGCTGGCGGACAAACTTCTCCGCGCCGGCGACAACGACATGCAGCGCGTCATCGTGACGATGAAGCCTGGAACCAAGGGCAAGTTGAGAAACGCTCTTGGCACTAAGGGTGCGCGCGTGCGTCACAATTTCTCTCTCATCGAAGGCTTCGCCGGTGAACTGCCCGCGGGCTTGTTGCGGACGCTGCAAAAAGATCAAGACGTGCTCACGATCTCGACCGACGAGTTCGTGACGTCGTTCGCGGTCGCCCCGTCGGTCGGTACGATCTACACCGTCACCAACACCAACAACTCGGGCGCTGGCTCGTTGCGCCAGGCGATTACCGACGCCAACGCGCATGTGGGCGCCGACACGATCTGGTTCAGCATCGGTACTGGCGCGAAAACCATCACGGTGACGAGCGCGTTGCCGACCATCACCGGACCGACCGTGTTGGATGCAACGTCGCAACCCGGCTTCGCTGGCACTCCTCTGATCCGCCTGGACGGCCCCGGCGTGACCGGTGCGTCGGGCCTCGTGCTCACGTCGACGTCCGATAGCAGCGTCGTCCGCGGGCTGGTCATCACGCGCTTCAACGTGGATGGCATTCAGATCCAGTCCGGCGCCGACGACATCACGGTGGCTGGCAACTGGATCGGTACTGCCGGCACCGGAACCACTGGTACAGGCAACACCGACGACGGCATCGACCTCGCCGGGTCCAGGGCGATCATTGGCGGGACCGGCCCGTACGACCGCAACGTCATCACCAACAGCGGTGACGAAGGGATCACGATCGTTGGGACCGGAGTTACCAGTCATGTTATCCGTGGCAACTACATCGGTCTCGACCCTGACGGGTCGACCGGCGGTGGAAATGCCGACGTCGGTCTGGCCATCATCTCCGGCAGTGGGAACACGATCGGTGGCACAACCGCCCAGGCGCGCAACGTCATCTCCAAGAACTACGAAGGAATTGAGATCAACACGTCGAACAACGTCGTGCAAGGCAACTACATCGGTACGGACGTCGGCGGCACGCTCAATCGCGGCAACCGCTCGGACGACGGAGTTGAGATTCAGGGAAGCGCGACCGGAAACGTCGTGGGTGGTACAGCCGCCGGCGCCGGTAACGTGATCGCGTTCAACGCGCTGGACGGCGTCAACGTCGTCAATGGCAGCGGCCATGTCGTGCTCGGCAACACGATCTTCAATAACACGGGATCGGGCGTCGACTTGGGAGCCAACGGCGTATTGGCTAACGACACAGGCGACTCGGACACCGGTGCGAACAACGGCCAGAACTACCCAGTCTTCACCACGGTCCTGACGACCGGTACGCAGGTAGAAATTGCAGGCACGTTGAACAGCACGGCCAACAGCTACTACCGCGTCGAATTCTTCGGCAACGCAAGCGCCGACAGTTCAAGTTACGGCGAGGGTCAGGTCTATCTGGGCGCGATGAATGTTGCGACCAACTCGACGGGCACCGCGACCTATCGCGCGACGTTCAATGCAAGTGTCGCAAGCGGCGCGATCCTCAGCGCGACGGCGACGAAGAGCAACAACACGTTCACGACCTTCAGCGACACGTCGGAGTTCGCAGCGAACAAAACAGCCTCGCAGGTCCCCCTGAATGTCCTGGCTAGTAGGAGCGTACGCGGCACGTTGGGGCTCGACTCGCTCACCTCGACGGCGCCGCTGACCACGCGCACCGGTGCCGGCGTGACGGTGGCCGTGATCGATTCCGGAATGCTGTTGGATGGTGGCTCCGCGAGCCGGCTCAAGACCACGTGCGACTTCACGACCGGGAATCCCAACCCCGTGCACATCGCCGCGTTGGATGGTTACGGGCACGGCACGCATGTCGCTGGACTGATCGGAGCGAACCAGAGCGAAACACAGGGCGTGGCTCCTGGTGTTTCTTTCGTGAGTCTCCGCGTGCTCGACAACTATGGTGTCGGCGCCACGAGCAACGTGATTGCCGCGGTGCAGTGGGCCGTCGCCAACAAGGCGACCTACGGCATCGACATTCTCAACCTGTCGCTCGGCCACCCGATCTACGAACCCGCGGAGACCGATCCGCTGGTGCAAGCCCTGGAAGCAGCTGTGCGCGCACATCTCGTTGTCGTGGTCTCGGCTGGCAACTACGGCACCAATCCTGTGACGCAACAAGTAGGCTACTCGGGCATCAGCTCGCCAGGCAACGCACCCTCGGCCATCACGGTCGGCGCGATCAAGACGTTCGACACCGCGACGCGCACTGACGACTTGATTGCCGACTACAGCTCACGCGGCCCGACATGGTACGACGCCTTCGCCAAGCCGGACCTGGTTGCGCCGGGCTCCAAACTGCTCTCGGCGTCGGCAGCAAACCAGACGCTCAACTCTCTCTACCCATCGCTGCGACAATCGATTGCAGGCCGGTCGTACATGACGCTGAGCGGTACCAGCATGGCAGCCGCCGTCGTGAGCGGCAGCGTAGCGTTGATGATCGAAGAAGCGAAGGCGACCTTCGGCGCGTCACCATCAGCCAACGCAATCAAGGCGATGCTGCAAGTGACGGCATTCCCCATGAACGATCCCGAAAACCACCCCTACCACGTGCTCGCACAAGGAGCCGGCGCCTTGAACACCGCCGGAGCGATCACGCTGGCGCATGCCATCAACCCCACTCTCCCGGTCAACAGCAACTGGATGGTGACGAGTGTCACCAAGTCGACCACGATCGACGGGCAAGCCTACGTCTGGGGCGACAACATCATTTGGGGCGACAGCGTGATTTGGGGTGGTGCGATTGAAACCAACAGCTACGTGTGGGGCGACGCCTACGTGTGGGGCGACGCCTATGTTTGGGGTGGCAGCTACGTCTGGGGCGACAACATCGTGTGGGGCGCTTCGGTCTACAACCACAACCTCTTCTGGGGCCAGAGCGTGATTTGGGGCAATAGCGCCATCTGGGGCGACAGCCTGGTCTGGGGTGGCAGCGTGGTCTGGGGCGGCAGCGTGGTCTGGGGCGGCAGCGCGGTATGGGGCGATGTGCAGTTGGCCCCGTAGGCGCAATGCCTCAGACACGTGAGTCATCAATAGATACAAAGCCGGTGCTGGAGCCTGCTGAATTGGGCACCCAGCACCGGTTTTGCATTGCAAGAAGCGTGAGCACAACAGCCCGTTGACCCGATGTTGGTTGTGCACGCAAATGGCCACGGGGCGGCAAACGCGTATCGCATTTCGCCGCTTCATCAGATCGCTGTTGCCAGACCACCTGCTGGCGAACGATGATCTATCGAACCGTTCAGTTTCACGGCGCACAGAGCGGCAATCGCGAGCGTTGGCAGGTTCAGGCGCGTTGCCGGCTCGATCGTACGGGGACGACACAATGAGGACATCGGCAGACGTCGGAGCGAAGTTACTGAGCACCGCGCGCATCGTCCTGATCACGCTCGTGGCGGCTGCCGTCCCGGGCCTCGCGATTGGCCAGTTCGCAGCTCCGGATCGTGCACTGCGTCGAACCAGTCTTGCTGGGCCGAGCGATTCTTTCGGCGCCGAGATTTGCTCGCCGTCGTCCAACGTCGCGTACGCGGTTTGGATCGACAACAGCGCAGGGGCATCCGGCTTTGCCGGTGACATCAATCTCAGCAAGACGACCAATGGCGGCGCTACCTGGTCCGCGGCCACGCGTTTGAAGCGCACGCTCCCGGCAGGAATGCTTCCGTTCGGTCCGCCGGAGGTGCGCATCACCTGCGATTCCTCTTCGCGAGTCGTTGTCCTGTGGCGAGAAGCGATCACTGACGACGACGATCTGTACGCGGTCTCGTCGATCGACGGGGCGGCGACATGGCGCGAGGTGAAGCGCATCAACACCGACGAGTTTCGCGGCAAGAAAACGCTCCGCTCACCGGAGATCACCACCGACGGATCGGGAACGGTTTACGCCGCATGGTCGTGGAGCTATTCCACGGACAGTGTTTCAGTCAGCGTTTCGACAGACGCGGGCTTGACCTGGGGCGCGCCGCAGATCGTCGACGGCGGCAACGGCGGCGCCAGTCCGCTGAGCCTCGTCGCTCGCTCCGGCGGTTTCGCGCACGTTGCGTGGGCTGACAGCAGCGGAAAGATCTGGGCCAACAGCACAACGACGAGTGGAGCATCGTGGCTTGGTGCGAAACGCCTCGACAACGATGCGACACCGACATCGAGCAAGCCGCGCCTTGCACTCGAACCAGCCGGCTCGCGTCTCTACGTGGTTTGGCAGCGTGCCGCGGGAGCGGCCTCGCTGGTCTATGTCAACTCGTCCACCAACAACGGAACGACATGGGCAACCGCGGCTCGTGTCGACCACGCGAGCGCAGGCGCGAAGGCCGAGGTGCCCGACATCGTGGTCACATTGGGTGCGGTTCATGTGACATGGCAGGACAATCGCACCGGTACGACGCACGTGTGGGCGACGCGCTCGACGAATTTCGGCAGTACGTGGATTAGCCCCGACCAGCGACTCGATCCGGGCAACACCAGCGGCAGCTCCACGGTGCCGCGCATTGCCGCCAATGGTGCGGACGCTGGCGTCGTGTGGCTCGACACGCGCCGCGGTGGTGTAGAACCGTACGCCAATCGCTCGCACGATACCGGCGCCACATGGTTGGGTGACCAGCGTCTCGACACCGGCGCGGCAGCGGCAACCACGGCCCGCCAAGTGCGGCTCGCGCATGACACGTCGACGGGATGGTTTGCGCTTTGGAACGACCGCCGCAACGACGCGCGAGCGAGCGCCTACAACGACATCTTCGCCAACCACTCCGCCAACAGCGGCGACACGTGGAACGCGTCCGACGTACGCATCGACAATGCACCGAGCATGAACAACAGCGCGGCAATCTTGCCGGCCATTACGAGCGACGGGGCTGGTCGAATCTTCACGGCGTGGATGGACGAACGCGATGGACGCCAAGACATCTATGCAAACTGCTCGGCGGACCACGGGGCAACCTGGCGCGCGAACGACGTGCGCATCGATACCGGCACCAGCGTGGGATCTGCCGCGTCCTTCGTCCCGCGCGTTTGTACCGACGGCAGCGGATGCGTCTACGTGGCTTGGACCGAACCAGGGAATGGATCGAGTCCGTCGGTGTACTTCAACAAGTCGTGCGACCTTTGCGCCACGTGGCTTGCCGTTCCGATTCGCGTCGACCATGCCGGGACACAGGCCTCCATGATCAATCCCGCATTCTTGTCGTGTGATGCGACCGGCAACGTTTACCTCGGCTGGTCCGACGATCGCGCGACCGGGTCCGGTTTAGACGAAGACATGGACGCTTACGTCAACGTCTCGCACGACCGCGGTTCAACCTGGCAGTTTCCAACCGATGCGAAGATCAACGGAGCGGGCGTCACCGGGGCTTGGCTCGACGGCATGACGGCCGATGCCAATGGACACGTCTACGCCTTGATCAACGCTGCAAACGGTCCGCTCGGGACGTGGCACAACTACGTCAACCGCTCTTGGGATGCGGGCAACACGTGGCGCGGATCGATCGATGTCGCAGGCGGAATCGTCGGAGCGCCCACCAATGGAATGACGATTGCTGCGGATAACTCGGGAGGCGCTTACGTTGCGTGGTTTGATGCGCGCAACGGTGCGTTCGACGTGTTTTTCAGGCGCTCGCTGGTCAACGGCGATCTGCCTTGGAGCACGGAGCAGCGACTCGATGGCGACGCGCTCGGTGCCAACAGTTCGTTCAACGTTGTGATGGCGGCCGACGCGGGGAACGTGCTCGTGACTTGGACCGACGACCGAAACGGGAAAGACCAGATCTTCACCAACCGTTCCACCGATCAAGGCACAACTTGGCTCGCAAGTGCCGTGCAGGTCGACACGGGAGACGCACCAGGCGCTCACCAATCGGCAATGAACATAGGATTCATCGTGCCGACAGTGGCGCTTCGCGGCAGCAGTGCGCGCGTGACGTGGGTCGACAATCGCAATAGCTGCAGCGGTAAGCCCGGTTTCGATACCTTCGTCAACTACTCGGAGAACGCGGGCCTGACGTGGCACGCAGGTTCGATCCGCGTCGAGGCTGGCGACCTCCCAGGCTGCTCCGACGCCGCCTGGCCGGCGCTCAGCTTCAGCGCGGACAAGTGGACACACGTGGCGTGGGTCGATCACCGCAGCGACTACCACGCGATTCGCGCCAACTCGGCGCTCGGCCTTTCGGATGACGATGGCGACGGGCGCTTCGGTCCAGAATTCGATTGCAATGACGCGAGCAACAGCGTGTGGGCGATTCCCGGTGAAGCGCGCACGCTGACCTTTACGACGAAGACTGCGTTGAATTGGAGTGCGCCGCTGAGTCCTGGTGGAACCGCGCCGCTGTACGACACGCTGCGTTCGAGCAGCGCTTCCGATTTCGGCGCTTCGTCCACGTGCCTGGAGTCCAACGGCACCGACAGCACGACCGCGGAACCATCGAAGCCGTTGGCAGCGAATGCGTACTTCTATCTGGTGCGGGCCAAGAACTCGTGCGGGACAGGGACGCTTGGTACAAGGTCAAACGGCGTGGTGCGCACCGGGCGCGCGTGCCCGTAGCGGGCACGCGCTGACGCGATCTGTCGCCTCCAACCCAACGCAGCGCTTGCCTCGCGTTGCGTTCATACCTCTTGCGCTGATGCCCAATGACTCTCGACTCTACCGCTCTGCTTCGAGCTGTCGAATCGTGTCCGCCACGGTCTTCGCGACCGCTTCACGCAACGTGAGTGCCGATGCTGTTGACTCTGCGAGTGGAGCCGGGCCAGGGGACAGCCGGCTCCCCGTGAACGTGTACGATGCTTTCACTTTTCCCGGCAAGCCGGCGTAGTAGATGTAGAGCTCGAGCCGCATGGTCATCTTGCCGCGCAGACGCTCGCCCGAGGGTGTCTCTCTGCCCTTGAGCACCAGCGACGTAACGGTGACGTCGACCGTGTACCCCTCATCCGCGAACATCTGTTCGTAGAGCGCCTCGATGTCGGAGGCATTCAGAGTGACCGTGAACTGCGACCGGGTCTGAGTCCATGTGCCACTTACGTCCACCATCGTGAACGCGCCGCCGGGGTAGAACGTGAAGAGGTCGCTCGCATACTGGTGACTGCTTTGCGCTCGCGATCCCTGAACCTTGACCGTGACGCCCGCCCTTCCTCCGACGCTCCACGAACCCTCGACCGCGGCGAGGGCCGGTGCGGAAATCGACAGCAGGGCGACGAGCAGCACGAACCACGGAATGATGCTTCGTTTCATGATGTTGTCCCTCCTTGCACGAGAGCTAAAACACCCGCGCGTCGATCGTGGGGCGCGCGGAGATTGCTGACGTGGCGTCGCGTGATTTGTGCCGTTGGGCGAAGTCAATGCCACTGCGCCACGCCAGAAACGGCCACCAAGAAAAAGCACACTACTCCTGGCCGAGGAGCGGTTCAATTGTCATTGCGCAGCCGCCACCCGGGTGGGGCAGGGAATCGCCCGGGCCACGGTGCCGTTGGAGTTGGCGCCACCACTCGAGCCCGATCGTCTGCATTACGTGCACGTCCGCGACTGTTCGACGCGCCGCTCGTTTTGATACCACGCGCCATTGCCTGCTGGTCCCAAGCGCCAGACACGCTGCACCGGGGTATCGCCGCTGACGTGCATGAACCCGCCGTGCTGACCGTGCCGGTGATGCGTCGGGCACAGCGCATCGCCGTTGTCGTGATGATCGCTGCCGCCGCGAGACTTGTATTGGCGATGGTGCCACTCGACCCGCCGGCAGGTGCAGCCCGGCGCCTCACAACGATGTCGAGCCCGTACAAACACCTCCGAGTGTGAGGCCGAGCGCTTGTCGGCGCAGTCGTATCGATCGCAAAACTCCTCGAGCATCGCCAGCAAACCCACCCACGCCGGCAAGCGGCGCGCGGCGCTGGAAAATGTCCGGGCAGCTCGCCATGACGCCGGGTCTTCGTCGCGCAACGGCTGCGACCAATCGCAGGCTTCGGCGTCGATGGTGAGGAAATGACAGCGCCCTTCGAGGCAACCCGTGAAGTCTCTCACCAGCTCGGCCGGCAAGCGCAATCGCAGCACGCTCCCGGCAATCGGGATCAACACACCATCGCCGGATGCGACGCGCCCCGCGCGTTGCACCGCGATCGCTGTATCACCCGGCGCACAACGCAGCGACAACAGCCACGCGTCGTCGGTCATCGGCGCTGGTGCCTCGACACGACCCTCTACCGCGCTGGCGAACAGCAGCGCGCGCCGTTCGTCCCGCAATCGCTTGACCGTGCACTGCTTCAAATGCACAGCCCATTCTTCCTCCCGCGGTCGATCGACGTATCCAGGTCCGAGAATCTGCGCCGCAATCAACGCCTTCTCCAACCCAATCGCGCCAGTCACATAAGCGTGTTGGATGCACGGGCGCTTGGCCAACACGCGCGCCGCACGCACACGGTCCTCGATGGTGGTGCGGCATAGACCCAACCGGTTTTCGGCGTACGCACCGACGCTGGCATAGCCCAGCTCGCGTAGCGTTTGGCTGGCGCTCATCTCCACGAGCAGCGTTGCCAACTGTCGCTCCATCAGATCCGCGGCCGTCGCGAACCACTGCAGCTGCGCAAGCAGTTCGTTGTCCCTGCCTTCACCTGCGCGCGCTACCACGTCATCGAGCTTTGCCAGTGTTTCGCGCGCAACCGTTACGGCAGGAAGCTCGAAACCCGACGGCGGCCCGACCGGCTGAGACGGCGGCTCGACCGAATGCAACCACCGCTGGAAAACGTCCGGAGGGCAGCCGCTGGCATACTCTTCGGCAACGAGCGCTTCAATGAACGACGTGACGGTGGCTTCACCGCCTTCGACGCGACGATACAAGTCGAGCGCTGAATCGAAGGCCGCGCGCATCGCCCGTGGTGCAGGAATCACCCACAACACACCGGGGACAGGCACTTTTTCTTCGGCGGCGTCGATTCGCGGATCAGCACCATCACTCGCCGGCTCGCGCACCGCCTTCTGCAATTGCTCCACCGTGAGCTGCCGCGCACGATCGACCCACGCCGCCAGCGTCTCCGAGTTCGCCACACGCGCCACCAGCAACGCCTTGCACATTCCAATCGGCGCGCCGCCGTCACCCCCCGCAACCGCCTCTCGCAAATCAGGCAACGCCACCACAGCGCGCTGCAACGCCGCATGCATCCGCACCCACCGGCTGCTACGCTCCAGCCGCTCACGCGAGAAGTCGTGCAACGACGAATACCCCGCACCACGCCACAGCTCGCGCTCGACAAACACCGCGCAAACTTTCGCCAGCGGCAACAACACGCGTACCGATTCGTTCGCTAGTCGACACGCCAGTTGATCGGCTTGCAATGCAGCAAGCCATGAAGAGAACGATGAATGTTGTATCGATCCAGCAACTGTATGCGACACGCTGCACCCTTGACGATTCACAAAGGCACGATGAGATCGTGCGAACAACAATCGAAAGTGTTCAAGAAAATCAGAGAAGTTCGCGAGCGTGAGATGCGATTGCAACGACACGTGACTTGTCGACACGCGCCATGCATCGCCACTCAATAGGCAACAGACGGACCGTTCTTAGCTCTCACCGAAACTCAGATCCAATCGTTGGGTGCTGGTCGCGCGAGGATGAACGTTCGTTATCGTTGGCGAGAACCCAGTCGATCCAAAGTACTGTACAAAAGTGCCTGTCCCCTCGACAGGCGTCGCTCCGCGCGATGAACGGGATGTGGTTTCGCTACATCGAAGAGCACTGAGAGGTGGCTCAGTCCGGCGACTTATCCGTTGCCTGAGCAGAGTCCTCCGCCTCCGCGTGATCCAATCGTGGCTCCCCAAAGGATCGGCCACCGAGCGCGTAGAGGGCATAGACCAACATCGCGAAGATCGCCGTGGGCAAGAACCCGTGCGTCGGGATCTCGCGCATCGGCCAGAGCGACGCCCAGAGCGCGTTCATAAACGTGGTCACCGAGAAGCCGATCACATAGCTCTGCACCCAACCGAGCACTGCGTCTTGGGACGAGAAATCGCTGCCCCAACGATCGACGGCGCTGGTGACCTCCGCGCGTGCGAAGTGCGCCAGCACGACGACGAGGTACCAGCCCGAGTACTCTTGGCCGAGCACAGAATCGAAGAGCCGATTGAACGCCCACGACAGCCAGCGCACGGGAAATCGAGCCAACGCAATGGTCGCCGCGTACACGCAGAGCGTGCTGCCGAACAGTACCGTCAGGTCCTCGGGCACCGGACCGGGTGCAGGGCGCCACACACAGAGTGCGACGCCGATGACAGCAATTAGCGGCAGCGCGATCTTCGCCGTTGTTCCGAGTGGTGCAGCGTCCTTCGTCATCTCTCCACCCTCAGCATATCGTTCGGCGGCGGCAGGATACACGCACTCACTGGCGCGCCTGGCACCAGCACAGCGCGATAGCGGCCGAGTTGAGCGCGCGGTGGACCATACAAACACCATGCCGGACTGCTGTCGCTAGCATCAGCATGAGTCGCAAGAAAGGGCCGAGCCCCCCCCCACGAAGCTCGGCCAAGAACCTCTCAGGCATAACCTTGATCACTCCAGCCGATGTCGGCCCGCAGTATGCTTCTGCGCTGAGGGAGCTGTGACGCTGCCGCGTCGGCTCACCGCGGAGGGGCTCAGATGTTCGGCACGCGTTGGTTGGTCATTTCGGCAATCCTCTGTTCGCTGATCGACGGCGCGGCGGCTCAAGCACCCGATCCCATCAACTGGCTCAACGCGTTGGACGATCCCCGGCTGGATCCTTCGGCGGCGATCCAGGTCGAAGGTCAGGTCGTTCGTATCGGCCCGTCGATCGTGCGGCTCGACAGCGGCGTACTGATACCGACGCAACGGGTCGTCGATCACATCGAGGAAGCAGTATTCGTGGGAAACGGGCGCTTGCAGTACGCGCCGCCCGACGAGATCGAACGGGGTCAACTCGAACTGTTCGCCTACAAGCGCCAAATCGATGAGCCCTTCGAGCAAATCGTGATCGGCGGTGCGGGCGCCCGGCTGGAGGAGTTGTTCGTGACGGGAGCGAAGCCGGCGGCCACCGTTCCGCCAGAAGCCGACTCTGTGTTGCAAGCGTGGAAGTCGGGTGCTGCACGCGGGCCGTGCGAGATCTCCGAACGGCTGTTGCAGGCAAGGCTGGACGGATCGCACGCGGGGGGATTCAGCTTCGCGGCGGTCGAGGTTAAGGAACTTGGAAAGCTATTGCTGTGGACAGATGCTGACGACGACCAGCCGTTCCGTTTCCTCCACTACCGGCCGATCGAGCTCAGCGAGTGGGACAAGGGTGAAGTGCAGCGGGCAAGGCGGCGGCATGTCAAGGCGGGTCGGTTGCAAGGATACGATTTGGACCGCGTCGCGGTCTGGGATGTTTGGTCGCAAGCGAAACTGGATGGTGACATCGGCGGTGCAGCGCTTCAGACCGCGACCTCCTATGCGATCGACGTCACGCTCGACCCCGGCGGAGAGAAGATCACTGGAACGACGAACATTCGATACGTCACCAGGGCGAACGAAGGCCGGGTCGTCCGCCTCACCATACACGGTGACTTGAACGTGACGCAGCTTACCGATGCCGACGGCCAGTCCGTTCCCTTTCGTCAAAAGCGAGGTTCGATCTGGGCGTTCCTAGCTGCACCTTCTACATCAGGTGTGCCTGCGGAACTTGTCGCGACTTTCCGCGGCACACTCTTCGAGAAAGTCGCTGAAGGTCAGTACCGCTCGTGGGACACTTTCCAGTGGCACCCTCAACTGCGATCCTCCACAACTGCCGAGCATGAGATCACCGTGCACTGGTCACCGCCGCTCGACGTGCGTCTCGGGGGCGTCAAGGTTGCAGATGGGGTCGAAGGCCAGATCCACTGGCTGAAACACAAGAGCGTGGGCCCGTCATTGTGCATCTTCCTCGAGGTCGGTAAGTTCGAGGATATGCAACTCACGCGCGGTGAACGCACCGTTTCAATCGCGTTCAGCGCTCAGAACAAGACGTGGATGACACCTGATGCTCGCAAGCGCGTGCTCGAGGAAACTCACGAGGTCCTCGACTGGATGGAGAAACGGTTCGGCCCGATCCCATCCAAGAACCTCACGCTGATTGTCGTCGACCAAGGGTATGGTCAGTCGCTGCCCGGCACCATCATCCTGCCTGACACCATGTTGCGGCAGAGCACATTCATGCTCGCATCGAACCTCGAAGACTGGCGGCTGATCTTGGCGCACGAGATCGCCCATCAGTGGTGGGGCAACTCTGTACTCCCGGCAACGTCACAAGACAACTGGATCAGCGAGGGCATCGCGGAGTACATCGCACAGATCTACGGACGGATTCATCTCTACCAAGAGCTCGGCAAGCCGTACGTGCCACCGACGAAACACTGGTTGAGCAAACTTGAACACACTTATGTCGCGCCGGGCGTTCCCGTCGAATCGGTGGGGCCGATCGTCCTAGGCCAGCGGCTTTCGTCCTCGAAGTGTCCAAACTGCGACGATTCGATCGTCTACACCAAGGGAGCATTAGCGCTCGAGGCACTTGGAAGTTACATCGGCGAAACTGGATTTCTAAAAATGCTGACCGAGTTGTCACAACGATTCGCTGGCAAGCAGCTCGATTCGCAGACGTTTGTCGCAGCCATCTCGAAGATGTCAGCCACCGATGTGAGCTGGTTTCGAAAGCGCTATCTCGAGGGGACTGGTATGCCCTTGGTTATCTACGAGTACAGTGTCGAGCCAGTCGCTTCCGGCGGATATGACGTGATTCTAGATCTTCGTCAGGAGGCGACATCGCTTTACATGGAGGGGATTTCGCAGAATGAGCTGGGGAAATTTGAAGTCTTCACGAAGCGGATACCTCGGGTCCAAGACGTCGAGTCAGTGCCGCTTCCAGTGCCGGTCGCGCTCAGAGTGATCAACCCTAAAGAGCCACCGGTGAATCTCGCGCCGACCCAATCGCGGACGTGGCGCGACACCGCCAATTGGCGCTTGTCGACGAAGACTGTGCTCAACGGCGACCACTCGACGGCCCGCATTCATACCGAGTTTCAAGTTGTCGAGGTCTTGCTCGACCCCGATGGCAGATCGCTCGCCAAGTACCTGTGCGTCACCTGCTACCCGAAAGGTGCGCTCCGAGCTGCTGCAATGAGGGCCTTCTACGGTGGCAGGCTGGACGAAGCAGAGGGATTGCTGACCGAAGCACTGGCGGCCGAGTACGATGGCTATCCGGAACCGAAGGACATGGGGCTGCGAGTACGACGCCGTCGTGAGGCAGCGTACGAGGATGCCGCGGTGTACTTCCTTCGCGCAAAGATCGCCGTCGCGCGCGGGAACCTGAAGGCCGCCCAAGAACTGATCCACGACGGCGATTCGAAGTTCAACGTTGGAGACAGTTGGGCTGGAACCTTGCGCGACGAGGCGCGAGCCGCCATCGCGCTTGCGCAAGAAGACTACAAGAAGGCGTATACGCTGCTGTGGGGTGCGCTGGCTGGAAATGACTATCCCGACACACAGCACCTGCTTCAGATGTCCATTGCGGCCCATCACGCCGGCGAAGTCGACGCCTACGAGAAGGCGATGCGCCAAGCCAAGCGGCGCTATGCCGACGTGTCGTTGCTTGAAAAGGTTCAACCACTTCGGCCATCCAAGGACGACGACACGGACGACTAGGGTTGCTTCCGGTCCGATCGACGCTGCCGCTAGTTGGTCTCCGAGTCACTGCGCCGACTGATAAAGTGCTCACAATCGGAGCACCGCTCGTCCAGCGTCCGGATAAGCTTGAGTAGACCAGGAACCTCTGATTCGTCAGCGATCCGAGCGATGAAGTTGGACCAACCTACGGTTGCCTTGAAAATCAGGCTGCTGCCATTTCGTTCAACTCCATACGCCAACGTCCCATCTTTGATCACCTCAATCCCGAGCCACACGAAGTGGTCGCAGTTCTCGGTCTCGACCACCGAACCGACGGTCCCAACCCTGTACTGCATCCGAAACGAACTCGTCGGGTCTTCAATGTAGCCAGACCAAGCATCGACCCATGAACTTTCCAGGACCGCACGATAGGCGCATGGAAGGCGCAAGGAGTTGACAGCCGTAATGGTGACGATTCGCGAGCCATCACATGGTGAGCGTCGGCGCGCTGGGGCAACAGGATCGGCGCGCGAATCATCGGGAATAGACGCTGGCGCGACGACAGGGCCAACACGCCAATCACCGGCCGGGCGCACGTCGAACGCGTAGAGGAACGATTCGCACCACCTGTCCCGTTCCATCGCTGCAACAAACTCGCCGATGGCGACGTGCCATCGAGAACAGCCGCGCCGCGTTTCGACCGCGGAGTCCATCTCGAGTAGTCGCTGCCTATAAGCGTCGTAGAGGTTGCGATCGATCGAACGCGCGAGGCAGAGCGCGTAGAGTTTTCCCTCTGGCGTCGCGGAGTCAAAGATCTGCTGCGCGATCTCCGCTCTGTGCCGCGATTTCAAGACGCGTCCGAAGGGCGCTAAGAATCGCGATGGCGCCCCTCCTGCTCCGATCACTGCGGTTTCGAAGACATCGGCGTTGGTAAGAGAGAACTCCGCAGCAGCAACTCGGCGCGATGTTCTTATCGAAGTCTGTGCGTTGGGAACCGATGCGCAGGCCGCCGCCTCGATCACGACAGCAACGGCCACGAGTATGTGATCTATCCGCACGGCTACCTCGCGCCCTTCATTGGCCTCGCGAAACAATAACCCCGAAGTGGATGAGCATCCAAAATCATGTTTCGTGGACGGAGGCATCTAACGCAGAGCGATCGGCGCAGGGAAAAGCGCACTCGATGCGACGTGCCAATTGCAAACAGATCGATTGGGCTAGCCGAGCGCTGAGGGTTAAGCTCCACCCGCCATTCAAAGCAGGCGGTAGGCGCCGAGGAGTCGCTGTGGCATCGCAGATCGAGGTCCTCGGTCAGGTAGCGCGCCGCGCCGCTTGGGCGCCGCTGACCGTCATCGTCTTGCATTCCGTCGCAGGACACTACTTCGGACATGAACCGTATGTCGATCCGGTCATGCACTTCATGGGCGGTGTTGCCGCGGCCTACTTCATGCTTAATTCGGCATCGCTGGCCCAAACTGTTCTGGGTGTATTGACGCCGCTCGGCCGGGACATGCTTGCGTTCGGAATCACAGGTTCGGCCGCGCTGATGTGGGAGGTCGGAGAGTTTGTGGGCGATCAGCTTCGCGGCACCAATGTCCAGCGCGGCCTCAACAACACCATGCGCGACTTGATCCTCGGCGTATCCGGCGGCGTGATTTGTATTGCACTGAAACGGGCGATTCCGCTGGTGCGTGCATCGAGGGGGCGATGATCGCTTCGGTGAAGCAAAACCGCTCCCGGTTGCTGTACGGAAGCAACGCTCTTAGAGCCAATTCCCAATCAAACCCGTACAGGTCGAAACGGCCCTAGAATCCCAGTCCGCCGCCTGCCGCCTTCCCGGGAGACACTCCGTCTCTTCACCCAACGGAAGTCGCGCCGCCGGATATAAAGAGGTCATCGATGATCGGTTCGAAGCTCGCCCACTATGAAATCCTTGCCTTGCTCGGCGAGGGCGGCATGGGGCAGGTCTACCGCGCCCGGGATACCAAACTCGGCCGTGAGGTCGCGATTAAGGTGCTTCCGCCGGCGATGGCTCACGACCCCGACCGGCGCATGCGTTTCGACCGAGAAGCGCGCGCGGTGGCGGCGCTCCGGCATCCTCACATCGTCACGATCCACTCGGTCGAAGAAGATCAAGGCACGGTATTTCTCACGATGGAATTGGTGGAAGGCCAGACCCTCTCCGAGTTGATCCCTCGCGACGGTATGACGCTCGATCGATTTTTTTCCGTGGCGGTGCCGCTGGTCGATGCGGTGGCAAGCGCTCATCAAAAAGGGATCACGCACCGCGATCTGAAACCAGCGAACGTGATGATCGGCACCGACAAGCAACTCAAGGTGCTCGACTTCGGCTTGGCCAAGCATTTCGAAACGGTGTCGGCGGAACAGGAAACGCAGGCGCACGGTGCGACCGGCGAAGGACGCATTCTCGGCACGGCTGCTTACATGTCGCCCGAACAAGCCGAAGGGAAACCGATCGACTTGCGCTCCGACATTTTTTCGCTAGGTGTTCTGCTGTTCGAAATGACCACCGGCATGCGTCCGTTCAAGGGCGACACCAACATCTCCACCATTACGTCGATCCTGCGCGATGATCCTCCTTCGGTGACGCAGCTCAAGCAGAACTTGCCGCGGCACCTGGGCCGGATCATCAAGCGATGCTTGGCCAAGGATCCCGACCGGCGCTATCAGACCTCGCTCGATCTCAAGAACGATCTGATCGAGTTGAAGGAAGAAATCGCCTCCGGAGAGATCCAGGTGCCCACGACCTCCGGGACCAGCATGAGTGCGGGCGCCGCAACGAGTGCAGGGCCGAGCACCGGTGGATTCTCGAGTCCCGGCAACTCGATCACGTCTGTTTCTTCCGCAGGGCCGTCGCAAGCGAGTCTCTCCAATGCCGATGTGGCAGCCGCGCGGCCGCGCTCGTCGAAGAACCTCGCGCTGCTCTTAGGATCTGTTGTGGTGCTCGCGATCGCCGTGTTTGCTGCGGTCAAGCTGTTGCCACAATCCTCGGCACCCGTTGCTTCGAGCGCCGCGCCCGCCCGCCCCATGCGAATGACGCGCCTCACCGATACCGGCAAGTCGATCGAGGCGGCCATCTCGCCCGACGGCAAGGTGGTCGCGCACGTCAAGCAGGACAAGGGGGTCGCCTCGCTTTGGATTACACAAGTTTCCACCGCCAGCACCGTCGAAATTCTTCCGCCTTCCACACAAGACATTTGGGATCCGATCTTCGATCGAGCCGGGGAGTTTATTTATTTCCTCGGTCAGAACAGGGATTCGGAGACCCCGGCGCTCTATCGCATCCCGTCACTCGGCGGGACTCCTCGCAAAATCCTGGACCGGGTGGCGGAAACCATCACCTTTTCTCCGGACGGTAAGCAATTCGCCTTCCTGCGCAGGGATCCAGCCTCGAGCAACTCGATGATTCTCGTTGCGAATATCGATGGATCGGCGGAGCGCCTTCTGGCCACCAAAGAGCCGCCCGAGTTCTTTGCCGAGGGTCCATCTTGGTCCCCTGATGGAAAGCTGATCGCGGTGCCCGCCCAGTCGGTTCGCACAAACATCGAGAGTTACGTGGTCACGTTACCCGCGGAAGGGGGCGAAGAGCGGCGCCTCTCGACTCGCAGTTGGCTCGAGGTCAACGAGATGGCCTGGTATCCCGACGGATCGGGACTGGTGGTGCAGGCGAGCGAGGGGTTCAGCGGCGGGCAGCTGTGGGAGGTAGCGTATCCAAGTGGCGCGGAGCGCCGCATCACCAACGATGTGGCGACCTACAGCGGTGTGAGCATTACCGCCGATGGCCGAGTGCTGGCTGTCGGACTCGATGACTCGAACTTCACGCTGCAAACCATCGATGCCGCGGGATCAGAAGAACCGCAGGCGGTGACCACCGGTAAGAATCGGCAGGATGGCGGGGGCATCGCTTGGACTCCTGACGGCCGCATCGTTTACGACGCCATCGATGTTGGCGGTCTCGGTGTTGGGATCATCGGTGCTAACGGGGTCGGCGCTCAGAAGCTGTTTCAAATTCCAACCGCGGGGCCGGAGGTATCTCCCGATGGCCGCTTTTTGACCTACATCGCGCTGCAGAACGGCATCCATGTGTGGAAGGCGAACCTGGATGGGACGAACCCGATTCAGTTGACGAAGGGGATCGGCGAGGGTGATTCACATTGGAGTGGCGACGGCCGCTGGATCGTTTATTCAGGCGGACTTGAACGCCACCTCTACAAAGTCCCTGCGGAGGGGGGCGAACCGACATTGGTGACGCCGGTGAAGGGCGTCAACTCGATCATCGTTTCTCCCGACGGAACCCGAATTGCGTTCCGTGCGTGGGACGCTACAGCCGCGAAGACAAGGACCCACGTGATTTCGTTTGAAGACGGGAAGCCGATCGCGACCCTCGACTTCGAGTTCCGCAATCATCAGTGGTCGCCCGATGGCCGTTCGCTCGTCTACTCCTACGAAGATAATGGCGTGGTGAATCTCTGGAGCCGGCCGATTGACGGCGGGCCTGCGCGTCGACTCACACACTTCAAGGAAGGCTTGATCAACGGCTTCGCGTTTTCACGAGACGGAAAGCGAATCGCCATGGGTCGCGGGCAGGTCTCCAGTGACGTGGTGTTGATCACCGACTTTCGATAAGCGCTGCGGCGGCCATCGCGCTCAGGCCTTGTACTCACTGCTTCAGAAGTGCAGTTCCACCACGTCGCGATCGTGCAGCCGATCCTCACGACCGATCCGCAGGCCCTGCCGCTCTGCATTCCAGACGCGTGCGAATTGCAGCTTGTCGGCCAGCTCGCGGTGGATCTTCTCGGCCAGGTCGTGAACCGTCGCGCCGGCGTAGAGCACGAACGGCGCGTGTTCGTCGACCGGCTTGCCGGGTGGCTTGGAATAGACGCGCAACAACCCTAGCCAAGGCCAGAGCTTGTGTTCGAACGGCTCGACGCCGTCGCCGGTAAGTGTCGACAGCTCCGCCACCTCGAAGCGATCGTCGAACAGCTCGTGCAACGTGTCGAGATCTTGTGGGCGCGCCGCGTCACGCTTGGTGATCAGTGCGTGGGTGCGCAGGTAGGTGGCGCGCGGATCGGCATCTTCGGGCAATTCACGCACGAGATGGATCTTTACCGCAGCAAGTCGTTGCTCCACCTCGACGACATCTTCGGGAAGCGCTGCCGAGGTTGGATCGATCAGCAGCAGCGCGGCGTCGGCGCCGCGCACCGCATCGGGCATCCAGCTTTCCATGTGCTCGGCAGTGATCGGCGGAAGGTCGATCAACTGAACGGGCACGTCGTCGATCCGCATCATCCCCGGCTGTGGCCGCGTGGTGGTGAACGGATAGTCAGCGATGGCGGGATCGGCGTGCGTCACCGCCTTGAGAAACGACGACTTGCCTGAGTTGGGTGGCCCGAGCAACACGACCTGTGCCGCCCCTTCCGTTTCGACGCGCATCGAGAAGCCATGCTTGGCGTGATGGGCTTCCTCCGATTGCCTTAGCCGCGCGAGGCGACGCTTGATGTCGGCCTGCAGCTTCTCCGTCCCTTTGTGACGGGGGATCTTGGAAAGCATCTCTTCGAGTGCGGCGCGTCGCTCCTCGGGGGTGCGAGCAGTTCTGTACTTGGCCTCGGCCGCTTTGTAATCGGGGGTGAGGTTGGCTGGCATGCGGAGAGCGTAGCTCCAACGCAGGGGGTCCCGAACCTGATCGAGATCAGGTTCGGGGCACACGCGTCAGTTGACATCAGAACACTGCTGGCTAGAGTCCACCCATGGTTGAGGGTCGGAAGGTCGCGGCGGTTCTCTTCGCGCTTCTCAGCGTAGGTGCTCCGACCGTCTTGGGGGGGAAGGAACCGGAGACGACGATCCAACCGGGAGCGAAGTTGATCACCCCGGAAGAAGCTGCTATCAAAGCGGATGCGCTGAACAACCTCGGGCACGCAGTGATCCTGATCGACGAAACGGATAACCAGGAGCGTTCCTACTCCAGAAACAACGAGATCTCACATCACTGCCGCATCAAGATCCTCTCGGGCGAGGCGCGAGACCTGGCGGACATCGAGATTCCGTTCCGCAAAAAGCAGATCTCACGCTGGTGGGGATTCACGATTCAGCCTGATGGAACGGTGCTCGAGTTGCCGCTTGCTGAACTCGTTGAACAGCGCTTGATCAAAGTCGGCAGCGAGTCCGAGACGGTGACGCGCGCGGTACTCCCAGGAGTCAGGCCGGGCTCGATCATCGATTATGGCTGGACCGGTGCGACGGACGTTAGGTATGCACCAGGATGGGTCTCGGTCCAGCAATCGGTACCGGTCAAGAAGTGGCGCTATCGTTGGGTCACGACGGGTATGGGTGCGACTGCATTTGCGATCAACGATGCAGCGAAGCGTCTTCCGCTGCGCTCCATTCCAGAGCCCCGCGGGATCACGATCGAGGGCAGCAATGTTCCGCCGAGCGTGAAGGAGCCGTACGGCCTTCCCGTCGCCGACTCCGCGGGTGCGCTACTTTTTCATTACTCCTCCGATCCTTCGATCGGCGATGCTTCGTTGTTCTGGCTGAGCATGGGCAACGGAATCCGCGAACACCTCAAGCTTCGGTACTCGAACGAGGCGCCGCTGCGCCGCGCGATCTCCCACGTGAGTTTCGACTCGAATGCGACGCCAATTCAAAAGCTCCGGCAGGTCTACGACTGGATGCAAGCGAGTTTCAGGAATCTCTCTCTATTGAGCCGAGAAGAGAGTGAGCAGGTCGATTGGGACAACGAGAAACTGCAGGACAACGACATAAATTCGCTCCTGCAGCTCCGACAGGGAAACTCTTGGCAACTCTCAGAGCTGTTTTACGGTTACGCCAAGCTTTTTGGCATTACGGCCGAACCAGTCTATGTGTGCGATCGAACCGACACTCGCTTCAACTTCGGGTATCTCAACCTGAGGCAATTCGACTCGCTGGTGATACGACTCTCAGGTTCTGAGTTGGGGCAGGCGGTCTACGTAGCGCCAGCTATGGGCCTCCCGTTTGGGCAAGTACCGTGGTGGTATGCCGGAGCCGATGCACTCGTGGTCAATCCCGCCGGTGGAGCGTTGGTCTATCCGGTTTCCCCCTCGACGCCCGACGAGAGCCAGTCCACGACCGTGGCAACCCTGACGTTGACGGCCGCTGGCACCACCAACGCACGTTGGACCTCCAGTGGGACCGGGCAGTACGGCTACAGCGAGCGGCGCCAGCTGCGCCGCATGACGCCTGAAGACCGCACCCGACAGCTGCGCAATACGTGCGGAGAAAGCGCAAACTTCGCCGTGCATCGCAGCAACATGCCTGCGGTCTTGGACCTTTCACAACGTTATGAGTTGAGTTGCGAAGGTGAACTGCTCGATGCGCAATTCGACTTGGATTCGAGCCTCCTCGAACTGTCATTTCGCGGGCCGTGGTTGGACGCCGTTCCGATTCTGGAGATCGGCCGGCGGACGCAGAGAATCGAGTTTCGCTTTCCTCGAACGGAGCTGGCCGAGATCGAGGTAGTTGCTCCCGACGGTTTCAAGCCCGGCACGCCTCCGGAATCGAAACAGATCCCCAGCGCATTTGGCGACTACAAGCTGACCGTCATCAAGCGAGAGCGCAGCTTCGCGATCACACGATCGTTCGTACTGAAACAGAGCATCGTCGCGCCCGATCAATACTCCGGCCTAGTTTCGTTCCTCCGAGCGGTTCGAAGTGCTGACCAGTCCAGCCTCGCGTTTGTAAGAGTGCCGTGATGAGCGGTCGCCGCGGCTTCGCGCTGCTTGTGGTGCTCATCGGCGCATGTGCTGGTGGCGAGTCTGGCGCAAAAGAGACGAGTTCGACGATCCGGTCAGGTGCTCGGTCGATCAGCGCCGCAGAAGCCGCGATCACGTTCGATGTGTTGACCAGGTCTGAGCATGCGGTGATCCTGATCGACGAAACCGAGAATCTGGAACGCTCTCGCCCTAAGAACAACGAGGTCTCGTATCACCGCCGCATCAAGATCCTTGCGTCCGATGCTCGCGGTTTGGCAGATATCGAGATTCCGTTCTCCCGGAAACAGATCTCACGCTGGTGGGGATTTACGATTCAGCCGGATGGCGAGTTACTCGAGTTGCCATTCGAGATGCTAAGTGAACTGCGGCTGATAAGCGCCGGCAAAAAGTCCATCACTGTGACACGCGGCGCGCTAGCGGGGGTTCGGCCAGGGTCGGTGGTCGATTACGGCTGGGCTGCGACTACAGACGCTTGGTATGCACCAGGACTAGTTCAGGTGCAGCAGCCGTATCCAGTCAATGTGTGGCGCTATCGCTGGGTCACGACCGGCCTCGGCGCCAGAGCGTACGCCCTGAACGAGGGCGCCAAGGAGCTCGGGCTGCAAGCCACGCATGAAGCCAATGGCATCACGATCGAGGGTCGTGAGATTCCGCCGAGTCGTTTGGAGCCGTTTGGATTGCCGCCATTCGAATCGATCGGTGCCCTGATATTGCATTACTCCGATGACGGTAATGGGTCTGCTCCCGGGTACTGGGCTCGCAGAGCCGGGACCACTGCAGAGCATTTCAGGCAGCGATTCGCCGATCCGGCCCTGTTCAACAAAGTCCTCGCCAACCTAGACGTTGACTCGGAGGCGAGTCCTCAGCAGAAGCTGCGCGCGGTCTACGACTGGCTCGGCGCCAACTTCCGCAACCTCTCGATGCTCACGCGTGAAGAGCAGGAGCAAGTCGATCGGCGGAACGAGGATCGCGAAGTGAAGAGAGACTCGTGGCTGATCGCATCCCGGCAGGGCACATCAATGCAATTGGCTGAGCTGTTTTACGGATTCGCCAAGACATTGGGCGTGCCCGCCGATCTGCTGTATGTCTGCGACTCGACGCAGATGTTCTTCAACTTCAACCTGCTCAGCACTGGACAATTAGATTCGTTGCTAGTCGTGGTGATAGACAAGGATTCCGGCAAGGTGGCCTATGTGGCTCCTGGGCTCGGGTTGAGCTTTGGTCAATCGCCGTGGTGGCAGGCTAGTGGCGATGGGCTGCTTGTCACGTCTACCGGAAGAGGCAAACCGGTGTTCGTGCCGCCGCCACCTGCGGATGAGAGCGAATCGTCCACAGCGGTGATCATGACGCTCAGTCAAGCCGGCACGGCGCATGCGCAATGGACAAAGCACGGAACAGGGCAAGTTGGCTACTACGAGCGCCGCCGTTTGCGTGAGATGACTCCCGAAGAACGCAAGCAGGAAGTCCGGCGCCTCTGTGGCGAGAGTCCCGAACTTGCGGTGACGCTCGCGGAACCCCCATTGCTGGTCGAGCTCACGCAACCCTATCAGCTACGGTGTGAGGGCGAGATGCTCAATACGCAGTTCGATCTCGAGTCCGAACTGCTGGAGCTGAGTTTTCAAGGTCCCTGGATCGACGAGGTTCCAACTCTAGAACACGGCCCTCGCACGCAGGAAGTAATACTGCCGTTCCCCAAGACCGAGACAGCTGAAATTGAGATCTTCGCGCCGGAAGGGTTTGCTCCACGGACGCTCCCCGATCCAGTGCGGATATCAACCAGCTTCGGGGAGTACAACCTCGCCTTTGAGAAGACCGGCCGCAGCTACAAACTCAAGCGCGACTTCGTTCTCTGCGAAAACATGATCGTGCCAAATCGGTACCCTGGCTTCGTCGATTTTCTGCATGCCATCCTTCGTGCGGATCAATCCACATTGGTCTTCGGAAAGCAGAATCCATGAGTCACACACGAGTGCTCGCGATCATCGTCGCGATAGCTGCGCTGATTCCGGCCGAAGCGGCGCGGCTGCCGGAGTGGGCACGTCCGATCGCCGCATCAGCGCCGCCGGTGCCCGAGGGGATCGCAGAGTACAGCCAACGGACCTTGCTGGACGAACAACTCCAGGAAGTGCAGGACGACGGAACCATCAGGATCAGGCGACGTGTCGCGCTTCAGGCGTTGACCCAACTCGATCCGTCGGTTGGCGTCGATCATTCCAGCTATGGCCTCGGAGTCTCGGTCGAATCCGTGGCGGCGTGGCACCTGCTTCCCGCCGGTCGCGGCAAGGTTGAGAAACGAGATGAAGGAGACGCGGTCGATCTCGGTGGCGGGGACAGCTTCTTCAGCGATAAGCAGGCCCGCTGGGTAGGCTTTGGCCAAGTGAAACGCGGCAGTCTCGTGTTCTTCGAGTTTGTGGTGCTGGTGAATCAACGCTACTTCGGCGGAAGCGTGCCGTTCTTCGACATCAATCCAACGGATCGCCAACGGCTCATCGTGCGCTTGCCGGCCGGTTGGTCGCTCGTTTTCGATTGGATCAACGGATCTCCTATCGAGCCGAAAATTGAAGGGAGTAGTTACACCTGGGAGTTGCTCAACCCCGCGCCGATCGAGTTCGAGGCACAAGCGGCAGAACCGAGTGACCGTTTTCCCAGACTGTTGTTCACGGCAATTCCGCCCGCGGGCGTGGCGCCGAAGGTGGTCAGCTTTAGCAGTTGGGATCAATTCGCAGCGCGCTACAGTCGCGACATTGCGCCCCTGTCGGAACCAGATGAAGCGATCAAGCGCGAAGCGGCGCGCGCTGCTGCCGATCTCGATTGGTTCGCGAAGGTCCGCGCGATCGCCGTGCTCGTGCGCAACGACGTGAGATATGTATCGAAAGCCTTCGGCACGGCTGGCTATATTCCGCGCGCCAGTGGCGAAACGTTCTCGAGTCTATGGGGCGACTGCAAAGACAAAGGGACGCTGCTCCGGGCGATGCTTACCAGCCAAGGAATCGAATCGTATGTGACGCTGATCGGGATGAACGGCCGCTACAACGCATCCGATCGCGTCGCGGTGAATTCCCGGTTCGATCACTTTATCGTTGCCGTCGTCGCTCCACCCGATGTCACGCTTCCGAGCTACGCCGCGTCAGCGATCCTGCAGGACCCCACGTTGGGGAGGTTGCTATTCATCGACGTAACCAACGACCTCAACTCGATCGGTTCGATGTCGCCCGCGCTGGCAGGAGAGAGAGCATTCGTGGCGGCACCCAACAACGGGCATCTGGTAACAACGCCCGGTTTGAACAGCAACGCCCATAGAATCGAGAGCGCGTTGCGCTTGAACCTCTCGCCTTCCGGTGCCGTCGTGTACGAGCGACGAACGAGCCACTTCGGGGGATTTGCCGAGGAAGTGCGCGCCGCTCAGCGCACATCGCTTGTCGAGCGCGAGAAATTTGTCAAACAGACGCTTCGATTGTTGTGGATCGGTGCCGACATTTCGGATTACAAAGCGGAAGTAGAGACCGGCGAGGGCGCCTCCGTTGAGGAGATCAAGTGGCGCCTGGCCGAGCCGCCGACGATCGAACGCGAAAAAAAGATCCTGATCTTCCCTCGGGCCCGCACCGGCTTCAGCTGTGTGTCGTTGACCGGCCGCAAAACACCGGTGGTCTACGCGCACCCGATGTTGCTGACCATCGACACCGACGTCGCCACTCTTCCTCCCGATACGCGGCTGCCAAACACCAAGTCGCAGCACGGTGACGGTTGGCAGGTGACGACGACGTACCTGCGCCAAGGGGCCGGCATGAAGGCGCATTTCGAATTGCGTCTGGACAAGACGGAGTTCGCGCTCGACGAGCTCGACTCGTTGAATAGCCTCTGCCGGGCCGCATCAGCGGCAGCTGATGCCGCGCTATACGTTCCGATCGACTAGCGGTCTTCTGGGCTGGCACGGGAACGCGATCGATGTTCGCGCGTTCTCCCCTGTGCAGCGCAACCGTTTCGACGTATTGATCGCGTTCATCGAGGAGACAGCATGGTTTCGGAGACGGTCGTACAACGGGCCGGTACGGGTCTGCTTTCGGTTCTGCTCACTCTGACGGCAACGTACAGCCTGGCCCAACCGGCACCCAACGTCCGCCTCAACAGCGATGGCACCCCCAACATCCACAACGAAGAACAACTCGCCGTCCGCCCCACCGATCCCAACACCGTGGTCGCTGCGTGGCGCGATTTCCGGCTCGGCTTCCGGCGGATCGGCGTGGGGACCTCGCACGACAAAGGACAGACATGGACCGACCGTCTGCTGCCGGCAGTCCGTTACGAGTGGGCCTCCGACCCCGGCATCTGTGCCGATCGCAACGGCAATTTCTATTTGCATGTGCTTGGCGTGCGGCCAGGCTCCGGCGTGGCCGGCGGTGCGATTCAAGTTTTCAAATCGACTGACGGCGGCGACACCTGGAGTGCGCCGGTTGATGCCGTCACCTCACCTTTTGGTTTACTCGACAAGCAGATGATCGCGTGCGATCGCACCACCGGCTCGACGGCGGGCAACGTCTATCTGGCGTTCTTCGACCTGAGCGCGGGGATTCGGTTGACACGCTCGACCAACGGCGGCACCACGTGGAGCACACCGCGTCAGGTCTCCGGTGGCGGATCGGTGCAATGGCCGGTTCCCGCGATCGGTGCAACCGGGCAGGTGTATGTCGGTTGGGTCGACTTTACGGCGGCGGCGTTGAAGTTCGATCGCTCCACCGATGGCGGCGTTACCTTCGGCGCCGATCGGACGATCACCAACTTGCTTGTCACCAACGAGCCGCTCAACGGTGCGATCGACGTGCTTGCGTATCCGGCGATGATGGCTGACATCACGAATGGCCCGCGACGCGGCACGATTTATGTCGCCTACATCGATCGTTCACAGCCAGGCGGCGACACCGACATCTTCCTGCGTCGATCCGCCGATCAAGGAGACACGTGGTCGGCACCGGTGCGGGTCAACGACGACCTGCTCGGCAACGGGCGAGATCAATTCCATCCATGGATCGCGGTCGACGAGCAGGGGATCGTCAATCTGGTTTGGCTCGATCGACGCGACGATCCGCAGAACCTCAAGTGGCACGTCTACGTCGCACGCTCGTTCGACGGTGGCGTCACCTTCACACCGAACGTACGAATCTCGACCGTGGCGTCAAATCCCGCTGCGGGGCAAACCGTCGCTGCCGGCACGATTGGCGAGTACATCGGCCTCGACGCCTTGGGTGGCGATTTGTACTCGGTCTGGACCGACACGCGTGCAGGTCAGCAGGACGTTTGGGGCGCGACGATCGTGGCGCTCGACTCCGATGGCGACGGTGCGCGCGATACCGCCGACAACTGCCCGGTGCTTGCCAATCGACTGCAGCGCGATGGTGATGGCGATGGCCTCGGCAACGAGTGCGACAGCGATGCCGATGGCGATTCGATCGCCAACGCCGCCGACACCGATGACGACAACGATGGCGTGCTCGACGTACAAGACTGCGCCGCAACCGACAAGCTCGTGTTTGCGCGCCCTGGGGAGTCACCGGTGTTGGCCAGTTCACCCGATAAGCAATCGTGGAATTGGAGTGCCGATCTAAGCGGCAACACCACGAGCTATCGACTCGACCGCGGCACAATTCCGGCGAGCGGTTTCAGCGGATTCGATCATCGTTGCCTGGTGCGCGATCTCGTGGCGCCCGCGGCCAGCGACAGTTCGGTGCCCTCAGGCGGTCAGTCGCACTACTACCTTGGGTTGCTGGAGAACTGCTTCGGCGCCGGTGACGCTGGGATGACGAGCAGCGGGCCGCGGCCGACGGGCCCGTGTCCATGACCCGCGAGCGACTGGGAAGCGACCGACATCGTCAGCCGGAGATTGCCGGACTTCCGGGATTCGAATAGGACTCGCCTCCTCCCCCCAGCACAAACACGCGAAGTCCATCCTCGGGCCGCTCATGTTCACTTGGGTACCCGAATGGATGTGCGATGTACCGCACGCCATCGATGGTGCTAGGCCCATAGCGCCGGTGTTTATGGCCGTGCACCACCACCTCGATGCGTGTCGAGTACCGCGCGATCACCTCGGCGAGCCGAGCACTGTGCTCGCCGCGTCGCGAGTGTGTCTCGAGCAAGCACGCAGGATGCGGCACGTGGTGAGTCACCACGATCAAACGTGTGCGATCTCCCGCGGAAGCGATGTCATTCTCGAGTTCGCTCGCGAAGCGCAATGCCAACGCTGCATCGCGCTCGTCGGCGTCGGTGTTGAACCATTCTGAATAGCCTGAACCTGTGAACCACCCCGTTGTGCCGACAACCGCAACCCCAAGTTCCGGCAGGTCGAGTGGACCGGAGGGGAGATAGTGCCAACCCGCTGCGCTCGACACCGCCGGCAGTACCGAGTGGTATCGAGCTTCCGAGCAATCCGTTTCTGACTCGGCATCGATCACCCACAGATCGTGATTCCCCGGAACCCATGCGCGTGGGCAGTCGAGCGAGATCGCTTCGAAGAACGCACGTACCTCTGCGGTTCGATGGGAGACATCGCCGGCGCAGATCAAGAGGTCGAGATCGCGATGTCCATTCACATGCGCGATCAGATGCTCAATCTCTTGCGTTTGATCATGACGATGAACGTGAATGTCGGAGCAGATCCCCAGCTTCATGAGTTCTTCCCGTCGTCTCCGGTCGTTGTGAACTCGCCATGCGCGGTGCTGTGCGTTGAGTCGATGAATGGAGCGCGCCGGCTACGTCGCGCGAATCGCCATCACGGAAATATCGTCGCTCGCTGGCGACCCGGCGCGAAACGCGAACTGATCGGCGAGCGCGGCATCGATCAGTTCGGCCGGACTGGCGTCGCGGCGCGTTTTCAGTAGCTGTTGCAAGCGATGATCTCCGTAGGGTTCACCATTTGCATGCTCAGCTTCGACGAGCCCATCCGTATACAAAAACAGCGTGTCGCCCGGCGTCATCGTCAGACCTGTCGCTGGCACCTCTGCGTCAGCGAACAGTCCCAGTGGTTTGCCGGCTTGATCGAGCGTGTCGATCCGCTCGCCAGTGAGCAGCAGTGGCCGTACATGGCCAGCGTTTGCGATCTCGACATCGCCGCCGCGACAGGCGCGGCCAGCAACGAGCGTTACGTATTGAGAGGTATCGGGCCCCTCGGTCAGCAATGCGTTGGCGCGCGAGATCATCTCGGGGAGCGTTGGACGCATCGGCGCGAGGCTACGGAACAGTGCCGACAACCGCGCCATCATCAGCGCCGCGGCGACCCCCTTGCCGGAAACGTCGCCCAGCAAGAAGTAGAGCGATCCACCGTCGTCGCTGCTGGTCATCGCGTCACAGTAATCGCCACTGACTGGCCCGACGGGCAGATAGCGATGATCGATCCACCAACCTTCGACACGCAGATCCGGCGCGGGCAACAGGGCGCGCTGAATGCGAGTAGCAAGATCCAGGTCGCGCTGCAGCCACTGTCTTTGAGGCTGTGACAGCGAGCAGAGGCACCACGTCAACAGCGGGTGCGAATCGAGATCGCCCTCCTCGACCTGTCCGCGACAAACCTCGCAGTGGCCGAATGTGGAGTGATCGATCCGGTCGAGCGCGGCATCGACATCGCGCAATAAAGCCACGAGATCGGAGCTTTCGGCGGCGGAACTCAGCCGATGGATCAGCCGGGTCCGCCGCCGTTGTAGTTCGATTCGAAAGTGATCGAGGCGCGCAGGTTCCATGCTGATTCCTCCGGCGCCACGATCTTCTCGCGAAAACGGCGCTGGGTCACGCGCTAGCGCGGACCCCGGAACAGTGCCGCGGCGTCGGGCCTGCGCTAGAGTGGACCTGCCAGGAAACCCAGCGGCCGGTGCAGCGTTGCTATTTCCGGAGGAACACCAAATGCACCTGAGTCGACTGGCGGTGTTTGCACTCGCACTCTTGCTTATCGTCGATTCCGCGCAAGCACAGGTCGTGGGCGGCGCGTTTGTCGATCGGCCTGAATTGCCGGAGTCCCCCGCAGGTGTAAGGACCCGGGAGTTCCTCGAGTTGATCAACACAGGGGACGAGGCGGCACTGCGGCGCTTTGTCGATCAGGCGCTGGCCCCAGCGTTCAAAGGGAAGTCACCGGCGGGAGAGTTTCTCGATTTCCTTCAAATGGTCCAGCACGCGCACGGGTGGTTCGAGTTCAAGGCGAGCCGGAGCTATGAGAAAAGCCCGCAACCTGGCGCGGTGGTGGCGATTACCCGCACCGCGCGCAGTGACCGATGGCTGGGCGTCGTGATTGGTGTCGAGCCGGTCGAACCACATCGCATCACTTCCCTGGTCATCAACGATGCCCGGCCGCCTGAAAACCTCGTCGACAGCTCCTCGCTAACGCGCGCGCAACTCGCCACCGAGATGGAAAGTTACTTGAGCCGTCTCGTCAAGAAGGACGCGTTCTCCGGGAGTGTGCTGATCTCGATCGGTGAGGAGATCGTCTACGCCGGAGCGTTTGGCGAGGCGGACCGCGAAAAGCACATCCCCAATACGCTCGACACCCGTTTTGGATTGAGCTCGATGGGGAAGATGTTCACCGCGATCGCGATCGGTCAGTTGGCGGGGGCCGGCAGGCTTGCGTTCGACGACAAACTGTCCAAGTACCTGGACAAAGACTGGCTGCCGGCGAACTCCAGCACGAACCTCACCATTCGACACCTGCTCTCTCACATGGGCGGTACCGGTGACTTCCTCGGGCCACTGACAAACGACAAGAACCGCGCGAAGTATTTGAACGTCTCTGACTACAAAGAGTTCATTGCCGGGCAGCCGCTCGCGTTCGTGCCGGGGACGCGCTTCCAATACAGCAACTCGGGGTTCATCTTGCTAGGCGCGTTGATCGAGAAGCTCACCGGAAAGCGCTACGAGGACCACGTGCGCACCACCATCTGGGAGCCTGCGGGAATGACCGGCACGGCCTGCCTGAGACGTGATCGGCCGGTGCAAGCACGCGCCATCGGCTACTACCAGGAATTCGAAGACAGCACGGCACAGTGGAAGTCGAATGCCTCACTCGTTGCTGCCAAAGGGAGCCCTGCCGGCGGGTGCGACTCCAGCGTGAGTGATCTTCACAGGTTCGCCGTCGCGTTGCGCGCTGGCAAGTTGGTCAAGCCTGAGATCCTCGCGGAGATGTGGAAGGAGCAGAGCCTCCCGAATCCGGTGATGCGTTACGGGCTTGGATTCATCCTTGGCGGCAACGACTCCGATCGGGTGGTCGGGCACGGCGGGAGCTTTCCCGGCGCCTACGGTGAGTTCGACATCCTTCTCGATCGAAATGCGACGGTGATCGTGCTGAGCAACGGTCACGGAGCCGGCTCGGCGCACTCCAAGGCGCGCGAGTTGCTCGCACGGTTGGGGAGAAGCGAAGAAAGCCCAATCAAAGCCTCGAATCCATAGGGTCGATCGGTAGCTGTCGAGCCTCGCAGAGGATCGAATGGAGTAGAGCGCCGGTCGGATTACTTCGGCGTTCGCGCCTGCGCCACGATCGCTTCGAAGCGCGCATCGTTACGCAGCGAGGTCAGGTCGGTGTCCTTGAGCAGCGAATCGACGTCTCTAAATCCGTGCGTCACCGCTTGTTGCAGCCAGTCGAGCGCTTCGTTGCGTTTTCCCTGTAGAGCTGTGATGCAGGCCAAGTTGTACAGCGCCGCGCCAACCGTCGCATTGTTTTCGCCGTAGGCCCGTCGATTCGCGGCGAGCACATCCAAGCGCAGGCGCTCCGACTCGGCGTAGCGGCGCTGTCGCGAATAGACGCGGGAGAGAAGTCCTTTGGCGTCTACTATCCATCGATCGTCCAGCCTCCCGGCGCGCTCGCGACCATTTAGCAGTGTGGTCAGTAGTGCCTCGGCGTTCTCGTAGCGTCCTTGCCCGAAGTACAGTGTGGCGAGCATCTGCATCAGGTTGGACGCTGCTTCGCTCGAGTCGCCAAGTACAAGCCGAGCCCGAGGTACAGCATCTTCTGCGATCGCCGTCGCCCTAGAGTTGTCCCCAGCTCCCCAAAGAAAGCTAGCGGAACTTGCGAGCGCGACGACATAAAGCGGGTCGTTTTCGCCCACGGTCTCGCGGAGCCTCGGGAGAAGACTCTGCATCAGTGTGGCGGCCTCCTTCGGGCTTCTGTCGCTGACAACGTTTGCGAGGTCGATCGAGATCGCGAGCGACAATGTATGGTTTGCACCGAGGGTCTGCGTCGAGCGTTTCAACGCGTCCTGGTAGAGAGCTTCTGCCTCGTCGAGGCGGCCCTGCTCGCGGACAATCCCGCCAAGGATGTGCGCTGCGTGCAGCGTCGTGTCGTGATCGGGGCCGAGGGCTTTCTTCCCTTCGTCGAAGGCCCGACGCATGGTGGCCTCGGCCTCCGGCGTGTTTCCTGCGCACCACTGCGCGAGGCCTAACTCGGACATCGAGATGAGCGTGTCGGGATCGTCCGCGCCAAGGTTCTCGAGCCGGATGTCCTTGGCAGACTGAAGCAAACGGCTCGCCTCGGCGCAGAGTCCCATCACCCGATAAGCCTGGCCCATCGTTACCATCAACTGCGCCCGAACGAGCGGCTGACCGGTGAGTTCTTTGTCGATGCGCGCGGCTCCCTTGTCGAGCAGATCGCGTGCGGTCACCGTTTTGCCTTGCGCCTCGATCGGGTTGGCGCCCGCGAACATCTGCTTCAAGAAGTCTGAGACGGCCTCCGCGCGATCTCGCTCGGTGGCGATTCGTTTGGCTTGAATCGCCATCGTTGCGCCAAAGACAACGAGCGCTGCAACGCCGAGCGTTGCGGCCGACACACCGAATCGATGGCGTCTGATGAACTTCCGCGCGCGATATGCGGCGCTCGGCGGGCCGGCGAGCACTGGCTGATCGGTGAGGTATCGCTCGATGTCGGCTTGCAGTTCACTCGCGGAGGCGTAGCGACGGGTGCGATCCTTCTCGATCGCCTTCATCGCAATCCAGTCCAATTCTCCCTTCAAGAGCGACACGAGTCGCGCTGGATCGGTTTGCCGCCGTTGGGCCGCCTCGATCGATTCGCCCGCCATCGAAACGCGCGTCGACGGTCGCGGCGGATCGACCTCGCGAATCTGCCGCAGCATTTGATCGATCGGCTGGGCTCGCAGCGCCTTCGGATCGAACGGCAGCACGCCGGTGAGAAGCTCGTACAACATCACGCCAAGCGCATAGACGTCGGCGCGTGTATCGATGTCGAGCCCCGACATCTGCGCTTGCTCGGGTGAAATGTACCCCGGCGTTCCGATCAAGACTCCGATCTCTGTGAAGAGCGTCTTGTCGGTGAGGCGTTGCGCGGTCGCCTTGGCCACGCCGAAGTCGATGATCTTCGGCAGCGGCCGATCGTTCTCGATCGAGACCAGCACGTTGGAAGGTTTGAGGTCTCTGTGGATGATCCCTTTCTGGTGCGCGTGCTGGACGCCATCGCAGACCTGCCGAAAGAGCTGCAGTCGTGCTTCGTTGGGCAGCATCACACGGTCGCAGTACGTGGTGATCGGTTCGCCCACGACATACTCCATCGCAAAAAACGGAAGCCCTCGCGGTGTCTCACCCGCGTCGAAGACCTTGGCGATGGTGGGGTGATCCATCATCGCCAGCGCCTGCCGCTCGGCTTCGAATCGGGCGATCACGAGCTTGGTGTCCATCCCCGACTTGATCAGCTTGATCGCGACACGCCGCCGTACCGGTTCAGTCTGTTCGGCGAGCCAAACCTCGCCCATGCCCCCTTCGCCGAGCTTTTCCAGGAGCCGGTAGGGGGGGATCTCAGTGCCTCGCGCGTCGTCGAATCGCGCAGGTTCTTGGCGTGTCGTGTCGTCGCTCAAGCGCCACGCTCTCCATTTCAGCGGCTCGTATCGTATCGCGGTTCCACGGCCCGGTTGACGATCGCAGGGCTGCCTCGTGACGCGCGTCATTTACTCCAACCACGCGACCACACGATAATCCCCGCGTCCTATCCCAAAGGGGGGGTGTTGTGATGGCGTCGGCTCG
>JANNUT010000035.1:0-73887 GCA_031395565.1 Acidobacteriota bacterium | reverse complement strand
TGTCAATGGCGACGGCTTCGGCGACTTCTACGTAGGCGATAGCGGCGACTTGTATCTTGGCTCGGCGACGGGACCCGAGGACACCTTCTTCTTCGCTAGCCCAGTATTGTCGTGCGATGGCGCCGATGTGAATCGTGATGGCTATTCCGATCTGTTAATCGGCTCGGGCATTGACGCCTCGATCTACTTCGGCGGGCCCACCGGCCTCGACTCGAACGAAGACTGGACGGTGTCGGGCAACGGTTTCGGCAGCAGCGTTGCCTTCGCGGGCGATGTGAATGGCGATGGCCATGTGGACGTGCTCGTCGGTGAGCAACCGTTCCCGCCAGCATCTGCTGTGTCGACCCACGGCTACTACGGAAGCGCGACCGGCCCGGACACCGTGCAGGACTGGACGGTGTCGGGCGGTGGCTCCAAGAGTGTCGTCGGTGGCGCGGGCGATGTCGACGGCGATGGGATCAGCGACGTCGTGATTGGGTTCCCTCGTGAGTTCGTTTCGGGCACAGCCAGCGCCGGACGCGCGTCGTTGTTCTTCGGCGCAGCCAACGGACTCTCGACGGTCAGCGCGCGCGACATCTTTGGCTCAGTCGTGGGTGGCGAGATGGGCAACTCGGTTGCCTCGGCTGGCGATGTCAACGGCGATACTTTCGGCGACGTGATCATCGGCGAGCAGGGGCGCGCCGACGGCTTTGCCTACGTGTATCTCGGTGGCGGCGGTGATGGGCTGGAGTTCATCCCGCAAAACTGGAAGCGATTGAGCGATGCGCCGCTGGCGTTGTTGGGCGGCGGCGACGACGGCACCAGCTTCCGGATTCGCGCACGTGGCCGCATTCCACGAGGTCGCAGCAACATATCGATGGAGTCTCAAGTCGCACGCGTCGATCAAACGCTTTCCAACGGCGCGGCTGTCAAGGGATCGTTCTTCAACACTGGCGCTACCGATTCCACCGGAGCCTCGTCCGGGTTCACGCGTACCGTCAGCGGGTTGGTCGCTGGCAACGCTTACAAGTGGCGGATGCGCTTTCATTCCGACGATCCGCTGTTTCCGCGCACGCGCTGGATGTCGTTGCCGGGCAACGCCGCCGCCGAAGCAGACATTCGCATGAAGTGCCCCGCCAGTATTTGGTATCAAGACAGCGATGGCGACACCTGGGGCAATTCCGGAATTACGCAATCGGTCTGCTTGCAGCCGGCAGGGTTTGTTTCACGCTCGGGCGATTGCAACGACACCAATGCCGCGATCAACCCCGGCGCCGCCGAAAGTTGCGACGGTATCGACAACAACTGCGCAGGTGGTATCGATGAGGGGTTCCTGGCGCCGACGGGAACGCCCAACCTGAGCGCTAAAGAAAGCGGAACGACAATCCGGCTCAGTTGGGCCGCGTTGGCGAGCAGCGATAGCTACGACTTGGTGCGCGGCGGGTTGAGAGTGCTTACCACAACCAACGGTGACTTCAAAACGTCGACCACGTTGTGCCTGGCCAACGACTTGAGTGCAACGTCTGTGTCGGATGCGGCGGTGCCGGTGGCGGGCGATGGTTTTTACTACGTGGCACGCGGCATCAATTGCCACCAGAACGGCCAGTACGACTCGCTGTCGGCTTCACAGCAAGGCGATCGCGACGCCGAGATCAACGCATCGGCATCGGCTTGTCCCTGAGGCGCGTTTGCGCGGCGCGGTTACTCACGACCGGCTGAATACCAGCGGCCAAGAGTGACCGCGCTGCGACCACTGCCCCGTAAGCGTCGCTTCATCATCGCTTCATTGTTTCGCAATCGCGCAGCGGTTCGCCGCTGATGTCTTGCGCCAAGCAGAGGCGATAACCATCCGGATCGATGACTTCAATTTCGCGCATTTGGTAGAACATGTCGGTCGGGCCTTTGTCGATCGTGATTCCAGCGGCCGCAAGTGCGGCGCTTTCATCGGCAATGTCCGCCACCGAAAAGTAGATATCCCACACACCACTCGGTCCGTTGGGGCGCACGAGATCGGGACTCTCGGCGAGACTCAGCATTAGGTCGAAGCCATCGCGATTGAGCATTGCGAAGCACGGCGGCTCACCGTGTACGCTCGGGTCGACGAAGCCGAGCTTGTTAGCGTAGAAGTCGATCGAGCGTTGAAGGTTGGCGACGACCAACAGCGGTGTGGTCGCGCGCAGTCGAGTGCGTGTCGTCGAGTTGTGTGGCACGGGGACTCCCTGGCGCAGGCTTCACTGGTTGACGCTGCCTTGCCCGCGCGGCGAGATGGTAAAGCGGCCAGGCGACGCTCGGGCCGGCGGCGGGGGGGACACGTTATATATGTGTGCCACGGCGGCGGGCGGCGGCAGGTTTCACACCTGCCGGCCCCATCGCACCGCCAAAACCCGCGCTGGTGGCGCACTTGCAAGCAGCGCCAAGCACATTCCGACGATCCCCGGCACTCCCCCGACCCAACAGCCCAAGCTCCCCGCGAGCACGACCAGGACGCCGCCGCTGACACGCGCCGGCCACGACGCATCGCGCTCGCGTGCGGCGAAAATTCCCATCGCGATCCCCGCCGCCAGCCCGCCGCCCCAGCACGCGATCATGCAGACCGAGGTCCAACTGGAGTCGTTGCAACTGGAATTGCACGCAACCGCGCAGGTGTGACTGTACAGCGGCAACAGCGCGGGCATCGCACCCGCCATCAAGCCTGGCGTCACCGCCCGCCGGTACGCACCACCGCGCCAACCGAAGGTGACGCTTGCCAATGCGAGCAGCGCGCCGATCAGCAACAAACAATTAGCGCCGCACCCGAGCCACCACGCGGCACCGAACAGTGGAAGCAGCGGCCACGTGCTGAACAGTGCGACGCCGAGTTGGCCGCGCTGATAGCGGCGACGCGCTTCGCTACGAAGCAATGAGAGGTCACGATTCATCGTGTTGCATCCACGCGGCGCGCAAACGAGTGCGCGCGCGTTGCCAGCGCTTACGCCAGGTGGTTGACTCGCAGCCGGCTCGGTGCGTGCTTTGATCGAGAGCCAGCGCGATCGTCTCGCGATCAAGCGGGTTGAGCGATTCGATCGCGCGGCCGAGCAGTTGTTCGAGTTCTTCGTAGAGCAACGCGTCCTCGGGCGACGGTGATGCCCCGTGTCGGTCGCTATCAGGCAGCGCATCCTCACGCCGGCGCGCGACGCGACGACGCGCGGCGCGGCATTCGTTGGCAGCGATCGCGAGGCTCCATGTCAGCGCATCGCGCGATGGATCGAAACGCGACACGTGCGCGAACAGTTTCATCAGCGCCTCTTGGGCCACGTCATCGGCATCGGGCGCGCCCGCGAGCACGCGCTGCGTAAATCGCCGGTACACCGGCCACAACAGTTCGAACACGTCATCGAAGGCAGACCGATCGCCGTCGGCCAGGCGCACCAACGCCTGTTGCAACCGCGATCGGTCCTGTTGCTGCATTCAGCGCTTCGACCCTTCGACGGCAATTAGCACAGCGGACACATGCCTGGGCAGCAACAGCCACTGCAGGCTTCGGCGGTGCGCGTCGCCGCCCAAGCGGCGATCGGTGTCACGGCCAGCAACGCGCCCATAACCCACAGCAATAGCTTCTTGTTTCGCGACATCTCGTGTCTCCTTCTCGACCCGCTGATCGGGGCGTGAGGGATAGACCAAAGCGGTACGCCGCGTGACTGGTAGGGGGTGTAAAGAAGCTGTTTCGCAGGAAGGGCCGAACGGGCGTGATCTCGCGCAATCGACTGGCCTGGATTTCGTGCTAGAAACGGCTGCGTTGGAGGGGTGCGCATGAAGCGATTGGCGTTGGTGCTAGTGCTGTGCTGTTCGGTGCTCTCTGGCGCGTCGGCTCAAGTCGCCATCAAGACCGTGCCAGTCGTCGACTCGAGTGGCGGCGCGATCAAGGACGCGGGGACGACCTGCCTCGACGCGGCGTGTACGCGACTGCACTGCTATGCCGCAGGGTTCGTTGCCATGGAGGTGGCGTACAGCCCCGATGCTGTCTGCCGCTTGACGCCGGCAACATCGCTCAACGGAGTTGTCGATACGGCCTGCGGCCACGACTGTTCGGTAACGGTTTGGCGGCGCGGTGGTGCCTCACCGAGTGCGACCGCGCACGTGGTTGCGCCCACGGCACCGGAAACACGAGCGCGTTTCAGCGTTGGTGGCCTGCAACCGGGGGCACTGGCACTGGAGGTGCGGCGCAATAGCGATGGTTGGAGTTGCCGCACGCCGATTGGCGTTGTGAACAGCGGCCCTTCGACAGTTCCTGCGCTCTGGCATGCACCCGTTGCCGTGCGCGGACGTGTCGTGGCAGTGAAGGAGGCACCCGTCCCCGCGATCGCGGTGCGTTTGTGGGCGCGCGCGCGAGGAAGGAGCAGTGGTGGTAATACTCCGGAGCCGATTGGCGTTGCTGTTTGCGGTCCGAGCAAAGTGGAGACGGTTACCGACAGCAAGGGTGAGTTCGCGTTTGCGGCTGTCGACTCCTCGTCGGAGCTGCTTGTCGTGGCCGGTGCGTGGGACGACAAGCGCGGGATCGGGTTGGCGTTGCCCAAAGCGCTCGATGATGCGCTGACGCTCACCTTGGAACAGCCGGCGTTCGCGACGTCGCGCGTGCTTGATCGGGGGGATCGGCCTGCGGTCTGCAAGGCGCGCCTCGAATCGTACCAGCCGGGTGATACGTGGTTGATGGAAGTGCTCAAGGGATCTCGCTATGACGCTGAGTGCGATTCCAAAGGGGCGCTCACGTTTGGGCCGATGCTGGGCGGAAACATGTCGCTTCAGATTCGCCCCAAGAACGCGGTGATCTTGAATCTCGATCAGCAAGCCACGCCTGCGGGCAAGAAGACCGATCTTGGAACGTTCCGCCTGACACCGGGTGATGAAGTGGTGGTGCGTGTGGTTGATCCTGACGACAGGCCGGTGGCCAAAGCCAAAGCGTGTGCGCGTGGAGAGAACGCGCTGATCTTGACGCGCTGTGAAGACACCGATGAGTCAGGCAGGGCGGTCTTGGGCGGCTTGCCGTTTCTTTCGGAGATTACGGCAACGGCGCAAGCGCCCGGGTACGCGCTGGCGCGTAGCGAGCGACTGACGGCCAAGAGCAGCCCGATCACGCTGAAGCTGCGTCCTGGATTCACGTTGAAGGGTAGTGTGGTCGATCCGTGGGGAAAGGGCGTGGAGGGTGCGGTAGTACAGCTTCGCGGGGCCGATCAGAAAGAGTGGGAGGATTCGTCCACGACGAGTTCGGATGAGAGCGGCAAATTCACATTCGAGTCTCTCGATGAGGGGCAGTTCTCGCTGACCGCAGGCGCCCGCGGTTTCGCCCTTTCAAAACCAGAGTCGATCACACTTGCCAAGCTGGAGCGTGTGCCCGAGCCTGAGCTGCAGTTGCTGGAGGCTCCGGCGCTACGTGGGCACGTGCTCGATCCCGCGGGGCATCCAGTTGCCGGTGCGCGTGTGGTGGTGGCAAGCATGATGGGGAGTACTAGCGATACGCTCGAGCAGCAACGGCTACTCGAAACGAGCACCGATGCTGCAGGTGCTTTCTCGCTCGCGCGACCCCTCAGTCAGTGGTCCCGGGTGGTCGCGGTTGCGCAGGGGTTCCCCGCGGTGTCAAAGCTGGTCCGAGAGTTCGCGGACGGCGAAGACAACGTGCTGCAGTTTGGAGCGCCGGCGACGGTAGTCGTACGCGACCTCACACAGAGTGGTCGAACGACTCACGTTACGCTCTACGACTCTTCGCATACCGCACGTCTTCTACCAGCCGACAAGCTCAAGCCGGTTGTCTTCGAAGACGTTCCCGCGGGCGACGCGCAGGTCTGGGGTTCCGATACTCGAGGTGGCTTCACCAGCGAAACCACGTCGCTCGAGCTGAAAGCGGGCGAGACCGCGGAGGTAACGCTCGAGGACAACTTCGGCTCGATCGAGGGCACGCTGACGCTCGATGGTGCACCGTGGTCGATGGGTGTGCTCTCGGCGTGGAACATCGATTCATTCGGCGCTTACTGGGATGAGACGAGCGACGGGGCAGGCGTCTATCACTTTCAGCCCGCGAAACCGGGAAGGTGGGTTGTGGTGGCCACCGCCGCAGGCGCGCACATGAGCCGGCGAGTCGAGGTTCGTGCGCATGAGACCACCCGCGTCGACTTCAATCTGATACCGATTGTGGTGCGGGTCTCGGTGCGGGATCGACCGGGCGGCGCGCCGTTGAACGGTGCGTTCGTCTCACTGACGGCGCTGCAAGCTCCACGCGAATGTATCTCGGCAGGTGGTGCGACGGTCGATAGAGGGGACTACGAAACGCTCACGAGCTATGAAGTGTGCGGAAGCAGCACGGGTGAGTCCGGAGCTGACGGGCAGGTCCTGCTTCAACCGGGTGAGCCTGGAGAGTATTGGCTGAGCGCTTCCACCAGTGCCTCCGCCAAGTTGCAGACGCGACGCGTCTCGGTCAATCGGGGAGAAAACTCATTCGAAATTGCTCGCGATCCCAAGGACCAGCCGCCGCGTATCGTGGTGAAGCTGCCGGAGGGAACAACGCTCGGCAAAGCGTTCTGTGTCCACGACGGACTGCTCGCTTGGGCGATACCTGGTGAAGACCGGACCGTGGTGTGCGACGGTATCGTCCCGGGCCGATGGTGGGTGATTGCGACCATCTCGGACGGGCGCGGCGGTATGGCACAACTCGTTGTTCCAGACCACGGCGACGCCGTTGCGACGCTGGACGTAGTCAACCGAGCGGTTCTGCAAGTTGTCGACCCAGACGGTTCTACCGTCGTACCGTTCGTGGCCGATGATCGCGGTATCACTTGGCTGCCGTTGCTGCGCTACTACGCCGGGTCGGTGGATTGTGACGGTCGCCCCGGCAAATGCTTCGTGTTTCGCGGCGCACCACCAGGGACATACTCGCTCACACACTCCGATGGCAGCGTCGCCTCGGTTACGCTGACGTCCGAAGGAACCGCCACGCTCGAGTAGCGCCGAAAAAGTGCCTGTCCCCTTTTTAAGTTGTCGGATCATGAGACCCCCATCCGGGCACCCGGCCGCAGGAGAACGGCTGTTTCGGGCTGACCACGATCAAGCCGCTCGGTTCCTGGCCCAAGCGACGTACACTCCTGGCGGCGCTCATAGGAACCAGATGACCTTCATCGCTCGCATCAGCCTGCTTGCCCTGGCCATCGCCTTGAGTTGCGGCGGTGTACGCGCCGCGCTGGTCACCTACACACCCAGCAACGACGACATCACCAACCCCGAGCGCGGCTTCTATAAGCACACCGAGCGGCGCTCCACCGACGCCACACCGCTCGACCCGGCACTGCTCGCCAGCTTTCGCGCCGGTGGTTCGTCGCTGATCATTCGCGTTATCTACCTGGAGCGATTCGTCACGACGCCGATCGATGCGCCGTATCTCGCGTTGCTGCAGAACGACTTCAGCACCATTCGCCAGGCAGGGCTAAAGGCGGTGCTGCGCTTCGCCTACACCGATGTGTATCGCGAAACGCCGCCGTATGGCGATGCCACCAAGCCGCAGGTGCTCGCTCACATTGCGCAGCTCGAGCCTTTGTTGCGCGCCAACGCCGACGTGATCGCGCTGGTGCAAGCGGGATTCATCGGCACGTGGGGCGAGTGGTATTACACCGACTGGTTCGTCGCCGATCCCACGCAGCCGTGGAACATCACGCCGGCCGACTACGCCAATCGCCGCGATGTGGTGTATCGCTTGCTCGATGCGCTGCCGGCCGGTCGGCCGACACAGTTGCGCACGCCGAACTACAAGCAACAGGTGCTGCAAACCACGCAGCCGGTGTCGCCCGCGCAGGCGTATTCCGGCACGTACCTATCGCGCACCGGTCATCACAACGATTGCTATCTCGCGAGCGACACCGACTTCGGCACGTACCCCGACGCATCGCAGTCGCAGTATCCGTATCTGTCGGCCGACACGATTTACACGCCGATGGGAGGCGAGACCTGCAATCCTGATCCGCCGCGCTCCGATTGCCCCACCGCGCTCGCGGAATTCGCGCTGTTTCATTGGTCGTTCATCAATCGTGACTATCATCCGGGTGTGTTGGCATCGTGGACGGCGCAAGGCTGCACACCGACAATCCAGCGGCGGCTCGGTTATCGCTTCACGCTGTTGCAAGGGGAGTACACCGACGCTGCGAGGCCGGGCGATGCGATTCACGCCAGCATTGTCTTGCGCAACGACGGTTGGGCGGCACCGTTTCTGCCGCGCACGGTGCAGCTGTTGATGCGCTCGACGGCGAATGGCGCGCTGTACGCAGCGACATCGGTCGATGATCCGCGTTTGTGGTTGGCGAGCAGCAGCACACGCACGTTGACGATCGATGCCTGTACCTCGGCCTCGCTTCCGGCGGGAACTTACGAGCTGCTATTGAATCTGCCCGACCCGGCGCGCGCGCTTCGAACGCGAACCGAATACTCCATCGCGATGGCGAATGACGGTAGCGTGCGCGAGGCCGCAACCGGTTACAACCGTTTGTGGTCCAACGTCGCAGTGTCGGCAACGGCGCCGGCATCCCCCTGCAATACAGCAACGCGCTTTGTACCGTTTTCGGGGACACCAGCAGAAGTCGTGGGTTTGCGCTGGACGTCGCGTACGCGGTTGGTGTGGACGGCCGACCCCGCGGCCACGCGCTATCACGTCTATCGCGATGATCTGCAGCGCTTGCCATTGGCGCCACCCAAATGCAGCGACGAACTCGACCCTAACCCAACCGATACATCGCTCGACGACACCTCGCTCCCCTCGCCTGCACACGCCTTCTACTACTTGATTTCAGGCGAAGCCCCCAACGCGAACGAAGGTCCAGTCGGTGTCCCCAACGCCGCTTCGTGTCTGCTGTGAGCTAGTTCGCGTCGAGAGGTGTAGCCCGGCCGACATGGCATCGTGGTCCCTGTCGGATTCTACGACGCTGGCTTCGCGAGCGCGAAGTTCAGGTTCTCCTCGAGGAAGGCCGGATCAATCGAAGGAAACCTACGGACCAAAAAACGCTGGTAGGCGTGCGTCGCTCCGCTCCCAGGGAGTGCGAGCCGGAGCCTTCGCAACGGTGAACGAAAGCGGGCGAGACTTCCAAGCACGCGGAGCCTCTGGACAGGCGCAATTGCCAACTCGAACTCATGGAAGCTCACGCCGCGACCGCGTCGTGCGAGGAGGAGTTCAGGATTGTCAGGGGCCGCGATGAATTGGGAGGAGAAACTGCTCCGCGGGCTGAAACGCGCGTAACGCGTGGCGAGTTCGTCGGGCAGCCAGTGAAAGAACGGAAGAAAGGACGTGTGTGAGTCCCAAAACCACAATCGGTTCGGCGTCTCGATCACCCAGCAGATCCCGCCAGGTGGCAGTACACGCCACGCGTGCTCGAGACTCCTCAGACGTTCGGTAATCGTCATGTGTTCCAGCGAGGCATAGAACACGATGCAGTCGAAGGACCCTACAGCCTGTGCTTCGAGGAAGTCAGCTGCGTTCTGCAAGTGAAAGGCTGCCTTGATGCCGTAAGACTCGCACCGCTCCTTTGCGATGGCGATACCGTCGGAGTCCAAGTCAACTCCTGTTACGACGGCGCCACTCTCGGCGAGGGCAACTGTAGCGGACCCTGTTCCACAACCGATCTCGAGCACTTTCAAACTACGGAGCGATCTTACCGAGTCCATCCACGGAACGACGACCGCGCGATCATGTCGCAACCGGTTGATCCGATGATCTTGTAAGGTCTTGCGCCCCTCGTCGGATTCGAAGAAGTCGCTTTCGCGATTTCCAAAGTAGATTGATCGAAGCGACGCCTCAAGGCGTTCGAGTACGTCTTGTTCTGTACCAGCGGGGTGTTTCATTCTTCCTCACCAGGGGTCGGACCGGAACCCCGACACTCGGGTTGTTGTAGTCGTCGCCAGCGGTAGCAGAGACCCGTTGGCGACAGATAGTCTAGCCGTCGACGCAACTCTATCGGCAACCATGCGCGACCAAGGTCGCTGTCTCCGCGTCCTGCACAAGTTGTAAAAGGGGACAGGCACTTTTTTGGAACGCGGGCGCGCGTCGTGCGTTCTCGAAGTCGGAGGCTTTCATGCGCACACCGACGCTGCTGCTTGCTTTGCTCGCGATTTCCAGTCAGTCGTTTGCTGCCACACTGCCGGAGTCACCGGCAGGGCGGTGTGCCAGCGCGCTGCTGGCCGCCATCTCCAAGGGCGACGATACAACTCTGAAACAGTTCGTGGCCGCGAAGGTTGCGCCTGAGATGCTCAAGCGTCGCTCGACCGATCAGGTGCTTGCGATGTTGCGGCAGCTGCACGACGACATCGGCGAGCATCAAATCGTTTCCGTAGAGGTTGGCGGCCCGACCGAGCTGTCGTTCGTGCTCGAGCCTTCAGATGGTGCAGCGCGATTTTCCTTCGAGCTGCGCACGGAACCCGCCGAACCGTACCGTTTGTTGCAAATCGGCGTCGACGCGCGTGGAGGGGGCGAAGAGGGCCCGCCGGCGCAGCCGGCGGCGGATGACGCTGCATGGATTACGCAAACAAAGCAGTTCGTGGCGCATCAGGTTGCGGAGCGGGGTTTCAGTGGCGCGGTGATGATCGCTCATCCAGGCAAGCTGCTGTGGCAGGGCAGCTTTGGATTGGCGCAGCGCAATCCAGATGTTGCGGTGACGGCCGACACCCGTTTCAACGTGGGCTCGATTAACAAGACGTTCACGCAAGTTGCCGTCGCGCAGTTGCTCGCTGCCAAGAAGCTGGCGCTCGGCGACACGCTCGCGCGCTGGGTCCCCGAGTTTTCCAACAAAGAGGCGGCGAGCAAGATCACCGTGGGCCAGTTGTTGACACATCGCTCAGGGCTTGGCGATATCTTCGGCCCGCGATTTGCCCAAGCCGTCACGCGCGGCCTGCCAACACTCAGCGATGTCTTGAAGTTCTACGCCGACGAGCCGTTGGTATTTGCACCGGGCAGCGACCGGCGTTACTCGAACTTGGGATATGTCGCCCTGGGCGTCATCGTCGAGCGCGCGAGCGGCATGCCGTTTGGCAGCTACCTCGAGAAGAACATCTTCACCCCCGCTGGTATGAAGACCGCGATGGCTTGGGCTACCGATCCTGGCGCGCCGGGTCTTGCGCGCGGCTACACCGCCGTCGACGAGAGTAAATCGAATGTGCTGGAACAAGCCCCGTTTGCTGGCCGCGTGTATCACCCGTCAGCCGGCGCGAGCTACATGACCGCGGCCGATCTGCGTTCGTTCGCCGAAAGCCTGTTTGGCATGAAGCTGTTGTCGCCTGCGTGGACCGCGTGGTTGGTGTCGGAGGCGCACGACGCCATGCCCACGGGGGCTGCGCTCGGCCGCGATGCAGGCCTTGGTATCGCCGGAGGAGTGCCAGGCCATAACGCGGACCTGGAAGTGGACTGGGCGCGCAAGGCGATTGTGATCGTGCTGGCCAACGTTGACCCACCCATTGCAGAGCGCACCGCGCAGCAGATATTGAGCAGCGCTCCTCGGAATTGAACTCGCTCGCACTACCGTTTCAGCCACGTCTCCAAGTACGCGCGCGCTTGGTAGGTAGGGTCGGACGCAAACTCGTCGTCGGGGAGCTTCCTCGCTTGCAGCACATCCATCATCTGTTGAATCGGCGTGCGAAAGTCGAGGCCGCTGTCTTGGTAGCGAGTCGCCAAGACAACGGTCGCTTGCGAGAGACTCCATAGATCGACGGGTTCGGGCGGTGGGAAGGGCGTGGTTTCGTCCCACTCTTCGTTCGACGCTGCCGTGCTGGATGAAGCGTCTTGCGATGTTGCCGGCGATGCATCGAGCGTGCGTTGCGTCCATGCCGGAAGCGTTGCGATCGCATCGCGCACCGGCTGCGCCAACTCAGCCGGTGTATCGGGCATCCACAGCCACATGAACTGCAATGCGTCGACGGCGTGATCGCTGCGCAGCATGGCGGCGAGATCGTCGTTGAGGTGTGGCCGCGCGCGCACCCTGGCCAGCGCCGGGTCGCGCAACTCATCGATGCTCAGGCCGAGCCATGGGAAGTACGCCGCGAGTGGTGCGTCAGGAGGAAGTGCGTTGAGCTTGTCGAGCTGTGTGTGCATCCAATGTGCGTGCTTGGCTTCGGACGCCGCTTGATACGCGCGCGATTCGAGGCGATCGGCGCGGTCGGTCCACCAGATCGTCGTACCACCGGCACCGACGACCGCCAGCACCGCAGTCGCGCCGAGTCGCCAAGGCAGTACTGCGAGTGCGCCGCCGCTGGTGGTTCGCGCGAGCGCGAAGAACGTTGCAACGATCACGATGGCAGGGAGCAGCACCGACAGCACCAACGCCCACGGTTTGAATGCGTCGCTGTGTGGTCCTGTGCCCATGACCACCGCAGCAATCGACACAACACCGGCGAGTGTGTGAAACCCGATGACGCTCGCCAACTGGCGGCCCGTGGAGGGTGAGATAAACCCGAAGGCGCGACGTTTCGAGGCGAGTGCGAGTGCGATAGCAATGCACACCCAACGAGGCGTGAGCAGCAGGAAGTAGAGGATGACACCGACGGCGGAATCACCCTGCAGGTGCCGCAGACTCAGGACCGCGGGCACCGTCGCGACCGTCAGGAGCATCGCGATCAGCAGCAGGATGTTGACGACGATCACCATGGTTTTGGGGACAGGCACTTTTTGAATGCCGGCCCCTGTTTGCTCCCGTAAGAGTGACTCTGCCACAGACCTGATCTGGATGTTCACAACGCGCGGCAAGTGCGATGTAGAGTGCACCTATTCCAGTCAGGGGGTGTCGATGCTCAAGTCGATCTTCGTCTTCGTGCTGACGTTGCTTTCCGTCCCGGTGCTGGCGGGTGTCTCACTCGAGGGCCAAGTCTTGGATGACGCGCGCAAGCCGGTCGTGGGGGCGACGGTGTTCATGCACTCCGCCTATCCACGCGAAGGCACGAGTTCGTTCTGTCCTACCTGCTATCCCGATTGCCAGAAGCGCGCGCGCACCAACGCCGAGGGCCGCTTCACCATCAAGGATCTCGACGGCTCGTTGGTGTTTCGGGTGCTGGTCGCAGGGCCCGGCCTGCGGCCGCAGTTCGTCGACGATGTCGATCCAGCGGAAGTGCCTGTCGCGGCTGTCGTTTCGCGTCGTGGCCACGTGGATCCGAAGCGTGAGCTTCGTGGGGTGGTGATCAACCAGAAGGAGAAGTCGATTGGTGGCGCGGTCATTACTCCTGTGGGGTTCTCGACCAAGGAGGGGAGTCGATTCGGCGGGTTCGACGATGGCGAAGCACTCGCCGTCAGCAACGATGACGGCAGTTTTACGCTCGAGGTTCCCAGCGCGCCGACAGAGGCCCTGTGGCTTGTCCGGATCGAAGCGCGTGACGTCGCAACGTGCCTATTCAACAAGCTGACTCCCGGCGCACCGAGCCGCGTCTACCGGCTTCGCGAGGGTGCCAGCATCGTCGGCCGACTGATGAAACAAGGTCAACCGGTCGCACACCGAGAGGTGGGCCTCGTGCAGTCAGTCCGCGACACCGCGACGTTCACGGGGGTGCGTACCGTCGCCACCAACGACGATGGTGTGTTCCTGTTCGTCAACGTGCCCGCGGACGATGACTACGTGTTCTTCGGAAAGGGCGACTCGCTCGCGTCGTTGGGTGCGCTCAGCGATCGTCCGGTGCGTGCGCCCGGTGATGGAAAGCAACTTGACTTGGGCGAGTTGGAACTCGAAGCGGGCTTGAAACTGAGCGGCCGTATTTCGATGCCCGACAATGCGCCGATTCCTCCCGGAACGCGGCTGCTTGTGTCGCGACTGCGGGCCTGGGACAGCGCGACCTGCGTGGTCAACAGCGGCGGCTCGTTCTCGCTGGTCGGGCTCCCGAAGGAGACGTTCCACCTGGGCCTTCGGATCCCCGGATACCGCATCGCACGTTCATCGCCGTATCTGGACAAGTCCTTGACGCCGCCTGTCGCGATGATCAAGCTCGAACGCGACATGTCGGACGTAACGCTGGCGATGGAGAAAGAGTAGGGACAGGCACCTAAAAAATGCCTGTCCCCAATTTAGAGCTGACTGGCGGGCGTGACGCTCACGACCTCGTCGTCGTCGTTGAGGCGGATCACGCGCACACCTTGGGTCGAGCGGCCGAACTGACTGATCTCGCCGCAGGTGGTGCGGATGACCATACCGAGCTTCGTCGCGGCGATGATTTCGTCATCGGCTGTCACCGGCAATGCGGCAACGACAGGGCCGGTCTTTTCCGAAATCTTCAAGTTGATCAAGCCCAAACCGCCGCGGCCTTGCTCGCGATACTCCTCGAGCGCGGTGCGTTTGCCGTAGCCGAGCGCGGTGACCGACAGAATCTCCATCGTGCCACTCACGACGCTGGCGCTGATGACTTCGTCGCCTTCACGCAGGTCGATGCCGCGCACGCCGCGCGACGGACGGCCCATCGGCCGAACATCGCCCACCGGGAAGCGAATCGCCATGCCGTCCTTGGTGGCGATGAAGATGTGATCGGTGTCGCCCACCAAATGCACGCTAATCAGTTGATCGCCTTCGTCCAACAAGAGCGCAATGATGCCGCCGCTGCGGATGTTGGCGTAGGCCGGCAGCTCGGTGCGCTTGATGACACCGCGCCGAGTAACAGTGACCACGTACTTGTCGGGCTGGTCCATCGTGCGTAACGCCAGCAAGCCTTGAATCCGCTCGCCCGGCTGCAGCGGCAGCATGTTGACCACCGCCTTGCCGCGGGCGGCGCGCGAGGCTTGCGTCACCTTGTACACCGGCATGCTGTGCACCTTGCCGCCGCTGGTGAACCACAGCGACAGATCGTGCGTGGACGCGATCCGCACTCGCTCGATCCAATCGTCTTCACGCACATCCATCAACTTGAGGCCCTTGCCACCGCGGCCTTGCAGACGGTATTCGTCCAGCGAGGTGCGTTTGACGTAGTCCTTGTTGGACAACGTAATGACGGTTTGCTCGTCGGGAATCATGTCGAGGGTTTCGATTTCCCCCTCGTCTTCGACGATTTCCGTGCGGCGGTCGTCACCGTACTTCTCGCGGATGCGCTGCAACTCCTCGCTGACGATTTGATCGACCATTACCGTCGACGCCAAAATCTGGCGATACCACTCGATCTTCGCCAGCAGGTCGGCCAACTCTTCGAGTAGCTTCTCACGTTCGAGTTGCGTCAAGCGGCCCAAGCGCATGTCGATGATTGCCTGCGCCTGCAAGTCGCTAAACGCAAAGTTGACGATGAGCGCCTGCTTGGCGTCTTGCTGCGAACTGGACGCGCGGATCGTCTTGATGATCTCGTCCAGCAGGTCGAGCGCCTTCTTCAGCCCTTCCAAAATATGGGCACGCGCTTCGGCCTCGCGCAGCATGAACTGCGTGCGGCGCACCACCACCTCGCGGCGATGACGCACGTAGTGCCACAGCATTTGCTTCAGGTCGAGGACGCGCGGCCGGCCGGCGACGATCGCCAGGAAGATCGCCCCGAACGTGGTTTGTAACTTGGTGTGCTTGAACAGATTGGCGATCAGCACGTTGGGAATGGCGTCGCGCTTGAGATCCAGCACCACGCGAATGCCCAATCGATTGGACTCGTCGCGAATGTCGCCAATGCCTTCGATGCGCTTGTCGCGCACCAAATCGGCAATTTCTTCGATCAACGATGACTTGTTGACCTGATAAGGGATTTCGGTAATGACCAAACGGTCGCGCCCCGCCTTGGGGTTTTCTTCGAGTTCGATGCGGCCGCGCATCAAGATTCGCCCGCGTCCGGTGTGATACGCATCGCGAATTCCGGCGCGCCCGTAAATAATGCCGGACGTCGGAAAGTCGGGGCCTTTGACGAAGTGCGTCAGATCATCGACGGCACAGTCGGGGTTTTTGATGAGGTGTTCAGCCGCGTCGATCAGTTCGCGCATGTTGTGCGGCGGAATCTTGGTGGCCATACCTACGGCAATACCGTCGGCTCCATTGGCCAACAAGTTCGGGAAGCCACACGGCATGACCAGCGGCTCGTCTTCGGTAGCGTCGTAGTTGGGTCCAAAGGCGACCGTCTCTTTGTCGATATCGGCGAGCAAATCTTGACCCAACGGCGCCATGCGGATTTCGGTGTAACGCATTGCCGCGGGTGGGTCGCCGTCGATCGATCCAAAGTTGCCTTGCCCGTCCACCAGTGGGTAGCGCAGCGAAAAATCCTGCGCCAAACGGACGATGGTGTCGTACACGGCTTGATCGCCGTGCGGATGAAATTTGCCGATGACCTCACCGACGGTCTTGGCGCTTTTGCGATAGGGCCGGTCGGAAACGTTGGAAGACTGGTACATCGCATACAGCACGCGACGATGCACCGGCTTCAAGCCGTCGCGCACGTCCGGCAGCGCGCGGCCGATGATGACCGACATGGCGTAATCGAGATACGAGACCTTGATCTCGTCCTCGATCGAGACTTTGTTCAGATGCTGCGGAGAAGTTTCGTCCATGGCCCTATCGTTACACGTCGAGGTTTTTGACTTCGAGTGCGTTGTCTTCGATGAACTGGCGGCGTGGTTCGACCGCGTCGCCCATCAATACGGTAAACAGCTGATCGGCAGCAAAGGCGCTTTCGACACGCACCTGCAATAACTGCCGCTGCGCCGGATCCATGGTGGTTTCCCACAACTGCTCGGGATTCATTTCACCCAGACCTTTGTAGCGCTGAACTCCAACGCCTTTGCGCCCGGCTTCGAGCAATGTATCGAGCAGCTCCTCACGCGAGCCGACCGTTTGCAGCGCCGAGCCTTCACCCGATGCCGGCAAGACTTCGATCGGTCCCAACCCCAAGTCGCGCAGATGCACGTACAAGCTGCGCAGCTGCCTGAATTCTCCCGAGGTGACCACTTCGTCGTTGAGCACGTACTCGCGGTGTCCCATGTCGAGGGCAATCGCGCGCACCGTATAGGTGCCGTGTTCTTTGTCGGGTTCGATGTCGCCGACGTGATGCCCCAGCGCGAGCAATTTTTGAGACAGCGTTTCGAGCTTGGCCAAATCGGCGAAGTCCTGAGCGTGGAATAGTTCCAAGTCCAAGAGCGCTTCGACCGCGCGACCCGGCCAGCCACGACGCTCGAGGGCGCTGCGGTACTTACGAAACTCCACCAACTGCTCCAGCAGATTGGCCAGCTCTTTGCCTTGCCACAACCGTCCACCGGAGCGCACGGAGCGATCGTCGGAGATGCGCCCCATGAGGTACTTGTTCATCTCGGCGTCGTTTTGCAGGTAACGCTCGTCCTTACCCTTCTTCACCTTGTACAGCGGTGGCTGTGCAATGTAGAGATTTCCGCGCTCGATCAGTTCGCGCATTTGGCGGAAGAAGAAGGTGAGCAGAAGCGTGCGAATGTGGCTGCCGTCGACGTCGGCGTCGGTCATCAGGATGATCTTGTGGTAGCGCAGCTTGGAGATATCGAAGTCGTCGCTGCCAATGCCGCAACCCAACGCCGTAATGATGACGCGAATTTCCTCGTGGCCCAGCATCTTGTCGTAGCGAGCCTTCTCGACGTTGAGAATTTTTCCGCGCAACGGAAGGATGGCCTGCACCTTGCGATCACGGCCTTGCTTGGCGGAGCCGCCGGCCGAGTCGCCTTCGACCAAGAACAATTCACACTCTTGGGGGTCGCTGCTTTGACAGTCTGCAAGTTTTCCCGGCAGCGAACCACCGTCGAGTACTCCCTTGCGGCGCGTCAGCTCTTTGGCTTTGCGTGCTGCTTCACGCGCCCGCAGCGCTTGCACCGCTTTTTCCAAAATCGCGCGCGCCGATTTGGGATTTTCTTCCAGAAAACGTGCGAGCTTGTCGTTGACCAGCGCTTCTACCGCGCCACGCACTTCGCTGTTGCCCAGCTTCGATTTCGTTTGGCCTTCGAACTGCGGATCGCGCACTTTCACCGAAACGACGGCTGCCAACCCTTCGCGCACATCTTCGCCGGTGAGCTGCGTGTCTTTGAGATCTTTTGGCAGGCGCGCGGCTTCACTGGTGAGGTAGGCGTTGAGTGTGCGCGTGAGCGCACCGCGAAATCCGGCCAAATGCATGCCGCCTTCCGGCGTGTTGATGCTGTTGGCGAACGTGAAGATGGTTTCTTGATACGAGTCGTTGTACTGCAGCGCAATTTCGATTCCGACGCTGTCCTTGTCGCCCTTGATGAAGATTGGCTCGTGCAGTGCGGAGCGATTTTTGTTGAGGTGCGTCACGAACTCGACGATGCCGCCCTCGTAGTGAAACTCTTGATCGCGATCCTTGGTCCCGCGCTCGTCCTTCAGGACGATTCGCACGCCGCTGTTGAGAAACGCCAACTCGCGCAACCGCTGCGCCATCGTTTCCCAAGAGAACTCCAGCGTGTCGAAAATTTGCGGGTCGGGACGGAACGTAATCTTGGTGCCGCGCTTGTCGGTGGTGCCGACTTGATGAAACTCGTTGACCGGAATTCCGCGCGCATACGACTGACGGTACACATTGCCGCCGCGCCAAATCTCGATATCGAGCGCCTCGGACAACGCATTCACCACGCTGACGCCGACGCCGTGCAACCCGCCCGATACCTTGTAGGCGTTGTTGTCGAACTTGCCGCCAGCGTGCAGCACGGTAAGCACCACCTGCGCGGCCGACACTCCCATTTCGGGGTGGATGTCGACGGGAATTCCGCGTCCGTTGTCGACGATCGTGACCGAGTTGTCGGCGTGGACCGAAACGTCGATGTGGTCGCAGTGACCGGCTTGCGCCTCGTCGATGGAGTTATCGACGACCTCCCACACCAGGTGGTGCAGTCCCGAGACGCTGGTGCTGCCGATGTACATGCCGGGGCGTTTGCGAACCGCCTCCAGCCCTTCCAGCACCTTGATCGACGACGCGGTGTAGTCGGCCTCGGCGGCGGCGCGTGTTGCGATGTCTTCTTGCTCTGCCATCGTTCCTCAGGTCCGCGGATTGTCGTGCCGCGTGGCCACGCCGGCTTGCACGTGCCACACCGCAGCGAAGTTGCGCGGGACGATTTCGGGTTTTGATGTTGCCGCAATGACTTGGCCTTGCGCGGCGGCGTAAGCGAGCAGCGCCAAACAACGCGCTGCGTCCAGGTCGGTGTCGAGGTCGTCGAGCAGGAGCAACAGGTCGATGCCGGCGCGCCGCTCACGCACCGCGCGGGCCTGCGCCAACGTGAGTGCCGAGAGCGCTGCCCTGATTTGCCCTGCCGAACCGAAGCGCAACAGGTCTTTGCCTGCCGCCTCGATGACTAGGTCGTCGCGATGCGGACCGGTGAGCGTTACACCCACCTTGCGCTCCACTTGGCGCAGTCGTCGCCAGCTTTCGGCTTCGTTTTGGGCCGCGTCATTCAGGAGATTCTCCGGTCCGGTTGCCTGCTTGTAGTGAAGCCGGGCATCGCGCCCTTCGGGGAATAGCTCGGGCCACGCTCCCATCCACTGCTGCCACGCCGCGATCTGTTCGCGCCGCCGCATTGCCACCCGCCCCCCCACTGAGCGCAGGATTTGTTCCCACGGCTCGAACTCCCGGTCAGGTGCACCGCCACGCAGCAGGCGGTTTCGTTGGGTTAAGGCCCCCGCGTATCGCGTGAGATCGGCCAAGTGTGTCGGGTCGGCGGCGGCGGTGACTCGGTCCATGAATCGGCGCCGTTCCGCGGGGCTCCCGGCGATCACTCGAACGCTCTCTCCGGCTTGAAACAACACAGGGAGAAGTCCCAAATAATCCACCAACTTAGGCGCGGATTCTCCCACGGAAAGATGCCGTTCGCCACGGCCTCGACCCAGCGAAATCCCGATCTGGAAAAGGGGTTGAGAGGGGTGTACCGCTTGGCCTTTGACATGCAAAAACGAGGCGTTTTCGGCGATTGCTTCGCGCGGCTCACGAGACCTAAATGAGCGCGTCGTCGCGAGCAGATAGACCGCTTCCAAGAGCGATGACTTGCCTTGCGCGTTGGCGCCGGTAACGAGCGTGATCCCGGGCGTGAGCTCGAGGGTTTGGTCGCTTAGATTTCGAACGCAGGAGACCTGCAATCGGTTGAGCATGGGCAAGTAGAGGTTTGACCACGGAATGGGGGGGAAGCGCCAGGGGGTCGTATCGTCGACTCGGCGCCGGTCATTGATAGCCCGCCGATAGTTGTAGCTCTGCAATCGACTCTATCAGTCGATGTTCTCGCCTTAACCCAGCGCCATCGGCATGACGATGTACTTGTCTTCGCCCGCATCGTCGCCAGGTCGTACCGGCTCGAGCAACCCTTGCCCCATCTCTTCGCCCAGCGACAACCGCACCTCTTCAGTCCCCGCGACACCCAACCAATCCACGAGGTACTGCGCGTTGAATCCAATCTTCAACGGCTTGCCTGTGTACTTGATCGATACCTCTTCCTGAGCTTCGCCTAACTCTGGGTGTGTGGTTGAAACGGTGAGTGAGCTATCACCCAACTCGAGCTTTACCAAGTGCGTGCGTTCTTGACTGAGTACCGCCACACGTTCGATGGCATCGCGCAGTACCTGCGTTTTGATGGTGAACACTTTGTCGTTGTTGGATGCCAAGCTCAAGACCTTGCGATAGTCAGGAAAGCGATGCTCTTGCAAGCTGGTGTTGAGCTCACGGCTGCCGATCAACGCAAACAGATGACCTCCACCACCCCACAAAAACACTTCTCCTTCGTTTTCTGCCGACAAACGACCCAACTCACCCAGAGCTTTGCGCGGCACCAGCATCTCGGGGAATTGCTTCGCAATCTTCTCCGCGGGTCGAACCGAATATGCCAAGCGATGACCATCGGTGGCGACCATGGTCATCTTTCCATCAGCCAAGGCCCATAGTGCACCACCCAACGAGTAACCAGGATCACTCGAGGTAATGGCAAACAACGTGCGCTTCACCATGTCGGCGAGGTGGCTGGCTTGCATCGATCCATGTGGAGTTCCTTCGTGGGCTCGCACTGAAGGAAATTGATCGGCCTGCTGAACCGCCAAACGAAACTTGATCTTCTCGCACTGCAAGTGCAGCGACGCATCGTCTTGCCTGAAACCAATGTTGCCCGAGGGTAGCTTTCTCACGATGTCGTGTAAGCGACGCGCGTTGACAGCAACCCTGCCTGGCGCCGTGACCGTGGCTTTGATCACCGATCGAAAGCCAACTTCTAGATCGGTCGCCGTGATCGAGAGCGTTCCATCTTCGAGCGCGGTCAACAACACGTTGGCCAAGATTGGGATGGTCGTCTTCTTCTCGATGATCCCTTGAATCAGCGACAGTTCGCGAAGGAGCGTTGCTTGCTCCATGACGATCTTCATCGTGTCACCTCAGTGCTGCAAGCTACGTGAAAGAAAAGAACTCTTGAAAGAAGTGTGTGGAAACCAGCAATAGCAGTAGGGCTGTGGATTGCGAGGATGCTCCATCAAACCCTTGACTGGGGCCGTTGTCCAGGGGGGTAGAGGGGTGGAACAAAATGTGGATAGCGGTGGATGAGTCTTGTCGACAGTCGGCGCGCCGACTATAGCCTTCGCTTTCCACAGGCTCTTCACCCACATACCTGTGGATGGAGTGGAAGACGAAAGATACTCACAGGAGAAGTTGAGTTTGATCATCGCAACTCCTCCTCGATAGAGATAAGCGTCTTGTTTAGGGCGGAATCTTTGGAGCGAAGATCGTCAATCTTCTTAACGGCGTGCATCACGGTCGTGTGATGTTTGCCGCCGAACATCGTCCCGATCATGGGGTAGCTCTCACCAGCGAGCCGCTTGCTGAGGTACATCGCGACCTGTCGTGGGAAGGCAATGCGCTGAGCGTTCCCCTTCGATTTGATGTCTTGAACCTTCAAATTGAAGTGTCGTGCGACCACAGTCAGGATCGATTCGATCGTCACAGGCTCCTCTTCTTTTGGGAGCAAACTGCGGACGACCTCTCTCGCCAAGTTGAGATCAGGGCTGATCTTACGGATCGATGAGAGCGCGAAGAGAGTCGTCAGACACCCCTCCAGCTCGCGAACATTGCTGTGGATATTGCCGGCAATGAAGAGCCCCACGTCATTAGGAAGAGCCCAACCGCGAGTGGCCGCCATCTTGTTGAGGATCGCGACTTTCGTTTCGAGGTCGGGGGGCTGGATGTCTGCGATGAGGCCCCACTCGAACCGGCTGCGCAGCCGTTCTTCTAGTGCTGGGATGGAGCGCGGCGGGCAATCGGAGGTAAGGACGATCTGTTTGCCGGCGTCGTAGAGCGCATTGAACGTGTGAAAGAACTCTTCCTGGGTCGATTCCTTCCCGGCCAGAAACTGGATGTCGTCGATCAGCAGGACGTCCACCGAGCGGTAGCGATCACGGAACTTGGGTGTTTCCTCGAAGCGAATCGCGGTGATGAGTTCGTTCATGAACTGCTCGGACGTCAGATAGCGCAGGGTCAAACTGCCGCCGCGCGCGTTGAACACGCGATTGCCAATCCCTTGCATCAGATGGGTTTTTCCCAAACCCACCCCGCCATGAATGAACAACGGGTTGTAAGTGCCCCCTGGTTGATCGCTGACCGCCAAGCTCGCGGCATGCGCAAACTGATTGCACGAACTGACCACGAAGTGCTCGAAGGTGTAGCGAGGGTTGAGGTTAGCCAGCGTTGGGGTAACGGGTGGCGGCGGTGGTGGCGCCTTTTCCACCGGCTGCGGCGGCACGAACTCAACCTGCGTGGCGGACAACCCAGCCTTGGGCAATGCCGACCGTATCGCCGGCATGTACTGGCTGCGCAACCACTCGGCGAACATTTCATTGGGGACTGAGACCTTGAGAGTGGTCCCCTCGAGCCCGACATACCGCGTGGGACGAAACCACGTCTCGTAGGTTCCAGGGTTGAGATCGGGCTGCAATACAAGCAGCACCCGGTCCCATGCAGAGGGTGTCATGCCGGCGGTTGAAAAAACGTTATCCACAGTCTCTATCCCCTTGTCGAGACAACGGTTTTCGGCCCATAGCCAACGATAAACACACAGGTTTTCCACAAATGTGGATTCGTGTGAAAGTGGTGTATCCCATTGATTTATAGGGAGTTGGGAGCGTCGAACGTAGAAAAGGCCGAAGTCGGCCCACGCCATCCCCCTGTCACTTTGTGCAAACCGGTCCCGCTCGGGAAACGCCCCCGACTAGGGCTGCACATCGCTTGTTTTCGAGTGCGCGGAGACTACCACCGCGGTCGATCCAGGAGCAAGACGATGCATGTGGAAAACGTACGAACCGGGGACAAATCCTCGCGCGATAGGGACGCTTGATCGAGCTCCAGGCGGTGAGGACTACCCCTCGAAACCCCGAGACACATTCATTTGACGGCCCAACCGTGGATCCCTATCATCGGGCGCTTTTCTTCCGACACCGATGCGGTGCCCAAAGAGGCCGCTTTTGCCCGACGCTGTTTCGTCGAGGTTCGAGGACGTTGAGTCATGAAAAGAACTTTTCAACCCAACAACAGACGCCGCAAGAAGGTGCACGGATTCCGTGCCCGCATGTCGTCCACAGGGGGGCGCAAAGTCCTTGCCTCTCGCCGCCGCAAGGGGCGCAAGCGCTTGGTGGTCTGACGCTTCGGGGCCAGTCTCTTCCTCGCGCTGCGCGTCTGCGCAAGCGGCCGCAATTCAAACAGATCTACGAACAAGGTCTGCGTGTCGCGGGGAAGTCTCTCGTCTTGTTCGTCACGCTTCGTGTTGCCGATCCAGCGAAAGCCTCAGCGCCACTCCCTGATCCACACACCACGGCCCCGGCGAGGCTAGGCATTACGGTCACCAAGCGTGTCGGTCCGTCGGTGTTGCGCAATCGGGCGCGGCGCGTGGTGCGGGAGGCTTATCGCCGGCATCGGGCGTCGTTTGCGGGGTACGACATGGTGGTCAACGTCAAGACCGGAGCCACGCTCACTCGGCGCGAGATGGAGCAAGAGTTGTTGAGCTTGTTTCGTCGCGCACGAAACCGGATGCCCCGTCCGCAAGCCGACGCATGATGGCTCAAGCGTTGATGTTTCTGTTGCGCAGCTACAAGCGGTTCATCTCGCCGCTCTTGGGCGCGCATTGTCGTTTCTTACCGTCTTGCTCCGAGTACGCGATGCTGGCTATTCAAGAATGGGGTGCAGCACGCGGGTCGTGGCTGGCAATGCGCCGGCTATTGAAGTGCCATCCGTTCCACGCCGCGGGTGTCGACTTTCCCCCGCTTCGATCGAAGACACATGGATAAAGATACGGTTTGGCGGCTATTGGCCGCGGTCGCAGTGTCGTTTCTGATCGTGCAGTTGTGGTCTCAGTTCTTCATGCCCAAACCGGTCGAACCCACACCAGCGATCACCGCTCCCGCGACAGCGGCGCCGGCGGCACCGGTCGAGCCGGCCGTCGTCACCCCTGCGCAGCCCTCGCCGTTGCCGGCGGGCAACCTCCCGCAAGTGTTGGGTGAGAGCAATCAAACCGCGATCGATATCGAGACCGACGTTTGGAAGATCAGCTTGTCGGCGCGCGGCGGTCGCGTGTTGCAGTGGAAGTTGAAGCGCTTCACGCGCGACCCGCGCGGTTTGAATCCCGACGACCTAATCGACTTGGTGAGTCCAGAGGCGCGAGCCCTCGATCGCCATCCATTGGTCTTGATCACGGGTGATGAGGCGATCGACAAACGCCTCAACGAAACGTGGTGCGTTGTCGATCGCACCCCGCCGACGGCCGAAGAACTCGCGGCGCACAAGCTGCCGGCCGGTTCTCAGCGCATCGCCTTTCACTTCTCCGATGGCGAGCTCGAATTGCACAAGTCGCTGTGGCTAGCCGCCGACGATAGCTACCTGGCGATTGTGGACTGGGCCGTGACCAAGGCTGGCCAGCCGCTCTCCGCCGCCGCGATATCGTGGGGACCGGGCGTGGTGCGACCCGAAGACCATCGCACGAGCGGCCACGTGCGCGGTGACGTGAAGCTCGGGGTCGCCGACAAAGTCATCGATATCCGCCCGACCAGTGGTGGTGCTGATCAGACGTTCGGCGGAGGATCGGGTGTGCGATGGATCGGGCTCGACGAGCAGTACTTTGCTGTCGCGCTCGTCCCAATGCCGGACGCCACCTCGCGCGTTCGAATGTTCGAAACGCCGCAGAGTGGTAAGGGACATGAACGTCAAGGCTCGATCGAAGTGACCGGCGGACGCGCACCAATCTTTGCTGGCCCCAAGACGGCCAACGTAATGGCGCGCTTCGACAAGTTGCAAGGAACCGATCTCGAGAAGATGGTCCCCTGGGGTTTCTTCGGTGTGGTGGCCAAGCCGCTTTATCAAGTGGTGGCGTTCTTCCAAGGAGTACTCCACAACTGGGGCCTGGCGATCATCCTCACGACCTTCTTGATCAAGCTCGCGTTCTTTCCGCTGACCCAACGGTCGATGGTCACGATGCGCAAGACCCAGACCAAGATGGCCAAGCTTCAGCCCAAGCTCAAGAAACTCAAAGAAAAGTACGAGGGCAAGCGGGACATGGACTCCCGCCAGAAACAGAACCAAGAAATGATGGCGTTGTATTCAACCGAGGGGATCAACCCCCTAGCAACCTTGGGCGGATGCCTTCCGCTGTTGCTCCAGATGCCCGTGCTCTACGCGATGTATACCGCGCTCACCGTTCCAACCGAGCTGCGCGGCGCACCGTTCTTCGGATGGGTGCACGATCTGTCTTCCCCCGAGCCGGCACCGTGGTTAATGCTGATTGGAATGGTCTCGACTCAGTTCGTTCAGCAACTGATGGCGATGACCAAGACCGAAGACCCGCAAATGAAAGCACAGCAGCGAATGATGATGTTCATGCCGCTGATGTTCGCCTTCTTCTTCTGGAGCATGCCCGCAGGGCTGGTGCTCTACTGGTTCGTCAACAATCTGCTGGGCATCTTGCAGCAGTACTTGATCAACAAGCAGGCCGCAACGCTCCCGCAAGCGGCGTAACGGGAAACCAACCATGACAGACACACCTCGCAAACGTTTTTCCGGACGAGACGTATTGGAAGCGATGGCGGCAGCGCGCAAGGAATTTGGCGTCGAGCGCGGATTGATTGCGCACGAAGTCGTGGCACGGCGCGATGTTGGCGAATTGGAAGACCCCAACGCTCTGGTCGAGATCGAAGCGTGGGTCGACCCCACCCGCACCCCGCTCGTGTCGCCGGAGTCGCCGTCCCGCGGGCATGGTGGAGATCGCGGTGGTGACCGTGGCGGGCGCGGCGGTGATCGCGGCGGCCGCTCGGGCGGTGGAGGTCGTGGCGGCGGCGGTGATCGTGGTGGTTGCGGTGCCAGCAGTGGAGCGCCGAGCCGTGATCGCGGTGATCGTGGCGGCCGCAGTGATCGAGACTCGAGCTTCAGAGCTCCGCGCGAGGAGCGGGTCGTGGAGTTGGTACCGGTCGATCCGGTAGTGTTGCTGCCTCCTAAAGATGTCACCGATGCCGACACGATCTTGACCATGCTCGGCGCAGCGATGGTGAAGGGTCTCGGCTTGGACCTGGCGCTCGAGAAAATCAGCCGCAACGAAGCGGGTGTCAGGATTCACTACCAAGGCAGCGACGCCGGACTGCTCACCGAGAACGAAGCGCAAGGACTCGAGGCTTTGCAGTACTTGGTCAATCGAATCCTGCAGAAGGACGGCCGGCTCGAGGCGAAACTCACGTTGGATGCCGGCGGTTGGCGTGAGGAAAACGAACGCCACTTGATGGAAGAGGCCAAGCGGATCGCCCATGAAGTGCTTCAGTCGGGTGGAGATCGCGCACTGTTGCAGCCGCTATCACCGTACGAGCGGCGTCTGATTCACATGACCTTGGCGGACACGCCGGGCGTCAAGACGTATTCCAGCGGCACGGGTTACGAGCGACGCCTGCACATTGCCAAGGCCGACGAGTAGGCCTCCCCGACAGCTCACAGCCAAAACAAAAACCCCTAGGCACTGCCTAGGGGTTTTTTGATGCCTGGCGCACTTAGGGCCAAGGCTTATGGAATGCTGATATCGCAGTCTTCGGTAGCGACGCGGTCGCCGGCCAGTGTGAATGACCAAGCAAGCTTGCTGTCTTTCTTGAGGCCCTTGCCGGACACAGTCGCCTTGACGCGGAGCTTCAAACGGGTGCGATCGCCATCGGCAAGCACTTTTCCGTCGGCGACGATTTCATCGACTGTGGTTGTCGAGCCAAGCGCGCTGTCGCCTAACAAGAAGACCGCGATCTGCGACATGATCTCTTGAACCCGCGCCTCGTCCAGCGTCAGGCTGAAATCGTTCCCTGACTGCGAGATTGCAAGCACCGGGATGCAGGTGGTGGCTCGATAAGGAAGCGTTTTCTCGATGCACTCCGGTGGAGTGACGATCCCCACTTGCCAGGCTAACGGAAGGTAAATCTCGAGCGCTGGGGTATGGATTCGTGGGAGCGTCACCGGGCAGGGGAACTCGCCCTGCTGCTGCAAAAAGTCGATCTCGGTTTGATCCCGCAATTCGATGAAGACCGCAGGGGTCGATGTGCGGCGCAAACCGCCGGTCGCGCTGACCTTCATGAGGCCCGACTGCAATTGAAAACGAGCGTTGCCGCCCAACTCGACACCCTGCGCCATGGCTTCCGAACCGAGACCCAGTCCCGCTGCCACCCCGAGCGCTACCCAAAGCTTTGTCATCGGAAAAACCTCCCATCAGTGAGACGGGCGAGAGGCTATCACGCCGGGGAATCCGCGAACAACAAACCGCCCGCCAAGGCGCGGGGTTCAGACCGCGCGAATTGGGGGGGTACGCAGCACCTGCCCCACCCCTGATCACGGGAGCAGGCGCAGTTGCACCCCGCTGACGGCAGCCCCGAAGGTGCCTTCCATCCCGGCCTGGCCCAGCTCCAACTGGAGCAAGGTCTGTTTGCGCCACATCCCCCCGCCGTACCCCCCTAACTGGCCACTCTTATTGAGCACGCGATGACACGGAATCACGATCGCGATCCGGTTCATGCCGTTGGCGGTTCCCACGGCTCGTGAGGCTCCGGGGCGGCCAACGCGCTGAGCCAGTTCCTCGTAACAAATGGTCTGACCGTAAGGGATTTTGAGCAACTCGGCCCAGACCTGCTCTTGAAAGGGTGTGCCCGGAGCGACCAACGGAAGCGTGAAGTCGCGTCGCTTGGCTGCGAAGTACTCGCCTAGTTCCGTGGTGAGTTGTGCCAGCCAAGGGTGCTCGCCCGGCACCAGCGCAGCGCCCAGTCGACGCTGCACTGTTTGCATCTGCGCTTCCAACATCCGCCGGTCGGTGAACTCGAGCAGGCAGATGCCGGCATCACGCGCCCCGGCCAACAGCGGGCCGACAGGGCTTTCGATCATCGTCGTTACTACCGGCTCCATGCTCCGCCCCTTCCCCGGCGCTTGGCCGAAGGTCTTGTCGAACGCATCGCGAAATCCGCTGTGCGACCGATAACCGCTGTCGAACACCACGTCATCGACGGCAGCACCACTGCGCAATTGTTGTAGCGCCACCCCCAATCGCTTAGCGCGGCAATACGCAGCGAACGTCATGCCGTAGTTCGTGACGAACCAGCGGCGCACACGCCCTGGATCGAGCCCGCGGTCGCGCAGATCGTGCGCTTGCACGCGAGGCTGTGGGTCGGACTCCAACTCGGCCAACAGCGGAGCGACCCAATCGGGCGCGGTACCCAGCGGGTCCATCGGGCGGCAACGCTTGCAGGCCCGGTAGCCGGCGAACAGCGCTTCCCGGACCGAAGCAAAAAACTCGCAGTTCTCAGGCTTGGGTTTGCGAGCCGGGCACGTGGGGCGGCAGAAAATTCCTGTGGTGCGCACCGCCGTCCAGAAGACGCCTTCATAGCTGGCATCCGAGGAGAGGTAGGCCCGCTCCATCTCGGCGCGAGTGATTGACCTGGGCTCGTTCATGTCGTGGATCGTACGCGTTGCGTCGAGTTCCAAACCACCGAAAAAGACGCATCGAACTGGCGTTGCAATGGGTTTACACGCCGCGCGGTCCCTGAATGTACGAGCGGGTCAAATCGCGTGCCGTCGATTCGGTGCACAGCACATCGTCCTCGATGCGCACGCCACCACACGGAATCAAGCGTTGAATCAGCTGCCAATCGATGTGAGCTGCCAACGGCCCTTGCTTCAACGGATCGAGCAACATCGGAATGAAGTAGATACCGGGTTCGATCGTCACGACGTGTCCTGGAGCCAATGGTCGCGTGGTTCGCAAGAAGGGATAGGCTTCGGGTGGTGGCACCGTGCCACCGTCGGGGCTGGCCTGACGGCCACCCACGTCGTGCACTTGAATCCCAAGATGATGACCGACGCCGTGCGGCAGGAACGTGCGCGTCAGTCCGCTGTCGAACGCTTCATCGACGCTGCATTTGAAGACGCCAAGTTCGCACAACACCTGCGCTGTAAAGCGATGCGCGGCGATGTGGATCTCCAGATACGGCCGGCCGGGCGTGACCATCGCCACTAGATCGCGCTGAAAGCGATCGACCGACTCGACGAGTTTGACGAAGACCGGCTCGGCGTTGCTGCTGGTCCAGGTGCGCGTAATGTCGGACGCGTAACCATCGACCATTGCGCCCGCGTCCATCACGAAGGTTGTGCCCGGCGCCGCTTCACGGCCGCGCCTGTTGTGAAAGTGCAGCGTGGCGGCCTTCTCGTCGAACGCCACGATGGTGGGAAACGGCAGGTCCTGTTCCATGTGATCGCAGGCCTGCAAATACGCCCAATGCACTTCGCGCTCAGAGGCGCCCGACTCGAACGCCTTGCGGGCTACGCGATGGCCTTCCGCACCACGCACGCAGGCAGCATCCATCAGTGCGACTTCGTGATCGGTCTTCGTGCCGCGGTGCCAATCGAGCGGCCGCATCAAAACGTCCGGTTCGATCTGCTCGGGCGCAATCCCCAGCGTCGCGGCCGCCTCGGCGCTGTTGCCGATGTACGCCACCTTCGGCAGCGTGCCGAGCGCCTTCACCGCCTGATCGAAGGTCTCAACCTCGTGCAGTTCTACGTCGCTCTGCCAATACGAGGGAGTCAGCGGCTTGACCTCTTCCCAAAAATCGCCGGGCGCGACGCGAACAACAACCGGTTTGCGGCCTGGCACCGCCAACACCAAGTGCTCTGGGCCCTCCAACGGCACATAGCGAAGGTAGTGAGGTGTAGGGCGAAACGACAGTGGGTTGTCGTCGGCGTGATGCATCGACATTCGCCCGGAGTGCAGCACGATTCCGTCGAGCGACACGCCTTTGGCGCGCGCGCGCTGCAAGGCGTCGGCGAGAAACGATTCGAGTGCCACGAGATGACGGCGATACAAACTTGAGTTGCTCATGAGCCTCACACTCCGGCAGCCATTAGCAATCCGCCAATGGTCAAACCGGCCACAAGAGTAATCGCTTTGATCAACAACACCAGACGCCACGAGGTATGAAACAACGGCAGCACACCGTGCCCGGTTTGCGACAGGCTGTTGGCCATCAGCACCGAAAACGGCGCCGACCCATTGGCGACCAGCGCCACGAACAACAGGTGCGGACCCGACGACGGTATCAATCCGACCAGCGCGGCGACCACGATCAACGCAGCGCCGCTCAGCCCACCGCTGACACCGCTTTCATCCGGGACCAAATACGGCTTGGCCAGGTTCGCCGCGATCAACGCACCGAAAGTCCACAAGAAAATCCGCGGCAGATGCTTTCCAAGCACGTGATGCACCACGTGCTCCTTGAAGAAATGACCGAGCCCCTCACTGCCTGGATGGTGCGGCTGTTCCTCGCAGACACGGCGTGGCAAACCGACTCGGTCCCAAATCTTGTCGGCCGCCCAACCGAGCACGATTCCAATCACCGCCAACCCTGCAAACAGCACGGCGGTTTGACCGGGAATCATCTGCAACATGGTCAAACCTTCGTCACCGGTGGTGGCAACCATGCACGTCAGCAACGCTCCGAACGTGAGCGCGCCATGCGAATACAGCGTGACCGTGAGGAACTCACCTTCGCAGCCGGGGATGATGGCGAGCAAGGCGGTCACCAAGTAACTCAAGCGGGGACGATCGAGCAACAAACGCGTGAGCTTACCCTGGAGACGCACGTTCACGAGTTCCACTACCACCATCAAGACAAACACGACGGCAGTGACTTCGAGTGCCTCGACAAACGCATCGGTAAGGAAGGCAGGCACGAGGGCTCCGGGGGGAAGGCATTGTAGGGATCGCCGGACCAGAGCGACAGCGGCACCCCTCGGCCCGTTATGAACGTCCGTGACCGGATCTCATGCGGAATCGACCGCCAAATCAGTCGAGATTCCGAATGCCGTTCGGGGGTCGACCGGAGTAGATTTCACCGTTCCCCGGAGGGAGAGGCCCGATGCCCCGTAATGTTTCGATGGTTACCGCGATCGCCCTGTTGTTTTGTGGATTTGCACTCGCGGCGGTCAGCCCCGCGTCTTCCGACCTTAGACCCAAGCTCGATGTCGTTCGCGGTGAGGACGGCGTCAGCCGAATCTCGGTGACGGCCCCGGGCCCGAGTGGTCTGCGCGCGCCGCAGCTCTTGCGCGAAACCTCGGCCCCCGTGTCGATCGGCGTCACCGGTCTGGACCCTGCACGTCGCGCGTCGTTCGTGACTTGGGACGAAGCCGGGCAGCGCTGGTTTTCGATCACGCGCGACGGCGGCAACACGTGGTGGGCCTCGCGCGAGACGGCGATGAACATCATGTTGCGCGACGGTCAACCGGACGTCGGTCAACGACTCCCCGCGCCGCGATTCGGCTACGAACTTCCTGCCGATGGAAAGCTGTTTTTGGTGCAACTGCGCACCGTGAGCCTTCCGGAGTGGGTCGAGGCACTCAGCGCACAAGGTGCCGAGGTGTTGAGCTTCATGCCGCACAACACCTACATCGTGCGCGTCGATCGCGCACTGCTCCCCAAGCTGGCCGCGCTCGATTTTGTCGAGCGAATTGAAGCCTATCAGCCTTGGTATCGCGTGAGCCCCGAGGTTCGCGCCTGGCTCGACGCGCCGGGCGCTAGCGAGGAGGCCAAGCGCATGCGCGTGGTCGCGCTGGAGTGGGGTGACAGCGGCAAGTCTCGCATTGCCGAAGCGGCACGTGCTTTGGGCGCCCCGATCGTCGAGTGGTTTCCGAGCGGCTACATCATCGAGATCAACCTCACGCGCGATCAACTGCGCGCGCTCGCCGCACACAACGACGTCGCCTGGATCGATCCGTGGACGCCCAAGGAAAACGACATGGATATCACGCGCGGAGATTCGGGCGCGGATTGGGCCGAGCAAAACTACGGTTACTGCGGGACCGGCGTGCGCGGCGAAGTCATGGATGCGGGGTTCGAAACGACTCACCAGGACTTCGATGGGATCCTGCTGCACGGCGCCGTCAACGTCGACAGTCACGGCACGTCGACCTACGGAATGATCTTCGGTAACGGCGCGCGCGACGGGGACGGTCAGGCCAAGGCCACCAGCCACATACCGTGTGCTCAGGGGATCGCGGCCGACTACGACAATCTGGGCGATCGCTTCGCACACACGCAGGAGTTGAAGCAAGCGCCGTACTTCGCGTCGTTTCAAAGCAACTCATGGGGCGATGCGCGCAATCGCAGCTACTCTTCGATCTCGCAGGAAATGGACGACATCATTTGGCGGCTCGACTTCGCGATCGCGCAGTCGCAGTCCAACGCTGGCAACCAAGACAGCCGTCCGCAAGCGTGGGCGAAAAACATCCTGAGCGTCGGCGCCGTCAGTCACTACGACACGCCCGCTACTGCTGACGATTGCTGGTGCAGCGGCGCCTCAATCGGTCCAGCTGCCGATGGCCGGATCAAGCCCGACATCTCGTACTGGTACGACGACATCTACACCACCACCACCGGCAACGGATACACCAGCGGCTTCAATGGCACCTCGGCCGCGACGCCGGCCACCGCCGGTGTGATGGGTTTGATGGTTCAGATGTATGCCGACAACGTGTGGGGCACCAACCCGGTCGGCGCCACGGTGTTCGATCGGCAGCCACACTCGTCCACGCTGAAGGCGCTGATGATCAATAGCGCCGATCAATATCCGTTCAGTGGAACCGGCAGCGATTTGACGCGCGTGCATCAAGGGTGGGGGCGCTCCAACATGCGTCACGCCAAAGAGCGCGCGGTGAATAGTTTCATCATCGATGAAACGGTGCCGCTGCGGGTCAACGACAAGGTCTCCTACGACATCGATGTGCACGCCGGCGAGACCGAGTTGAAGGTCACGCTCAATTACAACGACAACCCGGGCACGACCTCGGCCTCGCTGCATCGCATCAACGATCTCGATCTCACGGTCACCTCGCCCAGCGGCACGATCTATCGCGGCAACTTCGGCCTCGATGCCGGCAACTACTCGCTGCCCAACGGCACACGCGACGGCAAGAACAACGTCGAGAACGTGTTCGTGCAAAACCCGGCGACCGGCTTGTGGAAGGTGGAGATCGAAGCGCGCGAGGTGAATCAAGATCAGTACTTGGCCACGCCGCAAACCGACATCGTGTTCGCACTCGTCACGACCGGAGGAACGGGGTCGGTCTGCTTGGCGCCGGCGGCAGACTTCACCGCCACGCCCAACCCGGCGCGCGTCGGTCAACCGGTGCTGTTCGACAGCTCTGTTTCGGGGGGCGATGGTGGACCGTTTACCTACCAGTGGGACACCAACGCTGACGGCAGCATCGATTCCACTGACGCCGACCCCACCATCGTCTATAACCGGCCATTCAACGGACAGGCCAAGCTGACGACACGCGACGGTGTCAACTGCCCGAAGAGCGTCGACAGAAACATGGTGGTCACCGGACCGGACATTCGCGTCAACGACTACGTCAATCTCACGCAGGTGCAGGGCAACAACAACGGTGCCGTCGATCCGGGCGAAGTCTGGGACTTGACGGTGCGCTTGCAGAACAGCGGCAACGAGACGGCGTTGAACGTCAGCGCCAGCGTGCGCCCCTCGGCCACCAACGCCGGTACGGTTGGAATGATCGTGTCGAACGCGTTGTTCCTCGACATGCCGGTGAACTTCGTTGCGGGTGGGACGCCAATTCGCTTCCAGGTTGGGCAAAACTTCCCCTGCGGCAACGACATTTTGTTCGACGTGTTCAACATCCGTTCGGCCGACCCTGACAACACCTACCCCGTCGAAGTCGGAAAGCTGCGGGTGCTTGTCGGTGGTGCGGGAACGCCGCAACAGTTTTATGCCGACAGCTTCGAAACCAACCTCGGTTGGACTCTCACCGGCAGTGCGGACTGGGAGCAGCGCAATCCATTGGGCAAGGGGGGTGGCAACTCGTTCCCGGGTCAGCCCACACCGAAGCCCGACCCTACCTCTGCGTTTGCCGGAACCAAGGTCATGGGCAACGACCTGACCGGCACCACGCCGTCAATTGGCAACTACGAATCGAATCAAGACGCGATCGCCACCTCACCGGCAATCAACTGCAGCGATGCCGTCAACGTCTCGCTGCAATTCGCGCGTTGGCTCAACGTGATTCCGCAGGACATCGCCTCGGTTGAGATCAGCAACAACGGCACCACCTGGACCACGATCTACACCGACAACGACGGCAACGAAGCCACGAGTTGGACGCTCCTGAGTTACGACGTGGGGGCGATCGCCGATCGCAGCCCGAACTTCCGCGTGCGGTTCCGCATTGTCAGCGATCAAGTGATCACGGGTTCCGGTTGGAACATCGATGACCTGCGGCTCTTCGGTGTCACGCGCAACTCGTGTCAACCGGTCGCGCGCGCCAACCCTGGGTCGACCACAAACCTGACCGTCAGCAAGTCGGGCGCGGTACTCAGCCTGACGTGGGCGGCCGACTGTGGCGGGACGTCTCGTTACAGCGTCTATCGCGGCAACCTCAACAGCGGTTACTCGTCGCTAGCGTCCGAACCCGGTCAGTGCGATGTGGCCACCACCAGCGCCAGCGTGCCGCAAGGCGCGGGCGATGCCGACTTCTTCTTGATCGTGCCCAACGATGGTGGATTCGAAGGCAGCTACGGCTCGCAGTCGAACGGCACGCCGCGCGCACCGGCCGCCACCGCCTGTCACGCGCGCGATACGGTGAACAGCTGCACGCCGTAGCGCACTGGTCATGTCAGTGTTGATAACGGGTGATGGCGATGAGCCGTCACCCGTTTTCTTGATCGAGTGTTCTTAGCTGTTGCAAATGCCATCGCGCCAAGGTCAGTTGCGCCGTCAGCGCACCGATCAGCGCCAGAAACATATCCCACTGCGTGTCCCACGGATCGCCCTGCGTTCCGAGAAAAGCCTCGGCACCTTGCCCCAAGATCAGCGCTGACCACCATTCAATAAACTCATAGCAAGCGCTAAACGCGAGACACACCGTGCAGACCAAAAAAAACAGCCACTTGCCGGGACGCAGCGGCGAGGTGCGCAGCAACAACTCGCGCACCAACATGGCCGGAACGAATCCTTGAGCGAAGTGGCCCAACCGGTCGTAGTGATTGCGCGCCAAGCCAAACCACTCTTGCACCCAACGTCCCAACGGGACCTCGGCGTAAGTGTAGTGACCGCCCAGCATCAAAATCAGCGCGTGCACGAAGAGCAGCCGGTAGACCAACGGTGTTAACGGAAAGCGCCGGCCGGTAACGAGAAGCAGTGGTGCGCCGATGAGCACCGGCGCCACCTCGAGCCACCACGTACCACGATCGGTGGGTGCGACTGAAGAAACGGCGAGTGCAATCGCCGCGACAATCAATAGCAGCAGCGGTTCTTTACGGGACACTCGGCGAGGGGTTGTTGTTGTTCTTGTTGTCGTCGCTGCTCAGTGCGTTGGCAGCCAGGCCCACAGCGAAAATGCCGCCCACGATGATCGCGACCTTGCCGCCCGTCGTCCCCCAAAACGCCGCGATGCCGCGCTTACCGCTCGCACTCTTTCCAGCGGCCGCGCCCTTGCCTGCAGAACCTTCCATCGATCCTGGAGACACGGCTTTCGCGCCGAGCCTGGCTTCGATCCGTTCGGCTTGGCCGGCTTTCAACGCGACCTCGCGGCCCAACACCGGAAACTCCGCGCCATCGGGCGCAAACGCCACCACGCGATACCCGTCCGGTGGCAGTGTCTCGACGGCGAAGGCGCCGTCGGCGCCGGTAGGAGCCGACAAGAACAGATCGCCGGTCTTCGATCGCAGCCCAATTTGATAACCGATGGCCGGCGTTCCGTCAGCGCTCAGCAACACGCCGCGTACTTCGGCAGCATTCGGACTCCCCGCCGGGGCCGCGGCCATCGCCGAAATCGGCAAGGCCAGCGCAAACACCAAAACAAGCGACAGGAATCGACGCAACGAAAGGCTCATGACCAGCTCCTCAACGCGGCTAAAGTCCGTGCGGATTGAAATTGTGAGGACACTCTCGTCTCAACCCGTGGACGGGTCAAGGCGGAGGGGTCGACAATCGCGGAGCCAATGACGCACCAACCGATACAGGCCGAGGACACGATCGTGGCCCTGGCCACGCCACCGGGCCGCGCCGCGCTGGGCGTGGTAAGGGTTTCCGGCCCGGCGACCCGCCAGGTGCTGGGGCGCGTGTTTCGTCGCCGGGCCCCTGCCACCCGGCTCTTGGTGCGGCGCCCGATGCTGGGGGAATTCCTGGCCGCCGACGGGGGGCTGATCGATGAGGGGCTTGTCCTCTTATATGCAGCCCCCGCGAGCTACACCGGCGAGGACCTGGCGGAGTGCACGCTTCACGGCTCGACGGCCCTGCTGCGCGCGTTCATTTCGGCCTGTCGTGCGGCCGGTGCTCGGCCCGCCGAACCGGGCGAGTTCACGCTGCGCGCCTTTCGGGCCGGCAAGATTGACTTGGCCCAGGCCGAAGCGGTGGCCGACTTGATCGATGCGACCACCGCCGAGCAAGCGCGCGTGGCGGCGCGTCAACTGCGCGGTGAGGTGGGGAACGCCATCGCACCGTTGGCCGAAGCGGCCTTCGATTTGTTGGCCGATGTGGAAGCGAGTTTGGACTTCGCCGATGGCGAAGCCGATCTCGGTTTGGCGGGCGCCGATGCGGCCCAGCGAATCGACGTGATCGTCAGCCAACTGCAACGCGTGCTCGGCGCCAGCGACAGTGCGCGGCGCGTGCGCGAAGGGGCGCGTGTGGTGTTGCTCGGTCCGCCCAACGCGGGCAAGTCGTCGCTGTTCAACGCGCTGCTCGGGCGCGATCGCGCGATCGTTTCGACGGAGCCGGGCACGACGCGCGATTTGGTGGAAGAGACCATGGTGATCGACGGATTGCCGATCGTGTTGGTCGATGCTGCGGGTGTCGACGATGTTCCGACCGGCGCGGCCGATGCTGAAGGGATGCGTCGCGCTCGCGATGCTGCCGCCGGCGCGGACTTGGTGTTGAGCGTGTACGACGGATCGAGTGCGTGGCGGCCGCAGGCGTTGGGACTTGCCGTTGCGACACATGCCGACCTCCCGTTGGCGGCGCCGTTGGTCGAGAACTCGATCAGTGTGAGCAGCGTGACCGGTGCGGGCATCGACGCGTTGGTCTCCATTCTCGCCGAGCGTCTGCATGCGCCCGGAGCCGCGCCGATTGAAAGCGTGGCGCTGGCGACCGAACGTCATCGAGCCGCGGCCGAGGCGGCGATCGCCGCGCTACAGAATGCTCACGCGTTAGCGCTCTCCAACGCCGGTGGTGAATTGGTGGCGGTGGAATTGCGCGCGGCGATTGGCGCCTTGCACTCGATCCTCGGGAATGTGGGGACCGAGGTGTTGTTGGGCCGGATCTTCAGCCGCTTCTGCATCGGCAAGTAACACCCCAAATCGGTTTACGTCCAATCGGCGTTTCCGTTCGTACTAATCAGCGAACGGTATCGCCACGAGGAGGCCGATTGACGGGCGCACGACCTACCGCCACGCCGCGCGACGACATGCGGCTGATGGCGGCTATTGCCGAGGGTGATCAGAGCGCGTTCGCCGAGGTTTATCAGCGGCATGCGGCGCTGATGTTCGCAATCTGTTTACGCATCGTTCGCGAACGCAGCGACGCCGAAGAGGTGCTTTCCGAAGTTTTCATGGAGCTGTGGCGTCGTGCCGAGCGTTACGAGCCGAGCCGTGGTGCACCGTTGGCGTACTTGATCAACCTGACGCGCAGCCGCGCGATCGATCGACTGCGTTCGAAACAACGCGATCGCGCGGTGATCGTCGATACCCCGCAATCCCCGGACGAGGCGTATGCCGATGTTGCCGTCGACGCGCAGCCCGATCCACTCGGCGCCACGCTCGACGAAGAGCGCCGGCAACGAGTACACCAAGCGCTCGATGGACTGACAGCACTCCAGCGACAGGCCGTGGAGCTGTCGTTCTTGCAGGGGATGAGCCATAGCCAGGTGGCCGCGGCGTTGGGCGAGCCACTCGGTACGGTGAAGACCCGCATTCGCCAGGGCCTGTTGCATCTGCGCGAGGCCTTACAGCCGCTCTATGGCGGCGGAGCTACACCATGAACTGCGACGCGTTGAAAGGCGACATTCTGCTGCTGGCTGCGGGAGCGCTCGATGGCAACGAAGCGCGCCGTGTCACGCGGCATCTTTCCAGTGGCTGTCCTGCGTGCGCTGGCGCGATGGCCGAGGCCCAGGCAGTGGTCTCGCACTTGGCCTACGCGGTCGAGCCGGTGGAGCCACCGCCCGAGTTGCGCGATCGGTTGATGCAGAAGATTGCGCGCGAGCCCAAGTTTCGGCCCTCGATATCGCGCTCAGCGAACTGGCGCGCACCGCTCGCGGCGGCGGCGTTGGCGGCGGCGGTGACGGGCGTGGCGGTGTTGGTGCCGATGTCGCAGCGCCAGCGAGCACTGCAATCACAGCTCGCCGAGCAAGCAAAGCAAATCAACACGCTCGAGGCATCCACCGATCGTGTGATGACAACCGAGCGGCTGCTCACGTCGAATCGACTGCAAATGGTGCCGTTGTCGGGAACGCCCACGCAACCCACGGCCAACGCGCGCGTCATGTGGGATGTCGATGCGCAGCGCTGGCATTTGTATGTGGCGTCGCTCGCATCGCTGCCCGCCGGGCGCACGTACGAGCTGTGGTTTATCACCGCCGATCAACGCAAGGTGCCGGCCGGCACGTTTAATGTCGACGCTCAAGGACGGGCCTCGATGCAGGTCGATATTCCCAGCGATCTCGGCACGATTGCACTGGCCGCCATTACCGACGAGCCGGCTGGCGGATCGCTGCAGCCGACCGGTTCGATTCAGGCGGCGGGGCCGGTGAGCCTGCAAAGCTAATCACTCATCGACACCATTCCCGCTGATCCCGGCAGCGGCGCTCGCTAGAATGGGCGCTTCGATCGAGGTGCGCGGATGGACGGGGTGTTGATATCGGTTGTGGCGATCGGCTCGATCGCATTCTTCGTGTTTCTTTGGCTGCGCGCTCAGCCGAAGAAGGCCGGAGCCCCGCCTGCGCTACCGGCACCGGTGGTCGTCGAAAGCCAACCCGTCTCCAGTCCCGAGCCGGAGGCGCGCCCGCCGGTACAACTCGATCCTACCGTGCCGCTCGCGCAGCAGTTGCCGTTGATCGACACCACGGTTGGTGAGGCGTTCGATCGCGCCTCGAATCCGCAAGAGCTGGAGCAGTCCCAAGAGTTTTGCGCCGCGCGCGATCGGATGCTGCAACCCGATGTGACGGCCGAGGAGTTGTTCGAGCACTACAGCGGCCCGCGCGGCCCGCTGGCGTGGCCTGCGGTAAAGGCGCTCGGTTTGCGGCCCGATGGGGCCGAGTACGTGCCGCGCATCATCGAGTCGATGGGGCGCTTTCAACCTTGGACGCGGTTTTTTGCGCTGCAAGCGATTCATGAGCAAAACCCGGGCGACCCTGCGCTCGTGTCTCGCGTGCTGTTGTCGTTGGACTCGAGTTGGAACGCCGACGCCAACGCCCCACCGTTGAGCAGCTTCCTGACATGGCGCTCGCGCGGAGGTGAGACGCTCAGCTTTGGCGAGTTGCTGCGCGATCTATCGATCGATCGACTGACGGAGCTCGACGAGATACTTGCGCGGATGCCGGCGCCGGCCGTTGCCACGCTGCGCGAGGAGATCCAGCGCGCGATGGCACGCGTCGTCGATGTCTTGTTTCTCGAGTCGTTCGGACGCGTGCGGCGCGATAGCGGCGGAGCCGAGCAGTTGATCGAGCATCCGGCGCTCGCACGGCAACGCACGCAGTTGCTACAGATCGTACGAGGCACACCGGCGCGTTCGGTGCTCGTGGTGGGTGAGTCGGGTGTGGGCAAGAGCAGCTTGATGCGTTCGGTCGCGGCCGCGTTGGTGGCTGACGGCTGGCTGGTGTTTGAAGCGGCGCCCGAAGAATTGAACGCAGAGCAAAAGTACATTGGCGAGTTGGAAGGGCGCGTCACGCACTTGATTCGCGAGTTGGCCAAGCGTCGCGGGCGCGCGGTGTGGTTGGTGCGCGATGCCGAGGCTTTGGCATGGACCGGCCGCAGCAGCACCAGCAGAACCAGCGCGCTGGACATGTTGTTGCCAGCGGTCGAGAGCGGCGACGTGCTGATCGTCGGTGAAACCGAGCCGGCCGCCTACGAGCGGTTGTTGCTGTCCAAGCCGCGCGTGGGCCACGCCTTCGTCGAGGCGCGCATCGAGCCGGCCGACGAAGCGACATCGCTGGACTTGGCGCGTCGCTGGGCCGCGCGCGGTGCTGGTGTTGCCTCGCGCTCGTTGGTTTCTGAGGCACTGTTGACCGAAGCGTGGGGGTTGACGCAACAGTACCTGTCGGATGCAGCGCCTCCAGGCAACTTGATGAATCTGCTCAAGGAGGGGTTGCGTCATTCGGCGGCGGGTCGCGAGCCATCCGCGCCACTGCGCCTGGACGATTTGCTCGCGGCACTCGCCAGTTCAACCGGTCTTCCCGTCGAAATCTTGGACGATCGCGCGTCACTCGATTTGGTGGCGCTGCAACGTAACTTCGAATCGCGTGTCATGGGGCAGCCCGAAGCGGTGCGTTGTTTGGTTGAACGCGTGGCGATGATCAAAGCCGGCGTGACCGATCCCTCGCGACCAGCGGGCGTGTTTCTGTTCGTCGGCCCCACAGGCACCGGCAAAACCGAATTGGCCAAGTCGCTCGCGACATTTTTGTTTGGCGGCGAGAACCGCATGATTCGGTTGGACATGAGCGAATTGCAATCGCCCGATGCAATCGGCCGGATTGTGGGTGAGTTGGGCGATCAGGGGCAAGACGCGTTGGTCGATCAAATTCGCAAGCAGCCGTTCTCGGTGGTGCTGCTGGATGAGTTCGAGAAGTCGCACCCCAACGTGTGGGATCTGTTTCTGCAGGTGTTCGATGACGGGCGGCTCACCGATCGGCGCGGCCGCACCGCCGATTTTCGACATGCGATCGTGATCATGACGTCGAACTTGGGGAGCACGGTGACATCGGGGTTGGGTGTCGGGTTTTCCGATGATTACGGCCGGTTCTCGGCGGCGAATGTCGAGCGCGCCACGGCCAAGGTGTTTCGCAAGGAATTTCTCAATCGCATCGATCGAATCGTGGTGTTCAAGCCGTTGTCGCGCGAGACGATGCGCGACGTGCTGCGCAAACAACTGCGCGATGCGTTTGCGCGTCGCGGGTTGCGCAATCGCACGTGGGCGGTGGAATGGGACGCGGCGGCGCTGGAGTTTTTGTTGGAGCAAGGCTTCACCGTCGATCTTGGAGCGCGCCCGTTGCAGCGTGCCATCGAGCGGCACTTGTTGGCACCCTTGGCGGAGACGATCGTCAATCACCGCGTGCCTGAAGGGGATCAGTTTTTGTTCGTGCGCACCGATGGCGAACGCTTGCATGTCGAGTTCGTGGACCCCGACGCGCCCGCGACTGTGGTGCCGCCGGTCGCGGCGTCATCGGCTGCTGCTGCCGACTTGCCATCGATTGCGTTGACGCCGCGAGGCAGCAGCGAGGAGCTGGCGACGCTTGAATCGGAGTTCGAGCGGCTGCGGTTGGAGACCGAGAGCGATGTGTGGAGCTTGGCCAAGAGCAACGAACTCGAGCGCATGAGCGACAGTGCGTTTTGGGAATCGACGACGCGTTTCGACACGTTGGGTCGAGTGGAATACCGCGAGCGCATCGAGACTGCGCTCGAGACGGCGGGGTCGTTGCTGGCGCGGCTGCGCTCGAATGCGTCGCGCGATCGCGTGCCGGTTGATTTGTTGGCGCGGTTGGCGCAGCAACTGATGCTGGTTTCAACGGCGATCGAGGACTTGGCGCAGTCGCGTCCGCGCGAAGCGTTCGTGGTGGTTGAGACGGTTGGCGATGTCGGCCCGCGATCGGGCGGTGATGCGACTGCGTTCGCCAAGCGTGTCGCGGCGATGTATCGGCGGTGGGCCGAAAAGCGCGGGATGCGGTTGACGGTGCTGGAAACCAGGGCGGCGGCCGATTCGTTTCGCGAACTGCTCGCTGTTTCCGGATTGGGCGCGTACTCGCGGCTCGCGGCCGACGACGGTTATCACGTGCTGGAGGTGGGCGGCGACGACGAGGCGTCGGCCTGGCGCACGCAGGTCCGCGTGCGCGTGGTCGGTCAGCCGCCTGAGCCGCCGCGCGCCCACTCGATCGATTTGGCGGAGCAAGCGCGTCGCACGTTGGCCGCCGCGCCGCTGTCGTCGTCGCAAGTCGTGCGCCGCTATCGCGAGCACCCCTCTCCCCTAGTGCGCGACGCCATCCGCGGCTGGCGCACCGGCCGCCTAGACTGGGTCGAAGCCGGCCACTTCGACCTCATCCCCTAACTCGGTGCCGGAGATACGGGGACGAGAGTTTCGGGGACGGTATACCTAATAGGAGATACGGGGACGGTATACGTAATTCAATCGGTCGACGATCTGACAGAGAACGCTTCGTAGGGGATTGAATTACGTATACCGTCCCCGTATCTCCTATTAGGTATACCGTCCCCGAAACTCTCGTCCCCGTATCTCCGGCACAGAATTACGGCATCGTGAGGGTGGCGCGGTGGGGTTTGCCGTCTTCGATCTTGACCTTGAGCTGCTGACGTTGCTGGCCTTTGCTGAACTCCATCACGTAGAGGCCTGCGGCGAGGGCGCCGACGGTGATGCGGCCATCGGGGCCGGACTTGAGTGCCGACCGGCGCGGGCCGAGCGCGTTCACCACGCCGGACATGATCGACGGGCCATCTTGGATCGAGATTGCGTGCAGCGAGACATCCGAGAGCGGTGCCTTGTTCGAGTCCTGCACCGTGACAACCAGCACATTCTCGGGTTTCAGTTCACCGCGAAACGCCTCGGGATTGCCTGGCCCTACCGACAACTTGGAAAACAGCGTCACACCGTAGCCGCCAGCAGAGACCAGTACATCGACCTCGCCATCGGGCAACGTGCTCAGCGTGACAACACCGTTGTCGTTGGTCTCTTCTTCAACGTAAAACGACATGCGTTCCAAGCTCAACGGATAGACCATCGCGCCAGGTATCGGCATCCCTTGCATATCGACGATGTTCAGCGTCAGCAGGTGCGCCTTGTACAGCGACACGAATTGATCCTTGGTGGCCGACTCGCGGACTTTGAATGGTGCCGAGTACACCGCGGCATAGCCCGGTTTGACGGCCATGAGCTGATAACGCCCCGCTTCGACACCCTTGATCTCAAACTCACCGTTTTGATTGGTCTGCGCCGCATCGGCTTCGACGGCTGAGGACGCGACGTATGTTCCATCTTGGTCAACAGACTCGAGCTCGACATGCACAGCAGCTAGCGGCAACCCAGAGTCGCCATCCACAACGCGGCCTTGCACGACGGCATCAGGGACGACCAGGTCGTAGCTGAACTCGCTGACATCAGCAGGCACGCGCACATTGAAGTTGGTGGAGGGAATGTCGTCCTGCATCGACATCAGCATCACGAGGTACTCGCCCGGCGCAGGCACACGCGCGGAATACGCGCCGCTGTCGTCGCTGCTGGCGCTGACGTTGGCGCTCGCGCCCTGCTCCATCGTCATGATCATCAGCCCCACCTTCAGCGGCTTCTTGCCGTAGCGGACCGTGCCGTGCAACGTCACGCCGCCGCGCAGCGGGAAGTTGACCGCCACCGTCTTGCCGCTTTCGATCGAGACAGTGATCTCCTGTTGTTCGGGGTTGATATCGGCAATGTTCTGCGCTTCGGGCGACGTAGGCTCGGGCAACGCCGGCCAAATGGTGGCGCTCACGTCGGCAGGGCCAGGCGTGAGTTGCGGTACACGATAGTGACCGCCGGCATCGGTCTTGACCTGCACGCTGGTCCATGGCGATTGCGTCTTGGGCCACACTCGAACCGAGACATCGGGCAGCGGTTTGCCCTGGTCGTCGAGCACGACGCCTTCGACAGCACCGCCTTCGAGCAACTCGATCGTGAGATCTTCGGGCGCGGTGTTGGCGGCAATCGAAATCCCCAACTCGCTGCTAGCCCAACGATCGGACTCAACGCGCAGCAACGGTGACCCCGGCGCCAACCCCTGCAACACGAAGCGGCCATCGGTGGTGGTCACTGTGCTCATACTCTCGCCGCCGCGCCCCCCATCGGTCAGCAGCGATACCGCGGCACCCGCCACCGGCTGTTTGGTTGCTTTGTCGATCACGCGACCAGCGAGTCGTGCGCCGCGATCGAGCAGCGCGTCGCCGAGTTCGAGCTTTTGCCCGGCACTCAGTGCGATGTTCTCGAACAGTCGCGGCAAAAAGCCTTCGGCTTCGATGCGCAGGTTGTAGTCTCCAGGCGCCAGCTGACCGATTCCGAATTGACCGTTCTCGTTGATGAATGAGCGCAGCACTGCGGCTTGGTCGTCGCGAAACATCAGCGGTGAGACTGCGCCGCCGCCGCCGGCCGTCGACAAGCGGACACCGAAGATCGACAACGGCTTGGGCGGTGTGCCGGTAACGACACGACCCACAACGCTCGCAGCGGGGAGCAGCGCGATGGTCACCGGCTCGGCCCCCGTTGTGGTTGCGGTTGGTGCCGGCACGACCCACGCCGAATGTTGCGCGAGCAACGTGGCCGGTTGATTGGGACCAAAGCCTGCAATGCTGAAGTTTCCGTTGCCGTCCGTAATTGTGTAGCGCGTGAGCGTTGCCGTCTTGGCGGTAATCGCAACACCACTGACTCCGTGATCCTCGGCATCGACAACGCGACCTTGCAACACGCTGCCGCGCGAGAACTTGAGCGTACCTAAGTTGGTCTCGCGCCCCGCGGTCACGTCGACGGCGGGCAGTGTGAGGTTGGCCATTTGATCAGGGACGAGCACCACCTCGAAGCGCCCCGCCTCAAACCCATCGACGTGAAACACACCGTCTGACAACACCAGATCGTTGTTGGTCTTGTACGACCAACTTGCCCATGGATCGCCCGTCGCGCGATAGGCCAGCGCCAAGATGCTGCTATACGGAGTGCCATCGGGTGTTTGCAGCGTGGCCGTGAGCGAGCCACCGGCATCGATGGTGAGCGCAATGTCGCCGAGTTTTTGTCCCGGCGTGACCTTTAAGCCCTTGAGTGTCTTGGTTGGAAAGCCGCGCCGTTGCGCCGACACGCTGTAGCTCTCGGCCAACGGCACACCGCGCAATGCGAACTTGCCGTCTTTGTCGCTGACGCTCGAGGGAAACTGTTTCTCGCGGCGCTTAGCCTGTTGTTCGGTGAGAGCCGCGCCGTCATCGGCCGCCTGCGCGGAAACACGCGCGCCGAGCACCGGCTTGCCATCGGGCCCGCGCACGAGGCCTGCAAGCTCGACCCCCGGGTCGAGGTAGAAGAGCAGCGGTGCAGGCGGCGCCGCTGGAGGTGGAGCGATGAGTGGCGCGCGCTCATCGCGCGCATGAGCTGCAGCCAAAACTTCGACGCGATGTGTGCCCGCGGCAAGATGTTCCACGCTGAAGCGTCCATCGGGCCCGGTCTTCACCAGGCGCGCGAAGCTGTTGGGAAGCAATGGATCCAAGAACGCGCCATCGCCTTGCAAGTGCACACGCACCTCGGCCGCAGCGAGCGGTTTGCCACTGCGACGATCGATCACTTGGCCTTCGAGCGAGAAGCCCGTTGTGAGTTGAATGCCGAGCTTCTGGCCAGGACCGAGACGGCCCATCGTGCGCGTCGCGTACTGCGGATGGTCGACGCGCATCAACACCGTCTTGTCGTCGCCAATCTCGAGCGTGAAGCTGCCGTCCTCGATCGTCTTTGTATTGACGACTTCTTCGCTTGTGCCGAGTACGCTGACCACCGCGCCGGCGATCGGCTTGTTGCTGGCGTCGGTGACGATGCCCTCGAGTCTGGCGGCCGAAGCGGCAATCGGCAGCGCCGACCAGAGCCAAGCAGCCACCCACGCTCTCGACCATCCACGGTGCATGTACCCCTCCCGAGAGACGCCGACGGTAGCACCACAACGAAGGAGGCTCCATCGAACAGCATCAGGGGCTTGGGATCCAGGAACGCGCGATGAACGGAAGGCTCGCCGCAACAACCGTGGGAGCAAGATTGGGGCGCGGACGGCGCCCTGCTGGGCTGGGCCGGCAACTCGCTTTTTGCGAGCGTCGCTCTGCCGTCCGCGCTCCTACGGAAAAGGACTCACCCATGCGTCGCTGTCCCGCTGAAATGCGATCTGGGCTACACATCACCGCGGGCGCATTGGGAGTGTTTGTATGGTCGCATAATGGGCAGGGTTCAATTGACATATCGCAGACTTGCTGCTGCACGCGCACCGCTCAGCTAGGGGCGGGGTTGGGGTGCAGTGGTGCGGATTGTCGCAGTCGGAGAAAGGACTCACGCGGACGCTGTTCGGCTCTCTCGCAAAACGCGCGGGTGCCGGGCGGCAATTCGCAACAGTGCCAAGGCTGGTCCTTCAGGACTTCGGCGACCCTGTTCCCAGTTACGCAGCGTGTGCACACTGATCCCGAGTGCTGTCGCGAACTGTTGCTGAGTGAGCCCAACAAATCCGCGGAGCGCAATGACATCCTCACCGCCAGCGAGGCGTCCTCGAAGGATCCGTTCGCGCTGTCGCCGTGGGATTGCTCGCGCGAAGTCTTCGTCGGTGAGCTCTGCGATCGCGGTGGCTTTGCGTGTTTTCTTCATAACGTCGAAATCTCCTGCGCTTGCAATAACTCAATCTGCGTCTCGAAAGCGAGTCTCGTCATAGGTCTCCAGATAGCCCAACCCGGTCAGGGAGACGGCAGCTCCACTCGAGTGTGAGAGTAGTGCGGTCGCTCCATGAAGGCGACGGCTTTCAACTTCCGGAGGGTCTTCAGCGGTGTGAGGTCCCCATCAAGCACATTCGTTGACTCATAGAATAGGAAACTCTCGAGATTCGAAGCTCCGCGCAGCGGCTTAATCGTGTCGATGTCGCCACAGTTGAGGAGGAAAAACTCCTTGAGCCTGCGCAGGTCCCCAACGGGGGAAATGTTTCCGATTTTGCGACAAGTATGAAGCTCAAGGTGCCGCAGGTTACTGAGAGTCTCCATACCAGCAAGGCTCGTCAGTCTCGGCGCCAACGCCAACTCGAACCACGTCAGCTGTTTGAGTGACTCAACTCCAGTGAGTGATTCGAGTCGCGTCGGACTGTAGAGCCTAAGCGACTCCAGCTGAGTCATCCTGCAGAAGTTCGTCAGGTCTTTCCCCTGATTCCACTTATTGATGAACACGCGCTTGATGCCCAAATGTTGAAACAGCGAGCTAGCTTTCGGCCGCCACTCGATCGCACAGCCCTCGAGCCTCGGCCAACGGGAGAAGTCGAGCGCCGTTTTGCAGTACGTCCTCACCGCCAGATACCGAAGGTCCTGGAGTTCGTTTACGGCGCTGATCTCATTGGTAGTTTGATCTGTGATCTCTACTACTTCGAGAAAAGGTAGCTGGCGAAGGAAGGAGTAATCAGTCCCCTTCCAACCCTTCGCGCAGTTCAACTCAATCTCCTTGATCCCACGTTCGCTCACGAGGTCGAGAACCTCGGAAGACCAAGGCCCCTTCATGACTACCCGAAGATTGAACCGACCATCTTCGACAGCCCAGCTGGCATCCATCGGATCAACTCCCTCCACCGAGCAACTCACGGCGATCCGCCCCTTCCCGGCTACCCCTCGGGCGGCCCTGCCTCGCAGCAGCTGCGTCGTGGTGACCTCGCTATTTGATGGCAACTTCGATAAGGACACCGGTGACTCGACACTCCGCGGCGACACCGAAATCCAGAATCAGTCTCATGCTCTTCGCGTTTCCAAAACTCAACGTTGGCTCACAACTCTGGCTTGAGCACCATCAACACAAGCGCCCCGGCCGGCGTCAGCAACGCAATCGCACCCCACACTTCCCACCGCACCGCTAGTGCATGATAGCGAGCGTAGTCAAACGACCCCGATTGCGCGCCGGCCTCGGCGAGGGCACGCAACTGCCGTTGAAGCGGCGCCACGCGAAACGCGAAGACAAGCCCTGAAATCGTGAACAACACAAAGGTCCAAACAATCCAACTCGTGTGCAGGAGTGGAAAGCGTCCGAGGATTGCGGTCAGAAACCCAGTCGCCACCATTGCGCCCGCGCCGGGACCGGTAAACAGGCGGTCGCTTCGAATGATCCCGTCCATGGTGTGAGCGAGCAGCTTGGGGTCGCGCGTACGTGCAGCGTGCGCGTGCCAAAAGAGGCCCGTGGAGATATTGCCGAGGAAGGCAATAGTGGCGGCAATGTGGAGCAGCTTCAGAAGCAGATACATGGGTACGCCTCGCCCGGTTAACCGTGCACAACCCCGAAGCAATCAGGCCATCACATTCAAACGCTTCAGCTCGAAGTAACACCTAGCACAGGCACGCACATCCACCAGCGCTTGATGTGCGCCCTCGAACGGCTCGCTGAACAACTTGAGATGCAGTTCCTGAAGCGTCGGCCACTTGAAGCCGTACATGCCAGGCAGTCCGCAGAAATTCGTCGCGCTCTGCATTGTGCACCGCCGCTCTTTCGACTCAACCAGGTTCGAGTAGCCGGCGCGCAGGAACTCGGCGCCGAGGATCTTCTCGTCGAACGGGATGTTGTGCGCAATCAGCGCCGACGCCTGTTCGATCTGCGGCGCGATTTCGCTGAGCGCCGTCGCAAGGTCGACGCCGTCCTTCATCGCCATTTCGGTGGTAATGCCGTGAATCCGCGCGGCATCGTCGGGAATGGTGAAGCCATTGGGCTTGATGATGAACTCGGCACTGGCAAGCTCGTTGGCGTGTTCATCGGCAACAAGCCACGCCAGTTGAACCAGCCGCGGCCAATTGCGCAGGTCCGAAGCAGGCGCCTTGTAGTTGCGCGGGATGCCGGTGGTTTCTGTGTCGAAGAAGAGGTACATGCCAGGCTCCCAAGTGACGAAGTATCGGCACCCCAATCAAGGCCCTTCATTCCCGCACTCGTTCACGCCGCGCACCAAATAGAAATACGTCTCCTGGTTCGCACCGGCGCCCACATCCTCAAACCACAACTGCGCCGTGCTGGCCAGCAAACCAAAGCCCGCCGGTTGTGGATCGGCCGAACGCAGCACGCGATACGACGCGCTGGCGGCCGTCACTGGCCAACGCAGCCGGACGTGCGCGGCGCCGACGCGGTCGAGTTGCAATGCGCTGATCGCAGCAGGGGTGGCGCGCGCGGTCCAATCGAACGCAGTCACCGTCAGCGTGTTGTCGTCGACGCGGCCACCGTTGGCGGGGCCGACGCCGCAGCTCTCGTTGTTTTCAGCGCGCACGATGTAGTACAGCGCGACATCGTTGGGAGCGCTGGTGTCGGTGTAGCTGGTAGTGGTGATGCCCGACGCAATCAGTGTGGCCGGCGACGGCGTGAAGGCTGCGGTGGTGCTGCGATAGATGGCATAACGGCCCGAACCACCGGAGCCCCACGATGCCGCGCGCTCCCACGTAATCTGCACGCCGCTGTCGGCGCATGCGTTGACATCGGCCGCAGTCGCCCCACCGACGAACGATGGATTGGTGGTGCAGCCGCCACATGCGGCGTAGTCGGGGAGCGAGCCATCTTTGAAGATCACGTCATCGACGTTCCAGCCCGAGTACTGGCCGTTGCCGTCCGACTGCTGGCGAATTTGCAACCGGACGAGCGGTTTGCCGTCGACCAGCGAGCGGACATCGAAGCTCATCACCGAGTAGGCGCTGTCGGTGATCGTGGTGCCGGCGCTGCGATAAATCGGGACCGTGCCGCCGGTGGTGATCCAGAGCGAGGCGTCGTCGGAGGCGCCGACGTTGAGTCGCTTGTAGAGCAAGAGCTTGGTGTTGCGCCACGTCGTTCCCGTTAGAGGCGGCGTGCTCGCGTTCTCGGTTTTATTGGGTTCGTAGTCGCCCTGGAAAGCGCCGATGCCGGCAAAGTCGTGACCGATCGCGCGGTTCTTGTTGTACGCCACGGTTGGGTCGGGACCGCCCGAGCTGCCGCCTTTGCCTTGCGGCGTGCCGACTTGCCATTCGCCTTGCAGCGTCCACGTGGTGGTCGGCGCTTCGAAGTCGTCCTTCCAGTACAGGCCGGGGATGGTTGCCGCATCGAAGCGGTGCGCCGCGCCGAGGTCGTCGGCGATCGTTTGCTGCCCGTAGGTGTCGGTAGCGCGCACGCGAATGTAGACCGGGCTGCAACTGCTGGCGATTTGGTTGATCACGAGTGCGTGATCGGTGGCTGACGCGCCGCTCGACACGCTTTGTCCCAGCCCAGCGGTGGCGCCCCACTCGAGCACCGCGTTGGTGGTTTCGTCGGTGTGAAAGCGGACGGTGGCGCGCGCATCGGTAATCGACTCGACACGCAGGTCGGTAATGCGCGGGCCACTGCAATCGATTTGCGATGTGGCGAAGCTGATCGCCGGGCGGCCGATGCCGTTGTCGGCGTCGCGGTAGGTGACGGTGAGCAGATCGCCATTGGATGTCTGAAGCTTGCCATCGGCTTGCGGGCTGCCGGTGATGGTCTGAATCGTCCCCTCGAAGCGCGAGCTGTTGGCGCTGGTCTCGGTGACCGTAATCATCTCGGGGGTCGATTCGGTGCTGCTGATCAGCTCCACCACCGCGGTGTCGATGACGGTTGCGCTCTTGTTGAGATCAAGATCGACGACGCGAAACGAGGCCGTTTCGTTGCACGAGAACACCGGCTTCGCTGTAGTAACGCTGCCGGCATGACACGGCTGCAAGCCGCTGCCGAAATCGCCCAAGGTCTCAAAGAAGAAGTACTGGCCGCCGTTGTTGGCGCTCGCGAGGTTGCCTGCCACATCGCGCGAGCGGACCTCGTAGTAATACGCAGTGCATTCCTGCAGTCCGGTCAACGTGATGGAGTGCGATGCGGTCTCGCTGGCGCCCGGCGCCGCGGTTCCCGGCGGGATGGTCGGTCCCCACACAACCGTCCCGTCGGAGAGTTCGTTGGTGGTCCACGCAATCGTCGCTTGGGTACCGGTGATTCCCGTGGCGCCAACACCGTTGATCAGCGGTGCCACGCAATCGAGTTGGGCCGTGGCTTGATACGCCGCGTTAGCGTTGTTGGCGCAATCGAGTGCGTCGATGTATTGCGCGCGCAGCGTTTCGCCATCGAGTGCCGTGACCAAGCCATCGCCCGCAACCGGCGACAACGATGACAGCGTGATCGTGCCGGTGAACAGCTTCGAGTTAGCGCTGCGCTCGGTGAGCGTGACCAACTCGCCGGCCGGTTCGCTGCCGCTGGTCACCGTAATTTGAAAGCTCTCCACGGCGGAGGTGTTGAGATTGCGGCCCGGGTCGCTGACGGTCACTTGAACCGCTGCGCCGCACGCATACGTGTCTTGGTGGAACGTCACGACGAACGGATCGGCCAGTTCGGCGAGCGTCGCCACCGCGGTGCGCACCGTCGCGTAGAAAAACGCGGGGTTGCCGTTGTTGGCAATCGTGTCGGTCGATTGGTGGTAGTCGGGGTAGTTTCCGCCGTGGCCGCAGTAGTTCTCGTTGTCGGTAATGCCGATGATCGCCGGATACCCTTGATCCCAAAACGAGGCGTGATCGGAAGCGGTAAGGCTCGGGCAAGAAAATGCATCAACCACCAAACCGGTGCTGTATGTCGTTGCGTTCTGCGCGAACAACTCACCCAACCATTGCGAGAACGAGTTGTAGCTCACGTCGAGATTCTCGGGATTGGGGATGAGATCCCCTTCCCAACCAGGCATGTCGAAGTTGAGCACGCCGCGAATGTCATCGCCGCGTTGGCGCGCGGCGGTTGCGTAGGCGTCGCTGCCAAACAGGCCTTGCTCTTCGCCGGTGACGTTGAGAAAGCGCACGGTGTTGCGATACGAATGACAGGCTAGCGCGCGCGCCCCTTCGAGCACCGTCACCGTGCCCGAGCCGTTGTCGTCGGCGCCAGGCGCAATACCTGATGACGGCAGATCATCGAGGTGTCCGACCAGAATGTAGATACGTTGCGGCTTCACCGCGCCGGCAATTTCGGCGACGACGTTGGGCGCGTGAGAAACATTCCACTCGTCGAACTGCGGCGCGTATCCAAGGCTGGTGTAGCGGTCGAAGCAAAACTGCGACGAGTCGCGACAACCAACCGAGGTCGAATAGCGCGTCCCCGTGGGTGGGTTGGCGACCAGTTGCTCCCACGTCGATTGGATCTGCGCGTTGCTCACGCGCCCGACGATTTGCTGCACCAGCGGGTTGGGCGTGGCGGCATCGGGCGAGCGGCGCAGCGCAGGGAGTTCGAAGGTTGGCAACTGCAACGGTTGACGAGTGAGTCGCGTGACGCCGAAGCAACCGGGGCGCAACTGTTCGGGCAGCGGGCTGAACTGCGGCACGCGCAGCAACGCGAGGTTCTCTTCGCGCAGCACCACCGTGCCGTAGTCGTTGAGTTGCAGCAGCGTGTCGTTGTCTTTCACCGGTGTTAGCAGGTAGTCCCAGCGCTCACTGTGTGGATCGACCACTGTCGCCTGGTAGCCCAGTGCCTCGAGCCTGATGAGCTGCGCATCGTCCCCCTCGACCAGAAACGCACCGAGGAATTCTGCGACCACCGCGACATCGGCGGTGCGCAGCCGCTGCAGGTCGTCGGCGTGCTGCCGATCGATCCGCACCAGGGTGTCGGCCAGCGCGGTGCCGCAGAGAAAAAAGGTCAGGACGGTGACGATCGTGGCCGTGCGTGTTCGCATTGTGTGGCTCCCGCTCCTCCCGGAGCTCGGGAAGAATACGGGGAATTGGCCATCGCGGCGCCTGTCTTAGATCGATTTGGCGAGAAGCGTTGAGGCGCTGCTGTGGACCCGGCTGGCTAGTACTCGCCCGCTGCCGCGGTTGCCTGGCGTCGCCAGCCCGGAGGCGGGGTGCAGGTGGCCTGGAACTTTCCCGGCGTACTGTGAGCGAGAAACACATTGTGCGAGGAGCCATCGCCGCATCGAACGACGAACCTGTGCGTCGCAAGGTCGTCGTCTTGATTGATGATCTGGCACTGCGTTACCAGCCGCTCGGCGGTCACGCATTGCTCTAACCCTTCGATTTCGTTGGACCCGACGCGCTGGCCGCTCCTATAAAAGTCGAGACTGCGCTGGAGTTGAGCGCGCGCGTTGTTGTTGACGTAGTGAATACCCCATTGGCCTGCAACGAGTCCGGCGGCAAGCCCCGCGAGCAGCGCTACCGGCCACGCCAACAGCAGCAATGCGGCGACGCGCTTTTGAGGCCAGATCACGATCAGGACTTCAACGGCCACCAGCAGCATCAGGAGATAGTTGCCAAGCGAGTAGACCATTGGTGTCGATGCCAATCGCCCCGAAACGAGCAGCAGAACATAGAGGGCAATGGTGGGCGGCAGCGCGGCCAGCGCTGTGAGGCGGATCTGCACGGATGGTTGCGGGTATCTCAGCGAGCTCATCGCGGTCTCCTTGTCTCCCACAACGCCCGTAGTGGTACTGCGAAACAGCCGTCACCGAAACTGGCGGTGAGTTCACCGTCGTGAAGTACCACCTCAGGATCGGCGGATGGTGACAGCCGTTCCCGGCTGATTGCAAGGTTAGACCTCGGCTAATTGAAAGGTTGTGGTTCGGCTGATTGAAAGGCGCTGCCCTGTGGGCGGGTGTTACTGGATCTATCGGCGCGCCGGGTCGTTCCAGAAGTCGACTGTGGACTGCGCTTCTGAATCAAACGCGCCGGGTGGCTGGATGTCTCAACGGAGCCTCTTGCTCATCACGGCACTGCGATAGACCTTGCCCGGCCATTCAACGACTCCCACGCGTCGATAACCGAGACGCGAGAAGAATTGGATCAGATGCTCGGCTTTCTCGGCAGTGTCGATCGCAAGTTCCAGGAAGTCGTGGTCTCGCGCCCATTGTTCGGCACGATCCAGCAGCGTGCGGCCAACCCCGGTCCCCTGCCGGCTTGGATCTACCGCGAACTGGTGTGCTGTCGCCACTCCTGCCTGCGTGAAAAACTCACAGTGACTCGCTTCGTGGGTTGGTCGAACCAGGATCGTCCCGACCAATTCCTGCTCGATCATCGCGACAAAGCACACACCCGACGAAACCCGCCTGGCAGTTGTCTCGACCGATTGATCGACCGCTGTGTAATTGAGCCCCATGGCGGAGAGCTTCGCGTATGCCCGATGAAGCAACGCAGTGAGTTCGACGAGCGAATCTGTTTCCTTCAGCGGGCGGATGGTCGTCATGACGTTCGTACCCCAATGGACGCCCAACACGCTAGGCGCCGGCCACCCAACGGAGGTTCAACTTGCGGCCAGATGTAGCGCAGTCTCGCAGGTAGAGGTTGATGAGCGTCTGATACGGAACCCCGGAGTCTAGTGCCAAGCGCTTGAAATACTCGAGGGTGGTCTCCTCGAGCCGAATCGTGACCTGGCGTTTGAGTCGCTTCGCGTAAAGATTTCGTTCTGCTTTTGAGAAGTCGTACCCCTTCTTCATCGTGATCGCATTTTGGCATAGGTTATTCGTTCACTGACAGCGGCTTCTCGAACACGGGCGATGTTGACGCCCCCCCTGAATTCGAGCCGACCTCTTGCCCTCTGCTACGCAACGCATCAGGCCCGCGCTTCATCGTTAACAAACAAGTAACCTCCGATACAGCCAACCCGCCGCCCACTCGTATTAAATACGTCTACCCCGCGGCCCCACCCCTGGCGGAAATCGTTGGAAAATTTCGCCGGACCTGTCGATTCAAGACAAGGCCGTCGACTACAGGATGAGGGGCCCCGAAACCGACTGGCCCCGTGGAGGATCGATGCGGTACTTGCTGCTGATCTACGACAACGAAGCGGGTTGGGAAAAAATTCCAGAGGCCGAGCAGGGCGCAATCTTCGGTGAGTACATGGCGTTTACCAAGGGGATCGTGGACAGCGGGCACTATCGCGGTGGCGAAGCGCTGCAACCGACGATGACCGCCACTACCGTGCGCGTTCGCGATGGGCGCCCCGTAGTTACCGACGGGCCGTTTGCGGAAACGCGCGAACAACTCGGCGGCTACTACTTGATCGAAGCGGCCGACTTGGACCAAGCGCTGTCGATTGCCGGCCGCATTCCATCGGCGCGCAGCGGCTGCGTTGAGGTTCGCCCGATCATGGACACGCCCCCGCCCGACCAACTGTGATTGCAACCAAGGCCTGCCACGCCGTCGGCGGTATAGTTCCGCCGGCGGCGATGCAGACACACTTGGAACAGGTGATCCGCGATGCGTGGGGGCGATCGCTCGCCACGTTGATTCGCCTATCGGGCGATTTCGATGAAGCCGAGAACGCGCTGCAGGAAGCGTGCGTCATTGCGTGGCAAAGTTGGTCGAGCGAAACGGTGCCGGTCAATCCATCGGCATGGTTGGTGTCGACGGCACGTCATAAGCTGCTGGATGCACGCAAGGCGTCGCGCCGTCGCGACGCGCGCGAAAGCGCTTGGTGGACCGCGCATGTGCCGGTGGTGAGCGACTCTGTGGACGCCGGTATCGATGACAGCCGCGACCTGCCTGGCGCGTACGTTGACGACGACCGGCTGCGGCTAATCTTCACGTGCTGCCATCCATCGCTTGCGCCCGAAGCGCAGATTGCGTTGACGCTGCGCACGTTGTCAGGTTTGACCACCGACGAGATTGCTCGCGCATTCTTGGTAGACCCCAAGACCATGGCGCAGCGATTGGTCCGCGCGAAGCGAAAAATTCGCGAGGCCGGCATCCCCTACTTGGTGCCGGCGCGCGAGCAGTTGCCCGAGCGGCTAGGCGCTGTGATCTCGGTCTTGTACCTGATCTTCAACGAAGGGTATGCGGCGTCGACAGGGCCGTCGTTGCTGCGCACCGACATTGCCGAGGAAGCGATTCGCTTGGCTCGGCTGTTGGTGGAAGAAATGCCGCAGGCCGAGCGCCCGCGCGCGCTGTTGGCGCTGATGCTGCTGCACCATGCGCGGCGCTTTGCGCGCGTCGATGCGCAGGGCGAGCCTGTGTTGTTGGAAGATCAGGATCGCAGTCAGTGGGACGCCGCGCAGATCGCCGAAGGGTTGGCGCTGACCGATCGCTTGGTGCGCGAGGGGGGCGAGAGCGATCTCACGCTAGAAGCGGCGATTGCCGCGCTGCATGCTCGTGCGCGCACTGCGGGCGAAACACCGTGGGACAGAATTGCGGCGCTGTACGAATTGCGGCTGCGCTTATTTCCATCGCCTGTGGTGGCGTTGAATCGCGCCGTGGCGGTAGCGATGGCCGATGGAATCGACAAGGGGCTGGAGTTGATCGCGTTGATTGAACGTAGCGGGGAGCTGCGCGAGTACCACTTGCTGCCGGCAGCGCGTGCCGGGTTGTTATGGCGCGCTGGAAGGTTTGCTTTGGCAGCCGAAGGCTATGCGCAAGCGATCGCGATTTGCCGGAACGAATCGGAGTTGAAGTTTTTGAGGCGGAGGTTGAGCGAGGCGCGGGCGCGCTAGTGAAGTTGCGCGACCTGGCGAATCGCGGCAAGCAATGGCTGCGGTTGATCGGTGCCAATCCGGTAGCGTTGACCGGAGGCAGAGCGGATGATCGTGGCGATTTGGCGGTGCTTGTATATACGCATTGTCACGATCCGTTCAGCCGTGCTGCGCAGCGGCCAAGTGTCACAACCGCGTTGCCCGATCGCTTCATTGCAGCCCGCTGCGACGGGCGGTCTTACGCGTCGCGTGCTTAGCAGTCTTCTTCGCGGGCTTCTTGCTAACAGCCGGCGGTGGCGCACCCACGATCACAATTCGCGTGTCACCGAACGAGGCAACGAGTTCCAAACTACCACCGAGCGCAGCGACATAGCGCTTGAGCGTTGATACCTGGTAGTCATCCAGCAGCTCTTTGCATTCCAGCCTGGAAATGTCTGCCTGATCAATGCCCGATTCCGTACAAACCTGCTCCTGGGTCTTGCCGGCTGCATCGCGGAGCGTGCGTAGGGTGAGGTGAACTCCGCGTTTTACGCCCAGGCCGCGGCCGAGGACTCTTGTAGGCTTCTTGGTGGCTGCGAGTGGTCTCTTTGCTGCCGGCTTCATGGTTTGGCTCCAGACTCGTAGGCCAGTCTCTCACTGGGCGTGGCCAATCTCGCACCGATGATGCGTTCGCGTTCTCCACGTTCGACGTGCACCACGCAGAGCAAGCGCTCGCGTAGCGAGGTCCCGATGACGAGCAGACGTGCGGCACCCCAGCCATCGTCGAGGTAAAGGGCGAACGGATCGGCGAACACAGTTGCTGCTTCCGCGAATGACACACCGTGCTTAACGAGATTCGAGGCGGCCTTTGTGGAATCCCACTCAAAGTCGCCGTCGACTACTGTCGGCATGGCAGAGCGTAGTATGGGTTATAAACCATAGAGTGTCAAGCTCGTTTCGCGCACGGTGACGGCCTTTTCCAAGGTATCCCCATGATCGGCACTGACATCCTCGAGACGATCATCGGGTGCCGCGAGAGGAAGACTGTAACGCCCGACGCACTCTGCGGTAGCTAGCGCAGCTGGACGTATCCCGACAGCGGGACTCTCGCGACGCGAGAGCGAACCTTGTCGCCTCCCCGGCTACGGACAGTACGCATGCGGAAACCGCTGCACCATCCCCACATCAAACCCCAGCGGACCTTCACCACCCTCGTTCTCCCCAGTCACCAAGTAGTACCAACTCGTCCCGGCCAGCGGCACATCGAAGTCTTCAGTGATGTTGACAAGCAGATCTGCCTGCAAGCAATCGCCGTACTGCCGTGTTGGCAGATCAACGATATCGCCGCGATAGAGATTGAAGCGATCAGACCGGCTCACCGCCGCCGGCTCCCATTGCAGCCGCGTGGCGCTGGTGAAGCGCAGCGGTTGAATCGATCCGCTCGGCGAGACCTCGTCGGGTACGCGGCGCAATCCAAAGGTGCAATCGATGTTGATGTTTTGCGCGTAGATGTCGGCCTCTGGTGAGGTGTGTACTTGCCACGTGGCGACGACTTGCCCGGTTTGATCGGCGTCGGCGCGCAATCGGCGCTTCTCACCGACGGCAGCAGCGAAATCGGCGGGGCCGCACAGCATCGTGCCGAGGGCGTTCAAGCGCGCGAACTTGTTGGTTTCTTGCTGGTAGCTGGTGGCGTGAATCCACAAACCGACGAAGTCGTTGCCCGAACTCAAGATGACTGGCTCGGCAACTTGCTGCGCGCCCAACGGAAGGATCGACACGCCGGACGTACCCCAACTGCGCGTGCCGTCGGCGCTGATCCGCTGCGCTCGAATCCCGTTGTCGAGACCGCTTCGCTCGCGCCAAATCACGGCGATTGCGTCGTTGGCAACATCGCGCGCTACCGCGGCTTCGAACTGCTCGTTGAGTGGCGTGGATGTCACCGCGAGGCCATCGCTCGCGAAGCGCTTGGTGCCGTTGGCGCGAATCTGCTGCGCGTAGCAACGGAACGCCGCGCTACACCATGCGACCACCGTGCCTCCGGCGCCGTCGGGTGCGAACTGCGGGTCATAGTCGGTTTGTGCCTCAAAGCTGTCGGTGACCATGACGCCCGCGAGCGTGCCCCACAGCGGGAATCCCCCTGAATCGAACTTGGTGACGAGATAGCGACGAGCCGTTCCGCCGATTTGCTCGCGGCGATAGCCGAGGATGACGCTGCCGTTGTCAGAAGCGTCGATATCGACCGGGATCAAGTACCGGCCCGGGCCTCCCTGAATGGTCCGATGCCACACAACCGATCCGTTGGCGGCGTGCTTCTGCAGCTCGATGCTGTTGGCGCTGGTCCAGGCGATGACGGCACCGCCATCGCCAGTCTGGGCAACGCGTGGATCCGAGTCCAAGCTGTTCGTTCCGGAGACGATGAGTCGATTGTTCCCCCACTCCCGGACACCAATCTGCGAAACCTTGGCAATCGCAACTTCTGCGTTGGAGCTGTCGGTGTAATCCATGAACGCCAGGAAAGCGTTGGCCGACGCATCGACATCGATGTCGGGATCTGCAACCGAATCATCGGAGTCTGACGGGGGATAGAAATCCGTGACGACGATTGGGCCAAGGGTGCTTTCGCCAACGCGCGTGAATCCGCTCAGCGTTAGAGAGAGAACCGAGAAGTACCCGGACGAGTCGGCGTAGTACGCGATGAACCAGCCACCGTCGACGGTCGGTACGTGACCAAGTGCGGGATGCATTTGGTCGTTCTCCCATCCGGCGACGGCGGTGTTGGTCGTGATGTCCGCGGTCCACTGAGCGAACGCGGGAAAGGCGCTGAGCGCGAGGAACAAGACCAAAGGTTTTGACAGCATGGCGGGCACCCCCACGGGACGCGGACTCAATGCGTCAGAAGAGTACGGCTATGGGGGGAAAGTACAAGGGGTGACTCAGGGTTCGCTGCCGCCTTGGCTCGGGTGAGTGGCGCGGGCGCTTTTGTCTCGTCACTTTTTCTGGCGCGCAAGCCTCAGCGGTTCGGCGAGGAATTGATGCACCTCCGCGACTACTTGCTCCAGCGGTGGCGCATCGAGGCGATTCTTGCTGAGGAATGCGCTCCACTGCAGTCGCTTTGTCGTGTCCCGCGCGAACTCGTCGCTCAGTCCAACCGGCACTCCCTCGGGCAACGCCGTCTGGCGACGTTCAAACGTCGCAGCGATCGCGTCGCCCAAGTGTCTGCTTTCCAGCAAACCCTCGCGCGCGAGGGCACGAAGGTCGAAGTAGTCCTTCATCCGGCTATTGGCCATTCCGAGGCTTACGATCGCTTCCAGTTTCTCGGCCGCCACTGCGTCTCGCGGATAGACGCGCAAGCGCGGAGGCAACTGATCGTCTAGTAGGGTTGGGTAGACCGCCATCTGCGCTGGCGTTGTTACTACATCGCCGTAGCACACGTCGAGTTGCACACTGATGCGAGCTCTTCCGAGTTGTCCGCGCAGTCTTACGCGCAGCCCGCCGTAACGGACATCTTCGCGTATCTCTTCGATAGTGATCGAGTCGGGGTCGTATTCCATCCCATCCTCAACGCCAATTCTGCAGATTTCGCGCATCGTGTTTGCCACTGCAACGGGATCCGCCGGTCCTACGCTAAGAAAGTCGGCGTCGTGAGTAGGCCGATGTGGTAGGCCGAACCACAAGTTGAAGAGTAGCGCGCCTTTCAGCCAGTAGAGCTCTCGCGCCGGCACAACTGACAGACGATAGAGAAAGCGCTCGATTGCATAGCGCGTCAGGACCAAGTTAAAGTCCTCGCCGTGAGCCTTGGCGTGGTTCAACAGTCGGGCATGAATCGACGCTGATAGCCGGAGAGTCAAGACACAGCCTCCAGGTACGGGCGCATCACATTGGTCACGCGATTGATCTTCGCATAGCGCCACAGCTCATCGGCGCTCGCTTTCTTTGCGCGTCGCGCTTCGCGCAACGCTTCCAATGCCACATCTAGCCCGACCTTGCTGCGGAACTTGAAACAGTCGGCCACGGTCTTGGCGACGCTGGTAACTCGCACACTTGTGCCATCGAAGCGTCGCAGCTCCACGCCGGCGCCTAGGGCGGCCGCGGAGTAGCGCACGGTGCGTAGCGGCGGATAGTCCAAACGAGGCGAGTGATCCTTGTTGCCAATCGCGATCCAAACCTGAAACGGTGCTTGTGTCGTTAGATCGTGAATGCGCAGCGCGGTAAGCAGGCAAAACAGTACGCCGGGCGCACGCTTTGCCACGGTGATTAGCGCGCCATGCTCCCCGCTCTGATAGCCGGGCATGGCATACAGGCCGCGTGCAACCCGTACGAGTTGATCGGCCGCCACCATACGTGAGAGTTGACTGCGCGTGATGCCGATCGCAACGAGTTCGCGCGATCGCGCGGTGCCGGCACGACGCAGGAGCGACTGCATACGGCGCTTGGTTGAAGTCATGCCGGCATTGTTCCATAGTTTCGGTAGTTATTGATAAGTACCGAGGGAATGGAACAATGCGGCTGGAGAATCGCCCGCGAAAAGTTGGCCGTGGCGTGCACCCCCTGCAGGGAAGACCCAGTGAGCGTGATCGCGATCGACTCGATCGCTCCGAGTTTGCACCACTCGGTAGTGGCCGCCGTTGGCTGGGCGCCGTTTTCCTGGCCGTCATCGCGAAGCACCTTCAGGTTGACGTCACCGTTGTGTAGCACTCAGGGCTGATCCACTACATAGACTCCCCTCCAGCACTCTCAAAGTCACGCGACATGGAACCCTCAGTTCTCGCGTGCGAGATCCACACCGTCTCGCTTTCGAAACGCTCGTCGTAGCGCGTACGCCGCCCGCGCCGCACCCTCGCGTCGAGGGAGATCGCGCCGTTGTCCGACGAAATGCAAACGCTGATCGAGCGCGTCTCGACAGCGACGTTGGCGAAGGGAATAGCGTACGCGAGCGAGGGGCGCGTGCGGATGTTGAGCGTGACACCACACGGCAGCGATGCGACGCGTGTGGTCGCGAGCGTTCGCGGGACACGTCAAACCCCTTACGAGCTGGCGCTCACGCTGCATCGTGCAGGCACGCGGCTGGTGGCGGTTGAGGGCAAATGCAGTTGCCCGGTGGGCCGCGAGTGCAAACATATGGTCGCGGTTGTCGCGCGATACATCGAGATGCAGGAGCAGCAGCCGATGGCGCGGCGCGCGCTGCCGGCAGCATCGGTTTCGTCGAGCGCACCAGCAGCGCCAGCCTTGGAGCAAAACGCGCCGGCACGACTGCTATTGGGTCAAAGCCTGCGCGAGTGGCTTACTCACGCCGCGCCATTGGCCGCGAGGCTGCGCAGCGAGGGTAACGCGCCAGCGCCAGTGCACGCACCGCAAGCAGGCGACGTACTGCTGTACCTGCTGCACTCCGAACCGCGAGTGTCGCCCGTGGCAGTCACGGTCTCGCTACTGAAAGCGACGAGGCTGCCCAACGGCGACTACGATCGTGCAGCGCGTTGGTTGCCAATGCGGCTCGATCCGCAGCGACTGCCGGCGTTTGTTGCGGTGCGTGACGTTTCCATCATCCAGGGCCTATCGGCCGCCGACGGTCGTGAAGCACCCAAGCAAGCGCTCTGCGGATCGAGCGGCGCCCTGCTACTGGCCGAAATGCTCGGCACCGAGCGTTGTCACTGGCAGACGATCGAGTCGCCGCCGCTTCAGCTGGGCGCGTCGCGCGCGGGGCGTGCGGAGTGGTCGATGGACTCTCGCGCGGTGCAACGGCTCACGTTGCGTGTCGAGCCGGCGGCAAGTGCGGTGTTGGGCGTGGAGCCGCCGTGGTACATCGATGCACAGTCGTGCGAAGCGGCTCCAGTCGAAACGCCCTTCGCGCCGGCACTGGCAGCGTTGGTAACGCGAGAGCCCTCGTGCACCGTGGTCGAAAGCGCGGCCTGCGCGCAGCTGTTTCGCGAGTCGCTCCCTGAGTTGCCGGCGCCACGCGTGATCGACGCGGGCGAGGCGCTGCGCGAACCGCCAGTGCCGGTCCTGACACTTTCGACGCTGACCGCCGCGCCCGACACGCACGAGCTCACTCCGCAGCAGCTCGACCTGGCGGCGCTCTCGTTTCGATACGGCGTCTGTGTTGTCGATCCCAACGATATCAGCCAGTCGTTTCATCGCGTGGTCGATGGGAATGTGCAGCGCGTGGTACGTGATCGGGCGGCGGAGATTGCGGCGCATCACCGGCTGATGGACACCGGAATGCAGCGCGTCTCTCACTTCTACAACTGGCGCGCCGTGCGTTCTGGTTTTGTGTTTCCGCGCGACAAGCGGCTCTTGACACTGGGGCCTGTTGCGGAAGGCCGCTGGCTCGAGTGGGTTGCTGTCTCGGAGCCCGATCTGGTGGCGGCGGGCTGGGAGGTCCATCGCGAACCTGGTTTCAGATTCAACGTTGTGCGGCCGACGCGTTGGACAGCGCACTTGCATCGCGAGCCGGCCGGCTGGATCGAGTGTGAGTTGGGGGTGGAAGTCGATGGAGCGATGGTGAGCTTGCAGCAGGTGATCGAGCGGTTCTCGCGCACGTCGCCGGCTGAAATCAAACGATTCGTCGAGCAAGATCCGCAAACGATGCCGCCATTCGTGTGGCGGCTGGACGATGGTCGAGCGCTGCGAATTCCATCGGCCTGGTTGCAAGGAGTATTGCGAGCCTTGGCCGAGGTCTCGGACAAGCGCACCTTTGCGCGTCCGCAGAAACTTCAGGTGACGCCGTTAACGGCGCTCGACATGACATCGTTGGAAGCAGCCGGCGTTGACGTACGGCTGGACGAGGGGCTGACGGCGCTGCGTAAGGCGCTGACTCAGCGCCATGAGTGGTGTGAAGCGCCGCCGCCGAAATCGCTGCGGGCCGAGTTGCGCGACTATCAACGGCGAGGGCTCTCGTGGTTGCAGTGGTTGCGCGCGTGCGGCTTGGGCGGTGTGTTGGCCGACGACATGGGGCTAGGCAAGACCTTGCAGGCGTTGGCTCATGTATTGGTCGAGAAGGAACAGGGCCGCCTGGATCTGCCGGTCCTGGTGGTGGTGCCCACCAGCGTGGTCGCCAACTGGGACTCAGAGGCAGCGCGCTTCGCTCCCGCATTGAAGCGCCTGATCTTGCATGGAGCAGATCGCATCAACCGATTTGCAGAGATCGATGGCGGCGAGTTGGTGATTACGACCTATGCGCTGCTGCTGCGCGACATCGGTGAATTGAAGCAGCACCGCTTCAGCTTGGTGATCCTCGACGAGGCGCAGTACATCAAGAATGAGCGCGCGCGCACGGCCAAGGCGGTGCGCGAGTTGCAGTCGCGGCAGTGGCTGGCGATGTCGGGCACACCAATGCAAAACCACTTGGGCGAATTGTGGGCGGTGATCGATGCCGTGTGTCCTGGGTTATTGGGCGATTCGAAGAGCTTTTCGCAGGTCTACCGCGGACCGATCGAGCGCCGCCAGGACGAGCAGCGTCGTCAGATGTTGGAGCGCCGGACCGCGCCGTTTGTGTTGCGGCGAACCAAGGAGCAGGTGGCCAAGGACTTGCCACCCAAGACCACCACGATTCAACGTGTCGAGCTGGTGGGCGCACAGCGTACGCTTTACGAGACGATTCGCGCCGCGGCACACGCGAAGATTCAAGCGGCGATTCACCAACTCGGGATTCGTCGCTGCCAACTCTTGATTTTGGAGGCGCTGCTGCGGCTGCGACAGGTGTGTTGCGAACCGGCACTGATCGACATGCCGCAAGCGCAGCAGGTCGAGGTATCGGCTAAGCGTGAGTTGTTGTGGGAGATGCTGCCGTCGATGTTGGACGAAGGGCGGCGGGTGCTGCTGTTTTCCTCGTTCGCGTCGATGCTGAAACGAATCAGGCAGCAGGTGGAGGTACGCGGCATTCCACACGCCATGCTAATCGGTGAAACCGTCGATCGCACTTCTGAGATACGGCGATTTCAAGGCGGGGAGGCCAAGCTGATGCTGATCAGCTTGAAGGCGGGTGGTGTGGGACTCAATCTCACCGCGGCTGATACGGTGATCCACTACGATCCGTGGTGGAACCCTGCGGCTGAGGACCAAGCCACCGATCGCGCGCATCGGATCGGACAATCAAAGCCAGTGTTCGTGTACAAGTTGATCGCGTGCGGCACGGTGGAAGAGCGGATGTTGGAGTTGCAGACCGACAAGCGCGCGTTGATTCAGGGCGTGCTGCGGCCTTCAGCGCAGCGCACGACGTTTATCGATCTGACAGATCTGGAGCTGTTGCTGGCGCCGCTGGCGTCGAGGTGAGCAACTCGGGATCAATCGCCTCATCCGTCAGCGATTCCAAGAACGCGATCAAGTCGTTGGTCTCCTGCTCGCTCAGTTGCAGCGGCGCGAGGATCTTCTCGCCGTTTGGACCTTGGTCCACGCTGCCTGCAACGGTGGAGTAGAACGCGAGCACATCGCGCAGTGTGGCGAGCTGGCCTTGGTGCATATACGGCGCGGTCAGCGCGACGTTGCGAAGCGTCGGTGTCTTGAACTGAGCCCAGGTGTCGGGTGTGCGGCGCGCCGAGCGCTGCAGTTCGGCGGATGCGTCGTTGCGCGAATCGGAGAACTGGCTTTGGCGATTGAAAGCGCTGGCTTGTAGCAGCGGGATTCCTTCATAGCGGCCGCCGTCGGTGCGATCGCCGGGTTGTTGGCTTGGCACTCCAGTGTTGTGGAACTCGCCGTCGGTGAAGTTGGGGCCGCTGTGGCAGACGCGGCAGTTACCGCGGCCGATGAAGAGTTGCAGGCCGCGGAGTGCCGGTGGTGAGAGCACATCGCTCGGCTTGCCGGCTCGCAGCGCAGCGACATATCGATCGAAGGGGGAGTTGCGCGAAACGAGGCGTCGTTGGTAGGCGGCGATGGCCTTGCCGATGTTCGCGAAGGTGCGGTCGACGTTGTCGGAGATGGGACCGAAGACCGTTTCGTAGTCGGGGCGCAGCGTGGCGTCGCTGGTGATCAGCTGTGCGGCTGCCGCGCGCGTGCCGTTCATTTCCGAAGGGTGTTCCAAAGGCGAGAGCGCTTGCGACCACAGCGAGTCGGCGCGTCCGTCCCAGAAGAACCAGCGGTTGTACGCGACGTTCCACAGCGATGGCGTATGCCGGCGCCCGGTTGCGATCCCCTTCCCGATCGGCACGCCATCGGCGAAGCCGTGATGCGGAATGTGACACGTGGCGCACGAGACGTTGCCGCTGGATAGGCGTGTGTCGAAGAACAGTCGTTGGCCGAGGCGTGCGGCGCGCGGATCGTCGGCGAACTTGTTGGAGGGGTCGGGTGGTGGTGGGCCAAGCGGGGAGTGTTGCAGGATGCGTTTGCGCTGGATGTCGGTCAACGTTAGCGCAGATGACGACGGTGTCTCCGCAGCCAACGCGACGGCTGCATACAAGACGAGCGCTGCGCACGTCGTTCTAATCCACATCGATCGCCACCTGCGCGCGCTCCATGATCGCGCCGTGCCGAATGTCGAAGTGCAGCTCCCACGCTCCGGGCATGTGAAACAGCATGCCACGCACTTCAAACCTGCCGTCACTCATCGCGCCATGGCCGGGGAGCAGGTCTTGAACCGGCGGGCCGTTGAGGGCACGAATCTGCGGCTTGACGTTCATGCCGTGACGGTGCGCGGGCATCCCGGCGTCGACATCGAGAATCACGGCGGTGGAGAGCTGCGCGGTGCCGTCGCCTTCGTACACCCACACCTGCATGTCGAATGGCTGGTTGAGTGGGATGGGATTGGGGGCGGCGGTGTAGCACACGGTGTAGCGCGCGTCGTTGCTGAGCACTTGCGTGCGCGGCGGAATGGCCGCGGGCGTTGCGGCGGGTGCTGCTTTGTGGTGTGCGCCAGCGCAGGCCGAAACAAGCAACAGCGTAAACGCACCAGCGACGAGGCGGCGGGTCATCGCGCGACGCTCGCGCGTGTGTCCAGCGGCAGTTGCCACAAGTACTGGCCCGCAAGCGTAAACGCTTGCAGCCGTCGATTTCCCGAATCGAGCACCAGCACGCGATCGCTGGCATCGATGTAGATTCCTTCTGGGTTCATGAATTCACTGCGGGCATCGCCGGGCTTGCCCCAAGCGTTGTGAAGTTGGCCTTGCGCGTTGAATCGTTGCACGCGCGAGGTCGTGCGGTCGACGACAAGCACACTGCCGTCGCTGGCGGTGGCGATGCCAGTGGGCGAGATGAATGCACCGGGTGTGGTGCCGCGTGTGCCCCACGCGCTGCGCAGGGATCCGTCCAAAGCGAAGCGCTGCACACGGTGCTGCCCGGCGTCGAGTACCAACACCGTGTTGCTCGCGCTGTCGTAAGTCAACGCGACGGGTTTGAGAAACGCGCCGTCGCGGCTTCCGTATGCGCCCCAGGTGCGCAGCAAGTTCCATTGACGATCGAGCATGACGATCCGTCGCGAAACCACATCGATGATGAGCAGTTCGCCGCGCGGCGTGCGGGTCATCGCGCCGGGCTCGAGAGTTTCGGGCGTCATGGTCCAGCGGCCCGGGTCGATGCCTAGCGCTTCTGGGTCGGCGAGGTCGAGCGATTTGATGAAGCGCGTCGCGACGGGGTTGAAACGCGCGGGGTCGTTGACGGCAGGCACGAGCTTGAGTTGTTGAAGGCGGCGATTGCCGCTGTCGCTCACTAGCAGCGTGGCGCTGCTGCGATCGAAGTCGAAACCAGCAGGTCGCACGAACTCGAGCGGTTCGTGGCCCGGGCTGCCGACTTGCGCGCGCCACTGCGGTGGATCGGTGGCTAGATCGAGCAGTATCAGGGCGCCCGCTTCAGGAGAGCCGATCACGACGTCGTTGCCGCGTCCGCCGATGGAGTACCCCTCGCGAACCTCGGGGCGTGATCGCGACATGCTGGGCGCTGTTAGGTCGCGCGCAGGAGCCAAGACGACGCAGCGATTCTCCAGCGCCGAGCAGACCACCATTTCGTCGCTGCCGGGGAATGCGGCGAAAGCGCTAGGTGCTTCGAGGGCCGGTGGCGCAGCGGTCGCGCTGCTGTTGACGACCCAATCGCCGACGAACGTGCCCGCGGTGTCGAACACCACCACGCGGTGGCTGCGCGGATCGGTGACGTACACGCGGTTGTTGTGATGGTCGATGCTGCTGGGCGATGCGAGCAAACCGCCCTGCAGGCCGTGGCCGCTGAATGTGGAAACGAAGCGGCCCGCGTGATCGAACTTTTGCACGCGACTGTTGCCTTCGTCGCTGACGAAAAACGCGCCGGCATCGTCGAGCGCGACATCGACCGGATGATCGAAGGCGCCGTCGTGATAGCCGTAGCTCCAAACGTAGAATTGCAATCGGCCGTGTAGATCCAGCACTGACACGCGGTCGTTGAGCGAATCGCTGAGGTACACGCGGTCGGTGTCCACGGCGAGGCCGCGCGGCTCGTTGAACTGCTCGCTGTCGGCACCGAACTTCCCGAAGGTGCGCACAAACTCGCCGGCCGCGGTAAAGACTTGAATGCGGTGATTGCCGGTGTCGGAAACGTACACAAGTCCGTCGGCGCCGATTGCAACGCCGCGCGGGTCGTCGAACTGCGCCTCGCCGTGACCAAACGATCCCCAACGCCGAACCAGCGCGCCCGATGTGTCGAACACCGAGACGCGCGCGGCTTGCGCTTCACACACGTAGATAAGACTCTCGCGCGACACCGCCACCGCGGCCGGCTCCTGCAACGACTCGATCGAGCGCGATTGACCCGGCGCGTCGACGGCATCGGCACTCACCCCCGCCAGCAACGCCACTTGTAAAAAAAGTGCCTGTCCCCTTTTTAGGGGCAGGAGGTTAGGGAGGTGTCGCGGGGGGTGCCGTTGGTGTTGTTGCCGTAGGTTCCGACGCATGAGCCACCGCCATCAGCGCGCACTAGGTAGTAGAAGCCATCGGCGACCGGAGGGATGGAGGCGTCGGTGGCCGAGGTGGTGGCGCCGTTGGGACTGTGACACGTGTCGTCGGTAAATCCATTCAAGGCGCTGAGTGAGCCACGAATTTCGTCGTAGGAAATGCCGGTGCCGCTCATCTCGCTTTGCGAGGCCCAACTGTCGGTCGATGTCGGTTTGCCGGTAACCGTTTGCGACGACACCTCGACCGGCTTCCACAGCAGCGCGGCGCTGGCAGTGTTGCAATCGAGACGATTGATAAGGCCATCGGCATCGCTGTCGGTGTTGTCGTTGGTGCCGGCGTTGTTGACCGGCTTGGGGAAGGCCAGCGCAAAGTTGGTCGAGTTTTCCTTGGCCGCACAGTTGAACGCGCTGCGCGTCACCGTCTTGCCAAACTTCATCCCGGTCGCTGCCGCCGCCGGTGTGCCGAAGTTGCTGTCACAACCGTTGCCGGTGGGCGGAGCATTGGTGTCGCCGGTGTGAAACGTGTTGGGACCGGCAGGGCAGTTGGCCGCGCTGCAACTGAAGTTGCCCCACGCGACGCAATCGAACAGCTGACCGCCGGTCGCGTCCTTGTAGCAAGCACGGCCGCCTTCGACGGGCAGTGCCACGCGACCCACTTGCCCATCGACGATCTTGTCGAATGCAAAGCTGAAGAGATTCTTGGCCGCTTGCGTGCCCATCACGATTGCGGGGCAGGCGGGATAGGCACAACCGACGCCACCGCCCGCGGTGACATTGGCGGTGAGCTGCCCGAAGTTTCCGAGGATATTGCCGTTTCTGTCTTCCACACGGACCACAGTGTTGATCACCACAGTTTGACCGGACGAGGTCATGCGCAGCATCACGTACTGAGCGCGCTGGTCCGGCGTGAGGTTGGGGTTGAGGCCGTCGGCCGGGGGTCCAACAAACACCTCTTGAATCACCATGAAGTGCTTGGCCGCGAACGCGGACGACGCGCCTAAGACAAGGCACATCACGACGGCGGCGAGCATGGCGCTGCGACCTCGTCCCAGCGTTGCTCGTCTCGTGTTGATCATCATTGAGAATCTCCGCTTGAGGGCTTTACGCCCAGTGAGGTGTCCCAGCGACGACAAGGTACGCCTTTGTTCCAACCCGCGGCACGGTGTAGCGGACAGTTCTCTCAGAATTGGCCCGGCGTTCCCCTGCTTCGCTCGGAACACAGGAGCACGACCCCACGACGGCTGATACGTCCCGGACCGAAGTGCAACGATCCGCACGGGGTTGAGGGCGAAGCCCTCAAAATCAGACGGTGGCTTTGCCAAGCTCACTCAACGTGCGGACGCTCGAGTCCAGGAATCTGACGTGCACCATGGATGACGCGCAGGATGACGACTGTGCTTTGGGTGACTTGGTAGACCAATCGGTAGTTTCCGACGATCAGTTCGCGGATATCTGGCGCCTCGAACTCAGGCACCACACGGCCCCGGTCATACAACTCGTCAAGCGATCGAGCGACCTCGCGTATGCGGCGAACGAACGTTGCGGCATACATGAGCGAGTCGCGCGCAATGTACTCCCAGGCCTCTTCGAGATCTGTTCCCGCGACCTCGGTCCAAACTACTCTCCGAGCCATCGCGCCATCCGCAGCTCCATCTCTTGCTGCGAGATGGTCCGTCCGTTCTTTGCGTCCTCTAGCCCGCGTTCGATCCCTTGACGGACATAGATGTGGTACTGAATCTGTTCGAGCGATGCGTCGTCCGGGAGTTGATTGAGCATTTCGCGCACTTCATCCTTTGCGGATCGCATGGCGTCTCCTGAGGGTTAGATGAGTCTAACTCAGGGCCCAAAGAACGGCCTTCGCCAGCTTCTCCACAGTGGGATCGCGTCTCAGCTTGGTTGGAATGGGGGTGTGCCCGTGAAAAAAGTCTCAAACCAAAACCGCGATGTTGCCGCACTAGACCCTACGCATGCACTCCAGGCGTCTCGCGTCCCGTCGAGCGGCACCACTCCGCATACCCGCCGAGATAAACCTTCGGCCGCGTGTCGCCATCGTCGGGTGTCAGTTCCAACACACGATTGGATAGCCCGCGCAGAAACTCGCGATCGTGCGACACGAACAGCATCGTCCCCTCGTAGTCGGCCAAGGCGGCTATTAGCATTTCCTTGGTTTCGAGATCGAGGTGGTTGGTGGGTTCGTCGAGCACCAAGAAGTTGGGCGGGTTGAATAGCATGCGCGCGATCACCAAGCGCGAGCGCTCACCACCGGACAGCGCCGAGATGCGCTTTTCCACATCGTCGCCCGAAAACTGAAACGCTCCGGCTAGCGTGCGCAGTGTGCCCTGCGATTCACTGGGGAAGTCCTTCATCAACTGCGTGAAGATCGTGAGCGACGGATCGAGCAACTCGAGTGATTGCTGCGCGAAGTAGCCCATTACCACCGCCGCGCCAGCGCGCACGTTGCCGCTATCGGGTTGCAACGCGCCAGCGACCATCTTCAGCAGCGTGGTTTTTCCGGCGCCGTTGCGGCCCATCACACACCATCGCTCGCCGCGACGAATCGTCAGGTCGAACCCCTCGTAAATCGCGCGGCCGCCGTAGCTCTTCGACAAGCCCGTCAGCACCGACACGTCATCGCCGGAGCGCGGCGGCCGGCGAAACTCGAAGTCGACCACCTTGCGCCGTCGCGGTGGCTCGACCAGCTCGACCTTCTCGAGCATCTTCATGCGGCTTTGCACCTGCGCTGCCTTCGCCGCCTGCTTTTGGAAGCGATCGATGAAGCGCTGTTCCTTGGCCAGCATCGCTTGCTGGCGCGAATGCGCCGCTTCGCGCTGCACTTCGCGCAGTTCGCGCTCGGCAATGTAGAAGTCGTAGCCGCCGGAGTACGACGTCAACTCGCCACCGTCGATTTCAACGATGCGATCGCAAACGCGATTCATGAAGTCGCGGTCGTGGCAGGTCATCAAAAGCGCGGCTTTGGTTTCGGATAGGAATTTCTCCAGCCACAGAATTGATTCGATGTCCAAGTGGTTGGTGGGCTCGTCCATCAGCAGCACATCGGGATTGCCCAGCAACACCTTGGCCATCGCGACGCGCATCTTCCAGCCGCCCGACAACGCACCGACGTCGCCGTCGATGATCGCGTCGGCGAAGCCAAGACCGTGCAACACCTCGCGGGCACGCGCTTCGAGTTCGTAGCCGCCCAGTTCTTGGTACTGCTGCTGCACCTCGCCGAAGCGCTCGAGAATCGCGTCCATTTCGTGCAGGCGATCGGGGTCGGCGAGCGCGTGCTCGAGGTCGATCAGCTCGTGATGCAGATCGCCCAAGCGACCGCTGCCGGCGATCGCTTCATCGAGCACTTGGCGGCCGGACATCCCTTCGATGTCTTGACGGAAATAGCCAATGGTGGCGCGCTTGGGTACCGAGACCTCGCCCGCGTCGGGCGATTCGTCACCGACGATCATGCGAAAGATCGTGGTCTTCCCCGCTCCGTTCGGCCCGACCAACCCAACCTTGTCGCCAGGGTTGAGCTGAAACGAGGCCTCCATGAAGAGGACCTGCTTGCCGTACTGCTTGTTGATGTTGGAGAGCGCGATCATGGCCGCGAGACGTTATCAGCGGTGGGCCGACTGTGCACGTGGGGGGCGTGAGGTCAGCGTATCGGCGAGGAACGCTCGGTCCGCGTCTGTCCACTACGGGCCGGGTTGATGGGCGAGTCTGTCCGTCCGCGTGGAACAGCGCGTGACCGCATCCGGGCATGGTCGCCGAGGGTCTGCATAGAAAGCCCCGCGCTTCGCCGCGGCACACCGCTCGCAATCCAGCGCGGGCATGTCCGCGCCAAGTCACCGCGCACCGGGTACCGGCGAGACCTCACAGCAACGCCATAGCTACGTACCGCGTTGTCATGAGCAGACGCTGCTCTACACCACACTCGCCGCACACCTCGAGACGTTTCTCGCCCAGCGTGAAGACCGCCCGCTGCCACGTTTCGTTACGCGCGAGCTGCGCGCTTTTCTTGAATGCGGGATTCTCGCTCACGGCTTTCTGCGCGTGCGCTGCCCAGCCTGTCGCGAAGAGCGGCTCGTCCCGTTCTCTTGCAAGGGACGCGGCTTCTGTCCGTCATGCGGCGGCCGACGGATGGCCGACACCGCCGCGTGGCTCGTCGATCGCGTACTCCCCGAGGTCCCCGTTCGCCAGTGGGTGCTGACATTGCCGTTTGCGCTGCGCTACCGTTTGGCCTTCGATGCTGAGTTGATTACGGTCGTGCTTACTGAGTTCATGCGCGCGGTGTTCAGTTCGCTGCGCCGTCGCGCGCGACATGAACTTGGAGTTGCCAAGCCACGCTGCGGTGCCGTCACCTTCGTGCAGCGCTTCGGCGATGCACTCAATCTCAACATCCATTTCCACAGCGTCGTGCTCGATGGTGTGTACGAGGATCGCGGTGACGATCAGCCGCGCTTTCATCCGCTGCCGCCGCCGGACGATCGAGAGATCGCGCTGATTGCGGCTCGTATTGCACGACGCATCGCCCATCGCTTCAAGCAGCGTGGACTTGGACCCGATGATGAGTCCTGCAGCACCGACCCACTGGCAGAGGAAGAGTCGTGGCTCGCCGCACTCGCTGCCGCGTCGGTGCAAGGGCGCATCGCGATCGGTCCGCAGGCGGGGCAGCGTCTGTTGAAGCTCCGTGATCGCGTCGATCCCGAGGATCTTCCTGCACGATCTCAGCCGCTGTGCGCCAACATCGCGGGCTTGGGTCTGCATGCTGGTGTGGCACTTCCGGCGCGCGATCGGCAGCGGCTCGAGCGGCTGTGTCGCTATGTGGCGCGGCCAGCGATTGGAGCCTCGCGGCTGTCAGCGCTCGACGATGGCCGGCTGCTGTATCAACTGAAGAAGCGTTGGCGCGATGGCACGACGCACCTCGTTTTCGAGCCGCTCGAATTCATCGCCAAGCTGGCGGCGTTAGTTCCTGCACCACGCGTTCATCTCGTCAGATACCACGGCGTGCTCGCTCCCGGCGCACCTGGGCGCGAGCGTATCGTGCCGCAGCCAGAGGATGCAGAAGTAGCACCAGCGCCGTGCGCGCAGAAACACAGCTCGGCAAACGCTCCGACTTCCAAGGCCGCAAGCTCGTCGCAAACAAATCTCGCGGCAACGAACAGCGCCAACCAGCGCTACTCGTGGGCTGCGTTGATGCGCCGAGTGTTTGCCATCGATGCGCTGGAATGCCCACGCTGCCAAGGCCCGATGAAGATCCTCGCGCAGATTCACCCACCCGATACCACGCGCAAGATTCTGCAGTGCCTCGGGCTTCC
>JANNUT010000034.1:0-91770 GCA_031395565.1 Acidobacteriota bacterium | reverse complement strand
TCGATCGCGCCAAGGGAGACCGCGCGTTGGCAGAACGTGAACTGCGTGCGGCGATCGAGATTGTCGAAGGGCTGCGACCCGAGAGTGGTGGCGGTGAACGGGCGCGAGCCGAACTCGTGGCGCGGCATGCGTCGTCGTACGTAGGTTTGGCGGGTCTCTTGGCATCCAACGGTGACGTGGCCGGAGCCTTCGCCGTCGCCGAGTCGGGACGCGCGCGCGTGCTCTTGGATCGCCTGACGACAAGTGGCGTCGATCTGCGCGCGGGTTTGGCGAGCGATCAACGCGAGCGGCTGTTGAAACGCGAACGCGATGCCACGCAACGATTCGCCGCGGCGCAACAGCGTGCGGCAGCCTTGCCGTATCAAACCGACCTCGACGATCGTGAGCGCCGCACACAGATCGACGCAGCACGTCAGGAATTGGAGCGTGCGGCCGCCGAGTATCGCGATAGTCAGCGTGAGCTGGCGAATGCAAGTCCGGTCTGGCGCGGCTTGTCGGGAGGAGAGTCACTGACACTCGCAGCGGCGCAACAACGGTTTGTCGAGCGGCGAGGTGGAATGCTCGATTACATCGTGGGTTTCGATGAAGCGTGGCTGTTGTGGATTCCTCAGGCGCCACACCCTGCTCGCGCGCTGCCTTTGACGGTCAGCGCCTCGGCCGCAGAGACATTGGGCATAGCGTCAGGGCCGCTGAACGCCGCGCACTTGGCAGCCGCACTCGGAGGTATGGGTGGAATTGCAGAAAGCCTTCGACAGCCACCGATTCGCGGCCTGCAAGCCTCGCCTGCTGCCACCGATCCGGCACTCATCGATCAACTGCAAGCGCTCGCCGATGTGCTGTTGCCGCCGCTGGTGCGCAAGGCGCTCGATCCGCGTGGCGTGGTGACGGTCCTTCCCGATGCTGCTTTGCATGCGCTTCCGTTCGAAGCACTGGTGCTGTCGCGCACGCGCGACGGTGCACCCGACTATTGGCTCGATGCCGGCCCCGCGATTCGCTACGCGACGTCGGCGAGGTTGCTGCAGGCGATCGTCGAGCGGCAGCGAGAGCCTGCGGCCACGAAGCTGCTGAGTGTGACCGCTCCCCGGTTTGCCTCCGACGGTGAGAGGTCGCGCTTTGCGCCTTTGGCGGGCGCAGCGCGCGAAGGGGACGCGGTCATCAGCGCTGTCGCCAAGCGGCTTCCGAGTGCATCCATCGAGTCGCTGCGCGGTGAACAAGCCCGCGAGCCGGCGGTGCGCACCGCGCTCCCGAAGGCGCAGTGGGTGCATCTCGCCACGCATGGGTTTGTCGATCGGCAACAGGGCGAGTCGTTTGCGGGACTGGCGTTGACGCCGCCATCGAAGAGCACGGCAGTGCAGTCGAGCGATGACGGATTGCTTCAGTTGTTCGAACTCTACGATCTGCCACTGCACGCCGACTTGGTCGTGCTATCGGCGTGCTCCACCGGCGAGGGGGACGCTGTCGCGGGGGAAGGTGTGCTGGCCTTGTCGCGCGCGTTCGTGGCGTCCGGTGCGCGAAGGGTGATCGCGACACAGTGGACCGTTGACGACGATTCGACAGCGGCGTTGGTGGCGGGACTGTTCGACTCGATGGCGGCTGCGGAAGCAAGGGGCAAGTCAGTCGATATCGCGATCGCGCTTCGCAACGCCAAACGAAGCGTGCGAGGGCAGTCACGATGGGCCTCGCCCTATTACTGGGCGCCGTTCGTGTTGATCGGCCCGCGTTAGTTGCGACTACGGGCAGGCGCGTCCCGTGCGGTCGGTGCCGTCGCTGCGTTTCCCGAGTGACCCCTGTCCGTTGGAGGGGCAACTGTTCTCGGCGCGAACCAAGTAGTCGAACGCATTCGCGACGGCAGGCTTGACCGAATCGGTAGCCGTGGTGTTGCTGCCATCGTTGGTCTCGACGCAGACCGCGGTGCCGAAGGCTGTTGGGCCGGTGGCGCGCAACGTGTCGTACAGCACGCTGGTTCCGCCAGGCGCCGTCGGGATGAGCCACGTCAACGTGGTCACGCCTGTTGCGCGCACGTGAGTCAGCGTCAACGACCGCGCTTCGCCAGGTTGCGCCCAGATCGCCGCGTTGGTGTCGGAACAATCGCCAGCGCACTCGCTGGAACCATCAAGGTCGTCATCGCCTTCGTTGGTGTTGATCAACAGCGGCCAGTTGGGGTCGTTGCAATCGTTGTTGCGGCCATCACACGACTGCGTGCCGTTGGGGCGCACCGAGTTTTGGGTATCGTCACATTCGATGCAGTTGGACCAACCATCGCCGTCGGTGTCGATGCAGTCGCAGCCCAAGCGCAGGAAGTAGATCTCGTCGTCGCCGGGGCGATCATCGCGCCAGGCCACGCCGAACTTCGAACCGCCCCACGCCAATGCCGATTCTCGCGATGTACCGGCAGAGTTGGTGAGTCGTAGATCCGAACCGAGTTTCACGGCTGCCGAGGAGACGCGCGCGTAATACAACTCGGTATCGCCGGACCGGTCGTCCTCCCACGTGAGGCCGTACTCGGCGCCGGTCCAGACCAGACTTGGCCGGCTCGATGCGCCGGTGTTGTTGGTAACTCGCAACTCGGTTCCGACCAACGCACCTGCACTGCTCAAACGCCGCAGGAATATCTCATCGTTGCTGAGGTGCGAGTCACTCCATGAGACGGCGTATTCCGAACCGCTCCACGCCACGCTGGGGCCGGAGTTGATGAAGCCGACGTTGGAAACCTTGATGGCGCCCGTCACCAGCCCCGCCAAGCGATCGATGCGTCCAAACCAAACATCAGCAGCACCTGCGGAACCCTCGACCCACGCCACGCCAAGCAGCGATCCGCTCCAGGCTAGCCTCGGACGATCGGAGTCTGCTGCGGCGTCATACGCCAGCACGTCGATGCTCATCCGCGCGCCGTCAGGCCCGATTCGCGCAAACCAGACCGAGCTGTCGGCACCATTGGACGATGACCAAACCAGATCGAATTCGGTACCGGTCCAGGCGATGTCCGGGTCTATCGAGTTACGCGTATTCGGCGTGTCGCCCAACAGCACCTTGGCACCAACGACAATTCCATTGAGGTCGACGCGCGCGAAGACGATGCGGCTTCCCGCGCCGGTGTTCTCTGCCCACACGACGCCGTAGTGCGTGCCGTTCCACACGATGCGCGGCCACGCGCGCTCGTTCCCATCGGAAACGGTGAGCGCCAACTGCGACGAGATCGTGGTGCCGTTGCTATCGATGCGCTGGAAGAAGATGTTGTGGCTTCCCGAATCGCGATTGTCGCGCCAGACGATGCCGTACCCGCGGCCATCCCAGGCCAGGCTCGGATTGACCGACAAGAAAGCCGCGTTGGTGACGCGCTGATCGCTGCCTTGTTTGGCCGGCACGTCGCAGGTGGTGTTACAGGCGGCGATCTCGTCGATCGAGCCGTCGCAGTCTTCATCGCGGCCGTCGCAGGTTTCAGCGCGGCCAGTGCGAATCTTGGCGTCGGTGTCGTTGCAGTCACCGTCGCATTCCGACAAACCGTCCGCATCGCGATCGGCACACGGGGCCGTATCGATCGTAATGTTCAAGGGGCGATCGTCGTCGAACTCCTGCCACCAGCCGGCGATCACGTACGTGACGCCTGGCGTGAGGCCGGAGACCAACACCGATGTCGACACTTCCACGTCGCCGTCAGCGCTTTTGCCGAGTCCAATCGAACGCCCGGTGTTGTCGTTGCCGACGGGCGGATTGCGCGGTGCGGAGCTGGTGGCGAAGAAAGCGCGATTGGTGAGATCCCAACCATCGATGTCGGCGTCGAACAGATCGAGGAACGCTTCTGTCGTACCTGCGGCGGTGAAATCGTACCCCTTGGTGTTGAGATGGCCGGGGGACTGATAGCAAAAACTGTAGTTCGGGGTGACAACTCGATTGGCCAGGAACGTCGTGCGATCGACCACGGCGACGTTGTCGAGCTGATGACCCAGGAAGCCGCCCAGCAGTCCGAGGTTGCGAACCTTGAAGGTCAGGCGTGCCCGTGAGGTGTCGGCCACGAATTCGAGGATGAAGTCGTCGTTGTCGATCGGGCAGAACTGCGCCGGGAAGCGCCGATCGATGCTCTTGTTGGTGATGGCCGCCTGGACAAACCCGCTTGTAAGCATCGCGATGAGCAATGCGGACCAAACTGAGACCCCTCGAACGATTCGATGCATGACGAACTCCCCGTCGCGGCGCCGCCACTCACCGCGTTCATCCCGCGGTAACCATACGTCGGATGGGGCCAAAGCGGTCCGAACGGCGACAACAAGTTTCGGAGCGGGGTTCGTTTGGCTTTTCATAAAGAAAAACTACTTTGCAATGCAGAGTACTCGCCTGTATATTCGCTCGCGTTCCGCACCCTTTCGCGTACCTCGGAGGTTCGAATGAGTCGAGTTGCTGGTTTGCTCCTGCTTGTCGCTTCGCTATCGGCGTGCGGCTATCGGCCCGAAACCCCGCTCGAGGCTGCTGCGAGCAGTGGCAACGTCGCCGAGATCGAGCGCTTGATTGCCGGCGGCGCCAACGTCGATCAACTCAACAGTCACGGGGCCCGCCCGCTGACGGCCGCTGCGCGCGCCGGACAAGTCGAGGCCATCAAAGCACTGATCGCGCACGGCGCGCCGCTTGATCTCCCTGAAGGCGGCAACGAGTGGACGCCGTTGATGCATGCCGTGCACAAAACTCAGAACGGTTCGGTGGCGGCTTTGCTCGACGCGGGCGCCAACGCCAAAGCGCAAAACTCGAAGGCACTGACGATGGCGGCGGGTTACGGCAATTCGGCGGCGGTACGGTTGTTGTTGGCCCACGGTGCCGATCCGCGCGATGCGCTCCCCGATGGCAGTACGGCGTTGGTCGCGGCGGTTGGTAGCGCGTGGGATATCGACTATCGGTGGCCCGGGTGCGGTCCGCACACCGAGGTGGTGCAAGCCCTGTTGCAGAGTGTTCCCGATCTTGCACTCCCCAACAACGAGGCAGGCCGCAGCGCCTATGCGTTCGCACAGCGTAAGGAGTGCAAGGAAATGCTCTCGCTGGTGCAAGCGCCGCAGTCGTAGTTGCTGTAGCGCAACTGCCACGTGGCAAACTCTAATGCTAGATTGCCGGCGTTAGGGGGGCATTGCCCATGCGGTCGCGCTTTGGTTTTCGCTCCATCTGCGTCCTGGCACTGAGCTTTGCATCGATAGGTCCAAAGCTGGCTGCCGAAACCAACCCGCCGGCTGAGTCCGGCGTTCAGGAAAGCGTCGATGTGCGGTTGGTGCAGACCGATGTGACGGTCATCGATCGCAAGTCGGGTGAGTCGCGCTTGGTGACCGGTTTGAAGCGAGAGCAATTCATGCTGCGGCTCGACGGCCAGCCGCTGTCCGTCGAGCAACAAAGGCGGCTGACCTTCGATGAAGTCTGCAGCACGCCCGAAAAGCCGGCGCCGGTAATAGCAGTCGTCGACTTCAACTACCTTGAGGCAAAGTCGCGGATGGCGGTTGCCGACGAACTCGACGCGTTGGCCGCGACCGCACTCGGCTCGGACACTGTCTACAAGGTGTACGCACTCACGCGACAAACCCGCCTGCTGACGCCAGGATTTACGCGCGATCCTGAGCAGTTGCGCGTTGCAGCGCAGAGGATTCGCGAGACAAACTGGCTCACCGTTACAAGTGCTGCCAACAAGAGCGGCGTGCAAGTCAGTTCGACCAATAGCGAGTTCACGCGACTCGACCCGACGCAGCTGAAGAACAGCTTGGGTCCGAGAGGCTGGAAATCGTCGTCCACGTTTCCTGAACTACAACCGGCCGACAAGCGTCAACGGGCGGATATCAAAAACCGCACGGCCTCCGAGCCTTTCACCAATCTCGATCCTGGATACAACGAGGAAGGTTCGCTTGCAGCACTAGAAGCGATCATACGCGCTCATCAGTGGATCAAGATGCGCAAGACACTCACGCTGTTCAGCTCCAATGCGTTTCAAATCCGCCGCAAGGATCGGTACGAGGAAATCACGCGCCCTTTGCGAGACATCATGCAAAGCGGGTTTTCGGTCTGGACCGTCGACGTGCCTGCCGGTTGGGGGATGAGAACTGGAGCGCCGTCGGATTTGCTGACAATGCTGGCCAAGGAATCGGGCGGAGAGTTCTTGGTGGGAACATCGCAGTCCTTCAAGCGGCCCGTGAAACAAGCAGCTTGTGCCTATGAATTCAGTTTGGCGATTAGTGATCCACCCGAAAAGCATGTTGAGTACAACCTGGTGATTGCGCTCGATACTAAGCAAGACAAGCGACTGTTCGACTATGACATCATCGCCTCCGACCGCGCGATTGCGTGGAGCCGCGAGGAAACAGATCGTGCCCGCCGATTGTCGGCACTGCTGAGCCCGGATGACTTCTCGACACCACCGGTTGCAGTCCAGATCGGTTTTCCGGTGTTGCTGCAGGACAAAGAGTTGTTGCCAACGCGTGTTCGCGTCGCGCTTTCTCGACTGACTTGGTTGCCAGAAACCGATGGCAGCTACAAAGCCCGTGTGTCGTTGGATGCTGTGGTCCAACGCGAGACCGAGTACGGATTGACGACGATTTGCGGAACGGCCTCCGAGCAAGACGGGCCGATTGCATTGACACTGCCTCGTCCGCCCAAAAGCGACGACGGCGCCGGCTTGAGCCTGGAAATCTACTGCGCCGTCCAGCGCGACGGTTTGCACACGGCGCGCGCGGTCGTCAACGATCTCAATGGCGATCAATCGGGAGCAGGGCGCTCCACGTTGCTGTTCGACCGCACCGGGACACCCGACTGGCAGGTGAGCGGCGAGCGCATGACCGCCAGTTCCGGACGCGATTTCGTATGGCGCCCGAAACTCAAGGTGGCGGTGCGCGATACGGAGCGACTCTCGGCGCGCGACATCGATAGTACGCACTCTGCCGACACCAGCGATCAATTGACACTCGAGTACGTATTGTGTGGACCAGCGCGTGAGCTGGCACAACAGACATTGCAACACGCCGTTGCGACGGTTGACGAAGCGGGGGAGCGCCGAGTGATGCAGGTGCTCGGCTCGAGTGCGTTGCAGTTGGACGCCACCGACGCCAAGGGTCCGTTCTGCAGCCGAGCCCGCGTCGTCCTCCCCTCCGACTCACTCGACCCCGGCCACTACGAATTCACGGTGACATCCAAAGGCGAGGATCACCCCCTCGCCGCCGTCCCCTTCGACGTCCTGTAATTCGGGGACGGTATACGGAATACGAGATCCGTATACCGTCCCCGAAATAGGCTGAATTACGTGCGATGCTAGGCGGGCGTGATTAAGGCGTCGCTTCCGATTTGGCTGGTCGAGTTATTGGCCGACGAGCATCGACAGGCCCTCGAGGGGGCTTTTTCGGGGGGGAGTTCTGTCCGCGCGACAGCCTTGGCCCCGCTGGCGCGTCTTATCGGTGTGGCTGCAGCAGCGCGGGCGCACGGCGGTTCGGTTCTGCTGATCGTTCCCGACGACAACAGCGCCCGGCAGCTTGCTCAAGAGTTGACGCCGCTCCTCTCGGAAGATCCTGCGATTCCGGTACTGCGGCTGCCTGCACTCGATGCCGATGCGTATCGTGGTTTGCCGGCCCACCCGTCACTCGCGGCCGCCCGTGTTGCCGGACTCGACCGGCTCGCCAGCGGCGAACGCTGTGTGGTCGTTACCCCTGTTACCGCGCTGCTCACGCCGGTCCCAACAGCGGAAGCGATCCGCAGTTGGGCTCGCGAACTCAACGTCGGCACTTCGATGGACATCGACGAGTTAGTGCGTCACTCGCTGGATGTCGGCTATCGCATGGTCGACACCGTGACCGCGCCTGGTGACATTACGCGTCGCGGTGGGCTGCTGGACATTTGGCCGCCTCAAGAAGACACGCCGCTGCGCGTCGAACTGTTTGGCGACTTCATCGAGTCGGTGCGCCGCTTCGACAGCGTCACCCAACGCACGATCTCACGCACGCCCGGCTTGCGATTGCTCCCCGCACGCGAGGCCGCGATTACGCCCACCGAAGCCGATCGTCTGCTGGAAACATTGATGGGTCGCGCTCGCTACGTGCTCGACGATCTGCCCGCGACCGAAGCCGGTGTGTCGCGTTTGGTCGAAGAGGTGCTCGCCGGCTTGGAGGCGATCCCGCGCTTTTACCGCAAGGATTTCGTCGCGTTGCAGCGCCTCACCGATGCCGTGATCGCTGTATGGGAGCCGGAAGAGTGCGAAGAGACACTCGAGGCGGCGTGGGCCGACTTGGAAACCGCCTGCCGTGAACGCATTGGCGAGCCGCTGCCACCTCCAGCCGGGCTATACACCATCCCGGAACATATCGAGTTGGCGATGCGCGCCGCGCCGTTGACGCTGAGCGCGCTCCCGCTGGATGACAGCACGTTGCGGTTACGAGTCGATCTTCAAGGCCGGCCCACGCGACGCTATAAGGGTCGCGCCGAAGAGTGGCTCGACGACATTGCAACCGCACAACGCGCCGGTCGCGCGATTGCGGTCGTGATCAAAACCAGTGGCCGTCGCGAGCGAGTCCGCGATTTGCTTCGTGAGCAGAAGCTCGATTTTCGGATCGCCGATCCGGATGAAACGTGGGCGCCTGCCTCCGGCGAAGTCGTTCTCGCCGCAGGCACGTTGGAAGAAGGTGTCGAGTTTGGAAACGAAGGCCCGCTGGTCCTGGGCGAGCACGACCTATTCGGTGAGGATCCGCCGCCACCTCCCTCGCGCAAGCGCCGCGCGCAAGACAGCTTTCTTTCCGATCTGCGCGACCTGAAGGAACAGGACCTGGTGGTCCACGTTGATCACGGTGTGGCGCGCTACACCGGATTGACCCAGCGCCCCGTCACCGGTGAAGAGCTCTTGGTACTGCAGTACGCAGGCGGCGACAAACTATTCGTTCCGGTCACGCGCCTGGACCTGATTCAAAAATACAGCGGCGGTGAGAACGCGCTCGTACCGCTCGACCGGTTGGGTGGCCAGGCTTGGGATCGTCGCCGTCAACGTGTTCGCAAGGCGGTCGAGAAGATCGCCGGCGAATTGCTGGAGTTGTACGCCAAGCGCAAAGCGATTCGCGCCCAAGTGTTTTCGCACGAGACCGAATGGCAACGTGAGTTCGACGCCGCGTTCCCGCACGAGATGACGCACGATCAAAAGAACGCGCTGACCGACATCCGCATCGACTTGGCGTCGGGCCGTGCGATGGATCGCCTGCTGTGCGGTGACGTTGGCTACGGAAAGACCGAGGTCGCACTGCGCGCCGCGTTCGAGGTGATGCAGTCCGGCTCTCAAGTGGCCATTGTGGTTCCGACCACGGTGCTCGCCATCCAGCATCTCGCCACCGTGCGGGCCCGGATGGCGGCGTGGCCGATGCGCGTCGAGAGCGTCTCGCGACTCAACTCCACCGCCGACACTCGCAAGGTGCTCGACGACTTGGCGCGCGGCGAGATCGACATTTTGATCGGTACGCATCGTCTGCTTTCCGCCGACGTCAAGTTCAAGAAGCTCGGCTTGCTGATCATCGACGAAGAGCAGCGCTTCGGCGTCAAGCACAAGGAATCGATCAAGAAGCTGGCGCTGGGCGTTCATTCGCTCGCCCTGTCGGCCACGCCGATTCCACGCACGCTGCAAATGTCCTTGGCCGGTGTGCGAGACATGTCGGTGATCGAGACCCCACCGCGCAATCGGCTTTCGATCCAAACGTTGTTGGCGCCCTGGTCGCCGTCGCTCGTGGCGGCGGCGATTCGCAACGAAGTCCGGCGCGGCGGGCAGGTCTACTTCATTACGCCGCGCATTCAAGGAATCGAGGAAACGGCAACTCAATTGCGTGAACTGGTGCCCGAAGTCGAGCTGGCCTGGGCCCACGGGCAGCTGCCTGAAGGAGAGCTGGAAAAGCAGATGCTGCGCTTTGTGCGCGGCGAAGCACAGGTCTTGGTTGCCACCACGATCATCGAGAACGGCCTGGATATCTCACGCGCCAACACCATCATCATCGAAAAGGCGCAGCGCTTCGGACTGGCGCAGTTGTATCAAATGCGGGGCCGCGTCGGTCGCAGCGATGTGCGCGCCTACGCTTACCTAATGGTGCCGTCGCGTCGCGACTTGACCCCCGAAGCGCGGCAGCGATTGGCGGCGTTGGTCGAGTTCAGCGATCTCGGCTCGGGGTTTCGAATCGCGGCGCTCGATCTGGAGATTCGCGGCGCGGGAGAAATGCTCGGGGCTCAGCAATCGGGACACATGGAAGCGGTCGGCTTCGAGCTCTACGTGCAGATGCTGGAAGAGGCGGTGCAGCGCATGCGCGGCAAGGCGCTCCCCGAAATCCCCGATCCCGTCACGATCAACATCGGCATCACGGCCAGCCTGCCTGAGTCGCTGATCCCGATCCCCGGTCATCGCTTGGCGTTGTACAAACGGCTTTCTGCCGCCGACACACGTGAAGAAGTGACAGCGCTTTTGGAAGAGACGGCCGATCGCTACGGCCGGTTGCCCGAGTCGGCGCAAAATGTGTTTCGAATCACCGAGCTGAAGGTGGTGGCGATGCAGTACGGTGCGGTACAGATCGATTGGACCGAAGAGTCGGTCGCGATCAAGTTCGGAGCGCGCGCGAAGGTGGACGGGGACCGCATTCTGACGATGATCCGCACCGATCGAAACGTGCGCCTGCTCGCCAATGGCACCGTGCGGGTCCGTTGCGAGGGAATGACGGGCGATCGCATTACACTGGCAATGCGGGTGCTGCATAAGATCGTCGGAACCAACAGCGACAACGCGGTCGCGGGAAACACAGCATGAGCGAAGCTCGACAATCGTTGCTGCCGTTTCAGTGGATCCTCGGGCTCTTCCTTGTGGTCGCGCTAGCGGCCTGTGCTCGACCAGGCTCATCGGGCGGCTCGGCCAAACCCGATGACGGGGCGGCATCGTCGTCAACCGCACTCGCACTGGTGAGCTTCGAGCGTTGGTTGCGGTTGGAAGCAGGTGTCGAGCCTGCCGATATCGCTCCTGAGGCGCGCGTGGAGTTGTGGCGTGAGTACTGTGCCGAGGGGCTGTTCGCGGAGGCTGCCAAACGCGAAAATCTCAGCGTCCCTGAGAACTCGCTCGCTGCCGAGGTCGCACGGCTCGAAGCGCTCGGCGATGTTTGGCCGCCCGAGCAGCGCCGCGAGGCTGCGCGCCAAAAACTGTTGGCCGTGCTGTATGAGGAGCGTGTGTTGCGTGGGCCGATCCAGGTCACCGAGGACGAGGTGGCCGCCGCGCTCAAGAACGCAGGGGTAGAAGAAAAGGAAGGCGTCTCGTTTCGAATGCTCCGCACCGAGACGCGCACGCAACTCGATCAGGCCCGCGCGCGGATAGTCAAGGGAGAAGCCTTCGATCAGGTCGCCCGCGAGGTCTCGACCACGCCCGACCGGGGAGCCCTCCAACAGCAGTTTCTTAGCGACCTTCCCAAGGCTGCGGCAGCCGTCATGCAGGGACTGGGCGAGGGAACGGTCTCCGAGCCGGTGGAAATCGGCAAGGCGTGGTATCTCTTCCTGCTCGAGGCACGCAACCGCGACCTCGACCCCAACCGAGCCCGGCAACGGGCTGCCCTCAGGCAATCGTTGTTGCAACAGAAGTTCGACCAACGGCGTGCACGCGAACTGGAAAGCTTGGCGCAGGCCGCCAAGCTAAACTTGGCCCAGCCACCTGCAGCTGCCCCGGAGAAGCCGTAATGCGAACCGTCATCATCGTACTCGCCGCGTCGTTGTCAGTTCTTGCAGCTACTGCACAAACACCCGCGCCCGCGCCAACCACCGAGACTCGCGTCGAGGATGTGGTGGCGTGGGTCAACGACGACATCGTCACCTGGAGCGAGTTGCAGGAAAACGAACGCGAAATGGTGGCGCAGTTGATGCAGGGCAAGACCTCGGCCGATGAAATGACCGCGGCGGTGAGCGAAGTTCGGCAGAAGGTGCTGGGCGATCTGATCACCGACCATCTGTTGGTGCAGGAAGCTGAACGGCTTTTCGATCTGGATGCGGTCAAGAAAGACGTGCTCGACAACTTCAAGGAGCGCAACAAACTCAAGGGTGATGCCGAGCTCGACGCCTACATCAAACCGTACAACATGACCCGCGATGACCTGACCCGCCGTCTGATGTTTGGTACCGTCCCTGGCTACGTGATCGACAACCAGGTCAAGCGGCAACTCGGTGTTTCGCAACAAGAGACCAAGGCCTGGTACGACTCCCACCTTGCCCAATTTACGACACCCGGACAAGTCACCTTCCGCGAGTTGTTGCTGACCGCTTCAGACAGCGAGAGCTTGGCCAAACGAAAGCCCGAGGCCGAGGCACTGTTGGCACAAGTCCAAGCCGGCGCCGACTTCGAGGCGCTGGTGAAAGAAAAATCCGAGGCGCGCTCCAAAGCGATGGCCGGACTGGTCGGCCCGCTCGACCCCAACGATCTGCGCGAGGACCTGCGCCCGATCGTGGTGGCCACACCGCTCGGTCAAACCGTCTTGGCGTCTACCGACAGCGGGTGGCACATCATCAAGATCGAGGCGCGAACAGCCGAGGCGGTCAAGCCGTTCGAGGACGTCAAGAACGAGTGCGAGGAAGCTGTTCGATCGGAGAAGGCGGCCCCTGCGTTGAAAGCGTACGTCGAAAAGCTCTGGAAGGAAGCGGAGGTCGAGGTGCGCAAGGACTACGTCGACCGCTTGGCTGGCGACCTCAAGCAGTACATCAAGACCCCGCAATAGCGGCTGGTCGCGACCGAAACTCCGCGCGCCCACTCCCCGCTGGCCCGACCGGCTGGTATATGCTCCGCCCGCTCTCCGGCCGGCGAATCGACGGTAACTGCCGAGACCGGGAGGACGAGGACGGGCAATGGAACGCAAACCATCCGGTGCCGGCTTCCAGGAGCGACGCGATCGCCCGGGGCCATCGGATGCGGCACGACGCAAGCCGCTGCCGCCCGAGAAGACACACGCCGAAGAGTTCTACTATCAGAAGCAAATGACATCGCGGTCGGGCGTCATCATCACCATGGGCGATGGCGAGACAGTTCGCGGAATCATCGAGTGGTACGACCGCGAGTGCATCAAGCTGCATCGTGACGATGGTCCGAATCTGCTGATCTACAAGCGCTGGATCAAATTCATCGGCAAGGATCCCGCCACGCCGTGACCGCTCGCCGGGTTCGGCCGCGTTTGGCCGTCACTGCGGGCGATCCGTGTGGGATTGGCCCCGAGATTCTGATCAAGGCACTTTCCGATCCACGCGTGACGCGCGCGGTCGATGTGGTCGCCGTGGGCGATGAAAGGCAACTCAAGCGTCTGGCTCGCACACTGAAGATCGTGTGGCCGTTTGCAGCAACGGTGCGCGATCCAGCGCAGCTTGCATCGTGCGCGGGACCGGTGTTGTTCGACTTGCAAAACGTCGATAGCAGCCTCTTGCCGGGACAAATCTCCGCGCGCGCCGGGAAGGCGTCGGCAGAAGCGATCGAAGCTGCGGTGGCGTTGACACAAGCGTCCCTCGCGTGCGGTGTCGTGACCGCGCCGATCAACAAAGAATCTCTTTCTGCTGCCGGGTACAAAGACCCTGGACATACGGAAATGCTGCAGCGGCTGACGCACTCCAAACAGGTGGGGATGTTGTTCTGGGCAGAACAGATGTCGGTGGCGCTGCTAACGACTCATCTGTCGCTTCGTGATGCATTGCGAGCCGTGACGAAGGCGCGCGTCTTGCGAGCGCTCTTGTTGTTCGATGCCGAGTGGATCCGATGGATCGGCAAGCAGCCGCGAATCGTCGTGGCAAGTCTCAATCCACATGCCGGCGAGTCCGGCCGCTTTGGACTCGAAGAGCAGCGCGAAATCGAGCCAGCCGTCGAAATGGCGCGCGCGCGCGGACTGTTGGTCAGCGGACCGTTACCTGCGGACACGGTATTTCAGCGTGTGCGCGGCGGTCAGTTCGATTTGGTGCTGGCGCTGTATCACGACCAAGGCACGATTCCGATCAAACTGGTGTGTGGCTACAACGCCGTCAACGTGACGGTTGGATTGCCGTTCATTCGCACATCGCCCGATCACGGTACGGCAATGGATATCGCCGGCAAAGGAGTGGCTTCGGCACTCGGTCTGGTCCAGGCGATCCTGGCCGCAGCGCGATTTCAGAAGCGCTGACTCAGCCTTGGTGCTGCACGACGATCTCGCGCAGCTCAGCGTGCAGTGACGCGCAGCCCGCAACCACGGAACCGGTCTTCAAAAACTCTCTGGTGTTGTCGAAATCGGAAACCACACCGCCAGCTTCTTCGATCAACAGCGTGCCCGCCGCCATGTCCCATGATCCCAACCCTTCTTCCCAAAAGCCGTCGACGCGGCCGGCCGCCACGTACGCCAGGTCGAGTGCGGCAGACCCGGCACGACGCACACCGGCAGTGCGCAGGACCACCGCGCGAAACGCGCTCAAGAACGGTTCGAGGCGATGCAAGCGACGAAACGGGAAACCGGTCGCGACCAGCGCGCCGTCCAACCCATTTGGCTGACTGATGGCCAACCGGTTGTCGCCCAGCCACGCGCCATGACCGCGCGCCGCACGAAACAGCTCGTCCCGTGTCGGGTCGAGCACTACACCGGCGACGATCTGTCCGCCCACGGCGCAGGCCACCGAGACTGAGTAGACGGGGAAGCCATGAATGAAATTGGTGGTGCCGTCGAGCGGATCGACGATCCAGGTCGGATCGCCCGCCAACGCGAGAGTTGCGCTCAGTTCTTCGCCGAGGATCTTGTGTGCTGGCCAATCGGCCGCAATCACCGACGCGATCGCGCGCTCGGAGGCCACGTCGGCTTGAGTGACAAAGTCGTTGGCTTGCTTGGAGGAAATTTCCAACGCAGGTCGATTGCCGGCAAAGGGAGCCAATGCAAGCGCGCCCGCTTGCGCAGCACGCACCGCCGTGGTTTGCAGCGCGAGTGCATCGAGGTGGTTCATGCGCGTGGGTGCGATTGGTCGTAAACCTCGAGAATTCGATCGAGGGCCAGTCGCGTGTAGCGCTGCGTGGTGGAGAGCCTCGCGTGCCCGAGCAGTTCCTGAATTGCGCGCAAGTCCATGCCCGACTCCAAGAGGTGCGTCGCAAACGAATGCCGCAGCGCATGTGGGTGCACGCCGCGACTCAGCGCGATCTTGCTGACCGCCGAGTCGAGCACACGCCGCACGCTACGATCGGTCAGGCGGCCGCCGCGTTGATTCAGAAACAGGGCGTCGACATCCTTGCCGCGGCGCAGCGTGGTCGCGGCTTTCAAATAGCCGCGCAGAGCGTCGGCTGCCTTGCGGCCAAAGGGCACGATTCGTTCCTTGCTGCCTTTGCCCATGACGCGTGCGGTGCGCTCGCCCAGGTGAACGTCGTCGAGATCCAAAGACACCAATTCCGACACGCGCAGGCCGGCGCCGTACAACAGTTCGAGCAGCGCGCGGTCGCGCTTGCCAGCAAAGCTCGTCGCGTCGGGCGCCTCGAGAATGGCCGTCACATCCTCGATGTCGAGCCTGTCGGGCAATCGTTGTGGCTTCTTGGGATTGCGCACCTCGGCGGCTGGGTTGAGTTCGACCTCGCCCTTACTGGCGAGCCACCGAAACAGCGAGCGCGCGGCAGAAAGATGTCGCGCAATGCTGCTGGAGGTCAGGCCGCGGCCGTGCATATCGGCCATCCAGCCACGCAGCATGCGCGCATCGACCTCGGCCGGTGGCAGCGGCTCGCCGCCGTTGCGCTGCGCCAAGAAGGCGATCAAGTCGCTGAGATCGGAGGCGTAGGCGCGCACGGTCTCGGGGCTCTGGTCCCGGTCGAGTTCCACATGAGTAAGGAAACGGGTCGCCGCGTCGCGCATCGTGGTGCCTACACTAGCAGCCTCGGGGCGATTCGAGCAGCCGGTCGATTTGCTAGACGGGCAGTTGCGTATTCTTGGGACAGCCGGCTTCGATCCATGCGATCAAGCGCTCGATGCGATCGGCAGAGGCTTTGCTGTCGGCCCCGCCGGCCGCCTCGAAGGCGCGATGCTCAGGCAACGCCGCGCGCAAGATTTCGAGCACGCGTTGCGGGTCGTATCCGGCTTCGATCAACTCGACAGCGACGCGCCAATCGGGAAGTGGTGACAGTTTCCAAGCCCCGAACGCGCCGAGCACATCGTTGGTGTGCAGCAACGCTCGCGACATGAGCGAGTGTGCGCGTGACAACGTTTCGGGCGGAACCTCGCCCTCTTCTTCCAACCATTGGAGCGCCCGTGCGGCATGATGCGAGGCGCGTTCGGCGTTAGCTACCAGCAGCAGATACCCTTCAGCAAGCATCAGCGCGGTTTCGATGTCTTGCGGCAGCGTGTCTTCGATTTCTTCGAGCGTCGCCTGTGCCTCGGCTGTCTCACCCATGCGCGACTGGCACAGCGCGATTTGAGACAACAGAAAGCGCCGGCCGGCCACGTCCTCGACGTCGCGCGTGCGGTCTAGTTCGCGACGCAGCACCGCCACAGCTTCCGACCCGCGGCCTTCGGACAGGCGGCGCGCGACCTCAAAAGAGGCTGAGAAATACGCGTCGACACGGCGGCGAGCGGACGATTCGGGGGACGTCATTTCGGTCACCTTGCCTCTAGCGAGAACTCCACAGAATTGGTCCGTGGCGGCTCGTGGAAGGGTGCACCGCAAAGATAGGCTGAAAGACTGCTCAATGCCCGTTCCGCCAGCATCCGCTTGCGCTCAGCCTTGCTTCGAGGCGGGTCATCCAGCGGCGGGATCAGGCCAAAGGCGATGTTGGTCGGTTGGTACCCGTTTGGGTCGGCGTTGGCGACGTAACGCTGCAGCGAGCCGAGCGCCGTTTCTGAAGGGAACACGGGAGGCTCGTATCCATGGATCAGGCTCCATGCGCCCAGTCCGGCAATCATCCCAGAGGCGGTCGACTCGGTGTACCCCTCGACGCCGGAGATCTGTCCGGCAAAAAACAATCCGGACCTGGACTTGCTCTGAAACGACTCAGACAGCATCCGCGGTGCGTTGATGTAGGTGTTTCGATGCATGAACCCCAGCTTCACGAACTCGGCGTTCTGAAGTCCTGGGATCATTCGAAAAATGCGTTGCTGTTCACCCCACTTCAACCGGTTCTGAAATCCAACCATGCTCCAGTGCGTCGCCGCGAGATTGTCTTGCCGCAATTGCACCACGGCCCAGGCGCGACGGCCCGTGCGTGGATCGATCAGGCCCACCGGCTTCATTGGGCCGAAGCGCAACGTGTCGCGCCCGCGCAGCGCCATTTCCTCGATCGGCAAACAGCCTTCGAACACCAGTTCGCGATCGAAGTCGTGCATGTCGGCGGCAGTGGCCGCCAAGACTTCGTCGATGAACGCCTCGTAGGTCTCGCGATCCATCGGGCAATTGACGTAATCGGCACCGCCACCCTTGTCGTAACGCGAGGCGCGGAACGCGACGTCCCAATCGATCGACTCTCCATCGACGATCGGGCTGATGGCATCGTAGAAGGCGAGATTCGACTCGCCGCTGAACGCGATGATCGCCTCGGCCAGCGGCGGCGAACAGAGCGGGCCGGTTGCCAGAATCGTGAGTCCGTCGGGAATGCTTGTCACTTCTTCTCGACATAACTCAATCAACGGATGGCCACTGATCGCGGCGTCGATCGCGGCCGCAAACTGCTCGCGGTCGACGGCGAGTGCCTCCCCGGCGGGCAAGCGCGCTTGGTGTGCGGTGCGCAGGATCAGTGATCCGACCTGCTGCATTTCCGCCTTGATCAACCCATGGGCACTCGTCGGCGCTAGCGATTTGAACGAGTTCGAGCAGACCAACTCGGCCAGACGATCGGTGCGGTGCGCCGCCGTGGGACGCACAGGCCGCATTTCGTACAGCGTGACGTGGACGCCGCGTTCGGCGCATTGCCATGCGGCCTCACACCCGGCGAGGCCGCCGCCGACGATTGTGACGCGCTTGGCAATGGACATAAGGCGGTGATGGTAACAACCTCGCCGCCGCGCGGCATCCTGCCCCGGCTACATCAAGCGAAACAGCAGCGTGTCGAGCAGGAAGACCGGGATGAGAAACGGCAGCGTCCACCGGAAAATGTAGCCGAAGAAAGAGGGCATCTTGACGCCGCCCTCCTCGGCAATCGCCTTGACCATGAAATTGGGGGCGTTGCCGATGTAGGTGTTGGCCCCCATGAAAACCGAGCCGGCTGAGATCGCCGCGAGGTAGACAGCATGATCGGTGGTGAGCGCGTGCACCGCCGCGGCGTAGTCGACGCCGGGTGAGAACTTTCCAATCGCAACCGAGAAAAAGGCCAGGTAGGTGGGCGCGTTATCGAGGAATGACGACAACACCCCGGTGGCCCAGAAAAACTGCCACGGTGTCTCCACCGCGGTGACGAGTGATTTCATCGCCCCTTGTTCACCCGCTTGAAGAATCGCCAGCGCAGGCACGATCGTTACGAAGATCGCTGCGAAGAGCTTCGAGACTTCGAGCATCGGCCCCCAGTTGAAGCCGTTCTCAGTGCGAATCGCGCGGGCCGTAATTTTCAAAGAGATCAGGCCGCAACTCACAATCAACGCATCGCGAACCAAACCGGCAATCTTCAGGTCGACACCAAGCACCGAAACGGTGCCCGGTTTCCAGAACCCGGAGAGCAACACAGCGCCAATGATGCCGGCCAACAGCCACACGTTGCGCAGTCCGCCAATACTCACGCCGGTATCGTTGTTGTCTCTGGGCGGCAGTGGATCGGCTTTCGCAGCGCGCCGATCGAGCACGTAGAACGCTGACAGCAACAGCGCCGCGGTGAGGCCCATCGGTAACAGCATGCGGCCAAGCGTCCAAAAAAAAGGCACACCCTGCAGGAATCCCAAGAACAGCGGCGGGTCTCCCAGTGGCGTGAGCGCGCCCCCGATATTCGAGACCAAGAAAATGAAAAACACCACAATGTGGACGCAGGATCGGCGATGTCGATTGGCGCGCAAGAGGGGCCGGATGAGCAGCATCGACGCGCCCGTGGTGCCCACGAACGACGCCAGGAACATGCCGATCAGCATCAGCAGCGTGTTGAATTCGGGTGAGCCACGCAGCGTGCCGCGCACCGCAATTCCGCCAGAAACGGTGAACAAACCAAACAAGATCACGACGAAGGCGACGTACTCGCCGAGCAGGATGTGCAGAATCTCGTGAAGCGCTTCACCGCGGAAGGCGATCACAAACGGGACCGCGAACAAGAGGCTCCAGCCCGCCGCGATCTTGCCGTAATGGTGATGCCAAGCGCGAGGTGCCAAGAGTGGTGCAAGCGCGATGGTAAGCAGCAGTCCAACGAACGGAATCGCCCAGGGCAACGCCAAGCGCGCGCCTAATCCCAGCGCGTCGGCGGATTGAGCAGCAGCGGCAAGCACCAAGCGGCCTCCTGCAACGGTGAGGCCGCGGATTGTAGGTCGAAAGCGGCTAGCTGCCCTTCGGATAGCGCTGCATTGACGTGGTGCGGCGATAGCGCGAGCCGGCCAGGGCTTCGACAATCCCTGCTAACTCGAGTTCAAACAAACCCTCCAGCACCGCCTCCGTGGAAAGCACGCAGTTGTCGAGCAAGTCATCGAGCGCGATCTCGTCGGACTTGGGGATGGTGTCGAACACCTTGCGTGCGGTCCCGCTGGCGGTGGCGGGCAGATCGTCGCCGCTGCCTGCCGCAATCGTGACCATGCGGCCGCGGACTGCCGAGGCAAGTGCCGGAATTTCTTCGAGAATGTCCTCTGGGCTGCGCACCATGATTCCTCCGTCGCGGATCAACTTGAGCGCACCATCGCTGATCCGCTCACCAATGCGGCCGGGCACCACCAAGACCGGACGCCCCTCGTTTGCTGCGTCATTGGCAGTGTGCAGCGACCCGCTTTGTGCGGCGGCCTGCACCACCAAAACCGCGTGTGACAGGCCCGCGATGATCCGATTGCGTTGCGGAAAATTTTCGGGCAGCGGCGGCATCGATGGCGAGAATTCGGAGACAAGGGCGCCGCGCTTGACGATTTCGCGGGCAAGCTCGTGGTGTTTTTCGGGGTAGACGCGATCGAGTCCGCAGCCGCACACCGCAACGGTGACCCCGCCCGCCGCCAGAGCCGTGGCGTGCGCCTTACCGTCGATCCCTAGCGCCAATCCGCTGACGATCGCGATGCCCGCCGCGGCGAGCGGCCCGACCAGTTGCACCGTAGCCGCCTCACCGTACGGATTGGGGCGACGCGTGCCCACCACGCTGAGCGATGGAAGCGAGAGCGAGTCGACCACACCGCGCACAGTCAGCACCGGCGGGGGGACCGCGACCAGCTTGAGTAGCGGCGGGTAGCGCGGGTCGTCTGGACACAAAAGCGCCCAGCCATGATGACGCGCTGCTTTGAATTCTCCGTCCAGCCGGGTGTCCAAGTCTTTGTCCAACAGCGACGAGATTTCTTCGCCGGTGAGATCGGCGTGCTGCAGATCGCGCGCGGATGGTGTCGCCAAGGCGTCGGCTCCGAGCCGCTTGAGCAGTGGATACCAGCGATTGGGCGGAAACTTCGCCGCCCGCGCCACCCGCATCCATCCGCGCACCGTTGTGTCGTTTGCCTGCACCAAGAGATGATGGGGCGCGTGATTTCGAGGCGGAGCTATTGTTTTGATGCTGCTCTCAACGGAGAGAATCTGATGATTTCCAGAATGCGAGTCTTGGCGGTATTCGCAGTACTTGCCGCCGCGCTACTTCCAGGACGAGCCGCAGAAGCGCTGCGGCCTGTGCTCGTCACGATCGACGATCTCCCGATGCAGGGCCCTGCCGCCGACGCCCCCGAACGCGAGCGTGTTACCCGTGCGCTGTTGGATCTGCTCGCCAAACACAACATCAAAGCGGTGGGATTCGTGATCTGGGGCAATGTTCGTAGCCCGCAGGACGAAGCGCTGCTTGAACTGTGGCTTCGTGCCGGGCATGAATTGGGCAGCCATTCGTATTCGCATCCCAACCTGACGCGCTCCGTGTTAGCCGATTACGTGGCCGACCTGCAACGCGCTCGCGATGGCCTCGCGGCCTTTCTCGATCAACACGGCGCCAAGCCCCCGCGCTTTTTTCGCTATCCGATGCTGAACGAGGGGGACACGCAAGAGAAACTCGAGGGGGTGCGTAAAGCGCTGGCGAGCATGTCGCTGCGTAACCTTCCGGTGACGATCGATACGCAAGATTGGTCGTTTGCGGAACCCTGGGTTGCTGCGCGGCGCGCCGCCGATCGCAAGGCGTTGGCGCGATTGGCCGACGAGTATCACCGCGCCCTCAGGTTGTCGGTGCAGTATCACGAGCGACATTCCGAGGCGCTTTTCAAGCGGGTGGTGCCGCAGGTGCTGCTCTTGCATGCCAACGAGATTGGCTCGGCAGAGTGGGATTCATTGTTTCGCTGGTTAGAGCAAACGGGCCATCGCTTCGCGAGCGCCGATGAAGTGCTTGCCGATCCGGTATTCGCTAGCGAACCGGCGTTTGTGTATCGGCAAGGAGTGAGCTTGTGGGATCGCATCGATCATCTGCGCGAATGGGAGCAAGCACAGCAGGACGTGCGCGCGCTGCTCGTCGCGCAGTCGGCGGCGTGGACGAAAGGTGACATCGATTCGTTTTGTTCGGTGTATGCCGACGACACGCTGTTCGTGTCGCCCACCGGGCTGACGCGCGGGCGACAAGCCGTGGTCGATCGCTACAAGCAGCGCTACCCGACGAAAGACGACATGGGAGCGCTGACGCTCGAGATCGAAGAGCTCAGGCCCGTTTGGGGGCCGGACGTATCGATGCTCGGAGACAGCGTGCCGAGCGGGATTCACGGCGTGAGTGTCGCCGCCCAGTGGATGCTCGTGAGGCCCGCCAAGGAAACTCTACGAGGCTGGACGCTGCTCGTGCTGCATCGCGTTGGCCGTGAATGGAAGATCGTTCAGGACGCCTCGATGTAAGAAGCGCCTATTCCCTTCGGGCGAGGAAACGCCAGATCGGACGGCCTTCACGCCGGTATTTGATCTCGAAGTTCGTGACGCCTTGCTCTAGGTGGTGGTCCAACCCCGGCAGATTCCAGAACTGGTCCTTGTCATCGAGCGGGACTGTTGCGAAGGCGGGGTGCAAATCGAGGCACTCTCGGATCACGAGCGCGTAATCGGGATGGTCGGTGGCGATGCGGAGCAACGAGCCGCTGATGGCAATCCGCGCGAGTTCGTCGAGCATCTCTCTACGTACCGAGCGCCGTTTGTGGTGCCGCTTCTTGGGCCAAGGGTCGGGGAAGTAGATGTGAAAGCCGGCAATCGAACTGTCCGGCACTCGAGTCTTCAAAAACTCGAATGCCTCGCGGTGCAGCAGACGGACGTTGGTGATTCCACGCTTGCCGAGTCGATCGACCGCCTCGTCGTAGTAGCGCCTGGCGTACTCAATCCCGAGGAAATTGCTGGCTGGATGCGCGTAACCCGCAAGGCAAAGAAATCGTCCGCGCCCGCTGCCGATCTCGAGTTCTACGGGGCCTGCATTGCCAAAGACCGTCGTGAAATCGAGCCGCAACTCGGGCGGCGGATCGAAGCGCACCAGGTGCTGCGTCTGCACGGCGCTCAGCGGTGGATCGACCAAGTTCATCTGCGGTTCGCTCAGGGAGCGTTTGGAATCGGCGCGCCTGAGGGAACGATGGACGGGACAATCTCGTGCATCGGCTGCCCAGTGCCCTCGACGCCGAACAGCGCGCGACGCACATCACCCACCAAGTAAAGCGACCCAGCGACCACCACTTCTCCATCGCTGCCGATCGAATGCCGGGCCAAAGCCATCGCCGCATCAACGTTGGCGGCAAGCTCAACGGGCATTCGTGTCACGTCTCGCAGCGCTTTGGCAACGTGCTCTGCTGGCTGCGCTCTGGCTGTCAGGGGTTGAACGACGATCACGCGTTCGACGCAGTCGCGCAGCGGTTCGAACAGACGAGCGGCATCGCGACCCTCGCTCAAACCGAAGATCAACACACGCCGTCTCGGATCCTCGCGATACTGCTCGCGCAATGCACGCCCCAAAGCGTCGGCACCGTCTGCGTTGTGTGCACCGTCGAGCAGCCAGCGCGGTTGGCCGGCGATCCGCTCCATCCTTCCGGGCCAACGCGTGCGCATTAGGCCCGGTCGAATCGCGATCTCAGGGAGGTTCAGACCGCGCAGGCGCAGCAGCTCCGCGGCGCGGACGGCCAGTGCTGTGTTTTGGCGCTGATGCGGCCCGGCCAGCGGGGCCCGCAGCCGGCGATACGTGTCGACCGGCGTGGCCAAGTCGAAACTGCCATCCAGGTTCGGGCTGATCGACAGCTCTCGTGTTGCTGGATGAAACGGCGCGCCCCAGCGCAGCGCCCGTTCCTGCATGATCGACAACGCTGACTCACTCATCCAGCCCACGAGCAACGGAACACCGGGCTTCACGATTCCTGCTTTCTCGGCAGCGATCGAGTCCAGTGAGCCTCCCAGCGCCGTGACGTGATCCAAGCCAATCGTGGTAATCACGCACAACGTCGGCGTCATGATGTTGGTGGCGTCGAGTCGCCCGCCCAACCCCGCCTCCACCACCGCAAGATCGACCTTGGCTCGTTCGAAGGCGCGCATTGCGGCGAGCGTGATCATCTCGAAGAACGAGGGGTGCCGCGGCAGTTCATTCCCCGCCTGTAGCGCCGCTCGGCGCAGCTCGTCGATGAGCGCGCGGAAGTGAGCCGGCTCGATATCGTCGTCGTCGATACGAATCCGCTCTTCTGGATCGACGAGATGTGGACTGGTATTCAGACCCACCGAAAGTCCGCTGGCGCGCCCGATGCCGTGCAGCATCGCCGCAACTGAACCTTTGCCATTTGTACCGGCAATGTGGACGCTTCGGAAAGAGCGCTCTGGGTGCCCCAGCCTTGCGGCGAATGCGCGCACCGTTTCGTTGTCCCACTTCAGAGACGGGCCTTGCAACTGAAAGAGCCAATCGATCAGCGGGTCACGCACCAGTTGTCGCCTTCGGTCAGTGGACTGGCTGTTCGTCGTTCTCGAGTTGGGGAACCGGCTGACGCTCTCCGCTCCAAAGCAACTGCAAGAGACGCGCGAGAGTATCGCGCAATACGGTGCGTTCGAGAACCATGTCGATCATGCCGTGATCGAGCAGAAACTCTGAACGCTGAAATCCTTCTGGCAGCTTTTGTCGGATCGTTTGCTCGATGACACGCGGTCCGGCGAAGCCAATCAGCGCTCCCGGTTCTGCGATGTTGATATCGCCCAGCATCGCGAACGAAGCGGTGACCCCGCCGGTGGTCGGGTCGGCAAGAATCGAGATGAACGGAATGTGTGCTTCATGCAGGCGCGCTAAAGCGGCCGAGATTTTGGCCATCTGCATGAGGGACAATGTGCCTTCTTGCATGCGCGCACCGCCCGATGACGCGATCACGATGAGCGGTTCGCGATCACGCAGCGAACGCTCTGCGGCGCGCGTAATCTTCTCGCCAACGACACTGCCCATCGAGCCACCTAGAAAGCCGTACTCCATGGCGCAGGCGATGGTGGGGATCCCTTCGATGGTCCCGCTGGCCGAGATCAGTGCGTCCGACAATCCAGTGGCGCGTTGATATTCGTTCAGACGATCGCGATACAGCTTGCGATCCTTGAACTTGAGCGGATCGACACTCGATAGCGACGTATCGAACTCGTCGAAGGCGTTCTCGTCGAAGAGCGATTCGAGGCGCTGACGCGCAGAGATTTGGAAGTGGTAGCCGCACTTGGGGCAAACCCATGCGCGCCGCACAACTTCTTTGCGATAGATGATCTCTTTGCAACCCGAACACTTGACCCACATCCCTTCCGGGACTTGTGTCACGCGCTCTTCGGGTTGGACCTTCGGTTTCTTATCCTTGCGGAACCAAGCCATAGGGCTCCTCAGCCGGGGGGCAGCCTACCACCGCAGCGGGGTAGGTCAAACCGGGGGGGCGAAGACCGAGTTTCGTGAAGCGTTGACAGTTCGGGGTCCCGTCACTAACCTTTGCCGCCGGTCGAAATACGGGCCGGCGGCTTGATGTCGCTATTGAGCTCCTAGCCTCCCAACAATCAGGGGTGAGGCGGTCGTAGCGGAAGTGTTCTGCCAAATCCGCGGCCGTTCGCTGGACGGCCGCTGCAACAGGAAGGTGGGTTCTAGGAATGCCGGATTCGACTTACGTCGTCGTAAAGGATGACCTTGAAAAGGCCCTCCGACGCTTCCGCCGAAAGGTCGAGAAGTTCGGAATCCGCAAGGCTATCCGTCAGCACGAGTACTACGAGAAGCCCTCGGAACGCCGCCGCCGCCGCCGCCGCGAAAACGACCGCAAGCGCCGTAAGGCCGAGCGTAAGGCCGCGAAAGAGTAGCGCTACCGGGCCTGCCGGTCCGACCGCAGGCCCTTAGCGTTATGGGGACTGAGCCTGGTTTGGTTCGGTCCCGCCGTTCTCAGGAGGGGGCTGATCGCCCCCGCCGCCGAATTCGATCACCTCGGTTTTCCACACACGCGCCGATTCACCGCGGCTCTTGGGCTTGCTGTAGCGCCAGCTCTGAACCGCCTTCTTCGCCACCTCTCCCATCCCATAGCCGGGCTCGATCATGATCTTGGCGTCTCTGACCTCACCGTCGTCCCCGACGAGCACGCTCAGAAAGACACGCCCGCGAACCCCCGCCTGGACCGCTTGAGCCGGTGTTTCAGGGTGTGAGCTTTCCAATACCCGCAGCGGTTCGTCGAGATCGGCAATGCGGACCAGCCGGGCGGGGTCGGTGAATCCTGGGCCGGACGCGAATGTCGACGCCGGTTCACTCACCTGGGGTGCGGCCAAGACCGGCTGCGGACGCTCCCGCTCACCGGTCGAAGACGCCTGGACAGGCTTGGGGCTGGACTCAGGCGGGGCGGGCGCTGAGGTGTCGACCTGAGGAGGCTGCCGGATGTCTCGAGTTTCTTCGGGCTGACTGACGGGCTGCGCTGTGGACGTGTTCGCGGCCGACGTGGAAGCGGGAGCAGTTCTCCGCTTGTCTTCACCTGGCTTTCGGTCAGGAGGAGCGTTCTGGCGCGAGGCCGGTTCCGGAATCTGGCGTCGCGTCGAGGGGGGCAAGGACGGTTCGGCCTGTTTCTTCGAACCGGGCTTTCCTTGATTAGGAACGGGGGAGGCGCTCGTGACGTCGGGTGATTGTCCCTGCGACTGTTCCACGGTGGCCGAGCGGCGAGTGGACTCGGACTGCGCCGCTGGATCGTCGCTGACAAAGAATGTCGACACCACGTAGATGGCAACCGCGCCGAGCACGACGCCGATCAGCGCATACCACAACACACTGGAAAGCCCCGACGTGCGTGAGGCTTGGGTGCGGTCGACCAACTCCGGCGATCGAACCTTTCGACGCGGTTTTTCGTGGCTCTGTGAGTGTGAAACAACTTCGTCCAAGACCATTGATTCGGCGGCCGGCGTGATTTCCATCGGGGCGGACGCTGCGATCGAGCCGATTGCCGGTGCAGCGCTCACCGGAGCGGTGCGCAGCTTTTTGGGAGGCGCCGGAACGGGATCGAAACCGAAATCGATATCAAAGTCATCGTCCGAAGGAGTGTCGGCTTGGATCGGCGCGATCGGTGCTGATGGCAGCAACTCCTCTTGAAAAACGGCAGGCGGGGGCGCGGTATTCGCTCGAGCAGGCGCCTCATCGCCGGTCGTGAGTCGCGCGAGCATATCCTCGAGCGACTGTTCCTCAGCCGACGCGGAAGGACGCTCATGAACGACGCCGCTGCTGCTGTCGTCCAGCGGGTTGAGTGAGTTCAGCGAGTTCAATGAACTCAAGGAGTTCAGCGAGGCTTCGAACTCAGACCCATCGTTCCAACCGGTGGAATGCCCTGCCTCGGGCTGAGGCAAGCTGTTCTCCAGTTCCTCGAGGCTCGAGAGCAACTCCGCGGTTCCGCGATCCATTCCGCGCAAGCTCTCTGGAACTTCGTTCGCGCCCGAGGCGAAGGGCGGCGGTCCCGTGTTTGGGGCTGGCTCAGGGTCGAGTGCAGGATCTCCCAAAACCTCTCCGCTAAAACCGCGAGGCGTGTCATCGAACAGCGGTGCAATCGGTGCGGCACTGACACTGCTTGGCGCGGAGGTGGCTGGATTTCGCTCGACGGCGATGAAGTTCTGCTCGAAGAAGTCGTCAATCCCTTGCATCTCGTCGACCGGCGACGGAGAGATTTGCGACTGCGGTTCCGCTTCCGGCCCGGCCACGGGAGTGACAGCCAGCGAGTCTCGCTGGGGGGACGTGAGATCGAGCGAAAACGCTCTCTCGTCGGTTTCTTGAAGCACAATCGAGCGCCGCACCACCGGAACCGATTGCTTCTCGGGCAGCAAAACGAAGCCGAGGTCTTTTTCGCGTGAGGCCGGTGGCGCCTGGGCAGCGGCAGTTTGCGTTAGATCGATTTCATCGAGCACAAGCCCGAGCTCATCGAGATCGACGGAAGCGGGTTGTTCCGAAGTCCAACCGAAGTCGAAATCGAATGGGTCTTCTTCAGCAACGGCGCTCTCGGACTGCGTCGCGATCTGAACCTTCATCGCGCTCGGCGGTGAGCTGGACGTGATGGGGCTCGTGAGGCTCTCGCCGAGTGCACGGCTCAACGCGTCGTCAATATCCCCGTCCGAGAAATCCTGAAGTCCGCTCGATGCTGCCGACGAACTCGATGCGGCAACCGCGCGCGATAGCGCAGACGCTGATGCCGCGGTCGGGGCTTGAGGTCGCGAAGGCAACGAAGACGGAGCCGATGACGAAGGCGCCGCCGCCGGTGTTGGGTTGACTTGAATCGGCGGGCGCGGTTGTGTGGTCACGAGTGGAGCAGCGATCGCGTCACGCGTGAACGTTGGCGCCCCACCGACGGGACCGGTTGGCGAGAGCGTTCCATTCTCAATGCGCGGAACGACGCGGTTGATGATCGCCATGATTTGATCGTCTTGCTGCGGCCGCTCGAAGTACCCGTCGGCGCCTGCTTCTTTGGCCATGTTGCGATAGCGCGCGCCGCGATAAATTCGACTCGCTACGATCACAGTGAGCGGCATCACCTGGGCGCGCCGCTTGATCGCCTGACAGAGCTTGAATCCGTCTTGCCCTGGCAGCATCGGCTCCATCAAGACCACAGCGGGCATTTCGCGCTCGAGAATTTCCTTGAGTTCTTTGCCGCTGGAGGCAGATCGAACCGTGTGACCCGCCTGTTCGAGTACGGCGCGCGTCTTCGCGAGCGAACGTGGCTCGAAGTCGATAACCAGAACGAACGACGCTGACGACATGTACGTGTCCCCGGATGACGGGTGAAACATAGGTCCCGAGCAAGTGGACGACCATTTGTGAGCGGCCGTTCTCGTCTAAAGTGCGCCCGGCCAATGTCCAGCCTCTTGTACCAGACGCTCGTCAATATCGTTCCAAGCCTGAACGCCGTCTCCCGGCGTTCGGGAACGGACGGCTGGCAATTGCTGTGGGAGGCTCGGGCCACATTAGGCACCCCTTCGAACCGGCCGGGGCTGCACTTCGAGATCGATGGAGGGGTTCGTGCCGAGCGATTGACCGGTCCCGGAGGCGGGAATGCCTTTCGCTTTGCGGTCGGTGCCGGACCGGCGGTGGCGATTGCTCTGGCCCAGGGGCGAGGGCGCCGACTGCTTCCGTCCTGGGACCAACTCATCTCACTCATGGTCGACGAACTGGTGGTGAAGCACCGCTCGGCCGCACAGGATCTGGCGAATCGCGACGCCGGCGACAGCGAGAAGGGGCCAAATCCCAACACGCTCGAGACCCTGGGGCGAGCGAGGATCCTCACCGGACCGGGAATCGAGCCTTGTGTCGAATTCAGCATTGGCCATCGGATTCGGGTCCACCCTGACCCGCCAGATAGAACCGGCGTCGCTCTCTATGCGCCCGGGGAGCTACCGCCTGTCGCCGAGACAGGGTCGTGGATTCGTCAAGGATCCGCCGAACCACTGACTCACGACTGTGTCGAGCGAGTTGTCCTTTCGTCCGAGGTGGCCGGCTGGGCGGCGCACGAACTGGGTCACGCGGCACTCGAGAAGGCTGTCCGGCGTCCTGATCAGCTCGGGATACAACTGACCGATGATCCGCGCCGCGCCCCTTGGCCCGTGGGTTTCCAATTCGACGACCACGGATCTGCAGCGCGGCAGGCGGACATTGGACTTGGAGTGGAAGCCCCATACCGGCGCCCCTCGGTGAGAGAACGGGCCGCTCCGGCGCTCTCGTTCACCTCGCTCAAGGTGACGGGCGACCATCGGTGCACGCGACGGGACCTGGACCCTGGGACCATTTTCGTTGACTCAGCCCGGGCGGGGCGATTCGATTCCGCGACTGGGATCATCGTGCTCGAGGCCCGCCGATTTTACCGGATCAAAAAAGACGGCACCCTCGGCGACACCGGCCACTCAGGACTGGTCATGTTGAATGAGCGGAGTTGGCAACGGGTGATAGAGGTGGCCGATGAGCCCCAGGCCAAACCCGAGCCAGCTCTTTGCACCCGCGCCGGCGCCGTGAACGCAGTTATGGTCGGCGCGCCGACGATTGTTCTCGAGCCTGCACGCCTGATCCCATTGAATGACAATCGGGATGGGGGAAATCAGGGGTATTGAGCCTATGAGAACGGCCATGCTTAGGCTCGGACTCATGGGCCGATGAAAGCGACGCACCCTTGTCACGATCTCAGAACTGACGTGAGGCGAAGACCTTGATCAGCTCCAAGCGATCTCAACTCATCGAATGCGTCGCGACGTCGCGTGGCGTGGTGTGGGGTGAGGGGCGCGAGTGCGGCGCGCTCTCTGATCAGGGGTTTTTTACTGTCCAGGCGACGGGTCGAATGCCCTCTGAGCCAGTCTGGTTGGAGCCGGTATCGCCAGCTGAGTTCGAAAGACTCGCGAGTTGGGCTTCCGCGCTTCGAAACTCGATGGTGTCCGCGTGGGCCGGGGCCGCGGACGAGGTTGCGGTTCGAGTTGTGAGCGCCCTGGTGTCGGACATCGATCAGAGTGGGCGACACCAGAATCGCCGTCTGCGAACGGCGCAGTTCCTGCTTGGATCCGATCTCGCCGCCCCAGTTTGGACCCGCACCATTCCGTTCTCTGATCCCGATAGGCCTTGGCCCTCACCGGTATTGCAAGCGATCGCACGCGCGAGTGCCGAACCGACACTGGAAGAAGTCGAGCCCCCGAATTTCGACATCGATCCTGTCGACGGTCCCTGGATCGTGGATCTGTTTCCAGCGGCAGACCTCGTGAGGTTCGAGGCCACACGCTGGCTGCGGGCCGGTCTCGATCTGGGAACCGACGTGGGCAGCGAGGCCGTCTCGCTGGAAGACCCGGGGGAATTCGGGGCGGCGCTCGACGCACTCGATGCGAACGGCGACCCGCAGCGGCCGATTGCAGCCGTGCTCCGGGGGAGGCTGACAGGATTGCCCAACGACGGCACCCATGGCGGGCAGGCGAGTGGTTCGTTGCAGCAGGGATCCTGGCGAGACCCGCCCGTCCTGGAATGGCGATCGATCCGCTGGACCTCGCCGATGAGCATCGGCATCTGGCCCTCGGAAGGTTGGGTCATCACGCGGGCTTTGTTTCTCCGTTCGGCGCTACTCGTCTCGGGGCATCGACGGGCCGGCGGTCGTCCGGTGGCGCGTTGGGGGCCGAAACTCGGCCTCGCACCCGCCTGGTGGTTGAGCCGGGTCGGCTCGGCGCTTCCCGACGCGGCCCCCGACGCAACCGGCTGGCCGGTGGTGGTCCCGCCCTTCTGCCTGACCCGCCTGGTTAATCGAGGCTGACAGCCGGGCGTCAGGGACCGATATTCGCGGCGAGGAGCTGCTTATGCGCCGTGGAAGTTTTGGGACCTTGGTGTTGATCGTGGTGGTCGCGATCGTGCTGGTGTTGGCGGCCAAAAATTGGAAGTCGGTGAAGGAGGCGGCGCCTGCAGCCAAGACCGGAGATGTCCGCTCGCTCCCGGGCATGAAGAACATGAAGTCTGCGACCGAGGTTCATACCCGTCAGGTCGACGAAGCACTCGGCGAGAACGAGCCGGACTCGAGTGACGAGGCCGCAAGCCAGCAGTAGTGCGACACTCTCGGTCGTGAGCACGATCGAAGCGAGTCAACCCAGTAATCTCTTGCGCGCGGTCGATGTACGGGTCGAACTGGGCGGCCGGTGTGTCGTCGATGGTGTGTCACTCAGCGTGTCGCGCGGGGAAGTGCTGGCGGTCGTCGGGCCCAACGGATCTGGAAAAACCACGTTGCTGCGCGCGCTGGCCGGCATTCTGAACTGCGGTGGCGAAATCGAATTGTCAGGCCGGCCACAATCGTCGTTCTCGCGCCGTGCACTGGCCCGCGAGCTGGCGTATCTGCCGCAAGAAACCTGGACGCCATTCTCGCCGACCGTCGAGGACGTTGTCCGGCTTGGCCGCTACGCACATGCCGGTGCACTGCGGCCGTTGCAGTCAGAGGATCGCCGTGCGGTCACGGCAGCCATGGAACGAGCCGACGTCGCTCACCTGCGCCTGCGTCCCTTGGCCACGCTGTCTGGAGGCGAGCGCCGTCGCGCACACTTGGCCCGAGCCATTGCGCAAGAAGCGCCACTGTTGGTGCTCGATGAACCGACCACGGCGCTCGATGTGGGGCATGCCTGTGCGGTGATGGACCTAGTCCGAGGACTCGCAGCGAGCGGAGCCGCTGTGATTTTTTCTTTGCACGATGTGGTGCTCGCGCCGCGCGGTGCAACCCGCGCGCTGCTTTTGGATCACGGCCGCGCCGTGGCCGAGGGCGATCCGAGTGACGTGCTTACCAGCGACGCAGCGCATCGCGCCTTTGGTTTGCGACTCGTAGCGCTGACACAGCAGCGCGCGATCGTGCCGCTCTAGAAGCAGCACGATCGCTCCGCGAAATATTACGGCCCGCAGACGCTCGTTCCGTCGAACGACTCCCGAGGATCGGGACGCGGTGTCGATGTTCCGAAGCTGCCATCACCGCGCGTTCCCTGGGCACGAACCAGGTAGTACCACGCAGCGCCGGTCGGTGGTGTTCCCGACACGACGGCAGGAGGTGAGGCCAGATTCTCACGCTCACAGGTGGCAAGAGACGCCCGGTTGGCGCTGGGCAAATCGGAGGCATCACCACGCACGATGTCGTACACGCTGCCCGCGCCGGTGCGCGGCTCTTGATCGTCGAACGTCAACGTGTTTTTGTCGGTGAAGCGCACGTTGGTGACCTTGTCGTACGGATAGATCTTGTAGATGTCGACGTAGACATCCTCCTCGCCGGTTCCCGCGCGCAAGTCGCTCCACAGCGGAATCGCCTTGCCGCCGCGTGCCGAGATGGCCGAGTAATCGCCCAAGAACCCGGTAAGCGTGCTGTTGGAAGCAACATCCGTGACGCGTTCGTTTTCGAACGTGAGGCCTCCATCGTGAGAGGTCGCGACATAAATGTGCTGCAGGATGTTGTTGGGGTCATCGCGACGGTCGAAGAACTTCACCGCAACGGTGCCTTTCTCGTCAACCGAGACCCAAGGCATGAACTGATCTCTTGGACTGTTCACCGGGTCGTCGTGGACACGGATCGGCGCCGACCAAGTCGATCCACCGTTGGTGCTGCGCGAGAGAAGCACATCGGCTAAACCGGTGGACACACTGTGCCACACCACATACACCGTGCCGTCGAACGGGCCGCCCGAGTTGTCGACCGCGCCGCTGGGATAGGTCGGCCGCCGGAAGTTCGGTTCTGGCAGTGACGTATAGGTCGCGATGGTCGCCACGCTGCCCCACGTTCCCGCTCCGTTGGACGACTTGTTGAACTGAATCGCGTTTCCGGCCTGAAAGAAGACGTAGACCACTCCGTTTTTTCCGGCGGTCGGCATCGAACCTTGCGAGCCTGCGTTCGAAACGTTCTTGGCCCCGGTCCACGTCGCGCCACGGTCATCGGAAAAGGCGACACGCACGGTTCCAGACGAGAACGCGTTGGGGAAGTTGGTCCACGAGGCATACACGCGGTTTTGATTCGTGCCGGCCGCCTGCGCGCACGTGATGTACGGGCGATCCGCGAACGGTGAACCGCCCGACGCGAAGATCGTTCCCGGCGCGCCCCACGTGACGCCGCCGTCGGTCGAGCGAGTCGAGATGAAGCGGTGCGGCGTGAAGGCGCCGCCGCTGTAGTCCAGATACGCGAAGAGCGCAGTCCCGTCTGCGCAGTACGCAACGGTGGGGTCGGCCTGCGTGGAGTACTGCTGATAAGGCGCGGCCCCATCACCCCAGGTTCGCCCGCCATCCTTGCTGAAGTAATACGCCGCTGTGTAACGGCCGAGGCGAGCGTCGTTTGCGCCCCCGACAATCCAATTGGGGTTGGCGGGGTTGATCGCAACCGTGGTTTCGTTTTGGTCGAAGCCGCTGGAATCCTGATTGGCGCGAACGTTCCCGCCCGACGGACCATCGCCGCGCTGCGGCTGCGAGGCCGGCTCGAAACGAATCACCGGCTTGGAGTCTGGAATGTCACCATCCGGTTCCGCTTGAAAGTCCGACTCTGCCGGGGTCGCAGACACCGTTGCCACCTTCGTGACCTGATGCCGATGCACCGACCCGCATCCAGCAGCCAACCCCAAACACACCACCACCCCGAGCAGCCCCAAACGCTTCATCGTCATCTCTCTCTCTCCCGCGGCAAACCGCCCCCAAATCTACGCACCCCTCAGTGGGGACAGGCACTTTTTTTACAAGTTCGATTCAAGCTGCAACGCACCGGCTTCTCAGACCGGCTCAAGCGAGCGGGCAGGTTGGTGCCGCAGTCTTGGCCGGCCGACAACGCCTCAACCAGGAACGATGCGAACCAGCGCTTGATCGGCCTTCACTTCGACGCCGTCGCCGGTGAGGATTTCGCGGACCACGCCGAACTCGATTCCGGCCGGCGCCACGAAGCTGATTGGAGAGAAGCACTTCATGACCTCGACCAATCCCACCGTCTGCCCCGCCTCGACGCGTTGACCGACTTCGACGAAGTTAGGTTGGCCGGGGCCCGCGGAACGGTAGAACGTCCCGTGGCTCGGGGCCCGCACGACGTATCCACGCGCCGTTTCCTCGGCCGACAGCTCACTTTCCGCCGCATCTGACCGGCCCGCGTAAGGTGACACTTCTGCCAATCGCGAACCGTAGCCACATGCAATCCAAGGATGCTCGGGCAGTCGATCTGCCAGCTGGCCGTGGACTCCGGCCGGCACGAGAAGTTGATACGAACGTTGATCGATGACTAAAACCCCAACCGCACTGCCCGGAACGAGAACCTCGCCGCCCTTGCGGGAAAAGCGAACCAGGCCCGGCAACGGAGCCAAGAGCACGACGCTTCCGTCGGGTTGGTGCTCGGCGAGGAGGTCGAGTGACTCGTTCACGGAACGGAGACTACACCGAGACCCAAATCAAGCGTGATTGCGAGGTGAGAACCAATTCAACTCGCGCTGCATGTCTTGCGACAGGCCGGAGATGACCTCTTCCCAATCTACCTCTCCGCGCTCGAGCACCGAATCGCGGATTCGACGTGCGGCGGCTTGCCCGAGGCGATCCATGAAATCGTCGTTCTCGAGCATCCACTTCTGCAGGGTCACATCTCGTTTTTCTGACATGCATCGACTCCATGGCGAAGGCGAGCGATGTAATCAATCGGGTACCGCATGCTATCAGACGCGCTGCAAACACACTCGACACACACAAGAAAAAAAACATCGCGTTGCGCTGGCATGTTCAGAGCGATTCAACGCAGTTCGTCGGTGAGCACCACCAGATCGTGAATCGTCCAAATACGCGGGTTTCTTACGGTGCGATGACCCGTCGACTGATACGACATCTCGGCAAAGGCAGCGATCCACTCGCGCAACTCGTCCATCAGCACCACTTCGTCGACATCCATTTGCCGCGCCGATTTGTGTGGGTCCATGTCGGCGGCAATCGACTCTTCGACCTCTTGCATGCCACGCCGGATTTTCTCCCGCTCCTCGGCAGAATCGGCCACGATGTTGAAGTCGTCGTCGAGCCTGGTGCGATAGGCGCCGATCGCGAGCGTGCGCCCGTCCATTACCGCCAAGCGCGTCAGTGGCGTGGCAAGTTGCATGACAGGGTCGTAGGGCAAACCCGCCATGGCGTAGTAGCCAGCGCCCGAGGCTTTGCGCAACAAAACGGTCAACGTGGGAACGGTGGTGGTGCTGTTGGTGTAGATCAGTGAAGACCCGTACCCGAGCAATCCTTGCTTTTCAGCCTCTGCGCCGATATCGAATCCGCTGATGTCCTGCAGCCAGATCAGCGGAATGCCGTCGTCGTTACAGGCGCGCGCGAACTGGCTGATCTTGGCGATTCCCTCCTTGTACAAAATCCCGCCAGGGCGCTTCTCGCCTCGCAGCGAAGGATGATCCGTGAGCTGTGGGTTGTTAGCGATGAGCCCAACCCACAACCCGGCAGCGCGCCCGACGCCGCAAATCATCTCGTGTCCGGTGTGCGGAAAGACCTCGCGAAAGAGCGAGTCGTCGAGCAATCGCGCCAGTACCTCGCGCATGTCGTAGGCGTAGCGATGATCGGAAGGGAACACCGCGCTCAACTCTTCGGCCGCAAAGCGCGGCGGAGCAGCCTCGGCATCGCGCCGGTAGTAGTCGATAGCGGAGCTCGGCAGCTTCTCGATTTCATGACGGATCGAGTCCAGGCAGGTTTCATCGTCGGGAGCGCGATGATCGGCGCAGCCCGAGAGGTGCACGTGGACGTCGGGGCCGCCAATATCGAGCGACGTGATCTTCTGCGACTTCGCGCCTTTGATCAGCGCCGCCCCAGCGATCACCATGTACGCCTGTTCGGTCATGAAGACGACGTCGCTAATGATCGGCATGTAGCCGCCACCGGCAATGCAATCGCCAAACACACCCGCAATCTGTGGCACGCCGGCGGCCGAAAGCTTCGAATTCATCTTGAAGATGGCGCCAGCGCCGGTACGCCCCGGAAAACTCCTGGCTTGCTCGGGCAGAAACAACCCGGAGCAATCGACCAGATACACGACCGGCACGCGCAGCTTCAACGCCATCTCTTGCGCGCGTTCGATCTTCTCGGGGGTGCGTGGCCACCACGATCCGCTGGCCACGGTGTTGTCGTTGGCGATCACCATCGTCCAGCGCGCCGCAATGCGGCACCACGCTGTGACCACTCCCGCGCCGGGTGCCGGCCGTTGTTCCGGCCCAAACAGCTCGCCGTCGTTGACCAAAGTACCAACCGCCAGCGGCCGGCTGCCCGCATCGATCAAACGCTCGATGCGCTCCCACGCCGTGAGCTTGCCCTTCTTGTGAACGCGCTCGATGTAACTCGCGCCCCAGCCGCTGTGCACCGCCTCGCGCTTGTCGAGCAGGCGTTGTTTCAACGGCGTCATCGCGTCGCGATTGGCGGCAGCGGCCGCCGCGTTCAAGGCAGAACCAATCGGGTGCAGTGCCAGGCGCGCCACGTCAACTCCTCTTCACGGACAGGTCAAGTAGGCTCAACAGATCGGTGTCGTAGTGTCCGGTCACGAACGCTGGCGCATCGAGCACCGCCAAATGTGCGGGTATCGATGTCGGCACGCCTTCGATCCGTGCGCCGGTCAACGCCGCCTTCAACGTGGCAATCGCTTCCGCGCGCGTGGCCCCGTGCGCAATGACTTTGGCAACCAACGAATCGTAAAACGGTGGCACCTCGGCCGGTGCGGTGATGTGTGTTTCGATCCGCACGCTGCCGGGTCCGCGGTCGGCCGGCACATGAAAGGCGGTGATCGTGCCGGGCGAGGGGCGAAAATCATCGGCCACTTCTTCGGCATTCAATCGCGCTTCGATCGCGTGCCCCGACCACTGGATTTCCTCTTGCTTCAAGCTCAGCCGCTCGCCAGCAGCGACACGCAATTGCAACTCCACCAAATCCACGCCGCAGACAGCTTCTGTGACCGGGTGTTCAACCTGCAATCGTGTATTCATTTCCATGAAGTACAGCGCGCCACTAGGGGCACGCAGCATTTCGATCGTGCCGGCCCCTACATACCCCAGGCGCGACAACGCGGCGCACAACTGCGCGCCGAACGCCACGCGCGTGTCGCGATCGATGACGGGACTCGGCGCTTCCTCGATCAGCTTCTGATGGCGGCGTTGCACCGAGCACTCGCGTTCACCGAAGTGCAACACCTTACCGAAGCGATCGCCCATGACTTGAAACTCGATATGCCGGCCATGCTCGACGAACTTCTCGAGATAAAGCCCAGCGTTGCCGAACGCCGCCGCCGCTTCGCCCGATGCCGCCGCGAACGCCGCGTCCACATCGGCCGCGCTGCGGCATACGCGCATGCCACGGCCGCCGCCGCCGGCTGTCGCCTTGAGCAACACCGGATAACCGATCGACTCGGCGAGCGCGCGTGCTTGTGCAGCGTCTTGCAGCAATCCATCCGACCCAGGAATCGTCGGCAGGCCGAGTGACTTCACCGTGTCGCGCGCGAGCGCTTTATCGCCCATCCGCCGGATCGAGTTGGGTGTAGGGCCGACCCACGCAATACCGAGCTGCTGCACGCGTGTGGCGAACAACGCGTTCTCGGACAGAAATCCCCACCCCGGGTGCAACGCTTGGGAATCCGTTTGCACGGCAGCCTGCAGCACCGCGGCTTGATTCAAGTACGACTTGCCCGGATGCCCTGGGCCAATCGCAACGGCCTCGTCGAAGTGCGACAGCCACGGCGCCCCGGCATCGGCGGTGGAATAGACAGCGACCGGGGAGATGCCGAGCCGCCGGCACGTACGCGCCACCCGCACGGCAACCTCTCCACGATTGGCAACCAATAGGCGTCGGAACATGGCGCGGATTATAGGGGCGCGGGGAAGAGCCGCCCCAGATGCGATTTATCACCGCCTCAGGGCCGATCACCGCGATCGTTGGCAGGGGCCAACGCAGGCCGCTTCGTCAGCATGACCAACGCAATGGTAACGACGGCGGTTCCAAGCAGTGAGAGCGCGGTCGGCACCGTGCCGAAAAGCGCAAGACCAAACAACAACCCGAAGACGGGGCCGGTCATCGTGACCGCGGTCGCTCGGGCCGCGTCGACGCGAGCCAAGCCCTGCGTCAACGTCCACTGACCGATCAAGGCGGCTGCGGTCACGGCGAGGTGCCCCACAACGTCCAGCCAACCGCGCGGTAACGCCGCTCGACCGGCCGCGATCGACGCTGCCAGAGAGAACGGAATCGATGCGGCGGGGAACCACACCAAAATGGTCAGTGGATGTTCAGTGCGCGAAAGCTGGCGTACCGCAATGTAGGCCAGCCCTGAAAACACCGAGCCGGTCAGCCCAACCAAGGCTTGTCCGCGCAGATCGCCCGACGGGCCCACGATCAGCGTCACACCCAACAGCGCCAGCAACACGAGCGGCCAGTGACCGCGAGCGGTGCGCTCTTTCAAAAACCATGGTGCGATCGCCGCGATAAACAGCGGGTGGCTGTACTGCAGCAAGACCGCATCACCCAGCGGCAAGTGTTGGACCGAATAGAAGTAGCAAGACAGCGCGGAATATCCCAACAGTCCACGCAGCAACAACACGAAAGGCCGCGATCCAATCAAAGGCATATGTTGCCGCCGCGCCGCGACCACGAAAATTGCCGTCATCAAAACGCTGCGCGAAAGCACCACGGCTTGGGTTGGTGTGTCCGGAAGCAGCTTCTTGGCCAGCGCCGCCATGAGTGCAAACGAGGCCGCCGACATCACCATTAGGATTAGGCCCCAGCGTTCACCGGGCCGGCGCGACTCCTCCTGAGCAGCACTCCACGCACCGGCAATGCCGGTGATCAGCAACGTGAGTGGGGTGCGACGCGGGGAAGGGGGAGCCATCGGAGGCGTGCAAGGATACGATCGTTCGCGGAGAAACCATGACTACCAACGTTGACCTCAGACTGGCGGGACCCGAACATGTCAGCGTCGTGCTTTCGCTCATCCGGCAACTCGCCGAGTACGAGCGGCTGGCGCACGAAGTCGTGGCTACCGAACAGTTGCTGCACGACAGATTGTTCGGTCCACAAGCCAACGCAGAAGTGGTGCTCGCCTGGGCCGGTGAGCAACCGATCGGCTTCGCACTCTTTTTTCACAACGTCTCCACCTTCATTGGACGGCGCGGCTTGTATCTCGAGGACCTCTTCGTCGATCCCGCGTGGCGCGGTCATGGCGTCGGCAAGCGCTTGCTGGTTCACCTGGCCAAGTTGGCCGTTGAGCGCGGTTGTGGCCGCTTCGAATGCGCGGTGCTCGATTGGAATGAGCCAGCGATTCGCTTCTACGAAAGCCTCGGCGCCAAGCCGATGAGCGACTGGATCATCTATCGGCTCAGCGGCGATGCGCTGGTGCAACTGGCAGACGTGTGAGGGTTGCGCGACGCAACGACTACTCTGCGCTCGTTGATTTGCACCATTGGCGCGCTTGAAGGAGCATGCCTCGCGAATCACCAACCACACAGGCAGGAGTCGCGATGAAAATCGGAATTCTCGGCAGTGGCAATGTCGGTCAACAACTCGCTCGCGCCTTCGTTAGCGAAGGGCACGACGTCAAACTCGGGACGCGTGAACCGTCCAAACCCGAGTTGCAAAGTTGGGCAACCTCGCTGGGTCCGAAGGTTTCTGTCGGCATGTTCGGCGACGCAGCGCTGTTTGGAGAGCTCATCGTCTTGGCCACCGCCTGGAGCGGAACAGAAAACGCGCTTTGGCTCGCCGACGTCAAGCTCATGGCCGGCAAGGTCGTGATCGATGCCACCAACCCGCTTGCCGTAGCGCCTGGAAGCGCACCCCAGTTGGCGCTGGGCTTCACCGACTCCGGGGGTGAGCAGGTGCAACGCTGGATTCCCAGCGGGAAAGTCGTGAAGTGCTTCAACACCGTTGGCGCTGCGCTCATGTACAAACCGCAGTTGGCCGGTAGTCCGCCCGACATGTTCTTGTGCGGCAATGACGCAGCCGCCCGAAAGACGGTGGCGGGCATCTGCGAGGCTTTCGGTTGGGTCGCGGTCGATTGCGGCGGTATCGAAGCGGCGCGATTGCTCGAACCGCTGGCGATGCTGTGGATCGACGACGGAATCCGCACCGGCCGCTGGGCCAAAGCCTGGAAGATGTTGAGGTAACGCATGCCGACACTCATCGATAAACCTGTCGTGATCGAAGCCGCAGGAAACAAACCAAAGCGCATCGAAGAATTCGTCGGTCGCGTCAACACGGGCACCGCAGTGCTCAGCGTTGCGCGCATGCAAAGCCCATCCGGTTGGGTCGAGCCGGGGCAAAGCCCCGAGTTCGACGAATACACCGTGGTGCTCCGCGGCATGCTGCGTGTCGAGAGCGAGCAGTCGGTGCTCGAGGTGCGAGCCGGCCAAGCGGTTGTTACGCACGCTGGGGAATGGGTGCGCTACAGCACCCCTGGGCCCGAGGGCGCGGAGTACATCGCCGTTTGCCTGCCGGCATTCTCGCCGGCCACCGTGCATCGCGACGCATAGCCTGCTACCCGCGTGTCGCGGTGTTGATATAGTCCGCGGCGGGATTGGGGCAGGAGGTGCTATGCCGTTGATGAATCGTTTGGGTGCCGAGGTATTCGGCACGTTTTGGCTTGTGTTGGGCGGTTGTGGCAGCGCCGTGCTGGCAGCGGCATTCCCCGATGTCGGTATCGGCTTGCTGGGCGTTTCGTTCGCCTTTGGATTGACGGTCCTGACAATGGCGTTCGCGATTGGCCATGTTTCGGGCTGTCACCTCAACCCGGCCGTTACCGTGGGATTGGTGGTCGGCAAGCGTCATCCCGCCGGTGAACTGCTGCCGTATGTCATTGCGCAAGTCGTGGGTGGCGTGTTGGGCGCCGGTGTCTTGTATTTGATCGCCAGTGGCAAGGCGGGTTTCGATGTCGCCGGTGGCATGGCCAGCAACGGATTCGGCGAGCACTCGCCGGGCCTGTACTCGATGGGCTCAGGGTTCATCTGCGAGTTCGTCATGACGTTCGCATTTCTCATGATCATTCTGGGAAGCACCGACGATCGCGCCCCCAAAGGATTCGCGCCGATCGCGATCGGACTAGGACTGACGCTGATTCACTTGATCAGCATTCCGGTCACCAACACATCGGTCAATCCGGCGCGCAGCACTGGCCCTGCGTTGTTCGTCGGTGGTTGGGCGCTGCAGCAGTTGTGGCTGTTTTGGGTTGCGCCGTGCCTCGGTGCCGCGATCGCAGGGGTCATGTACCCGTCGCTGTTCGGAAACGGCAAGCGTTAGGCAATGGTTTCGCGGGGCTGGGCGCGCTCGGCCCCGCGACGAGAGCTAAAACGTCAGTTGCCGAATGTCGTCGACGTTCAATACCAACGCCATCAAGCGATCGACACCCAACGCAATTCCAGCGCACGGCGGCATGCCGCTTTCAAGTGCTGCCAAGAACTCTTCATCAAGCTCGGGCAGCTCTCGACCATGCGCACGGCGGTAGTCGCGGTCCGCTTCGTGGCGACGCCGCTGTTCTGAACCATCGGTCAGTTCGTCGAAGGCGTTGGCCAATTCGATGCCGCCCGCGTACACCTCGAAACGCAGCGCGACCGGCCAGTCGGGATCGGGTCTAATGTTGGCCAGTGCCGCCTGCGACGCGGGGTATTCGGACAAGATCGTGATTTGCTGGCGGCCGAGTTGTGGTTCGACCTTCAAGATCATCACGCGAAAAAACAACTCGTCCCAACTATCGTCATCGCTGCAAGCAATTCCAATCCCGCGCAACGCGGCTGCGAGCGTGGCACGATCTCGATACATCGCCAGATCGATGCCGGCGTAGCACTGGACCGCTTCACGCACCGTGAGACGTTCTACCGGCGCGCTGAAATTGCAGCCACGAATCGAGGTGACGTCGGCATTGGCGACGCGGGCTACTTCGGGGAGCAGCGCCGCAATATCGTGAGCGATCGTCTCGAGCGTTTGATGCGGGCGATACCATTCGAGCATCGTGAACTCGGTGCGATGCCACGGGCCGCTCTCCTCGCCACGAAAACAACGCGCCAGTTCGAACACCGGACCGCAACCGGCAGCCAGCAGCTTCTTCAGATGCAACTCGGGGCTGGTGCGCAGCCAGCGGCCATCGCCGGCAGGAATCGCAACCAAGTGCGGCTCGAGCCCCGGACAAACCACGCGCACCGGCGTTTCGACTTCCAGAAATCCGCGCTCGGAAAAAAACAGGCGGATCCCCTGAAGGATCCGCGCGCGGGCTTGCAACAGATGAAGCGCGGGGATCAGCGCTTGACTCGTTCGACGTATTCGCCGGTGCGGGTGTCGATCCGAATCCACTCGCCGTTGTCGACGAACATCGGCACACCGACCGTCGCACCGGTTTGCATCGTCGCCAACTTCTGTGCGTTGGCCTTGGTATCGCCCTTGACCGCCGGCTCGCACTCCGTAATTTGCAGTTCGACGAAGTTCGGCAGGTCGATCGAGATCGGCTTGTCATTGAAGAACAAAATCTTTACCGGGAGATTTTCGGTCAACCAGTTACCGGCTTCACCGACGGCGTCGGTGCTCATGACCAACTGCTCGAAGTTCGAGTTGTCCATGAAGTGCCATTCGCCGGTGCTTTGATAGAGAAACTCCATGCCGCGCTCGTCGAGTGAGCACAATTCAATCCGTTCGCTGGCCTTGTAGGTTTGTTCGAGCGAACGGCCATTCATCATGTTGCGAATTCGGGCGCGGGTGAACGCGGTGCCTTTGCCTGGCTTGACGAACTGAGCCTCGGTAACCAGGCAGGGCTGGCCCTCCCACAGAATTTTCATTCCCTTACGGATTTCGGTCGCATCGATGATCGACACAAGCACCTCAAAAGTCGTGGCTGAATGAGTATCGGCAATTTACGGTGACGACCCCGCGACGGTGGGGGGCGGGCCCGGCAAACCGCGGCATTATAGGTACGGCCAAGGGATAAACAAATGCACCCGTCCAAATCGAAGACAGCCCGTTGGGCAGGCTCGCGGGCCCTACCACTCCAAGCCGCCGCGGACCTTCTAGGGGTAACGCTGGATGACGCCGCGCGCGCCGCGGCGCGCCGCCTTCCGCTCCGATTTCCTGCGGGCTATCTCGATTTGGTTCGCCGCGATGATCCGGACGACCCGATCCGCCGCATCGCGTGGCCCACTCCCGATGAATTGCGCGCCGACGAGGATGCGATTGACGATCCGGTAGGGGAGGGGCGCCGCAAGCTGCACCCGCTCGTGATTCAAAAGTACTCCGATCGTGCGTTGCTGTTGGTGACCTCGCGCTGCCACTTTTATTGCCGATTCTGCTTTCGGGCGGGCCAAGACCACGACCCTGACATCAGCGAAGTTCTCGAAGCGATCGATCTGCTTTCGACGCTGCCCGGCCTGCACGAAGTAATTCTTTCCGGTGGCGACCCGCTGGTGCTGACCGACGAGGCACTGGCGAGAATACTCACCGCACTGCGGCGCCTGCCGGCGTTGAAGACGGTGCGCATTCACTCGCGTGCCCCCGTTCACGATCCGGCGCGCATGACGCAGCAACTGGCGCACACGCTGGTGCAGTCATCGCCGGCGCCGCTGCGAATGGCGATTCACACGTCGCACCCGCGTGAGCTGCGCCCCGAATTCACTGTTGCCATTTCCAGCTTGCGTGCGGCCGGCATTGGTCTGCTCAATCAGACGGTATTGCTCGGCGGCGTGAATGCCCGCTTGGAGACGTTGGCCGAACACTTCGCCGCACTCTATGCGCTGGGGGTAAAGCCTTACTACTTGCATCATCCCGACCGCGTTGCGGGAACCCCCGGCTTTCGCGTCAGCATCGAGCAGGGACTGGCACTCTACCGAGCCCTGCGCGGCTGCATTCCCGGTCCAGCGGTGCCGTTGTATGTCATCGACCTGCCCGATGGCTCCGGCAAGATCCCTGTAGAGTGGCTAAACCGCACCGCAGACGGTAGCTATCGCATCGAGCATCCCAGCGGGGCGGTGAGCCACTATTGCGACATCGAACAACCCTCCTTGATCGACTGACGAAGGTAAGACAAATGGAACCGAGTCTGCGCACGTTGCTCGATGGAGTGCTCGACTACGCCGGCATGTTTCCACCGGCTGAGTTGCCGCTGGCTGCAGCGATCGAGAACTACCTCGACTATCTGCATGAACGGGATGCATGGATGTTGGGACGATTCATCGTGCCGGCCGTGCGCCTGGGCGAGTTGACGCCGTATCACGAGCGGCTGTTGGGTTTTTCACCGCGCGCCAAGGTAATTGCGCTCGGTCGCGGTGGCGCCGACGTTGCTTCACTCTGCGACGCACTTCGTGCCGATCTGGCTGCGATGGCGCTGATGCATCAGGCGCTCGATGGACGAGTGCCGGTGGACGTGCTCGAAACGCGCGTACCGGCCACGCTGCTTTCCGATGAAAAGTTTCTGCGCGACATCACCAGCATTCAGGCCACCGCACCGATGCCGGTAACGCTGTATTTCGAGGCCCAACCGGAAGGCGCCAACCCTGAAGGCTCGCTCCTGCGCGCGATCGCGGCGCTGGCCAAAGTGCGTGCCAGCGGCGCGTTGGAACGGACCGGCTTCAAGCTGCGATGCGGCGGTGTGGTGGCCGGCGCGTTTCCTTCGGTCGATCTCGTGGCCAGTGTCATTGCGGCGTGCCGCGATGGTCAGGTACCGCTCAAGTGCACGGCGGGACTCCACCATCCAGTCCGGCGTTTTCACGAGAGTGTCGGTACCGAAATGCATGGGTTCATCAACGTCTTCGCCGCCGGCGTCTTTGCGCATGCTCTCGGTACCGAATCGAAGCTGCTCGCCCTCGTGCTTGCCGATGAAGAGGCGGAAGCATTTCACATCGAAGGACAAGCGCTGGCCTGGCGCGGCCTGCGCGTAACCTCGCCGCAAATTGCGGCCGCCCGGCAGGCGCTGATGATCGGTTTCGGCAGTTGCAGTGTCGAGGAACCACGCGAGGACATGCAGGCGCTGCACTGGGCCTAAAGCGCGCAGCCAAAGTCGCCGGACCTCAACGAGCTAGGGTTCTGCGATCGAAACCGCCGTGGATTTGGGTAGCGCATCCGCATCGGTAACCCGGTCCCGCCGCACCACCGCGGCGCTCGTTTTTCGAAGAGGCAACGGGGCCGCGACTCGGCTTGCACTGGGCCCTGGCGCCTGAAAAGACACTTTCGGAAGGACTTGCCGGGTCTGCACGAACCGAGCTGGAGCATCAGCCTCGATCATTCGCGGCCAGAGCTCGCGATCGGGTGAGGCCATCAACGTACCGACCACGAGGGTCAGTCCGAAAAGCGCGAGGGCGCTGCCAAACCGCAGAGCAGCACGGGTTACCACGGGCATCCCTTCCCTTCTCTCCCGCCGGGATACTACGTCGCTGCCCGTGGATGGCTTGAAGAAATTACACGGCCCCAAAACAGCCACCTAGCGCGGGAAAAGCGGCTCGATCGCACGGCCATCGGGGTTTCGAGCGCCTAGGACCGGCGCGCGATCTAAACCACCACAACTCAACGCCTTGGGTCCACGAACTGGCCCTCACGCAAGCCACTTGGTATCGTCGCGGTCATGCCACTCGACGCCACCAACAATCCTCGGCTTCGCTCCTTCGTCGCCGTCCCACCCGATTCCCATTTCTCAATTCAAAACTTGCCCTACGGAGTGTTCCGGCCCAAGACCGGGGGAGCGCTTCGAATTGGGGTCGCCATCGGTGAGCAGGTGCTCGACCTCACGGAGCTTGCGCACTCCGGTGCGTTCGATGCGCTGAGCTTCGATGCACGAACTGTTTTCAGTGCCGGCCGGCTCAACGAGTTCATGGGCCTCGGCGCAACCGCGTGGTCGCCGCTGCGCAGCATCGTGTCGCGACTGTTGCGTGATGATGTGGCCGACCTCAAAGAAAACCAGCGGCTACGCGATGCCTCACTGGTCGCACTCACTTCGGTTGAGTTGGTGCTCCCGGTAGAGATTGGCGATTACACCGACTTTTATTCCTCGCGTGAGCACGCCACCAACGTAGGCGTCATGTTTCGCGGCAAAGAAAACGCGCTCTTGCCGAACTGGCTGCACATTCCGATCGGCTATCACGGGCGCAGCAGCTCGATTGTCGTCAGTGGCACACCGGTGCGGCGCCCACTGGGACAAACCATGCAAGACGGCGCGCCGGGACCCAGTTTCGGTGCGAGCCGGCAGTTGGACTTCGAACTGGAAATGGGATTTTTCATTGGGCCCGGCAACGAACTCGGCAGCGCGGTGGGTGTGGAGCGCGCCCACGAACAGATCTTTGGTCTGGCGCTGGTCAACGATTGGAGCGCACGCGACATTCAAAAGTGGGAGTACCAGCCGCTCGGACCATTTCTGGCGAAAAATTTCGCCACGTCGCTCTCGCCCTGGATCGTGCCGCTACAAGCGCTCGAGCCATTCCGCGTCGCAGGCCCGGTGCAGGAGCCACAGCCGTTGCCGTACTTGAGACAGCGCGGCGAGCAAAACTTCGATGTGCGTCTGGAGGTCGATCTCAAGAGCGCGCGCATGGAACGCTCGGTGACAATTTCCGAAACCAACATGCGCTTTTTGTACTGGAGCATGGCGCAACAGCTCGCGCATCACACGGTGGGCGGTTGCAACTTGCGCACGGGCGACCTGTTGGCATCGGGGACGATTAGCGGTCCTACGCCCGATACGCGTGGCTCGATGCTGGAGTTGTCATGGAAGGGAACCGAGCCGGTGCGCCTCAACGACGACGAATCGCGCAGCTTCTTGGAGGACGGTGATGAACTCACGCTCACAGGTTGGGCGCAGGGCGATGGCTATCGCGTGGGGTTTGGCGAGGTGCGCGGCACGGTGCTGCCCGCGCGCGAGGTGAAGCAGCGATGAGCACGATACTGATCGTCGAAGACAACTTGTTCTTTCACGCCAAACTCGAGAGCGCTTTGAAGCGCGCCGGGCACAAGACCATCGTGGCCAGTACGGAAACTCGCTTCGCACAAGGCCTGAGTGAATCGCCCGCGGTGATCTTGGTCAGCGTTTCGTGCCGGACCGTGCCTTGGATCGAGTGGGTGCAGCGTGCTCGCACACAGTTTGGTCCGGAGTTCCCGATTGTCGGCTACGGCGGGCATGTCAACGAAGCTGGGTTTGCGGCCGGTCAGGCGGCAGGTTGCAGCACCGTCGTTTCGAATGGACAAATCTCGGCGCAAGCGGCGGAAATCGTAGCGCAGTTGCTGGACCGCGCGTGAGCTTGTTGCCCGTGGCGCTTGCGCCCGGAATGTCGTTGTTCGATCGCGGCGAGTACTTCGAGGCGCACGAGGTGTGGGAAGAGGTGTGGCGTACTACCGTTGGCCCCGAGCGTGAGTTGGTGCAGGGTTTGATTCAGGCTGCGGTCACGCTTCACCACCGCCGCAATCGCAATCGCGCCGGCGAGGGCAAGATGCGTGAGCGAGCGCTTCTCAAGTTGCAACCGTTCGCACCCGCGTGGCAAGGCGTCGACGTGCAGCGCTTCATCGACGCCGTTGCAGAACCTGATGCAGCATCGCGTCGAACATCTCCACCGTGAGCCGTTTGGTCTGCGTGTTCTGACGGCTAGGGTGGTACGACGTCACGATCCAGGCGCCTTCCCCCACGCGCACCTCGCCGCCATGACGAAACGTAGGGCGTGGTGGATCCAGAAGGCCGAATCGAGCAGGCAGTACGGTGAGCAACGAGTCCATCGCCCATTGCCCCAGCGCAACGAACACGCGCGCTTGTGGCAGCAGCCGCAACTCGCGCTCGAGAAACGGCCGGCAGTTGCCAAACTCCTCACGTGTGGGCTTGTTGTCGGGGGGCGCACAGCGGACCGCAGCGGTGATCCAACAGTCGATCAACGTCAGCCCGTCGGCCGCGTGCTTGGCGTGCGGTTGCGACGCCAGCCCGGCGCGATACAGCGCGGGATAGAGAAATTCGCCCGAGGCATCGCCCGTAAAGGGGCGCCCTGTGCGATTGGAGCCATGGGCGCCGGGCGCCAGCCCGACGAGCACAACGCGCGCTGCCGAATCGCCAAAGCCAGGAACCGGCCGCCCCCAATACTCCTGATCGCGATAAGCGCGGCGTTTCTCACGGGCCGTGGCTTCGCGGTGAGCGACAAGCCGCGGACAAACTCGACAATCGACGCAGTCCCGCGCGAGCTGTGTGAGTGAATCGTTCATGGGCCGTGCATCGTACGATTGCGCCGGCACCGGTACAATGCGCGCTCTGTCGTGGAGACGTTCATGAAACTCGTATCGCATGCGCTGTGCCTGTTGCTGGCGATCGTCCCGGCCGCCCCCGTGCTTGCTGCCGAAGGAATGTGGCCGATCGATCGGCTCGAGGTCCTGCCCTGGGACGAGATGCACCGCAATGGAATCGTGCTCGATGCCTCGCGGACCCGTGAGTTGGCGCGTGCCGTTGTCAAGTTTCCCGGTGCGACCGGTTCCTTCGTGTCTGCCGAAGGCCTGATTCTCACCAATCACCACGTGGCGTTTGGCTGTGTCAGCAGCAACGCCACGCTGGACAAGAACATCCTGCGCGATGGATTCGTAGCCGAGACGCGCGCGGCCGAGTTGCCGTGCAAAGGGGTCGCGCTGTCGATGCTCCATGACACCAAAGACGTGACCGATCGCGTGGTGCTGCCCAGCGACACGAAAATCGCGGATGCGTATGAGCTGATGCGCGTACGCGAGCAGCGGCGCGACGCGCTGGCCAACGAATGCCAAGCCGGCCGCGATGACCGGCGGTGTGCGGTGGTGTCGCTGCATTATGGTGCGCGCGAGTTGCTCTTGAACTACGACCTGCTGCGCGATATCCGTTTGGTTCACATCCCCGAAAACGTGTTGGCTGATTTTGGCGGCGATATCGACAACTACGAGTGGCCGCGACACAACGCCGACTACGCGTTTCTACGTGCCTACACCGCACCCGATGGCGGCATCAAACCGTACGACAAAGACAATGTGCCGTACCAGCCGCTGGTTTGGCTCAGGATCACGCTCGATGGTTACGTCGAAAACGACCCGATGATCGCGATCGGATACCCGGGCACCACCAGCCGCTGGACGCCGGCGGCGTTGGTCGAGCAGAACGCCGTCAAGGGGTTGCCGATCGGGCTCGACCGCCTGCAGCGCAGTGCGTCGATCTTGCATCGCGCTGCTGATGCCGATCCTGCCGTCGCGTTGACGGTCGCGAATGCGATCCAATCAACCGAGAACCGGGCCAAGCGCGCCAGAGGTCAAATCGCTGGACTGTCGCGCGTCGAGGTGATCAAACAGCGACGTGCGCGGGAGAAAGAGCTGCAAGCCTTCATCGATGCCGATCCGCAACGAAAAAAGCAGTACGGCGGCGTGCTCGCGGCGATTGAAAAGCTGGTCAAGCTGTCCGAGCACGACGATCCGCAAACGCGCGTGTTCGCAGGGATCGCCGGCGTGCGCCCGGTAAGCTGGTCTTATTCGCTCTACGAGCATTCGGTGGAGCGCGTGCTCGAGGACGGGAAGCGGCGTGAGGGCTTCAAGGATCGTCAACTCTCGGCTACCAGGCTCGAGACCGTCGACTCGGCACAACCGATGGTGGCCTCGGTCGACGAAGAACTGCTGGCCGTCAACCTGGAAGACGCGCTCAAGTTGCCGAAGGACCTGCGGATTCAAGCGGTCGACGATGCGGTGTTGCGTATCCCTGGAGGTCCGAAAGAAAAAGCCCGGGCGCTCGCCAAACGGTTAGTTCAAGGCACGAAGGTCGGTGATCGAGACGTGCGCGCCGCGTGGTGGGATGCTACCCGCGAGGATTTGGTGCGCAGCGGCGATCCGTTGGTGTTGTTCGTGGCCGACCTGCACGCGCAGCGGCGTCCGCTCCAAGATCTGCAAGAAAAAGAAATCAACGCCCCGCTGTCGGAACTGCTGCGCAAGTACGGATTGGCACTGCAGGACTGGAAGGAAGACGAAATCGCCCCCGACGCCAATTCCAGCTTGAGACTCTCATGGGGCCAAGTGAAAGGTTTTGTCCCGGCAGGCGGGGGCAGCCGCCGCGGCTTCGCCACCACCATGGCGAGTTTGCTCACCACCGTCACCAATGTCGCGGAGTACCAGCCGAGTGAAACCGCGATGGCGCAGCTCACCGGCACACGACTTCCGGCGTTCGTCGACCAGCAAATTGGCGACACGATCATCAACTACATCGCCACACTCGATACCACCGGCGGCAGTTCGGGCAGTCCGGTGCTCGATGGCCGTGGCCGCTTGGTAGGGGTCGCGTTCGACGGCAACTTCGAGGGTCTGGCCGGATCGTATGTCTACGACGAGTCCCAAGTTCGCAGCCTCGCCGTCGACGTTCGCTACATTCTCGATCTGGTCGTTCGCGTCTACGGCGCCGAGTCGCTGATCCGCGAACTCAAGGTCCTCGACTAGTAGCGAGCAGCGGCCCGCTGCGGGTTGGTCACCCGATTGGCGAGCGGCAGCCACGCGCAGAGCTTGCGAGTCCGTAGTTCGAGGTCTTCATCGAGTGCGTGATGCACGCCGTACGCGGCCAGTGCGCGAAGTGGCCGGATGAGCAGAGAAGGGTCTAGTTGCACGCGATCGTCAGTGGCCCACGAGAAGGAAAGACATAACGCTTCGTCGGCCGGCTGCACCGACAAGCGCACAGGACTCAAGCGGCGTGGGCCGTGAAACAGTGCCGCCATCAACGCCTCGAGGCATTCCAACATGTCGCTCGGCTCGATCGCGACCATGCTGCCATGCGCGCGATTCGCGTCCAGCAGCAGCTCGCCGGTAGCCAGGCGCGCTGAGTGCTTTCGTTCGGCGACCCGCCGCGCCACCGAAGCCGGTTCGCACGTGACCAGCGGCTCCAACTCGAAACGCACCGACTGACACGCATGCAGGATTCGATCGATGGCGCTCACGACATGTTGTGGGTTGAACAGCAATGGCTGGCCGGCGTGAAAGGCGACACCTTCGAGCGGCGACAACAGATCTTCCAGGCCGTTCTCGATCTCGAGCAACGTCTGCGGGTCGACCGGCAACAAGCGCCCCGCGTCGACCAAGCCGGCAATCCGATCGGCAGAGTTGGAAAGTAGCGGAGGCAGCAGCTTACGAAAACGCTCCGCGATCCGCGGGCCAACCACCTGTCCCGGTTTCAGATTCAGGCAAAGCAATCGCAGCGCATCGAGATCGCGCCGTCCCCAGCCCTGATCCGAAAACTCAGCGCCGATTTCCCATACCAGACGCAGCGCGGTGCGCCGCTGACCTTCATAGCGCGCCGCCCCGGTGTGGCTTGGCCGTCGCCGCGGCATCAGGCTTTCGAGCCAATGTCGCAGCGCCGCACCCGGGGGGTGGATCACGGACCGCTTCAGCCATCGAAATCGTAACCAACCCAGCATTGCTTCGTCCCCGATCGGTGATCACTTACGGTGCGATCGCTCGCTTGGCAACAGGGAGTCTCACCGCTTGCCGTGGTTTGACCAAAGCTGTACCGTTTGCCGGTTTTCAGCCCAAGCCATCTATTCCGGGGACCCATGAGAGAAGGCTCATCTCGCAACGCTGTTGTGGTAACCGGGCTGGGGCCTGTCACGGCCATCGGCAATGGAAAAGACGCGGTGTGGGACTCTGTCATGGCGGGCCGCTCGGGCACGCGCTTGGTCGATTTCAGTTGGTTGCGCGAACGTGGGTTCAAATGCCGGGTTGGTGCTCCCGCGACATCACCCGAACCAAGCGAGTTTCTCTCTACCGATCAAGAAGCGAAGTACTTCGACCCTTCGACGCAGTTTGCACTCGCGGCAGCCAAGCTCGCGCTGACAGACGCCGGGTTCACGTTTTCGCTGATCGATGAGAAGCGCAGCCGATACCGCATCACCGATCTCGACCCGACGCGCATCGGTGTGGTGCTCGGTACGGGTATCGGCGGCTTGAACACCATCGAGTGGAGTCATCGCATCTGGGTCTTGGGCGAACCGTCGACCGGGCTGTTTCGCTACAGCTTACCGATGCTCATCCCCAACGCACTCGCAGCCCAGGTCGCGATCAAGTTCGGTCTGCTCGGAGAAAACAAAGCCGTTACCACTGCCTGTGCCGCCGGGACGATGGCGCTGGGCGATGCCTATCGGTTGGTTCGCGACGGTGAGCTCGATCTGGTCTTGGCAGGTGGTGTCGAGAAGGTGCTCGCCGACGTCGACGGTTATGGGTTGATCGGCTTCGACATGTTGCGCACGCTCTCCACGCGCAATCATGATCCGAGCGGCGCATCGCGCCCATTCGATACCGAGCGCGACGGATTCGTGATGGGCGAGGGTGCCGGACTCTTGGTGCTCGAACGCCGTGAACATGCCGAGGCGCGTGGAGCTACGATCTACTGTGAAATCGCCGGATACGCAGCTAACAGCGACGCCTACTCGATGATGCAACTCGAGCCCTCAGGCGCGCAGATCCAACGCGTCATGCAGCGTGCTTTGATCTCGGCGGGCTTGTCGCCCGACGATATTGGCTACGTCAACGCACACGGCACTGCCACCAGACTCAACGACGTCACCGAATCCAAAGCACTGCACCACGTCTTCGGGCGCAAGATCGTCGATGTCTTGGTCAACTCGACCAAAGCGATGACCGGACACGCCATTGGCGCGGCAGGCGGGATCGAAGCGATCGTCACAGCGCTGAGCCTGCATAACCGCTGCGTTCATCGTTGCGTCAATCTCGATACACCCGACCCTGAGTGCGACCTCAACTTTCCTCGCCAGTCGACCCCAATCCCGCCGCTTGCCGCACTTTCAAACTCTTTCGGCTTCGGTGGCCACAACGCTTCCTTGGTGCTGAGGCCGGCGTGAACTCGGCATCGCGCGCCGCGAGCGTCGCGAATCCTCCACCGTCACGAAGTTCCTATTTGCAGGCAGCGGCCAGCGGTGCTCTTTGCGGGCTAGGCTGGTTGCCGCTGGGGCTGGCACCGTTGTTTCCACTCGAAATGCTGCCGATGATGTTGGCGCTTCGAAGCGCCACCACGATGCGTCAAGCGGCGCGTCTAGGCCTGGTTTTCGGCGCGATGCGTTACATCGTGGCGTCGCACTTCCTGTTGGCACTGATGTCGTACTCGTGGCTCGCCGTGGCTTTCTATTTGATGGCTATCTGCTACATCTTGCCGTCAGCCTTGTTGGAAGCGTGTGGCGCGTATTGGAGCGAGCGACGCTTGGGCTTGCCGCGCAATTTGGTGTTCGGCCTTCTGTACGCGCTAACGGAGTGGATTCGCACTCAAGGTGATCTCTCGTTTCCTGCCGACCTATTGGCGCATGCATTTGGTTCTGCCCCGTCGCTGACACGCTTTTCCGCTTGGACGGGCCCTGTCGGCGTGACGATGTGGGTCGGGATCGTCGCGTGGATGCTCTCTGTCGCGATCGATCGGTGGCGCGAGCGCCGCCCTCTGTGGTCTTGGCTTATCGCCGCACTGATACTCTGGATCGCTCCGGCGCTGCCGCCCGCATCCTCCCGTGAAGGTCTCACCACGATGCGCATCGGCATCGTGCAACCGTCAGTCACGATCGACGTCAAACTCGCATCGCTGCGACCGCCCGATACTTCCGACCAGATGCAAGCGCAGCGATACACACAGCAACTGACGGCGTATTGGGACCAAATGAAGGCACTCACGCGTCAGGTAGCGACCGGCAACGATCTGGTGCTGTGGCCGGAAACCGCGCGGCCGGGCCGTCTATTCTTGGAAGAAGGCGCCGAGGTTCACGACCCGGAAATGGAAGCAATCGCGCGCGAAGTCGGTGTGCCGATCCTCTATGGAGCCGAGATCGTGCGGCGGCGTGGCAACGAGGTGCTTGGCCTTTATAACGGCGCGGCGCTCGCGCATCCCGATGGCAGGCCGGGACAGTGGTACGGCAAACAACGCCTGCTGCCGTTTGTCGAAGGAATGCCCTTCGGCGATTGGTTTGGCTACGACCCTGCGGCGCGTGCTCGTCACAACAGCGGTAAACCCAGTTACCTGACGTTGCTCGGGAACTTTTCGCGCGGTCCGGAGCCAACCATCTTTCGCGTCAAAGACGCCAAGATCGGCGTCCTGGTTTGTTACGAGGGAATGTATCCCCCGTTGGCCCGCGAGTATGCCTTGCGTGGCGCCAACATGATCGCGGTATTGACCAATGATATTTGGTGGGGACGCAGTGTATTCGCGCCTTGGCACGCACAAATGGTCACCGGCCGTGCCAACGAAATGAACCTGCCCATCGTCCGTGCGGCCAATAGTGGTGTCAGCTCCTACACCGATGGCAACGGGGTGCAGCACGAACACAGCCCCTTGATGTGGACCGGTACGCTCGAAGTCGACGCGCAGATCGAGCCGGACCACATCCCGACGTTCTACGCTCGCGTCGGTGATTGGCCGATCTGGTTGCTCGCATTGCTGCTTGGCGCACCCGCAGCGCGCCGCCTGGTAAAGCGGCGGCGCTGAGAGCTTGCTATGTGGCTGCAACGTGGCCAGCGCATTTTCTATCCAGTCTGCCGCTGGGTGTGGAAGATGACGGTGCATGGCGCCGAGCATGTTCCCAAGCACGGCGGCTTGGTGCTGACGCCCAATCACACGTCGTTCGCTGACCCTTGGCTCATTGCGATGATCTCGCCGCGCAAGCCGATTCGCTATTTGATCAACGAAGGGTCGTACAAGAAATCACATGTCGGCAAGGCGGTGTTCGATAGCCTCGGTGTCATCGCGCAGGTGCGAAACCCTGCAACGACAATCTTCAGCGTGGTCGATGCACTGGAAATAGGACAGGTGGTCGGTGTGTTTCCCGAGGGCCGGGTTTCACATGACGGCCTGATGACCCGCTGTCAACACGGAATCGGATGGATCGCCGCACTGTCGGGCAAGCCGGTTGTCCCGACTGGGTTGAAAGGGATGTTCGAAGCGATGCCGCGGACCGCAAAAATTCCGCGCCGCGCCGCTGTGTCGTTGCATTTCGGTGCCCCGCTCACGTTCGCTTCTTCGCCAGTACCCGACCCGAAGCCAGAGCAAGTCCACGAGTTCTCCTGTGCGGTCGCCGAGGCCATCGCTCGTTTGTTGGGACAGGAGAACCGCCTCGATCAAATTCTGCCCGAGGCGCCGGCGGCCGATGTACGTCCGTTGCTCGAAAGGGTGCGCCGGCGAAACGCCAGGCTTGGATAAAAAAGGGGCGGCGCGTCCGGATCGAGGCGCGCCGCCCTGAACTGCAGAGGAAGGAGTCTTCGTTAATCTGTGGACGGCTGCGATGTTGTTGCCGTGTGCAAAAACTGTTCGAGTCGCCAGCGATCGGAATCGCTAAAGCGCTCGAATTCAATCCCCAAACCGGAGATGCTCGAGGCCTCCAAACCACCTGCGGTGACGCGTCGTGTAACACGACCCACCACGTGCACTTCTTCGTTCACGTCGGGAAGCACGAAGCGCAGACCGAGCCGCATTCCATCGGGCAGCTGGTCGGACGTTTCGACGAACAACCCCGAATTGGACAAGTCATGCGACATCCCGAGCATCTGCCCCTCGGGTCCGTCGAAGTAAATTTCGGTGTAGCAGTTGACGCGCGGGCGGCGCACGTAGCACCACACCCGATTGCGTCCCAAGCGATGCGCTTCGCGCAGTGCTTCATCGGCGCGGCGCATCAATTCGCCCGGGCTGTCTCCATCGGCCGGATAGCACGCGACCCCAATGCTGACGGTCGCCTTGACGTCAGCGCCACCAGCGCCCGTGCCCAACGAGAAGCGTTCGACCATCGCGCGCATTCGTCCGCCTACGGCGCGTGCATCGCCACGTCCGGTCCCCTCGAGCACCATCGCGAACTGGCCTTGCGCTGTGCGGCCGATCGGATCGCTCATCCGTACGGACGCCTGCAGAATGCCGGCAATGCGACGAATGACGTCGTTGCTCAGCACTTGCGTCCCGGGCTGCGTCACGCCCTGCGTTCTATCGACATCGACCAGCAGCACCGACAGCGGCCGTCCAGCGTGGCGCGTTGCGGAGAAACTCTCCTTCAACTTCTCGCGAAACAGATCGATACCGGGCAACCCGGTCACCGAGTCGTAGCCTTCGGCAGCGGCCGGCTTGAGCGGTCCCTGCACGCGCGCCAAGACGCGCTGCACCTCGACCACGAAGCGATTGCCTGCCACACCGAGGGGCGACACCAACGCTTCGACCTCGAGCTTGGTTCCATCTTTGCGATTGATCATCAGCGTGGTCGTCGTGCTCTGCGCTACGCGCGACAAACGCCCTTCATAGAGCGGCATCGCGTGGTAACGGCGCTGACCGTTCTCGTCGGGAGCTTCATACAGGCCAAGGTCCTTGGGCTGGCCCACAATTTCGAAGGCGTTCCAGCCGGTCATTCGTTCCATGTTGCGATCGAAGGCCAGGAGCGTTCCGGTGCCGTCGACGATGAAGCTGCCACTGGCAACGCGGCCGTCGGCACCAACTCCCGCCGCGGGCATGAGCGAGGGTCCGGGAGGCGTGGCTGACAGGGGGAGGGTATGGCGCCCCTCGCGCGCTGGCTCTTGGCCGGTAGCGGTCGAAGCGGCGGATCTCCCGCCTGTCGTCGTACTCGAAGGTTTAGCAGCATCCTCGTTAGGGCGATCCCACCACATCGTCGGCACTCCAAACGACGGCGCCATGACCATTCCTCCTGAGTCCCTTGTGACTAGAACTTAGGCATGGCCACGAACGCGTCCACACCAAATCGAAACAGGTAACCGAAGGCACGCGGCAACCGGCTCCAGTAGGCGTATCTTCCCGCGGCTCTTTCTTGAACCCCCATGACGAGGCCCTTGTGACCCGACTTGGCTCGACCGCTATGGTTACGATCTTCACGCTGCTCTTTGCTCCGCTGGCGTCCTCGGCCCCTGTGCCCGCCTCGGTGCGGGTGACCAAGACCGTTGCAGGAAACGTACGCGTCACGTGGCAGGCCGGAATCGGCCCATACGCGATCTACCGTTCACCGGACGCCAACGACGTGCTGCGACCTGCCTGGCTGACCGGCCTCACGCAGCAACTGTTTTACGAAGAGCCGATCTCATTGGGCGGCAGTGAGGCGCGCTTTTTCCTGGTCGATGCGGCGCTGCCTTGCTCGGGCCCCACCGACTGCGATAACCACCGGGTCTGCGACGGTGCCGAATTCTGCGACAGCCGCACGCGTCGCTGCGCCTCAGGGCCTGCTCTGGTTTGCAACGACGGCAACTCGTGCACCACCGACAGCTGTCTTGAATCCACCGCGTCGTGTCAATTCGTCGAGGTGGTTTGTGAGGACGGCAATCCCTGCACGTTGGATAGTTGCCGTCCCGATATCGGCTGCTTCGCGTCGGTCGATCCGAATGCTGGCGTCGGTACCCCGGCAGCGCTTTCGGCGCGCAGTCTGAGCGCGTTCCCGTTTGCGCAGTCCATCGACGACTTCAACAGCGGCAGCGCCGTGCAGGTTGCGGTCGATCCCGTCGCGCAACCATCCGTCGTGGGCCAAACCTGCGATGTATATGTCATGGCCAAGCGCTCGGCGGCGCAGTGGTGCAGCAACCAACCGCTGCAAGATGTGCGCGGCGCGCCCGAAACACGCATTTTCGCGGCGAGCAACGTGCAAGCCAACACCTTCGCGTTGAGCGCCAGCGCCACGCTCAGTGCTGTCGACGGTAATGCGATAGGCCGTGGCTACGACTTGGTGCTCGACTGTAATCGCAATGGTTTTTTGGAGGCTGGCGAATTGGTCGACGGTCTGTCCGACGACGCCGGCTTTTACGTAGTGCGCGACCTATCGGCGGCCGGCCCCTTGGCGGTCGCTCAGTTCGATGACCTCGGACCCGAGTCGCCGCATTGCTCGGGCGGCGGGTTGGACGACATGCGGATTTATCACCCGACCACGCTCAACGACCCGCTGTTCACCGGCAAGTATCCGTTGGTGGTGATCAGTCATGGCAATGGTCACTGCTACGACTGGTACGACTTCTTGGGGCAACATCTGGCCTCGTACGGCTATATCGTGATGTCGCACGACAACAACACGCAGCCGGGGATCGAAACAGCCTCCACCACCACGCTCACCTTTACCGACAAGATCCTGCTCAACCAAGGCACGCTCGGCGGCGGTGTGCTCAACGGCCACATCGATAACACGCGGATTGCGTGGATCGGCCACAGTCGCGGAGGCGAGGGCGTAGCGCGCGCCTTCGATCGCTTGGTCGACGAGGGATACATAGCGCAGCGCTATAGCGCCAAGGACATCGTGGTGATCAGCAGCATTGCGCCCACCGACTTCTTGGGACCCACCAAATCGGACCCGCACAGTGCGCCGTATCACTTGATCTACGGGTCGTCCGACGGCGATGTTTGCGGCTGCCCCGGCGATTCGATCACACAGTCGTTCGGTGTCTTCGAGCGCGCCACCGGACCGCGGCAATCGACGTACTTGCATGGCGCCGACCACAACGACTTCAACTGCTGCGGCTTCGACGATTTCAGCGGCCCCAGCGGTTCGGCGATCGGACGGCCCGAAGCGCAGCAGGTACAAAAGGCGGTGCAGTTGGCGCTGGTGGAGCAGTACACGAAGTTCTCGCCGATCTCGAAGGAGTTCTTCTGGCGACAATGGGAAGAGTTCCGGCCGATCGGTGTCAGCGCTTCGACCGTGGTGGTCAACGATCTACGCGAAGGGCCGGCGCGCCGCAGCTTCATCATCGATGACTATCAAACCCAGACCAGCTTGGTCACCAGCAGTTCGGGCGGCGCCGTCTCCACCGACACCGGCGCGTTGTCCGAGGCGCGCGAACGCGATACCGATGGTCAATACGCTTGGGCCGCTAGCGACGTTATGAACGGCATGGCGCGCGGGCGCGATGTCGATGTCGGGCGTGGTGGCGTGTTCGAGTTCACCAGCGGCGGCAGCGCGTTTTACGAGTTCAGTGTCGTTGCCGGTCAGCGCGACTTGCGTGACGACACGTTGCTGTCGTTTCGCGCTGCGCAAATCACGCGGCACCCGCGCACGATTGCGGCGCTCGAAGACCTGACCTTTACCGTGACGTTGATCGATAGTGCCAACCAGCGCAGCTCGATTCAAATCGGAGCGTTCGGCGGCGGGATCGAGGAACCGTATCAGCGCACGGGCTTCGGCTCCGGCAGCGGCTGGCAAAACGAGTTCGAGGTAATTCGCATTCGACTCACCGACTTCCAACGCAACGGCACACCACTGGACTTGGGCGACATCCGCGCAGTGCGCTTCGAGTTTGGCGCCGCGTTCGGCTCGGCCGAAGGACGAATCGCGCTCGACGACGTCGAGCTGGTGAAGGAGTAATCGCATGATTCGTCGCCTGTTGTGCGCGGTCGCCTTGCCGGGCTTGTTGGTCGCAACGGCATGGGCTGAAACACCACCGCTCCCCTCGACGCCTGTCGCTGTGACCCGTGTGCTCTACGCCCGTTCGTTCTCGCTGCAAACTCCGTTTCGCTACGATTGGTCCGCCGATCAGCCTGAGGTGCGCGAAGGAATGATGCTGGTCATCGAGTGCGATCCCGCGCTCGTCCGTCCGCGCGAGACCGAAGAACCGGTGTTGTATGTCGGGAGCCATCCAGCCCAGCGCGTTGCACCGCAACCCGGATCCAACCGGCTCGTGGTGTTGGTGCCGGCAGTGGTGGACTTGGCCAAGGAGCCGATTTGGTTCGGGACGCCTGGATTACCGGAAGCGATTGACGCTGGTGTCGTCATGCGTGAGCGCGCGTTGGCAACCGACGCTCAGATCGTGCCGCTGTCACACGAGGCGGTCGCAGCGGCGCTGCGCGCGGGCGGCCCTGCCGCTCAATACGCGACGAAGGCCGAGTTGTCGTGGGCGCTTCAAGACTGGGTGCAGCGTCTGGCCACGCCGTAGCGACCGAGTTGCCGCGTCGAACAAGAGGCGCCGGCACGCAGGAATTGCGCGCCGGCGCTGGAAATTACTTCGCGAGATTGAAGAGGGTCGACGGAACCCAACCTTCGTTGCCCAACTCGTCGGAGACCTTCCACCAAATTCCCTCTTTCTCTCCCGAGGGGTACAGCATCATGCCCGGGTCGAGATCGCGGACGACCTCTGCCTTGGTGTCGGGCTTGCTGTACATGCGTCCAGGCTTTGCCATCGTTACCGACTGAGTGACGTTGTCGGCCTTGGCATCGGGTTGGATTTTCTTGACCTCGTCGACCAGTTTCGCGAACGCATCGAGGTAGGCCATCGTGACGACTTGCCCGATTTCTGTGTTGGCGTAGCTGCTCGCGCCGCCGGCCGCAAACGCGCCGAAGAAAGCACCGCCGCCGCCGCCCCATCCCAAATCGGTTTTCTTGGCGTGACCCTGTGAGAGCGCTACCTGTTCGGTGGAGCGCACGTCGGTAAGTGTCAGCACCACATCCGCGGTTTTGCTCTTCAGGCTAATGCCGCCGGCCACCGCACCGACCGCACCACCCAATACCCCACCGAGGATTCCGCCAATCTTCTTGCCGCCGGAATTCGCATTCTTGTTGACGACGTCTGGCACCAGCACGTAGTCCGCAGCTTTCATCTGGCCTTTGCCAATATTCGAGCCGCCGCGCATCTCTCCGCTCGACGCGAGCGCCCGTTCTTGCTGCGCGGCTGCCAACCCTTTGCCTCGATCGAGCAGGGTGAAGCACTTGGATTCCGCGACGAAGACTTTGATCAGCGCTTCGGGGGATTCCAGGTTGTAAGCCACCCACCACTTGTTTTCGGGTTCGGTGACGGCCAACGTGCCAATCTTCTTGTCACAGACCGGAATCTTGATTTCCTTCTCTTCCTTGGCCAACGAACTGCCGATGGCAAGCGCCCCCACCAGCAGCCCTGAAACGCAGCCCCGGAACTGGTTTCTGCAATTGAGCATCGCCTCTCCTTCCCTCATGAAGCGTTCGATTAGAACACTCGATCCAAACCCACCGGCCGGGAGTTTATACGCGCAACCGGCAGTTGCGCAGCCAGTCCGCCCATCGGCTAGGCCAACAGCGCTCGCAGTGGCGCGATTTCTTCGGCTTGGGCCGCGCGCCACAGTCCGGTCTCGCGGCGATGCGCAATCGTGGCCAGCGGGTAGCGAACGGAGGTCACGAGTTTGCCGTCGACATTGAAAACATGCGCGCGCCCTTTGTCGCCCAGCACCACCAGCGTGTTACGCCGCGTATCGAACACGATCTTGTCGTCCGCGGCAGCCGCGAGATCGGCGAGCGCATCGCGGGTCGGCCGGTCGCCGGACTCGTGGCGTTCTTCGGCGTGCAGCGTGCGTCGGCCCTTGGCCCGCTCGTCGCGACCGAGACGTCGCGCCATCGACTGCACCAGTCCATCGAGCCGCTTGACCAGCGAGGTTTCGGCGACACGTCGCCGGGAATCCTGTTTTTCGATTTCGGCCAACGCCGACTGCACCCAGCGCACCGGCAGCATCCAGGGAATGCCACGCAGCCGATGGTGCAGGTGATCGAGCGGCTCGTTGTCGGGGCCTCGGCCAATGATGTTCACGCCAAAACGCCGGCGCGGCGGTTGACGACGCACCACGACCTCTGTCGAGACGATCTGAATCGTGACCGCCAACGGCTCGGGGCGGCCGCTTTCGTTGGGCAAACGCCAAAAGCCGGCGACGAGTTGAGTGTGCACACGGTACTGACGTTGTTTGTCGTGAAAAGCCGGTAACAGATCGGCAATCAACTCGGGCTCGTTCATGACCAAACACAGCAGCTCGGCCGCGCCATCGAACAAGTGCTCGATGCGATCGTGCCGGCGCTCCACCATCAACGCCGCGAAGTCGACGAAGCGCGGCAGGCCAGACGGGCCGTACCCGGCAAAAACCTGCCGTGCGTGTGGCGTCGTTGCGTGCTCGCACTCGGGTGTCCCGCAACGCAGGCACAGCAACCGGCCAGGACGGAAGGCGGCCGCATGAGCCAGCAACGCTTCGACACCATCGTTCAACGCCTCGGTGGCTCGCATCGCCAAGGCGTCGAGCGCATCGGGGTCCTGATCGAGCGGCAGTTGAACCGTCAACGAAAGTGGCTCGTGTCCGCGCAACAGATGACCATGTGGATGTGCATCGACGCGCGCTCGTGCGGCGTCGGTGAGCGCCTTCAGGGCCGCTTTGATTTCCTGATCGCGCGAACGCATCGGGCCACTGCTAGATCCGGCGAGAGCGCACGAACACGCCCTTCTCAGTTATCAGCGCCGTGCCTGCCAAGGTAAAGCCAACGATGTCGCCGAACCAAAGCAACTTGTCGGCAATGTCCTGTGCATCGAGCGAGCTTTGCCCAACCTCGCCCACGCCGTGCACCGACAAATAGATCAACTGCACCGAGTGCGTTACGGCAACGATCCCGAAGACCACCGCGGCCGTGCGCGGCAGCAAACGCGCCCCGCGCCACAACATCAGCGACATGCCGCCGTAGAGCAGAATGGCCGGGCCAAGCCGTCCCCAACCGGACAACGCAAACAGCGAGTCGCTCGCAGCGAAAACTTGCAGCAGCCATTCCGGCGGGTTGGTCGGGCGATCGGTGAGCATCGTCAGTTTGTGTTGCACGATAAACAAGGCGCCCCACATCCAATACGCCATCAGGAAAAACCCCGACGAAGCGAGCCGCACGCCACGCGTGATCACGCTATCGGAATGGCCGTACTGCTCGATCACGCCCAGTGTTCCAAAGAAACCCAGCCCACCGAGGATCAAGTAAATCAAAAAGAAGCCACCCGAATAGCTCATGCTCGACTTTTCGAGAAACTCGATCGACAGCGTGTAGCGGCCGCCTTGACTGGTCATCATGAGCTCGAGCACCAACAGTGCGAACATCAGCGAGGCGAACGTAACGCAAAGGATGCCGCAGACACGACGTTCTTTTTCCGAACGAAGCGAACTCATGTGCCCCCTTTCTGAGGTGCGCCATGTTTTTCTGAGCGCTCGCGGCGCCAACCCGACGCGAGTGCCCGACCTTATCACGACCGCCGATCGCCAACGGGGGCGAATCGCGATCGCGTCCGTGCGGACGCGCCCTCGACGGCCGCCGGCCGACATCGGTCTAAGCGGCCATTCGCCCCGCTGCCGCACAACTCGGGGGAAGTTGCCCGTTAGTCATCCCGACCCCATCATCCCTGCGGCGGACGCGACCTGCATAGTCCTCCGGAGGCGATCCCAATGGCCGGCACCCTCGCAATTCACGGCGGTACTCCTGTACGCACCAAGTCTTGGCCGAAGTGGCCCGTTTACGACAAAACAGAAGAGCAAGCGTTGATCGACGCGCTGCATTCGGGCGTGTGGGGCGTGGGCGGCAAGCGCAAGCTCGAGCTCGAGCAAAAATTCGCAGCCATGCACCAGGCCAAGTACGCCATCAGCTGCTGCAATGGCACCGTCGCCCTGCAAATTGCGATGATCGCCGGCGGATTGCAGCCGGGCGACGAGGTCATCACCTCTCCTTACACCTTCATGGCCTCTGGCCTCGCCGCGTTGACGGTCGGTGTGGTGCCGGTCTTCGTCGATGTCGAGCCAGGCACACACAACCTCGACCCGACCAAGATCGAAGCGGCGATTACCCCGCGGACTCGTGGAATCCTGCCGGTTCACATTGGCGGACGCCCCTGCGACATGGACGCCATCATGGCGATCGCCAAAAAGCACACGCTGATCGTGATCGAGGATGCTTGTCAGGCGTGGACCGCCGAGTGGCGAGGTACACCTGTCGGTGCGATCGGCTTGGGCGGCGGTTTCAGCTTCCAGTCATCGAAGAACGTTGCCGCCGGTGAAGGCGGCATGATCATCACCAACGACGAAGCGATGTATCAGCGCTGTTGGTCGTATCACAACTGCGGCCGCAAACAGGGTGGTGAGTGGTACGACCACGACTTCCCAGGCCTGAACTACCGCATGAGCGAGTTCAACGCCGCGGTGCTGTTGGCGCAGATGGCGCGGTTGCCGCAGTCGCAGGCCACACGCCGCGAATCGATGGCAGCGCTGCACAAGGGAATGCAAGGAATGCCCGGCATCTTGACGCCTGCCGACGACCCGCGCGTCACCGCGCACGGCTGTCATATCTATATGCTGCGCATCGACCGCAAAGAACTCCCGGTCGACAAGATGCAATTCATCAAAGCGCTCAACGCCGAGGGTGTGCCGGCCGCGCCCGGTTACACGCGGGCGCTGTATCAAGAGGGGTTCTGGAAGTGGTATGGCGAGCGCCCCACCGGTGGCGGCACCAAGCTCAAGGATCACTGGTCGATCCCGTACAGCGACTACAAGCTGCCGGTTTGCGAAGAACTGTGCGCCACCACGGTGTGGATCAAGCAAGACGTGCTGTTGGCCGGCGCTTCCGAAATGGGCGACATCGTGCGCGCGTTCGAGAAGGTGACGACGGCGGCGCGCAGCGGATCGCTGGTCGGCGCCTGAGCTGACTTGTTGTCGAGGCTTCGAAGGGCGGCTGCGAGGCCGCCCTTTTTATTTTGTCGCGCTCGCGGGCCGGTGGATGAGCGCACGAACCCCAAGCACGGCCAGCAAGATCAACAGCGGGAAGACCTGCACGCACATTCGCGCTACAGGAAGTGACGCCGCGTAGAGCAGGTTGTGCGCGAGCGCCACGCCGATCGACAGTTGTGCGAGGCTGCGCAGTGAGCCATCGAGCCAGCCCAACCCGCGCCACGCTCCAACAAAGGCCAACAGCAACAACGGCACGATCGCGACGGCATACTGCAGCGTGCGAGTCTTGGTTTCGGCCCGAATCCAAAACCAAATCAAGCCACGGCCCACGCGACACGCATAGTCGAGAGGCTGCTCGACAATGTTCTCCCGCGCGGCGCGCGACAATCGAGTCTCCATGCTCGCCACTTCGCGAGGCGTCAGGGTGCCATACCAAAAGTGCCGTGCTTTGGCAGGATCTCCTCCGCTCAAGCGAAGGATCTACTCCACCGCAAGCTGGTGATTGCGGCCGCGTGAGTCATCCAGCGGAAGGCGGTCCAGCGCCTCTCCGTACCAAAAGTTGTAGGCCGCCAACGAGTGCACGAAGACGGGGCGGCCTTCGAGCTGCGACGAGCGCACCGACCACACCAGCGCCGGCGTCAGTGCGAGCAGCGCGAATAGAGTCAACTCGCGCCACGCGCTACGCCACGTGCTGAGTGTGAAAACGAAGATCGCTCCCATCGTCACGAGCCCCGTCGATCGCGTCAGCAGCTGCAGCGACACCAAGGCGCCACAACCGATCACCAAAAGCCAACGGGTTCGTGCGCTCGATGCCGACCGCGCCACCACCCAGCCCCACACAGCGGCGAGCCCGAGCGCAGCGTAAAACTCATCGCTCATCGTTCTGGCCGAGATGAAGGCGGGCAACGGGTGGAGAAGCACCACGCCGGCAAACAGCAGCGCGTATCGCGCGCCTAAGCGATGCGCCAACCAGACGGCAAATAACGCGGTCAGCACGATCATCGGCAGTGCCGTCCAAATACCGAGCCAGCGAGTGTCCGCAAACCCACAGGCCATACCTGCCGCAAGCCACAATGGATAACCGGGACCGCGAATCGTGGTGGGACTCGCACCCTCATTCAGATATCCCAGTTCGTGGCGATCGATTAGCGACAGTGCGAGGTTTGGGTAGTGGTCGGGGGTGGAGGCAAGTCCGGCCCGCTGCTCCCAGGCTGGCACCAGCCACAGCGACGTGACGAGTCGCATCACGAGCCCCAGCAGCAGGATCGCTGTCGCGATTCTCGACGAACTGCCGCGCCATCCGCTTCTCAACTGGGCCAAACTCGTTTGCATTGGCTGCACGATAGGCGTGGGGCGCTTTGATTCCAAGCCGGATCGACGTCAATCGGCGCTTGACCACGAGCGGGTCACGACGTACCAGAAAGCGTGCTTCGGATCCGACTCATCGCTTTCATCGTGGCGGCGGCTTCGCCCGCGGCGGCGGCGACATTTCAAAATCCGCTCAGCCTCGATGCCGGGTCGATCGGCGCCGGTACCAACTGCGCCGATCCCACCATCATTCGCGGGCAGACCGCGGGCGATGACGGTTGGTACATGCTCTGCACGCAGGACGCGCTCAGCGATGCCGATCGCGATGCCGGCAACAACCTGCGCTCGCACCTGCTGCCGATCTACTCGTCGCTCGATCTGGTGCACTGGACGTATCGTGGCGACGCCTTCGCCTCGCGCCCCGCATGGACCGAACTCAGCAGCAACTTGTGGGCTCCCGAGCTGCAGTACTTCAACGGCAAGTACTACCTCTACTACGCCGCAACGGCCGTCAAGGCGCAGTACAGCGGCGAAACCAATTGCTTCGACGACAGCGGCATTGGCGTCGCCACCGCAGCATCGCCACTCGGACCATGGACCGATCATGGCAGCCCGGTGGTCGCGCCCCGCCGCAACGGCACCGGTTGCGATTTCAAAGCGACGATCGACCCCGAGGTGCTCACCGCCACCAGCGGCCAACGCTACATTTTCTACGGCAGCTTCAAAGGCGGACTCGAAGCGCGCACGCTCAGCGCCGATGGATTCACCACATCACCCGCCACCGCCGTGGCGATTGCGATCAGCGACCGTTACGAAGGCGCCGAGTTGTTCGTCAAAGACGGCTTCTATTGGCTGTTCGCCAGCGCCAACAACTGCTGCGCCGGAGCGCTCACTGGGTACATTACGTACGCTGGCCGTTCGGCCAACCCCACCGGGCCGTTTCTCGACAAGCAAGGAAACTCGTTCACAGCGGGCCGCGTCGGTGGCACCACGGTGCTCGCGATGAATGGCAACGAATACGTGGGCCCGGGCCACGTCAGTGTGTTTACCGATCGCGCCGCGCACTCGTGGATCTTGTATCACGCGATCGAGCGGCACGATCCGTACTTCGAGGGGAGCGTGGGGTACACGCGCCGCCCACCGCTGTTGGACAAGCTCGAGTGGATCGATGGTTGGCCCGAGGCGCGCGGCCTATGGGCGCCCACCGATTGCACGCAACAAGCACCTGCCGCACGGCCCGGCGATATACCTGGCGCGCAGCCGGTGACACAGCGCCGCGTCGATACGCCCGGCGCGCTGGTATGGCAAGACGACTTCGACGGCAGTGCGCTCGATCCAGCCTGGAGTTGGGTGCGGCCTCCCGCTGCCTCCAGCTACCAAGTCAGCGGTGGCACGCTGCGAATCGACACCCAAAACACCGACCTGTACGAAGACCAAGACAACGCTGCCGTCCTGTTGCGATCGTTGCCGGTGGGTGAGTGGGTGGCTGAAGCTCGCGTCAACCTCACCGTGCCCGCTCAAGGCTGCTGCCAAAACTTCGCACAGGGCGGGCTGGTGATTTACGGCGACGACGACAACTACCTCAAGTTCGTGCATGTTTCGATTGGAGCGACGCGTCAGACCGAGTTTGCCAAAGAGTGGTTTCCGGCGCCGGCCGGTTGGCCTCGCTACGGCGGTAGCAATGCCGGCACGCCGGGTGATTGGACTTGGCTGCGTGTGGTCAAGCGCGTGTACGGCGGCGAAGAGTTGTACACCGCGTACTCCAGTCTCGACGGTGTGGTCTGGTCGCAAGGCAGCCGTTGGACGCACAGCTTGGGCAGTCGCGCGCGCCTCGGATTGGTGTCGATGTCGCGCAGCGGCTTTGCGACCCACTTCGATGCGGTGCGCGTCTCGCGCTTGGCAGCAGATGACTGCACCGATCTGCCATCGGCCGACGCGTGCGATCTCGATGCCGATGGCAGTGGCGACCAGTGCGACCCGGACGACGACAACGACGGCGCCCTCGACGACGCCGACTGTGCGGTGCGCGACTCGTCGCAAGGCCGCCCCGGACAGACAGCACTGGGCCTCACCGCACCGGTTGGCGGTACCGCGCACTTGAATTGGATGGCGCTCCCGAGCGCCGATCGCTACGACGTGACGCGTGGTCTGTTGTCGGCACTGGAGCCAAACCGGTTCGGCGATTGCCTCGTCGATGACCTCCCGAACACCAGCTACGACGATTCAACGCTGCCATCGGCCGGCGATGGCTGGCAGTACTTGGTGCGCGGTGAGGACGCAGGCTGCGGCGGCAGCGGAGGCTGGGGCAGCAGTTCGAGCGGCGCTGAACGAATCAACCAGTCACCGGGCGTTTGTCCTTAGGCGCGGTCGCGCCCACAATCCTCGCGCTTCATCGATGTTCCGGAACCACCGGACGGTCAACCCCTGCATGAAGGCGAACGTGTGAGCGAGCGACTCGACGAGATTCCGGCAGCTGAGCCCGCCACACCGCGCGAAAGCGCCGTGGTGATCGTGGCGCGGCGAACCCCCGAGGGGCGTGAGCTGCTGATGCATCGCCGTTCGCTCAAGACGGCGTTCTTGCCAGGCCACTGGGCTTTCCCTGGCGGCCGTCTCGATGACCTCGACGAGCCCTCGCGCGATGGCGCGCACGCGCGCTGCGCCGCACGTGAACTGCAAGAGGAATGCGGCGTGACTGTGGCGGCCGAGACGCTGCGGCCGATCGGCTTACGCACCACGCCGCCGTTTCATCCGATGCGATTTCGCACCGAGTTTTTTTTCGTCGAGCTGCCGCCCGGCACCGAAGTTCCCGACACACCCCACTCGCTGGAGGAAAGTGACGAACAAAAGTTCGTCGATCCGCGCGATGCGCACAACGCGTGGGTCAGTGGCGAGTGGCCAATGCCACCGGTGCTTCCACCGTTGCTGCGCCAAGCGATCGAACTGCGCAACGACACCACGCTCGAATTGACGCAAGCCCTCACCATGGTCAACGAACTCGAGGAGTTGACGCCGCGCATCGAATTTCTACCCGGTGTCTGGCTGGTGCCGCAGAAGAGCGCCACGTTGCCGCCGGCGTCGCACACGAACGCTTACTTGCTCGGTGCCCGGCGGTTTTTGATTGTCGATCCTGGCTCCGATGACCCGGAAGAGTTGGCGCTGTTGGTCGACACCGTGCAGCGCCGCCGTCGCGATGGCGATCGCGTCGAGGCGATCGTGCTGACACATCACCATCGCGATCATGTTGCCGGTGCCCCCGCGTTAGCCGACATGTTGCGCCTGCCGATTCGCGCACACCCCGAAACCGCATCGCGCTTGAGGCACTTGGACGCCGAGATCAGCAGCAACCTGCACGACGGTGACGAACTCGACTTAGAAGGGATGACGGCCATCGTGCGACATACGCCAGGTCATGCGGCCGGCCACATTGCGCTGCAGGTGCCCGAGTATCGCTTCACGCTTTGTGGTGATTTGATCAGCGGCGTCTCGACGATCGTGATCGATCCAGACGACGGCGACATGACGCAGTATCTCAAGTCGCTCTCGCGTCTGGCGGCGCTCGAGCCCGGCCAGTTGTTTCCAGCGCACGGTCCACCGCAACCTGCGGGCGCGTTGCGGGCAGCGGTCGAACACCGGCTGTCGCGCGAAACGCAAATCAAAGCCGCGCGTGAAGCAGGCAGCACCAGCGTCGACGAACTCGTGCACGCGGTTTACGGCAACACCGTGCACCGCAGGCTGGCACAACTGCAAGTCCGCGCTCACTTGGCGCGATTGGACGCGTCATGAGCGCACACGAGCCAACCGACGGGCCGCAAGCCGGCCACGCTTCCGATCGTTGGCAGCTCAATCGATTCCCGCTGACGCTGGCGTTGATGGGTGCGATTAGCGTGTGGTTTGTCGTGATGACGGCTGGAGGTGTAGGGCTGCTCGATCCCGACATTGATGGACTGCTGAAGTTCGGCGCCAACTACCCACCACTCACCACATCGGGACAGTGGTGGCGATTGATCAGTTGCACCTTCGTGCACCTGGGCGTGCTGCACTTCGGCGTCAACATGTGGGCGCTTTGGAATCTCGGCCGGCTCACCGAAACACTGTTGGGAAGTCGCAGCATGGGGGTTGTGTACGCCGTCTCCGGACTGGCCGGCAGCGTGGCCAGCACCGCCATGCAGCCATTCTCGGTTGGTGGTGGTGCGTCGGGCGCCCTGTTTGGGTTGATGGGCGCAATCCTCGGGTTGCTCTTGGCGCGACGTCACGTCATGAACCCCCAGGTGGTGCGCGCGCTGCGCAACGACGTGTTCACCTTCTTGCTGCTCAACGGTTTGTTGGCGATGCAAATCAAGTCGCTCGACTTGTGGGCGCACGGCGGCGGCTTCGTGGCCGGTGCGATTGCAGGTTGGGCCGTCTTGGCGGGGCCTGTGCCCTCCAGCTGGTTACCCGCGCCCAAACGCGCCTGGACGGTCATGGCTGTGTCGCTGGCGCTGTTGATCTCGGCGGCAGCCTCGTTGCCGAAGGTGCCCGACCTGATTGCCATCGAGACCGCGTACAGCGAGGTGGGAAGAACACTGTCGGCCCGCGAAAACGAACTGCGCGTGGCGCTGGATGCGCGAAAGATCTCGCTGCAAGAAGCGCTGCGGGTCATCGATCAGGAACTGCAACCTCAGTGGCAAGCACTCGACAACAAGTTGACGGTCGATACAGGCGGTGATCAGCGGATGCAAACTGCAGTCGCCACGCTGCGAAAGAACGTGACGATTCAACGCGAGCAACTCGCCAAGCTCCGCACGCTGATCGTGCGCGCCCAAACCCAGAGCGACGAGTCCGCTCCAAAGTAAGGATCGCCCTCCATCCACCCGCGGCCGGGAGGTGAAAAACCAGCCGCACTGTAAGCACGCTCGGAAGCCGCTCCGTAATCGGCTACCCTAGCGCAGTTTTCCTCCGGAGATCGTGCTCGATGAGGTTGATCGACCCACTGCTCGGCGCACTCGCCCGACAATTCGGCCATGCCGGCTTTCGGGTCGGGCAGCGCGAGATCGTCGAAGCGATGCTGGCCGATCGCGATGTCGTGGCGGTCATGCCCACCGGCGCCGGCAAGTCGTTGTGCTACCAACTGCCGGCCACACTGCACGCCAAGACCACGTTGGTGGTGTCGCCCTTGATCGCTTTGATGAAGGATCAGGTCGATGCGCTGCGCGCGCGCGGCGTCGAAGCTGCTGCGGTCCACTCGGCGCTCACTCCGGCCGAACGTCAAGCGGCCGATCGTGCGTTCGAAGCCGGTCGATTGAAGCTGTTGTATGTCGCGCCCGAACGGCTGGCGCTCGATTCGTTTCGCGAGCGGTTGCAGCGCGCATCGATCGCGCGCCTGGTCGTTGACGAAGCGCATTGCATCAGTCAGTGGGGACACGATTTCCGTCCCGACTATCGGCGGCTCGGGGCACTGCGCGAGCAACTCGGCGTTCCTGCGGCCGCCTTCACCGCGACCGCCACACCCGATGTACGCGAGGACATCAAAAAGCAACTGGGCTTGCCCGCGCCAGACGAATTCATCACGGGTTTCGAACGTGAAAACCTGACGCTGGCGGTGGTCGATGCCGCCAGCCGCATTCAAAAGCAACGCGCGCTCGAGCAAGTTATCGACGAGTTGGGGCCAATCGGCATTGTCTACTCCGCGACGCGCCGCAACGCGGAAGAATGGGCGACGTGGATCAAGGCCAAGAAACTGCGCACCGGTCTGTACCACGGTGGTCTGACATCCGAAGAACGTGAGCGGGTTCAAGATCGCTTCTTATCCGGCAAGCTCGACGTGATCGTCGCCACCAACGCGTTCGGAATGGGAATCGACAAAGCCGACATTCGCTTCGTCGTACACGCAGAGGTCCCGGGCAGTGTCGAGGCGTACTACCAAGAGGAAGGCCGCGCCGGCCGAGATGGACTCCCAGCGCGTTGCACGTTGTTGTTTTCTCCGGCCGACATTCGCACGCAAGAGTTTTTCTTGGAGGGGATGAATCCGAGCCCCGAACTGTTTCGCCGCGTGCGTCCCTTGGTCGAGGAAGGGGCTGGCAACGAAGAGATCGTGATGCGTTTGGGTGCCAACGCCACCGAGAAGATGGCGATCGAAACCGCGGTTGGAATACTGCGGCAAGGGATCGAGCCCGATCTGCGCGTGCTCAACGAAAAACGCCGCCGCGATCGAGCGCGATTGGATGCCATGCTGCGCTATGCCTTCGGCCGCGGTTGCCGCACGGCGTTTATCTACGACTACTTCGTCGGCAGCGCACGCGGTGGCGCGACGCCCGGCTGCGGCACCTGCGATGTTTGTTTGGGCTGGGCGCTACGCTCGGGCCGCACGCTCAGCGATGAAGAATTCGAGCGCGTGCGGATTACGCTGTCGGCCGTGGCGCGGATGCGCGGGAAGTTCGGTGAGACGCGCGTCGCACAAGTGCTCACAGGCAGCCGTGCACAAGAAGTGCTGCGCCACGGACTCGATTCGCTGCCAACCTTTGGAAAACTCTCGCAGCACTCGGTCGAAGAGGTGCGCGCCCTGCTGGCCGCGCTCTCGGATGCCGGATTGGTAGAACGCCGCACGATTGAGGGCGGCTCCCCTGGCTTGTTCGTGCTGGGAATCAGCGAAGAGGGAGCGCGTGTCATGCGAGGCGAAGCGCGCCCCATGGTCGGAATGCCGCAGGCAGAACCACCGCGTCAACGCAAGACCAAAGCACGTGGTGCCGCACGCGGCACATCGTCCTCTGAGGCGGCGATGCCGGGCAAGCGAGTGACCGCAGCACGAGCTCCCGAATCGACTGACGCTCGCTCGCCTCTGTCGTCACAATCGTCGGCGGTTGGGCAGACGGCTCAGGTCGAGGAGGTCGACGCCGGACTCCTGCAACGCCTCAAGACCTGGCGGCGACAAGAGGCAGCCACGCGTCAGGTCCCCGCCTATGTCGTGTTCGCCGACAAAACGCTGGAAGCGTTGGCAGCAGAGCGCCCGCAAACGCGCGCTGCTTTGGGTCGCGTGAAGGGAATCGGCCCTGCGAAGTTGGAACAGTACGCCGACACGTTACTGAACTTGCTGCAGTAGACGATCGCAGCCAACGCGGCTCACCCCAACGGTGTCACCGCTTCGATATCTTCCTCACCGGTGCGAATGCGATAAATCTTCTCCACCGGCAACACGAAGATCTTGCCGTCGCCGACATCCCCAGTGCGAGCCGCGCGCATGATGGCCTTGACGGTGCGATCGACGAACGGTTCCGAAACACCAATTTCTAGCCGCACCTTGTCGACCAACTCCATCTTGACCGTCATGCCGCGATAGGTTTCGACCTCGGCCAATTCGCCGCCGTGACCGCGCGCCGTCGTGAGTGTCAACCCGCGCACTTCTTCTTTGAACAGCGCTTCGAGCACATCGTTGATCTTCTCGGGGCGCACCACGGCGACGATCAGTTTCATGCGCGGCTCCTGTGACTCTCGGCATCGACGGGCGCATCGGTCATCAGCAAGATCGCTCCTTCGCCACTGGTATAGGCTTCCTCGCCGTGCTGATTGACGTCCAACCCCACGCCTTCTTGCTTCTGTGTGGCGCGAAGCGGCAGCACCAGCGTGATCGCTTTCAACAGCACAAACGTGACCGACGCGCTGTACGCCAGTGTTGCCAACACCGCGATCGCTTGCTTGCCAAGTTGAGCCGCATTGCCGTCGATCAGCCCCTCGCTGCCGCCCCAAGCCTTGGCGGCAAACACTCCAGTGAGCAGCGCGCCGATCATTCCGCCCACACCGTGTGCCGCAACGACGTCGAGCGAGTCGTCGAGTCGAGTGCGTGAGCGCCACAAGATTCCCCAGTAGCTGGGGAACGCTGCCAAGGCGCCCAAAGCCAAGGCGCTCATGGGGCTGATAAAGCCGGCCGCCGGTGTAATCGCCACCAACCCCACGACGATGCCGGTGGCGCCGCCGACAGCGGTGGCCTTTCCGGTGCGCGCTAGATCGAGCAGCATCCACACCAACAGCGTTGCCATTGGAGCGAGCAGCGTATTGGTGAAGGCCAAGACCGCGCCGTTGTTAGCGCCGAGCGCGCTGCCGGCATTGAATCCAAACCAGCCGAACCACAACAGCGCCGTGCCCAGCAGCACGAACGGCACGTTGTGCGGCAGCAGCGCTTGACGTCCGTAATCTTTGCGCGCGCCCAACACCATTGCCGAGACCAACGCGGCAGCGCCGGCGTTGACGTGCACCACGGTGCCGCCCGCGTAATCGAGCGCACCGAGCCGCGCGAGCCATCCACCGCCCCAGACCCAATGCGCGACCGGCGCATACACCAACAGCGACCACAGCGCGATGAACGCCAAGTACGCGCCGAAGCGCATGCGCTCGACGATCGCTCCCGAGATCAGCGCTGCCGTAATGATTGCGAACGTCCCTTGGTAGCACATGAACAACAGATGCGGAATCGTGCCCTTGGCTTCGAACCCAACGCCGCTGAGCAGTGCAAAACCAAAACCGCCGAAGTAGCCCGCTCCCGTCCCAAACGACACGCTGTATCCCAACACCGCCCACAACACACCCACCGCCCCGAGCGAGGCGATGCTCATCATCATCGTGTTGAGCACATTCTTCGAACGCACCAATCCGCCGTAGAAGAACGCCAGTGCCGGCGTCATCAACAACACCAGCGCCGTCGACACCAACATCCACGCCGTATCCGCCCCCACCAGCCCATCACTCGAAGGATTCACAGCGCTGTCAAACCTCCTTGCGCCAAATCCTACCGCTATTTCGGGGACGGTATACCTAACTAATCCGGCAAGTGATCGAAGCGTCTTGCCAGTCCATGATCCGGATCGAAACCCAAGTCTGGCCCCCCGATCTCAACCACGCGCGACACACTCGACGTGCAAGCCTCGAGTTCTCGAATCGAGCCGCCGCCAGGTGCGTCATGAAAACTCTCGTTCGCGACATGCACGCAGCCGACTGGCCCACCGTCGAGCGAATCTACGCCGAGGGGATCGCCACCGGCATGGCGACCTTCGAAATCGAAACGCCGTCGTGGCAAGAGTTCGACGCTGGTCATCTCGCGCAACCGCGTGTGGTGGCGATCGTCGATGGCGCCCTGCTCGGCTGGGGTGCGTTGAGCGCGGTCTCGCGACGCACGGTCTATCGAGGCGTCGCCGAGGTGAGCGTCTACGTCGCCGCTGCGGCCCGTGGCCGCGGTCTTGGCGGATTGCTGTTGGAGTCGTTGATCGAATCATCCGAAGCGCATGGCCTGTGGACGCTTCAAGCCACGATCTTGGCCGAGAACGAAGCGAGCCTGCACGCGCACCAACGCTGTGGATTTCGCGTCGTCGGCCGGCGCGAGCGAATCGCTCAGCGCCTAGGCGTGTGGCGAGACACGATCCTGATGGAACGTCGCAGCGTCAAGCTGTAGACGCACGCCGCACCTAATAGCCGCTGGGATCGGACTCCGGCTGATTGATTGCGGCCACGACCACAGCTGCCAACGAGAACGCCGCCACCACGCCAATGCGCAGCAACTTCGCGCGCCCTTCCGGCCACCTACCGCCCCATTGTCTAGCGACCACGTCGGCTGCGATCGGCCCCAACGCCAGCAGCACGCCGCACGCCGCCGGTGTATCCGAGAAAAACTTGCCGCTGACCGACAGCATTCCGATCGCCACCACGAACGGCGCCACGAGGTATCGCTGGAACGCCCACTGACGCCAAATCAACGCGGCCACCATCGCCGCACCGCACGTCGCCGTGGCCGCACCCGCCAACACACCCAGCACGGCACTCCCGGTGAGCACCAAACTCAACGCCGCCCCGGCACCGCTAACCTGCAACACGATCGGAAACCACGCACCGCGATCGAGTGCGCTCGCATTCGCCGACAGCCCGCTCCAAAACAGCAGCATCAACAAACCCAACGCGCTCAGCCACAAGGCCGACTGTCCCGCGGTCCACTGATGCACCACCAGCGAGCGCAGCCCCAGCGACAACGCCAGGGCTATCAAGCCCACGCGCAGGGTCCATCGCAACCAGGCCTGCGCCGGCCACAACACGCCAGCCAACGCGGCGACGCCGACCATCCAAAATGCCCACTGCGTAGCCTGCACGGCGGGAAAAGGCGGCATGCCCTGAAAACCTGCTTGCGCCGCCAAAAAACCTGCGCCGACCGCAATCGACCCAGCCCACGCCCCACCTTCGTGGCGCCCACGCAAAAACAAAGCCGCCGCGGCGAGAACCGCGGCGGCGATTACAGATGGAACGAGCGCGCCCCAAAACAGCTGCGCGAGTACCAAACTCAACCGCGAATCCCTTCGATGTTGACCATCACACTTACATCGTCACCCAACCCGCCACCTTCGACGTAGGTCTTGTTGCCGAAGTCGGTGCGCTTGATGGTGAAGGTGCCTTCGAAGCCCGAGCGCCATTCACCCTGCATCCCTTTGCCCGACCCGACTTGCGTGACCTTGATGGTGACCGGCTTGGTCACGCCCAGAAAGGTCAGATCGCCGGACACATCCATCGTCTTCTCGCCGGTGCTCTTGACCGACTTGCTCTTGAAGGTGATGGACGGGAATTCCTTGGTGTTGAAGAAGTCGGGGCTCTTGATGTGCGAGTCGCGCTTGGCGTTGAACGTGTCGACGCTGTCAGCCTTGATCGTGACTTCGATCTTCGAGTTGGCGCCGTCCATCGTGAACGTTCCGGCAATGTCCTTGAACACGCCGTAGTTATTGCTGACACCCATGTGGCTGATCTTGAAGACGACCTGCGAATGCACGCCGTCGACGGTGTAGTTCTCGGCGGCGAAGGCCGGCACAGCCAGGGCGAGAACGGCCAGAGCTGCGGGGGCAAGGCGACGAATGTTCACGTTTGACTCTCCTTGAAGGTCCCGGCTTGACGGGACGTGAGTACTTCGAACCGAAGCGCCCAGTATTCTGAGAGTCACCCGCCCGCGCCACAATCCCTATCCGTAAAGATCGTGTCACCGTGTTACCGTGCGTCCCATGACTGTCCCCCGCCGCCCACGAGTTGTCGCGGCGCGCGGACCGCGCGCGGCACAAGACCAATTGCTGGCGGACCTGGCGCAGACCCTTGGCGCTGGGCCTTTGGCGCCTGCATCGCTGGCCGCACCCGTGCGCGTGATTACGGCGACAGGAGCGCTGCGTCGTCAGTTGGCCCATCGCATCTGCTTACTTCACGACGGCGCGGCGGCAGGTGTTCAGGTGGTGACGCTCTGGTCGCTCACGCGTCAGGTGTTGCAAGCGGCGAGTGAAGCATTGCGAGTCGGCGATGGCTTGATGTCGCTCTTGGCCTCGCGCCAAGCCGCCATTCAAGCGGGGCTGTCGGCCGCACTCAACCCATTTGAAGACGGACCTCGCGCCGTCACGCCGGCCGTGCGCGACCTGCTCAGTGCGGGGCTGGTGTCGGGCGTCCCGGCAAGGGAAGCGTTAGCAGAGCTTGGCCGAGGCGACGACACCACACGAGCCCGCGCACTGGTCGAGGTTGCGGCGTCCGTAAGCGAAACGATGAAGCGCCTCGGCGCGCCGCGATTCGGAGCGCATGTCAGACGCGCCGCTGAGTTGTTGGGGACGCCGGGCCATGCGTTGCTCCCCTCGCGCGCCGTGATGGTGATCGGATTTGCCGACGCCACGGGCGATGCGCTGTGTTTGCTGCAGACCCTGTGTGCACAGGCGCCGGCGTCGTTGTATCTCGACGTGCCCGACGACCCAGCGTATCCCGGCCACGAAGACTTGGGCGCGCGGTTTGCGCGACGCTTCGCCTCTCGACTGCTGCCCGAGGCGGAATGGTTCGACGCCCCTGCGTCGCCCACCCAGCGACAACGGCTGCTTGTCGATGCTGCCGGTATCGATGCCGAAGTGCGCGAGACTGCTTCGCGTGTGCGCCGATTGCTCGACGCCAAGATCGCGCCCGAATCGATTGGCGTCGTGGTGCGCGGTGCAGAAGCGTATGCCACGGTTTGGCGGCGTCACGCCGACGCGCTCGGCATTCCGTTCAGCGGCGGTGAAACGCCCGAAGGTGCCACCGTGTTCGAACGCCGGTTGCAATCGTTCGTGCGCGTCATGCGAGATGGTCCCAGCGCCTCGATCGACGCGTGGTTGGATGCAGGATTCGCTCACGGCCTGCCGGCCAGCAATGACGATCTGCGGCTCGCTCTGCGCGCGATCGGAGTCTCGCGCTTGGAAGAAGTAGCGCGGCTAGACCTAGCGCACGAACTCGGTGGCAGAGACTCATTGCCGCTGCCGGTGCGTCGCGGCTTTCTCGAAGTCGAAGAAAACGACGAGCGTCGCATCGTTGTGTCGCGGCGGCACGTGGCGGCCAAGCCGTTGCGAGCGGTGATTGCAGCGGCCGCGGCAACGCTCACGCGCCTGAAGCAGCGTCACGACTCACTGCAGCAGCATGCCGAGGCGATGCGGCAAACGGTGGTGGCGTTGCCGAAGCGCGAGCGCGACGCGCTCAGCGTGGCCACGGATACTCTGCTAAAGCTCGCAGGCGCCGATTTTGTGCTGCTGCGCGACGAGTTTCTGCGTTTGCTCGCCGACGCGCTGGGCTCGCAGATCGACCGGCGCTTGGGCGGCGATGGTGGCGGCGTGCAGTGGCTCGACACGGCGCGCGCTCGCGGCCTGAGTTTCGAGCATCTGTTCGTGCTGGGCGTCAATCGAGACGTCTTTCCTGGGGCACTGCACGATGACGCCATGCTCGATGAAAGCGTGCGAGCCAGATTGCAACGGGTGTTGCCCGACTTGGCGTTGAAGAGCGCACGGCACGATGAAGAGCGCCTCTTGTTCGCCAGCCTGCTGGCTGCCGCACCGAGCGTTACGTTGTCGTGGCAACGCGCCGATGACGAGGGCAAGGAGCGCGCCGTCTCGGCATTCATCGAACGCTTACTGCTGGCCGATGGCGAACTCTCGATCGAACACGTACCGCGCGCTCGTGTCGATCAGTTGGCGCGCTGGCCGGCTCGTACGGCGCGTGAGTCGCTGCAACTCGCGGCACTGACGCGCGACGAAGCCAGCTTCGCGCGCTGGCTGCCTCTGGCGCTGAACGAAGGGCAACAGCGCTTCGCCACAGCGGCGGCGCAACGTTCTCAGCCGGTGGATGCCGAGCTCGTCGCGCGCGCGCGCATCGCCGTACTCGGCGAGCAAGAGCCAAACTACGAAACGTCGCTGCGCTTCGGGCCGTACTTGGGTTTTGCCGGAACGGCACAAGGCTCGAGCGATCCACGCCGAGGTCCTCTCTCGATCACGACACTCGAGTCGGTGGCACGCTGCGGGTGGCAGGCACTGTTGGCCAACTATCTCAAGCTGGAGCGTCCACCCGACCCGGCGGGAGAGCTCCCAGGGATCGGCAACGCACTGGTGGGCGATGCGGCGCATCGCGCGCTGCAACGACTACTCGAACCGAGAATCGGCAGCGGCGAGGCGACACGGCCGAGCGATCGAGAGATCGATGAGGCTGTGTCGGCAGCCGCACCCGTGGCGGCGCGAGAAAGTGGATTGAGGCTGAGTGGGCTGATCGATGTGTTGGCGCGCCGCGCCAGCGCCATGGTGCATCGCGCCATCGCGTTGGAATGGGGGGCGCGCGCCACGCTGCCAACGGTGCACGTCGAGTTCGAGTCCTCCACATCACTCGTCACGCCACACGGAAATGTCGCAGTGCGGTTTCGCGCCGATCGCGTCGATCGCGACGGTGCAAAACAGGTGTTCACCGACTACAAGACCGGCAAACCGCTGAGCAGCGGAAAGAAGGCTCAGACCCGCGACTTAGCGCTCATGAAAGCGGTGAAAAACGGAACCAAGCTGCAAGCGGCGGTCTATGCGCTCAGTCAGCCCGGCGCCGTCGGCCGCTATCTGTATATCGATCCATCGATCGAAGCTGACTGCACCGAGTTTGCCATCGAGCACGACTCGGCCGCGGCCCAGGCCGCCCGTGTTTCAGCGGCGCTGTTGACGACCGCGCTGCAGCAGGGAGTGTTGCTGCCCCGTCTCTTCGATCACAAGGGGAATATCCCCAATGCCTGCGAGTATTGCGATGTGAAGGCGGCCTGTAGCCAAGGTGACACCGGTGTCGCCTTGCGCCTTCAACGCGTCTTTGAAGCGCTGCGTGAGCGCCGCGGCGATCCACCGCTGGCACTGCAACTGTGGGACATCGGCGTCGAGGGCGAACAGTCATGAGCGACGCCCTGCGCGCGGCGGATATCGAGGCACGCCGTGTGGCGTGCACACAGTTCGACAGACCGATCGTGCTCGAAGCAGGGGCCGGCACCGGCAAGACGACGGCGCTCGTGGGGCGAATCGTGGCTTGGTGTTTGGGCCAAGGTTGGGAACGCGCGCGCGCGGCACTGATAGAGAGTGCTACCGATGTCAGCGACACATCGATCGCCGAGCGTGCCATGTCGCGTGTGGTGGCGATTACGTTCACCGAGCGTGCGGCAGTCGAGATGGGCACCAAGGTTGCCGCCACGCTGCGTGACCTATCGCGCGGGAAAGTCCCGGAGTCGATCGACGCCGCCACAATCCCCGCCGCGGCAGAGCGAACCTCACGCGCCACAGCCTTGGTGGCGGCGCTGCACTTGCTGCGCACCAGCACGATTCACGGCTTCTGCAGCCGGTTGCTCAGTTCCTACCCGCTCGAAGCCGGTGTGCATCCTGCTTTCACGATCGACAGTGATGGCGCGCAGCGTGAGGCCGCGGTGCGCGAGATCTTCACCGACGCCCTGGCTTCGCTGTATGGCAGCGCTGCCGGTCACGCACCGCCGGCTCAGCACGCGTTGGCCCTGGCCGAAGCGGGTTACGGCCCCGACGAACTCTACAACGCACTCGACAGACTCACGCTGCTCGGCGCCGACACCTCCGAGGTCGATGTCGAGCGTGTGGGCGACACTGCGGCCGACCAGGCGCGACAAGGCTTGATCACAACGCTCGACCAAACGCTGACGATCATCGAACCGCCGATCAAGGCTGCATGCGCTGCCAGCAAGCGTGTCGTGGCGCCGCCTCGCACGTTGGCCGCGCTGCAGGAGTTTCGCGCCACGCTGGACGCCGCGTCGGGCGCTGTGTCGCTGATGGAGGCACTCGCTGCGGCCGACCCGAAGATCATCGACGACTTGGGCAAGTGGGCTCGCTACGACTTTGGTTCCCAGGCGATGAACGACGCTGTTTCTCCCGTGTCGCGCGAGTTTGCCGAGAGCTGCGCCACGCTGCGTCGTCACATCCAAGCGTTGCTCAAGGTCGACACAGCACGATTCACGGCGGTTGCGGTGGTGCTGCAATCGCGGCTGGCTGACGTGTATGCCCGGTTGCAACGCCGCGGCATGCTGACGTTCGATCAACTGATTCGCGCTGCCGCCCGTTTGGTTGGGAACAACGCCAGCGTGGCCGCCAAGGTTGCGGCTGGAATCGATCTTCTATTGGTGGATGAGTTTCAAGACACCGACAAAGAACAGTGCCGGTTAATCGCCGCGATTGCACTCGATGACACCTTGAACACAAGGCCCTCGCTGTTTCTTGTCGGCGACCCGAAGCAATCGATCTACGGCTGGCGCAGCGCCGACCTGGACGCCTACGAGTCGTTCGTCACGCGGGCCTTGAACGGTGCTGCACCCCAAAGGCTCTCGGTGAACTATCGCAGCGTGACCGCGATTCTGGATGAGGTGCGGCGCCTCACGCAGCCACTCTTGCGCTATCGGCCCGGCGTGCAGCCCGAGTTTCAAGAACTGCTGACGGCGCCAAAGAATCTCGGCCTCGATGGCGTGGTCAGCGCCGGCCGTCGCCCTGTCGAATTCTGGTTGAGCGATACCGCCGAGGGGCGCGGCAGCGTGCGCAAAGCGGAACGCCGTGAACTGGAAGCACGAGCGATCGCTGCGGATATTGCGCAGCTTCGCAGCGAAGGCGTGGTGCCATTAGCCAAGATTGCGATCTTGCTGCGTGCCACCACGCAGCAAGAGCACTATCTGCGCGAGTTGAAAGCCTACGGATTACCGTTCGTGGTGGAAGGGGATCGCAGTTTTTACCGTCGCCGCGAAACGATCGACGCGGCCGCGCTGCTCACCACCGTGCTCGATCCGCACGATCAAGTGCAGTTGACCGCCCTGCTGCGCGGGCCGTTGTGCGGTGTTCCGGATGCGGCGCTGTTGCCGCTGTGGCAACGCCAGCTCCCGGAACTCGCCTCGCAGTTGGGATGGCGCGAAGAGGCTTGCGAAGAGATCGCTACCGCGCTGCGCGATGTTGCGGCGCAATTGCCCAGCACGATTCCTGGTATCGAGCGCATTGCCGGCTGGGAGCAGGCGGCTGCACACACCCTCGCGATCATCGCCGAGTTGCGCCGGGCCTACGCTGAAGAGCCGGTCGATCGCTTCATCGAAAGCTTGCGATCGCGGCTGCTCCACGAGGAAACCGAAAGTGCGCGATGGCTGGGCGCCCATCGCCTCGCCAATATCGAGCAACTGCTGCGCCGCTTTCAAACGGCGCTGAGTTCGGAGGGGGGTGGCACACAGGCGGCATTGCAGGCGCTGCGACGTGCGCTTGCGGAGCAGCGCGAAGAACGCGAGGCTTCGGTCGCCGACGACACACTCGACGCCGTGCGCGTGCTGTCGATTCACAAAGCCAAAGGGCTGACGTTCGAGGTGGTCTACGTCGCGGCGCTCGATCACGGGCTGCCCAACCGCAATGGCGACCCGCATCTCGAACGGCGGCGTTCGGCCTCCAAGAGCGCGCTGATGCTTTGCGGCGCTGCCGAGTTCGCGTGGGCCGAGGTGGATGAGGCCGCGACGGTAATCTCCGAGGCCGAAGCGGCTCGCGTGCTGTATGTGGCGATCACTCGGCCGGCCAAGCGCTTGGTCTTGTGCGGCGCCTGGAGCACAGACCCGGGCAGCGAGTCGCTCTCGACACTGGCGGCCACACGCCTCGGCAGCGCGCCGCTCGAAGAGTTGCAATCGTCCGAGCGCGCAGAGTTCATCGATCCGCAGGGTGTTCGCTGGCTCGACCTCGTTCGGCGCGAGCCATTGCCGGCAGCGGCGACCCCGAACGTGGCCACCACCGATCGCAGCGACACGGCAGCGATCGCAGCGGCGCAGCATCTTGACCATGCAAGAGGCCGCGCCGCAGAGCGTCAAGCGCGCGTTCTCACCGCGCCGATCTCCGGCGACGCGCATGCTTTGCTCGAGACTCACGAAACCAGCAGCCGAGAGACCGATGCCGACGAACCCGAGCAGATCGAGCGCTCGTTCGTATCGCGCGAAACGCGGCAAGCCGCCGGCACGCTGGTGCACCGCGTGCTCGAGTTACTGCCGGTCGACGCGCACGACCGTGACGCTGCGTGGCTTGCCGCCAGCGACGCGGCATTGCGCAACGCTGAGAGCAGCGCCGCCAAAGAAGCGCGCGTGTTGCTCGACCAGTTTCGACACGGCCCGCTGTGGGAGCGTTGGTGGCTGCTGGCGCCGCAGATTGTCGGTCGTGAGGTGCCGGTGCTACTGCGACCAGACGATCCAGCCACAACGCTTGCGCGCGACGCCGCGAAGATCCCGCTGTGGGCTTACGCCGGTGCGATCGACCTGCTCTACATCGACCCAAGCGATGGTGCGCTCGTGATTGCCGACTACAAGACCGACGCCGAGCCCGACCCTCAGCGCTATGCGACGCCGTTGGCCGCTTACGCCGATGCGATCAAGCGCACGCTGCGCCTCGAGTCGAAACCGCGTACCGAGTTGTGGTTCATGGCCGTCGGGACCATCACCAAACTCCCAGCGTAGACAGGCTGCTGGCTGCTACCGCTCGACGCCCACAGCCTGGAGCGATTCCCACGGCGCGAGAAAATGTTTGTCGCGTGAGAAAGGCCGCAGCACCAGTTCTTCGATCGAGTAGTTGCGTTCGATCGGACGATCCAGCGGCAAGTCCCACTTTTGCTTGAACCGCTGCCAGTTCGACTCCAACAGATCGCGATAAGCGGTCGGCTCCAGTACGAAGCTCTGCGAGCCCTCGTGATGGATGAACACATCGTCGGCACGATAGGGAATCAAACCGCCGGCCAACAACCGCAAGCACCAGTCGTCGTCTTCGAAGTTGCCGGGGAAGAAGCGTGCGTCGAAGCCACCAATGCGACGCAGCGTCGGGCGCCCCATCGCCAAGCACAATCCGGTAAGGCGAGTCACGCCCGAAGCCTGGCCCGGCCGCGCCTGCGCTACCCGTTCGGCAAAGGCATTCAGGCCCGCAAGGGTGCCCTGGTCATACTCCACGGGCTGCAAGTGCTGAAGCCCTGCAACCCGATTCGACAACGGTCCAATCGCACCAGCCAAGTCAGCGTGTTGCAAGTGACGGCACAGTGCGGTCGACCAATTGGGAGTTACCACCGTATCGGCGTTGAGCACAATCAAAATGTCGCCGCGTGCCGCCGCGACACCGCGGTTGACGGTTGCCGCGAAGCCGCGCTGCGAGTCGTGAGCAAACAGCCGGACGTGAGTGTCCTTGGCGGCGGCGCGCTCCAACTTCGAACGTGTCTCGTCGGGCGAAAAGTCATCGACCAGAATCAACTCCATCAGCTCGGGGGTGTACTTGACCACGCTGTCGATCATGCGCAGTACCAACGGCCATTGACCGCGCACCGGGACCACTACCGAAACACGCGGTTGACCACCGAACGCCGGCAAATGCGTCAGGGCGCGCAACGCGCTCTCTTGCATCCCCAACGGCACCGAGCGTGCGGGCAAGGCCGGTTGCCCACCCGATAGCGGGTACAAACGTTCGCGATCGGCGGCGATCAAGCCATCGCACCAAGGCCACAGCGTCGCGGCGTCCGGAATTCCTGCCGACGGCAGCAGCTCGACATCGATTCCAACGGGAAAGGAAGACTCGGCGATGGCCGGCAGCAAGTCGAGCAGCTTCTCATCGGCCAACAGATAAATGCGCTCGAGCGGAGCGTTCTGCGACGCGAGTTTGGTGAGCGTGACGAACGCGGCGCGCGCTTCGACCGAATCGGTGTAGTCCGACAAGGCCTCGACGGCCTCTGGCGGTCCCATCACCAACGTCACCTTTTCGGGCAACAGTTTCTTGGCAATCAGGCGCGGTACTTGACTGGTTACCAGCAACGAAACCGGTCCGTTCCAGACGTGCGCCAAGGCTTGCGCGCGATCGACCACCGATCCGCGCGCATGACCCAGCGTGCTGGCGATGACGAGCAGTGTTCCTTTCCCGCGTTCTGAGTTCATACCTTGCCAGGACCGCCGATGCGATCGACAGCATCACTGACGCTCATCGCTGGGACTGGCGTTCCAGGGACCTGCAACGCCACACCGCGCGCGGCCAGCAGTTGCTGCGTACCCATCCAGAAAGCGGTCCAACCCGGGCGCGACGACAACGGCTCGGTACCCGCGACGATCACTTCACTCGCGCCGATCCACATTGCCCACTGCATTGCCATGGCGGCATCGCCACCGGCCGGAAAGTAGCCCTGTTGAAGTTCATCCGACCACCCCAGCGACGGTCCACCGCTGCGCGATAGGTCGTGCAAACCGACGCAGGCACGAGCGCGTGGTGCGAGCGTTTCGGCGGCGAGGTGATCGGAGTGCACGACCACCGTGCGCGTGGTCGAAAGCGCGGCGGCGGCTTCGGCGCTACGTGGTTCTTGCGCGACGCAAACAAACTGCGCCAAGCCCATGCGCGCGGTCAGCCACGCGAGCGTTTCGGGAACGGCGATAACGGTGGCATGCGCCAACTCGCTTGGGGTCAACCCATCCAAGCCTTGCAGCGAGGCCAGCACCAATGCCGTGGCTCCTGCATTGCGCGTGCGATAACGCTCAGGGCTAGCCAGGTCGATCGACAGCGGGTCGGTGGCGTTGGCCATCGCCGGTTCGGGCATCAACTCGAAGCCTGCGGGGTTATCGAGCTCGAGCGCGGCCGTCGCTGCCGGTTCCGGCTGGGGCAGCGCGACCTCGATCGGTTCGACCTCCAACCGCGCAACTTCGAACGGTATCGCCTCGATCGGTGCGACCTCGATCGGTGCCACGTCGATCGGCGCGACCGCGACCGGTGCGACTGCGATCGAGTCGAGGTTGGTGTCGTGCTCCGGGATATCGGCCGTAATCACGTCGCCCGGTGTGCCGAACGGCTCAGGCGACACATCCGTACCGGAACTGACAGGAATTTGAACCGACTGAACCGGCTCGCTGCGCTTGTAGTGCGAACCGGCCAAATTGGCCAGATCGGCGAGCCGCGCGGTGAGTGGCCCGGCCGAGGACGCTGCCAGTTTTCCGGCGCTCGAGAACCAATTCGGCAAGTAGTCGACGCTAAACAGCCCGGCCCGCAGCAACTGAGGACGGCGCTCGACAGTGCCGGTAATCGCTTCGATCCAGCCCACGACCGAACCATCTTCGAGCGAAACCACGTCATCGAGAGCCACGTGCGGGTCCAGATCGACCAGCAGGACCGGCGCGGAAGAGACCCCGGTAGCCCCCGCCGGCGCGAGGATCACGTCGGGCTGCTCGTGGTCCACCAGCGCGTCCAGGAACGGTGCTGGCAGCCGGGATCCATCGCGAATCGGGTAGACGAAGGTGTCGAGACCTTCCGGCAGTGCGGCGGCGGTAGCGCTGCCGTAGGCAATCACCCGGGGGCGAGTGCCCTGCATCGAGGCGAGCATCTCGCCGAAGCCGTAAGCGGCGGCTGGGTCAGGTACCAGTACGAGCGTTTTCAAGGTTCTATCTCCTCGGTCCGTCGGAAAGACATCTATTAATGCAAGGCACAGGCCAGCCAAAACTGGTCGCCCGCGGGCCGAATCGGAAGGCGCCCCGTGCGACGGATCTTCGACACCACCGCCGGGCAAACGCCAACCCCTTGACGTGTCGGCCGGGCGACTCTGCTAACTTACGCCCCGTGACGAGCGCGCCCACCGTGCTGGAGGTACACGAACTCAGCGTCGAATACCGGCGCGACCTCGGCGTCGTGCGCGCCGTCGATGCGGTCTCGTTGGCGGTGCGTCGCGGCGAGACCGTGGGGCTGGTGGGTGAGTCGGGCTGCGGCAAGTCGACACTGGCGCTGGCGCTGTTTCGTTTGGTGCCGTCACCAGGACGAATCACCGCGGGCCAGGTTCGCATCGATGGCACCGACATCTTGCCGTTGAGCGAGAAAGAGATTCGCAGGTACCGCGGCGCAGGGATTGCGTACGTACCGCAAGAGACCGGCGACGCGTTGAATCCAGTGCTCAGCATTGGTGCACAAATTGTCGATGTGGTGCGCGCGCATCATGACGTCTCGCGCGCTGAAGCCTGGTCGCGCGCTGTCGATGGGTTGCGACGTGTCGGCATTCCCGATCCCGAGCGCCGAGCCAAGGAATATCCGCATCAGTTTTCGGGCGGTATGAAGCAGCGCGCGTTGTTGGCGATGGCGTTGTCGGCACAACCGAAGGTCTTGGTTGCCGACGAACCGACCACGGCCGTCGACGTCACGATGCAGGCCGGGATCATCGATCTGCTGCGCGGACTCACCCAATCGCACGAGATGGGATTGCTGTTGATCTCGCACGATCTCGGCGTGGTGGCGGCGTTGTGTGACAAGGTGGCGGTGATGTACGCGGGGCGGATCGTTGAAGAAGCGCCGGTGGATGAGTTGTTTCGCGATCCCAAACATCCGTACACGGCTGGTCTCATCGCGAGCCTGCCACGCCCCGGTATCGAACGCGGTCATTTGCCCGCAATCGCTGGAAACGTGCCCGATTTAGGCCATTTGCCGCAAGGCTGCGCGTTTCATCCACGCTGCGCACGCGTCGAAGATTCTTGTCGTGTGAGCGTGCCGCCGCTGCGCGATGTCGGTGACGGCCGACGTCACGCTTGTGCGGTGGTGCGATGAGCGGACCGTTGTTGCAGGTGCGCGGTTTGGTGAAGCGCTTTGCCGTCGATCAAGGTTGGCTGAAGCCGCGGCGCTCGTTGACGGCGGTCGACGGCATCGATCTGGATGTTGCCAAGGGGGAAATTTTTGGATTGGTGGGTGAGTCGGGGTCGGGCAAGACCACCGCAGGCCGCTCGATCCTGCGTCTGTACGAACCCGATGCGGGGAGCATCCAATTCGACGGCCTCGATGTACGCGCACTGCCTAACCGAGAGCTGCGCCGCTTGCGCCGCAGGATGCAGGTCGTGTTTCAAGATCCCGGTGCGGCGCTCAATCCACGCATGCGCGTGCGCGCGTTGGTGGGCGAACCGCTCGAAGTGCACGGACTGGCGAAGGGTGCCGCGCTGCGCGATCGCGTGGCCGAGTTATTGGCCGATGTTGGTCTCGACGCGGGAGCCATGGAGCGCTACCCGCACGAATTTTCGGGCGGGCAAAAGCAACGAATTTTCATTGCACGCGCCTTGTCGGTGCGCCCCGAGTTCGTGGTGCTTGACGAGCCGGTCAGCTCGCTCGATGTTTCGGTGCAAGCGCAAATCGTCAATCTGTTGGTCGACCTGCAGAAAAAGCACGGCATCGCCTACCTGTTCATCGCTCACGACCTCAGCTTGATCGCGCATTTGTGCGACCGGATCGCCGTAATGTACCTGGGGAAGATCGTCGAGCAGGGGACGCGCGCTCAGATTTGTGAGCAGCCTCATCACCCGTACTCACGTGCCCTGTTTGCGGCCTCACCGCCCCCCGAGCCAGCGGCGGCGCGACTGGTGAGGGCCCCGATTCCTGGGGAGATTCCGTCTCCGCTCGACATTCCACGGGGCTGCCGCTTTCACCCGCGCTGCCCGCTGGTGGTCGACCGCTGCCGGACCGAACCGCCCGCGTTACGCGAGTTCGCCCACGGACACCTGGCCGCCTGTCATCGAGCCGAGGAAGTGGCTGCGCAGTAGCCCTGTGGGTCTTTGCGGATTGGATCGCGGCTCGTTCGCGGCTTGCGCGCTGTGTTCGGCTGTTACTTCGAAAAATGGCGGCCTCCTGAAAAAGTGAAGTCTTCGCGATGAATCTTGTCGGCAAACAAGTCGCTCTCACAGGAACACCTCGTTTCTCTCACCCGAAGATCCTTCTCGCAGAAAACCGCCAACGGGCGGCCTGCGCATGCGGCGAGCCGCAACCCGCGATAACTAGGTCAGCGCCGTATCGATGCAGGTATCGATCAGGAGGAAGGGCGTGGACGCGTCCGATCGACTCACGCGTTGCTGTGGGTTAGCGAGCATCACCTTGACTCTGGCCCGCGCGGCTCGGGCGCATCGATCCGTCGTTCGTTGCGATACCACGCGCCGTTGCGCGCGGGACCCAAGCGCCACGTGCGCTTGATGGGAGTGTCACCGGTGACCTGCATGTACCCGCCGTGCTGGCCATATCGATGATGTGTCGGGCACAGTGCATCGCCGTTTTCGTGATGATCACTGCCGCCGCGTGATCTGTACTGGCGGTGATGCCATTCGACGCGCCGGCTAGTGCAGCCGGGGGCCTCGCAGCGATGCCGCGTGCGCACAAACACCTCGGAATTTGAGGCTGAGCGCTTCGGCGCCTGATCGTGTTGCGCACAAAACTCCTCGAGCATCGCCAAGAGACCAACCCACGACGGCAGCCGGCGGCACGCCGTGGAAAACGCCCGGGCAGCACGCCACGAGGGCGGGTCGTCGTCGCTGATCGGTTGCGACCAATCGCAAGCGGCAGCATCGAGCGTGAGGTACTTGCATCGGGATTCGATGCAGGCGCCGAAGTCGCGGGCGAGTTCTATCGGCAAGCGCCAGCGGAGCACGCTGCCCGCCACAGGAACCAACGGGCCATCATTGCAGGCAACATGACCGGCGCGTTGCACCGCCACTGCGGTGTCGCCGGGTGCGCAGCGCAGCGATGCCAGCCACGCTTCATCCGACATCGGCGACGGTGCGCCGAGTCGTCCTTCGACGCTGCTCGCAAACAACAGCGCTCGCTTCTCATCGCGCAAGCGCTTGACGGTGCACTCCTTCAGATGCGCCGCCCACTCGTTTTCACACGACGTATCGACATACCCCGGGCCCAAGATCTGCACCGCCAGCAACGCCTTCTCGAGACCAATCGCGCCGGTGACATACGCGCGCTGCACGCGCGGACGCTTGGCCAGCGATCGCGCCACACGCACGCGATCCTCGATGCTCGTGCGCGACAGCCCCAAGCGATTCTCGGCGTAGGCGCCGATACTCAAGAACCCCAGCTCGCGAACCAATCCGCTGGCGCTCATCTCCATCAACAGCGAAGCCAGATGGCGCTCCATCAGATCGGCAGCAGTGACGAACCATTGCAACTGCCCGAGCACCTCGCGCTCAGATCCCACACCCGCGCGCGCGATCGTATCGTCGAGCTTCTCGAGCAACTCACGCGCCACCACCATGGCCGGAAGCTCGTTCCCTGACGGAATCTCGATTGCATCCAAGCGTGGCTCCGCCGCACGCAGCCACCCTTGGAAAATGTCCGGGGGCTGATCGCTGGCATAGTCCTCGGCCACCAGCGCTTCGATGAATGAAGTCACCGTCGCATCACCACCTTCGAGCCGGCGATACAAATCGAGCGCGCTGTCGAACGCCGCGCGCACCGACGGCGGCGCTGCAAAGCCCCACAAAACGCCCGGCGCCTCAGCGATATCGTCGGAACTCGGCGCAAAAGCCTCGACCTCACCATCGCCACCATTCACCGCCGAGCGCAACTCATCCACCGTGAGCCTGCGTGCCCGCTCCACCCACGAAGCCAACGACTCCACCGACGCCACGCGCGCCACCAACAACGCCTTGCTCATTCCAATCGGCGCGCCCCCATCCTCACCCGTGACCGCACCACGCAACCCCGGCAACGCGCTCACCGCGCGATGCAACGCCGCATGCATTCGCAACCACTTGCTGCTGCGCTCGAGTTCCTCGCGCGTGAAGTCGTGAACCGACGAATACCCACACCCGCGCCACAACTCGCCATCGATCATCGCCGCCGCGACCTTCGCCAGCGGCAACAACACGCGCACTGTTTCACACGCCAATCGACGCGCCACCTGATCGGCTTGCACAGCGGCGAGCCACAAACTGCTTGATGAGTGTTGTGTTGAACCCGCCGATGTACGCGACACGCTGCTTCCTTGAAGTGCAGTAAATGTACGAGGAAGCGACGCGAACAACCATCGAAAGTGCACACGCTGAAGAAAATATTTCGCACGAGTGAGAGTGCGAAGCAGCAATGCAATGCATCAACACACAACATGATCGCCGAAGCGCGACACCTGTGCTGTGCAAATCAAGGCAGACGACATCGATCTGGAGGCAACCGGCGAATTGATCGCCGACGGTCCAACAGAGACGATCTCGTACGCAGGGGAGATGAGCTCGGTCGAGTTAGCGTCGAGTTGGCCTTTAACAGTTGACCTGCGAGACACCCACAGCCGAATCTATTCCGGAATCGACACCGAAGATCGAACCTGCAATCGGTGGCATCTCGGTGACGTCAACGCTGATTGCGTGCCGGATCTAACGTGCGGTGCTAGCGAACCCAGCGGACCCCGCGAGTCGCGCTGGCACTCCGTTGAATACTCGACGGTCTTCGCTCGCACCGGACGATCCACCGACCTCCAACTCGCCAACGGCGATCACGACATCGATCGCTTGAGCCAACTCGCCGACAACGGCCCGCTCGTCGCGAACAGCAACCAGCTCGATTCAGACGGCGATCTTCGTGGCGATGCCTGCGCACTCGGCTGAAAAGGCGAGGCGATTGCAGATTTGTTGGACTGAGCGGCGAGCAGGCGGGACGCGGGCCGGCCGCCCTCCATCGGCAACTCGTTCTTCTATCTGGTGTGCGGCGTCGATTCTGGCTGTGGCGGAAACGGATCGTGGGGCACCACCTCCGCGGGCATAGAGCCCATCAACTCAGACCCCGGCGAGTGCCCCTAACGCGCTCCCCGGTGGGGTGTGGGTAGGGATTGGTGGTCCCCACCATCGCACCAGACTATTGCCAGCAAAGGGCGATTGTCGCTCTCCTCGGGTAGAAGGCCTTTTCCATACCTTCTAGGCCAGGGCGTCGTGCTGGCGGCCCCGCCCAACTCTACAATCCGACCGCCTGGCCTCGGCCGGGATGCGCGCGGCGAGGTCCTGTCGCAGAATCCCGACCCGTTGGACGAATTGAGGTAACCCCCGAGTGGGGTCGAGCGTTGTTCAGTGGAATCGCGA
>JANNUT010000033.1:0-23261 GCA_031395565.1 Acidobacteriota bacterium | reverse complement strand
GCGATGAGAGGTCGCTTGGAGTTACGTATACCGTCCCCGAAATACGGAGTTAGGTATACCGTCCCCGAAATACCGTCCCCGAAATACCCGGCACCGAATTACGGCGGAGGGCTGGCGGCGGCGAGGAGGCTGATCGCGACGCAGTCCTCGCGCTGCCCGACCACGATTAGGGTGTCGCCGGATTCGACGAGCAGATCGCTGGTGGGCAGATCGAACTGCGCAGCGTTCGACTTTCGCATCGCGACCACGAAGACACGATGCCGCTCGCGCATCTGTGCGATGCGCGTTACCTCACCGGCCAAGCGCGAACTGACATCGACGACTACTTGCTCGATCTGCAGCGTCAAATCTTGTCGCGCGGTGGCGAGTGTAAGAAAGTCGAGCACCTCCGGCTGCAACAACGCTTGCGCCATGGCGCGGCCGCCAATCGAGTTGGGCGAGATCACGCGCGTCGCGCCGGCCCGGCTCAAGCGCCGCTCGGCTCCGTCGGTCTCGGCGCGCGCCACGATCGGCATTCGAGCATTCATGTCGCGCGCGGTAATGACCACATACAGGTTGGCAGCATCGTCAGGAAGGGCGGTCACCAACCCGCGAGCCCGCTGGATACCGGCTTCGGTCAGCGTTGCTTCCGAGGTCGCATCGCCCTGCAGTACCAATGCGCCACTCGCCTCCAGTTCGCGCACGGCTTTCTCGTCACGCTCGACGATCACGTAGGAAGTGTTGGTGGCCTCGAACTCACGTTGCACCAAGCGCCCCACACGTCCGCAGCCGCAGAGAATGACGTGCCCTTGCAGCTTCTCGATTTGGTTCCTCACGCGCCGCCTCCAAAACTCCGCACCGAGCATCTCCTCGAACATCACGCGCCCAATGGTGGATACCAGGTACGTTACCGAGCCCAAGCCGACCACGATCAGGGCGATCGTAAAGAGCCGCCCGGTGTCACTGAGCGGATGAACCTCGGTAAACCCGACCGTCGCCAGCGTGATGACCGACATATACAGCGCGTCGAGCCACCTCCAGCCTTCCAACAGCCGGAACCCGAGCGTGCCGAACAGCACCACCACCACCAGCACCAACAGGGGCACGCGGAGTGGCGCTAGGAGCGAGTGCTTCTTCATCGACCGAATCCTATCAAGCATCAGACGGTTGATTGGTGGTGCCTCAACACATTTCGCGCCGGGCCCATGAATACAAGCGCGACAACGAATCGGAAGGCACGCTCATCCGGGCGCTTACCGATTGATCATCAGCACCGCCATGAGCGCGAGACCAAACCCCACCCATTGGACGAGACGTGGCCGCTCCCCCATCAAGAGCGCCGCGAGCGCAACGGTGCTGGCCGGATAGAGATTCGTCAGTGTCGCAATCACGCTGAGCTCCCCGCCACGAACCGCCCACTGATAAAGCGCGTTCGCTGCCAGATCGAGTAAGCCGCACGCGACGGTGAGCCAGATCGTCGAGCGCATGGCCGCCACACCGTGGCCCGCGCGCCAAGCTGCCGCGGCAAACAACGCGGTGGAAACCAAGCGTGCCGCCAGCAACGGCCACATTCCCGAAGCTGCCGACGTACGCCCTAAGCAAACCAAGAAGGCGCCAATGAAAACGCCCGAGAGCGTCGCGATCATCAGCGCTCGCGTGCGATTGCCGTCGGCGGTATGCGCGCCCGGCGCGCCGCCACCAATCAAGGTCACGGCTGCCGCGGCCACCGCAATCCCTAGCCACACCACGCTCGACGGCCGTTCCCCCATCACCAGCCCCGCCATGACAGGAAGCACCAAGGCGACCAGTCCCGAAACGGGAGCCACCACACTGGCCTCAGCACTCGCAAGACCGAGGTACAACAGCGCGACGCCGGTGCCGCCGCACACCCCGGCCGCAACACCCCAGCCAATGTCGCTGCCCACACCGGGCCAGCCGCTCATCAACGGCGTTAGCACGGTGAGCACTACCAGACCGACCGCTTGCGACAGGGCGATGACCGCTAGCAACGGCGTGCGCCGAACCGCGAGCCCGCCGCAGAAGTCGGCGGCGCCGTACAAACAGGCGGCAATCAACGCCAATAGGTTCGACATCGACAAGCAGCCTACAATGCTGCCTCTTCACGGGAGCGTGTCGATGACAAACATTCGTCGTGCTGTGTTGTCACTAGGGCTAGTGGTCACTACCGCGCTATCAGCTTGGGCCGCCTTGACGGACGAAGACCTGGCGCGCCGCGCCACCGATTTCGCCGCCGCTGTGGTCGCCGAGAAATACGATGCCGCGCGTGAGATGAGCACCGCCGACATGAAGACCGCTTTGCAGGGAGAGGCCTTTCCCAAGCTTCGCTCCGACTTGGTGGCGCAGATGGGAGCCCTCAAGAGCGCTGGGACGGCTTGGTTCGGTGACGTCGTCTCGGGGTATCGGCGGTTTCGTGTCCCGGTCAGCTTCGAAAGCGGGATGTATGACTTTCAAATCGTCTTCGACGCCGACGGTTTGGTGGCCGGAATGGGCGTGCTGCCGTTTCGCGCGCAACCGCAGAAAGAAGATCTCGCGAACGCGCCGTGGCGCGAGCTGGACGTCAGCGTCGGGCCTGAAGGGCGCACGCTGCCCGGCACATTGACGCTACCCAAAGGGGAGGGACCTTATCCCGCGGTCGTGCTGGTGCATGGAAGTGGCCCCAACGATCGCGACGAATCGATCCTCGGTAACAAACCGTTTCGCGATATTGCCCACGGGCTGGCAGCGCGTGGAATCGCATCGCTGCGTTATGACAAACGGACGTTCGCGCGCCCCAACGACTTCAAAGAGAACCTCGCCAAGCTGACAGTGAAAGAAGAGACCATCGATGACGCCGCCGCCGCGATCAAGCTGCTAAGCAGCCGACCCGAGATCGAGGGCAAACGAGTCTTCGTTCTGGGGCACAGCCTCGGCGGCCAGCTGGTGCCGCGGATCGCCAAGGCGGCGAAGGTAGCGGGGATCATCGTCATGGCGGGAAGCGCGCTGCCGTTGCCCGAGAAAATGGTCGAGCAAACCGACTATCTGTCGAAGCTCGATGGATCGGTTAGCGCCGAGGAACAGAAAAACCTCGAGATGCTCACGCAAGCGGTGAGCACCTTGCGCGAGGCGATGAAGCAGCCTGACTCGAGCGGCAAGTTATACATGGGTGCACCCGTCGGCTATTACAAAGATCTCGAAGCGCACAATGCGCCGGCCGAAGCGGCGGCCCTGGGCCTGCCGGTGTTGGTCTTGCAAGGTAAACGCGACTATCAAGTGACCATGGCCGACTTCGCCAAATGGGAGAAGGCGCTGATCGGCAAGAAAGGCGCCTGCCTGCGTGCTTACGATGGCCTCGATCACTTGATGCGCAAAGGAGACGGCCCCTCAGGCCCGGAGGATTACGCCAAGCCTCGACCGGTCGACCCACAGGTGATTGGGGACATTGCCTCGTTCATCGCCAAGGGCGGCTGCTGATCGGGCGTTGCGGTGCCGTTGCAGCGCGCCCAAACATTTAGTGCTCCGCGACGGGCCTGGACGGCATTAACGTCCCCCTGTCGACGCTAGAATCGCCGGCAACCGGGAGGAACGGATGATCACTCGGGGCATCGTCGTGATAGCACTCGGATTGATGAGCACCGCGGTTGCGTCGGCGCAGTTGATTAGTCTCCCCTGCCCCAAGCCGGCGGCGGTCGAGATACCGTGTCCCGATCAACAACTCCCGTCGTTGATCCCGCCGCTGTTCGTGGCAAGCGAGCGTGTGGCTCCTCAAATCGATTGGCGCTATGCACCCGATGAGCGCACCCGCGTCGAGTTTTCTCCCGACCCGACGTTCTCGTCGCAGCAGGTGATTCACAGTTCCTGGAGCGTTGAAGGGGTGCTGCAGCCCGACCCAGCCTTCTGGCGGCGCATCTCCCGCACGGCTGGAAAGGACCACATTCTTTACGTGCGTGCCGTCTATCAGATCGAGGGGGGCAAGCAGCTCGTAGCACCAGCCGTACGACTGCACCTCACGCGCTAGCCTTCGCCCGCGGTTTGTTTGACAAAGCGCCGGCCCGTGCCTTGGTAGCCGTGCCGCTCATAGAAGCGATGTGCGGCTTCGCGATGATTGGCGCTGGTCAACACAATCCGCTCGACTCCTCGTTCGATCAGCATCTGCTCGCATGTCGCCAAGAGCGAAGCACCGATCCCGCGGCTACGCACCTGCTCATCGACGACCAGCGCCGCGATCCGTCCCACCGGATGGTCGTGCGCGATCGAGTAGCCAACTTCTAGGCAAGCGAAGCCGACGACTCGCTCTGCTTCGACCCCAACCAGCGCGATCGAGGTGGTGCAGTTCTCGAGTTGAGCGAGGCGCGCCCGCACTTGGAGCGTGGAAGCGGGGTAACCCAGTTGGGATAGCAACTCGGCAATCGCCGCCACATCCTCGGGCCGAGTGTTGCGTACAGTCATCGGCATAGCGAAGCTCCCGGGCCAGACCTGATCGAGCCGAGAACTGCGTTAATCGCAGATCCGCCGCGAAGTTTACGCCAGCGGTGCGTGTGGCCGAAACGACGCTGGGCTGGGACCCATCGGGGTCCCGCAGCTCAGGCGCTGGTCTTGTTGCGGGTCCATCGCGGATGCGTGATTTCGTACTTTTGGATCTTGTAGTTCATCACGCGCGACGAGACTGCCAAGAAGCGCGCCGCATCCTTCTGTACCCAATCGTTCATCCGCAGCGCTTCGAGAATGACCATTCGCTCCAAGTCGTCGAGCGGCATTCCTTCGGCCGGCAACCGCAGCATTGACGACAGACGCGACCGCTCTTCCGGTCCGCCTCCATCGGCGGTGGCGAGCGTTAGGTCCTTCGGCTCGATGATGTCGGTGTCCGCCATCAGCACGGCACGCTCGACAGTGTTTTCCAACTCGCGAATGTTGCCCGGCCAGTTATGGCGCGTGAGCAATCGCAGTGAGGCGGGAGAGAAACCGCGGACCGACTTTTTCAAGTCGTCGGTGAACTTCTGCCGGAAGAAGGTGGCCAACGGCACGATGTCTTCTTTGCGATCGCGCAGCGGCGGCATGTTGATGGTGACCACGTTCAGCCGGTAGTACAGATCTTCTCGAAAGCCGCCGGTCTGGATCGCTTCTTCCAGATCACGGTTGGTGGCTGCAATCACGCGCACATCGGCTTTGATGGTGCGAATGCCCCCCAGACGCTCGAACTCGCGCTCTTGCAGCACACGCAGCACCTTGGCCTGTGTGTTGGCACTCATCGTGCCGATCTCGTCCAAGAACAGCGTGCCTTCGTTGGCCAACTCGAAGCGGCCAATACGTTGGCGATCCGCACCCGTGAAGGCGCCGCGTTCATGACCGAACAGCTCGCTCTCGAGCAGGTTTTCGGCGAGTGCCGCGCAGTTGATCTTTACGAACGGCCCATCCTTGCGTTGCGAATTGCGGTGAATCGCTTCGGCGATCAGTTCCTTGCCGGTTCCTGTTTCGCCAAGAATCAGTACGGTCGCGTTGCTCGGCGCCACTTTGCCGACCACATCGAAAATGCGGCGCATCACCGACGACTCGCCGACGATGTTGTCGAATGAGCCGACCACGTCGCGGCGGTCGTACTCTTGCAGCCGGCTGACCAAGCGACGATGCTCGAAGGCACGCTGCGCCTTCATCTCCAGCTCTTCCAAATTGAATGGCTTGAGGATGTAGTCGAAGGCACCCAACCGCATCGCCTGCACGGCACCCTCAACGGTTCCATAGGCGGTAACCATGATGACGGGCGTGGTGTCGTTGGCCATGCGGGCGCGGCGCAACACTTCGAGGCCATCGCAGCCTGGCATCTTGTAATCGGTAATGACCAGGTCATAGACCTGCTGCTCTAACGCTGCCAGTGCTTGCTGGCCGTCGTGAGCTTCCGTGACTTCGTGGCCAGCGTCGCGAAACGCTTCGGCAATACCTTCGCGGAGGTTACGTTCATCCTCGGCGACGAGAATCTTGCGCATTTGTCCCCGTCTCCTCTAGAGCGAGTCGCCTGCACCTGCTCTACTTGCGTGCACGATCGCGTGGAAGCACCACCCGGAAGGCGGTACCGCTTCCCGGTGTGCTCTTCACGTCGATCAAGCCGTGATGGCACTCGATGATCTTACGCGCCATTGCCAGCCCAATCCCGGAACCGCCCTTTTTAGTGGTGATGAACGGATAGAAGATCTTGTCCTCGACCTCATGACTGAGCCCCGGGCCGCTATCGCGAACGATGATCTCCACCGCACCAGGATCGCGCTCGGGGCGTGCGAGAGTGCGCAACTCGAGCGTGATCGAACCCTGCCCTTCCATCGCTTCGAACGCGTTGAAGATCAGGTTGGCGAATACCTGTTGGATAAGGCCGCCATCGCAGCTCACCGGCGGCGCCCCCGGATCGAAACGGCGTTCAATGGCCACGCTTGCCTCTGGGTAGCGGGCCTTCGCCTCGTCCACAGCAGCGTCGAGCAGGCACTCCAGTCGCTGTTCACTCAGTTCCGGAAACACACCGCGCGCAAACTCCAGCCCGCGCGTCACGGTGCGATTCAGACGCTCGACCTCGTCCACGATCTTGTTGATCAACCGCAACTCTTCATCGCGCCCCGAGAGTTTGCGTTTTAGAAGCGACGCGGTGACGTCGATCGAGGCCAGCGGATTGCGAATTTCGTGCGCCATCGACGCCGCCATTTGCCCGAGAGCGGCCAGCCGGTCACGCAAACGATCCTGCTCTTCTTGACGCTCGACCATCGTGAGGTCTTTGAAGAACAGCGCCACACCGGTCGTGTTGGTTCCGTCCTTGATGGCGCTGATCGTGAATCCGATGGTGCGGCCATCTTCCTCGCGCGATCGGATTTCCATCTCGGCGCGATTCGGTGGATGCGACATCTCGAGCGCGTCGAGCAGCACTTCGGCGAGTCGCGGATGACACGCCAGCACCCTCGTGACATGCGCTCCGGTTTCGGTGGCGCTGCCCAGTTCCAAGATTTCTCGCGCGAGTTCGTTGACCGTCAAAACGCGGCCTTCGCGATCGACGGTCACGATCGCGCAGCGCATTCCCTCGATGACGTTGCGAAAAAATTGATCCCCGCCAGGCAGTTCGCCTGCCGGCGGGGCACACGTCGAGCCCACGACTGTTGATTTACCCATGGAGGGCAATTTGTCTGGGGGTCGGGCTGAATTCAAGGAGATCCCCGCCCCGCGGGAGAACCGCTTTCGGTCTGGTTCAGAAACCGTCGCACGGGTGCGGCATCTTCACCATCGATGACGCCGTCAGCATTCAGATCGAGTTCTGCATCGAGTCCAGCACCGTTGGGCCGAGTACCAAACGCGGCATCGACACGCGCCAGATCGGCCGTGTCAACGACTCCGGAGCCATCGACGTCGAGCAGTTCGGGATGCGCTTCCAAGTACTCGGCGGCGCGACGTACCGGGTTTGCGACGGTGAAGTCCGCGGCAGTGAGCGGACGCGCCAATGCCGATCGAACGCTCACCTCGATGATCGCGGCGTCGGTTCTCAGCACAGTCGTCGACGTCACCACGACACCACGGCGTTTGGAGACGACTCGCGCACCGTCACCAAAATTCGCGCCGTACAACGTCAGCTTGAACGGCCGCCCGGAGTCGATCGCACCATCGAGGCGGTCGATCCGTGGGTTTGGGTATGTGACCAGCGGGTCGCTTGCTTTGCGAGCGCGATTGCCACCCCCGTCATACGGCCGCACCGCAACGAACAACAAGCGATTGTCGTCGAGATCGCGCAAAACCAAACGTGTCTTGTCGTGCGCATCGACGCTCTGAATCAGCGCACCGTCGGCATCGCGCAGTTCCACGAGATACCCGGCGGTGACGTCGTCGTCGTTACCGCGCCAGGTGAGCGTGAGATCGGCAGCCCAAACTGGCGCGGCCAAACTCAGCGTGAACAGCACGGCAGAGAGTCTCTTCAGCGACTTGGTTGCGGCGCTCATTGCTGGCCCCCTGGCTGCTGAGAGGTTTGTGCCGGTTCGGCACCGATCGAGAGTGTGTCGCTCTGCGTGGTCGCCGTGACCTCGGTCGAGAAATTGGTCGACTGCGCCTTGCCCTTGGCACTCGCACTTCCGTTGGCAGTGATCAACAACACACCTTGTGCACCGCTCTTGACCCACAACCGGTACTTCTTGCCCGGTTCGAGTACCACGGCCGGCTTGACGAAGATGGTGTCGCCGTTCTCGATCGCCGGGTATCCGTTGAGCGGGATCAGCTTTAACGAGCTACCGCTGACCTTGTACAACTTCACGGTGCTGAGGTTCACGCTGGGGCTCGAGAGCGTCGTTTGGAACTTGATGCGGAACTCCGAGTCGACCGGAACACCACCCGAAGCATCGGGTGCCGCGGTACCACCCGTTTGCAACGTTCCGGAGTCGCCACTGCTCGGGCTTCGGAACGTCGTGGTTTCGATCGACGTTTCCACTGTCCAACCCGGCGAGGTGCGCCAGATCCGGCCACCGTACAACTCAGGATGACCGGCCGCGTCCAACGCGCGCTTGAGCGCTGCGCCCGCCAGGTTGGCTTGGGTCACGTAGGTCTGCCCAGCGGTAACCGGCTTTGCGAACGTGATCACCACGGTGCGGCCGTTGTTTTCATAGCTTGGAGACGCCGGCGCATGCGGCATGAACGTCGTGCCAGTCAGGACGCGGAATCGGCGTTGCAGCTCGGTTCGGTCGAGTGTCGTCCACAGTGGACTCATGTCGAGGTTGAACGTGATCCGAGCCTGTGTCGTGGTGACTGCCACGCCGGTTTGTCCCGCCGCAGGATTGAACGACGTGACGTCGATCGGACCGCCCGATCCACCATCGCTGGCGATCGTGAAGCCTGGAAATTGAGTGAAGTTTTGCGCCAGTGCGTTCCCAGCCAAGTCCTTGGCGCCCGAAGCACCACCGGTGACTTCGATCCGGTACTGCTTGCCAGCACCGAGCGCGGCGGCTGGAGTGATCGTAACGACCGCACCCGACAGCGCCGGAGAACCACTCAGTTGCGCCTCGGCACTACCCGAAGCGACGTCGATCAAGCGCACGGTCGAGGTGGTGATCGAGGATGCCGACATCGATTCGCTGAACGTGACCGTCGGCTTGACCGAAGCAACCACACCGGTTGCGCCCGCTGCCGGGTTGGTGGAGCTGACGGTGGGTGGCGTCGTATCGGTCGCCGCTTTGATTTCGATTGCCGATGTTTTCGTGCCGAAAACCCACGGTTTGCCCGCGGGTGCTGAGTTGCTCAGATCAGGATTCTTGACCGTCACATCCGAGAATCCGTTGGATGCATTGCTGGCGGCCTGCACCGTCATCGAGATGGTTCCGCAGGCGCTGACCGTGTAACTGGTTACGGTCAGGCTCGGATTCGATAGCGTGACGGTGGCGCGCGGACGACTGGCATCGCCATTCACGCCGGCGTCGAAGTTGGTGCCGGTGACCGTGAATGTCAGCGTCTCGCCCGGTTTGATGCTGGTCGGGCTCACCGTCGACACGACGGGACGCGGGTAGCCTTTGACGCTGTTGGAGTCGCTCGTGCTTTCCAAGCCACCGGTGTCGTAGGCGCGGACCGACACGTACCACAGACTGCAGTCGGTCAACGGGCTCAGTTGCGTCGATGTGGTTTTGCCGACGTCTTTGACGTTGGCGTGCGAACCAGGAGTCGGTCCGTAGTAGACCCGGTATCCGGAGAGGTCCGACGCGCTGACCGCGTCCCACCGGACATCCATGGTCCCAGCCGACGCAGCCAGAGTCGCTCCCAAGCCCACCGCGCCCAACACGATCCAGCGCTCCGCGGCATGCACGGTGGCCAGGATCTGTCGTCCCCATCCCCGACGGCTCAGCATCTGGTCCCTTTCCTGGGAGCCCCGAAACGTGTCCGGTTTCAGGGGCAGAGAGCAACCGCCGTACCACCGCTGCCGGGGTGGGTCTTTCGCTTCGGTCCTGTCTGCTAAGCCTTTACCAGACAACAGGTTCGGCCTGGACGGAGGCTCCGGATCGGCAGTCCTCAAGAACTGTCCCAGGGGTCCGAATAACGATTCCGTCATCGGTCTGACCGTCGCGGCTGTCCGTTTCGTAAGGTGGGCGATGTTCATGTCACCCTCCTTACTGGACGTCGGTACGTCGGTTATTCCCGACAGCACCCGGAGGGAGGTTCTCGGTCTTGAATCCGGTGGGTTGGCTCCAAGTCGCGGCGAGCGCGTTGCCGGCCTTGTCTTTGGCCCCGCTGGCCCCACCGATCACTTGAACCTTGAAGCTGACGTTGTCGGCAAAGTTGGCGGCAGGTGTCAGCGTGGCGGTGAGTCCGTTGGTGGAGAGCACTGGAGAACCAGCCGCTTGGGCGACGGGCGTCCCGTTGGCATCGAGTAGCCGGACGGTGTTGGCATTGATCGACGCCGGGTCCATTGCTTCGCTGAACGTTACGGTTGGCTTGGTGGTCACCGGCACGTTGGTCGCACCGTCAGCAGGCGTGGCACTCGAAACCGTCGGAGCGGTGGTGTCGGTTCCTGCGGTGCAAGTGAACCCCGGCGATTGATCGAACGTGTTGGTCATGGTCTTACCGAGCGAGTCCTTCACACCGCTCGCACCACCCACAACTTGAATTCGATACGTAGCGCTGTTCTTCAACGGCGCGGCCGGCGTAATCGTGGCGATGCGCTTGTCCGTCGAGAGCGATGGCGAACCAGCGGCCTGAGCGACGGCGACGTTGTTCACATCGAGCAGGCGCACGTTGGTGGCGGTGATTGTTGTGGCGCCCATCGCTTCGCTGAATGTGACCGTCGGCAACTTGTTGACCGGCACGTTGGTCGCACCCGACGCTGGGTCGGTGCTCGTGACGGTGGGCGCTACGTTCGCAGCGACGGTAAAGCCGGCAGGTTTGACGCCGTACGACAGATCGGGGTTGGTTACCGTCACATCGCGCGCACCGGTTGCGGCCGCAATATCGATCTTCACGTCGACCGCGAGCTGCGAACACGAGTTTCGTCGAACGGCCTGAATCGTGATGCCGGTCCCTGAAATCGCGACGGTAGCGCCCGTATCGAACGATTCGCCATCGATCGTCAGAGTCACGCTGGCGCCTTGTTCTGCCGAGGTTGGCGTCACCGTACTGACCACGGGACGAGGCAATCCGACGACTTCATTGGAGTAGCTGGTCGACTCCAAGCCGCCGGTGTCGTAGGCCTTGACGGCAATGTAGTAACGCGTGCACGCCGTCAGACCCGTCAGCGATGTCGACGTCGCGTTCCCCACATCGCGATTGGACGAATAACTTCGCGTCGCCGTGCCGTAGTAGACCTTGTAGCCGGCCTTGTCGGCGTCGGGAACCGGGTTCCACGCAAGATCGATCGTGCCCGCAGTGGCACTTCCGATCGTCATCATCGCCAGTCCCATCCACAACAGCCCACGCGATACCTGGCGCATTGGTCGCCCTCGGTTGGCGCGCGGCAACACGGCGCGCACCACTTGCTGACGGTTCCCGAAAGCAACCGATGTGCCATGCTCTTGGCGTGTTGAGGCCGGACAACGATCTCGTTGCACACGCGGGCGTTAGCCGCAGCGAAAACGAAAACGATATTGGAAGTGGCTACCAGTTCAGAGGCGACGGTTTCATTTCCGTGCTGAGCCGGGCATCATCTCCTCGACTCGGAGAGCGTGTGAGACTATGAGAGTGGTCGACAAACCATGGGGCCGCGAGGACTGGCTCGTCGTCGGTGATCGAATCGCGATGAAGCGTCTGGTGGTATTCGCTGGCAAACGGTTCTCGTTGCAATACCACGAGCGGAAAGAAGAAGCGTGGTTGTTTGTACGAGGCAGTGCGCTCGTGACGATCGGCGAAACCAAGCAGGTGTCGAAGGCCGGAGACGTCATCCATCTGCGCCCCAAAACGATCCATCGCATCGAGGCAATCGACGAAACCGAGTTCATCGAGGTCAGCACCCCAGAACTCGACGATGTGGTGCGGTTGGCTGACGATTTCGACCGCCCCGAACGCGATTGAGGAGGGCCAACGGCCTGCCCGGCGGCCCGCCAGGTGACAGCTGAGTCATCCTCGCTCGGTTCGGCCTCGCCCCGGCTACAATCTCCCGACTTTCCAGGAGACCGACGGTGTCAATCCAGAAACTGTTCAAGGCCTACGATGTGCGGGGTGCCTACCCCGAGCTGATCAACGAGGAGATCGCAGCGCGGATCGGCCGTGCGACCGCCACCTTTCTCAAGTGCCGCACCGCGCTCGTCGGCCACGATATGCGCCGCTCCAGTCCGGCGTTGGCGCAGGCGCTGATGGCGGGACTGCGCGAGCAGGGCGTCAACGTCACGTTCATCGGGCAGGCGACCTCCCCGTTGGTCTACTTTGCCGGGCGCGATCACGATTGCGCGGTCAGCGTGACCGCGTCGCACAACCCGCCTCCCGACAACGGAATGAAAATCTGCGGCAAGGGCGCGCTGCCGATCGGATCGGCCAATGGCTTATTGGACATCGCGAGACTGGTCGAGAAAAACGAGTTCACAGCGGCGGCCGAACCGGGCACGTTGATCGAGGCCGCGCCGCGCGAAGAGTTCGTCGAGACCTCGCTGCTCGCGCTCGCGGTGAGACGGCGGTTCAAGGTCGTTGTCGACGCCGGCAACGGTATGGGCGGTCCCGACTACGCGTCGCTGGCCGGCAAGACACCGCTGCTCGACGTCATCCCGATGTACTTCGAACCCGACGATACCTTCCCGAATCACGAGCCCAACCCACTTCACTTCGAGACGCTGCGCGATCTGCAGGCCGCTGTCGTCCGTGAAAAGGCCGACCTCGGCGTCGCGCTCGATGGCGACGGCGACCGCTGCTTCTTCGTCGACGAGACCGGCGCGATCGTGGCCGCCGATCTGCTGACGGCGCTGATTGCCCAGGATGTGCTGCGGGCGCACTCGGGCGCCACCATCCTCTACGACTTGCGATCCTCGCGCGTGGTCAAGGAGGAGGTCGAGCACGCGGGCGGCCGTGCGGTGGAGTGCCGCGTCGGTCACGCCTTCATCAAGAAGGCGCTGCGCTCCGAGGGCGGTATTTTTGCGGGCGAGTTGTCGGGGCACTTTTACTTTCAAGAGAGCAGCTATGCCGAGAACACGCTGCTGGCACTGTTTCGAGTGCTCAACATTCTCGACGCGCGCAACGTTACGCTGTCGCAGGCGATCAAGCCGCTCGCGCGCTATCCGTCCAGCGGCGAGGTCAACAGCAAGGTCGCGTTCGTTGCAGCGGTGCTGCAGCGGCTGGAAGAAAAGTACAAAGATGGCCGCCAAACCAAACTCGATGGACTGAAGGTCAGCTATCCGGACTGGTGGTTCAACGTGCGGCCCTCCAATACGGAGCCGCTCTTGCGCCTGGTGCTCGAAGCCGACAACCAAGCCTTGATGGAACAGAAACGCGAAGAGTTGCTGGCCATCATTCGTGCCTGAAGCGCAGAAACCTCCGAGCCCGATCGGCGAGTTCGTTCACGAGATTTGGGGGAAAACCGCGCGCACGCGCGACGAGCGCCGTTTTCTCGAAGGGCCGCACACCCGCCGGCAAGAGTTGTTGCGCGCGTTGCGGATTTTCGCGGAGTTCATCCGGGGCTTCCGCCGGCTGCACTTCATTGGCCCGAGCGTCACGGTCTTCGGCTCGGCACGATTTCACGAAGGGAGCTTCGCGTACGACACGGCGCGCGTGGTCGGCGCTGAAATGGCACGACTTGGGTTGACGGTCATGACCGGCGGTGGCCCAGGCGTGATGGAAGCGGCCAACCGTGGCGCGAAAGAAGCGGGCGGGCGGAGCGTCGGCTGCAACATCGAGTTGCCGTTCGAGCAAGAGCACAATCCGTATCTCGATACGTTCGTCGAGTTCCGTTACTTCTTCGTGCGCAAAGTGATGCTCGTGAAGTACAGCTATGCGTTCATCGTGATGCCGGGTGGATTTGGCACTTTGGATGAGCTGTTCGAGGCTGCCACGCTGATTCAGACCGGCAAGATCGCCAACTTCCCCGTGGTGATCATGGGACGCGACTATTGGCAGCCGCTGTTGGACTTTCTGCGCACGACGTTGATACCTCGCGGAGCGATTACAGAGCACGATCTATCAATGCTGCACGTCACCGACGATCCACACGAAGCGGCCGCGATCATTCGGCAGCATCTGGCCCAGAATCGCGGTTTCCTGGAGCGCGTGGGCAGGCAACGGTCTCGGCTGCTCTTCGAGCGCGATCCGAACGCGCGCTAAGCGCCGCCACGCGCGAACGCTTCCACCAGCGCGCGCTTCTCTTCGAGTTGGGCTGGCAGCGGGCGAGAGACAACGCGCCCGGCTGCGACCGAAATCAACGCGCGGCTGCGCTCCAGAAACGGTTCCAGATCGTGGGTGACCACTAGTACGGCCGCCTGACGATCCAGCGCGCCATCGATCCACGACGTAATCGCGTCGCGCATGTTGCGGTCCATCGCTTCCAACGGCTCATCGAGAACCAACAGGCCCGGGGTGGCGTGCGTCCACGCGGCCGCCAGCAACGCCCGTCGCTTTTGGCCCAGTGACAACTCGCGCGCGGAGCGCCCGGCTAGTGTTTGCATTCCGGCACGCGTCAATGCTTGCAACGCCAGCTCTTCATCGCGGCCGCGCAGACGGGCGGCGAGCAACACTACTTCGCCAATGGTTGCGTACGGTGTGATATCGGGAGGATCGGGCACGAACACGAGTTCGCGGCGCGCGGCGGCTTCATCGCTCCAAGCGTCAACGCCGAAGATTCTCACAAGGCCTCGTTGCGGCCGCTCGACGCCGGCGATCACGCGCGCCAGCGTGCTCTTGCCGCATCCATTGGGCCCGACGACCAGCGTCAATCCAGGGCCAACCGAGAGCGTGACGTCGCTCAGCACGCGCGGTCCGCGGGCGTAGGCGAAGTTGACGCCAACAAGCTCGAGCGGAACAACACTCATGCGGCGTCCTCGACCGGCGCGGTGCGTTCGTCCCAAAGGCTGACGCGCAAGGCGCGATCACGCGCGACGGCGAGTCTATGTGCCAGCCACGCTCCGGGCAGAGCGAGCACTGCAGCGACGGGCCACAACGCGATCGTCGCAGCGATGAATCCGCCGATCCAAAGTGTGCGGGTGCCCGTGGCCGCCAGACCGAGATCGCGGATCGCCCCTGCCGCGACCAAGGCCAAGCAGGGCCAGGCCAGAAGAACCGGCCACGCCTGCCAGGGAAACAGGATCAGCATCGCGAGCGCGGCGGGTGTCGCCCACACGCCGGCCCAGAGCGCATCGACCCGGATCCGCAGCTGCGGTGTTTCAGGCAGCGAGCGTGACCAACTCCACCAGGGCCGATGCTGCACGAGTGTCTCCGCGCTGCCGGCAACGGCGATCGAAAGCGCCATGACGCCTGCCAATCGCGCCGCGAGCGCCACGATGGGTGCCCCCGCCGGCTCGTGTCGCGCAAACAGCGCGGCAGCGGCAATCGGAAGTGGTGCGAGCATCGCCGACGGAAGACAGAGCCCGCCTGAGGCGCGAGCGTTGATGACAAGCGACAGCGGCCAGCGCGACGCTCGCCAGCGGGTCGCCGTTGGCGCTACTTGCACGGCGCGCAGCGTCAGCGAGGCAATTGCGATCGCCGCGATAGGCAGCGAGCACCATGACCAAACCGAGGCAGCGTGACCGGCAAGCGTGGCTGCGATCCACACCGCGCTGAGTCCCACGTAAGCCGGAAGCTGTGCTGCGATCAGCGCGCACCACTGGGCTCGGCGATGCTCCGAGGCCGATGCGGGCAGGTGCCTCAAGAACCCGTGCGCCGCGTGCGCCAATCGCGGCGCCGTCCAACGCGCGAGCAACCACGCCAGCCCGATCCAGATCGCCAGCGCCGGCCACGGCTGATCGACCCCGGCAATCATCGCCAGCCATTGCGCCGGGTCCGAGTTCAGCCCCGCCCCAACCGCGATCGCCCCCATAATCGGCGTCAACATCCGCCAACTAGCGCGCACTACCCCGCGCCCATGAAACCTCACCAACACCCATTCGGCCCGCATCGCACCCATCTAATTCGGGGACGGTATACCTAATTCGGTAATTCGGGGACGGTATACGAAACTCCGTCTGCTCACCGTAACGAAGCGGTTCCGGGAGTTTCGTATACCGTCCCCGAATTACCGAATTAGGTATACCGTCCCCGAATTAGATGGCGGTGTAGCGCTTGAGGACTTCGTCGAGGCCTTCGATGACGGAGTGACAGAGAGCGGGGAATGCCTCGGGACGCATGCCGAGCCGTTGGGCGGCGGCTGTGTGCGCGTGCAGCGGATCTACGGAGTCGTCGTTGGCCGCGGCGGCCGCATGTGCGGCAGCGTTGGCGACGAAGACGGCATCGATGCCGGGATCGGCATACGGATCTGGATCGTGGTGACAGGTGATGGGGAGTCGTATCGCGTCGGGCAGTCCCCAGTGCTGCGCGACAAATCCGCCCAGTTCGGCGTGATCGCATCCCAGAATTTCGCGCTCGACCTCAAACCGACGGTGGCCGCCCGCCTGCCACGCGCGTTCGAGATAGGCACGCTCTTCCCCGGCCACGAACCGTAGCAGCACCAGCTTCCCCACATCGTGGAGCAGCGCCGCAGTGATCGCCTCAGGCGGAACGGGTACCGTGCAGTAGCGCGACAACGCCTCCGCGGCCAACGATGTCGCAACCGCGTGGCGCCACATCACCCCTTCTCGAGTGCCCGCTCGATTCTTCGAAACACCGAATTGTTCGTGCACCGCCGATCCCACCGCGATGCCGAGCAGCCGCCCCACACCCAAGCGTTGAATCGCAGACTTGACGGTGCCAACCGGTGTCGATCTCGCGAACGCCGCGCTATTCGCGGCGCGCAACAGCCGGCCGGCCAGTGGCGGGTCGTACGAAACGGTGTCGGCAATTTCCACGAGCGGCGAATCGTCGCGCGCCGCGAGCGTGGCGAGGCGAGTCACACTCGCGGGCAGCGGCTCCAGCTTGCTGGCCACTGCGATGACGGACTTCAGATCGATCCGTTGAGCCATTGCCTCGCTCCAAACCGGCACACAGCGCTGGCCTGGCTCTTCGGCCGAGTGTCCGTCGACTTGAGGACACTGGAGGCCTCGCCCACAGTGCCCCCGAGCGGACTCAGCGCGCGTCGCTATGGCTTTTCGGCAATGTCACCCTTCATGCTCGAGACCGCCGCAAGCAAATCCTCGCGGGCTTTCCCCTTGACTTTGAACTTGTCGAGCGAGGCTACAAGGGCCTTCACGCCCGCCTCCCAATCCTTGCCGTTGATCCCCAGCCCGGCATGCGCCGACTTCATGTCACGCCCGGTGTACAGGCACGGTCCTCCCGTCGCGGCGCAAACCTGTTCGACCAAGTGTTGCCGCAGGTGAGCCCCGCTCAACGCCGACACGCCGCCAAAGAACCGTTTCAGTTGCGGTTCACCCACCAGTCGCGGAATGAAATCATCGATCACCGCGGCGATCGCATCGTAACCACCGAGCCGCTTGTAGAGTGAGTCACTCGCCGCCACCCCCGCTTGAGAGATCACACGATCGAAGAGGTAGACCCACTTGCCCCCTTCCTTGCGGCGCACGTCGGTGTAGATGAACTTCGTGCTCTGGGCCGGGCCTTCCTTGGGAACGACAACCGCGATCGCTTCGCCATATCCAGCAATTGCGCTGTCGCTAATGCGGCTGAACTTGGTGTCGTAGCTCTCGATCTTGATCGACTTCATGCTGCCGAGCAGTCCTTGGTATCCAGCCTTGATCTCGGCCGTACCACGCTGACGCGACCCATCGTCGCTCACCGACGTCACCATCTCGCTCTTGCTGTAGTTGGCGACAATCGCCTCGAGGTCCATCGCTTCGAGCGCCTTGAAGAATCGCGCATCCAGCGCGCGGTTGGCCTCGATATCGGGGCCGGCTTTCTCTTCTTGGGCCGTGACGACGCCCCACGAAGCACTCGCCGCCAAAGCCAGAACTGTCCAGGTACGTAGGGTCATTGGGTTCTCCTTCCTTCCGGCCGCTCCCGATTTGGGGGCCGAGGCCGCTATTAGATACGAGTCCCGACCCGATTCCGGATGCCCTGAGGCCAGAACCTTTCGCCCGCGTTCGTCAGGTTGCCCGCGCCCCCGCCCGGTCCCTATCCTTCTCAGGGCCCGACGCGGCCGAGGCCGGAACAGACGTGGTCACCGAAATCAACGACCAAGCCATGCTGGAAGCGATCCTCGACGAGGCGCTGGCCGAGGGCTTGCCCCGCCCCTGGCCACTCGACGCCCCACTCGTCGACGCCGGACTCGACTCGGTAGCGGTGCTCACCGTCATGAGCGAGATCGAAGCTCGCCTGGGCGTCACGCTCTCGGACAGCGATCTGACCGCCGAGAACTTCGCGACACTGCGCGGCTTGTCCGCGTTGGTGGCCCAGCGTCGCGGCGATCGCGCATGAACCCATACCTCGTTCATCACTTCCTCGAACTGCAAGCCGAGGACGAGCCCGAGCGGTTGTTTCTGATTCATGAAAGCGACCGCGCCACGTACGGCGAGGTCGAGCAAGCCGCCAATCGCATCGCCCATCTGTTGCTCGAAAACGGAGTGCAACGTGGCGATCGCGTCGGTCTGCTGGCACACAACTCGCGCTTGACGGTGGAGTGTTACTACGGCGCGCTCAAGGCGGGCGCCGTCGTGGTACCGCTCAACACCGCGGCCGATGGCCGCACGTTGCGCGGTTTCCTTGTCGACTGCGGTGCAACGGCGTTGCTGGCCGGGCCACGCTTCGAAAAAGCGGTGAGCGAAGCGGTCGCTGCCTTGCCCAGACTAACACTGCTGGTGGTGCCCGACCCGGCGAAGCTCGGCGAGACTCCGGCGCACATCAACGTGCTCGCGCATGCCGCCGCGGAGTCGGCGTCGAACACACCGCCTCGCATGACCCCCAACGACTTGGAGCTCGCCTCGATCGTCTACACCTCAGGCAGCACCGGCCAGCCGCGTGGGGCGATGCTCTCGCATCTGAACCTTGTCTCGAACGCGCGCTCGATCGTGTCGTATCTCGAACTCTCGGCTCGCGATCGTGTCTTGCAAATCCTCCCTTTCTATTACGTGTACGGAAAGTCGGTGCTCAACACGCATGCGGCCGCGGGCGCGTGCGTCGTGATCGAAAATCGCTTTCTGTTTCCGGGGACGGCACTCGACACGCTGCAAAACGAGGCGTGCACCGGCCTGTCAGGGGTACCGTCGACCTACGCGATCTTGCTCAACAAGACCGACTTCGCCGAGCGGTCGTTGCCGTCGCTGCGTTACATGACACAAGCCGGCGGACCGATGTCGCCCGAGTTGACCAAGCGATTGATGGCAGCCCAGCCACGCGCGCGTCTGTACGTCATGTACGGCGCCACCGAGGCCAGCGCGCGCTTGACGTACTTGGATCCGCACGATCTGCCGGCGAAGGCCGGTTCGATCGGCAAACCGATCCCGAACGTCGAAATGCGGGTCTTGCGCGAGGACGGCAGTGAGTGCGCCGTCGATGAGCCGGGAGAACTTGTCGCGCGCGGCAGCAACATCATGCGCGGCTACTGGGGTGCCCCTGAGGAAACGGCGCAGGTGCTTACCGAACACGGCTATCACACCGGCGATCTAGGACGGCGCGATGCCGAAGGCTTTCTGTGGGTTGTCGGCCGCAAGAAGGACATGATCAAGGCCGGCGCGCACCGGATCGCAGCCAAAGAGATCGAAGATGCCATTTTGGAATACAAAGACGTTCACGAAGTCGCGGTGATCGGCGTGCCCGATGAGATCCTGGGCGAGGCGATCAAGGCCTTCGTGGTTTTCAGGGGCGATGCGGCGGCCGGCGCGGCAGGCCTCGAGGCGTTTTTGAAGAAACGTTTGCCGGCCTACAAGCAGCCGAGCATGATCCAAGCGCGCACCGATCTTCCCAAGAACGAAGCCGGCAAGATCATGAAACAACAACTCAAAGATCTTCAAGAGCCTCAAACGAAATAGCTGACGCGGAGAACACCATGCCCCTGACCCAGGATGTATTGAAACTCGATGTCAAGGCCGAAGTCGACCGTCTCTGCGAGATCCTCGCTCATCAAGTGCGCCGCGATCTGCGCTGCAAGGGCGGGATTGTCGGCGTTTCGGGGGGCGTCGATTCAGCCGTGGTGTTGTGCCTCGCGGCCAAAGCGCTGGGCCCCGACAAGGTGCGCGGCATCATGATGCCCGACCGTCACTCCAGCACGGAATCGGCCAAGCTTGCGCTGGAGCTCGGCAACAAACTGGGCGTCGAAATGGTGATGGAGGATGTCACCGCGGCGCTGACCGGTTTGGGTTGCTACTCGCGGCAAACGGAAGCGGTGCGGCGTGTCTTCCCGGCCTTCGATCCGGACAAGGACCTGTTCAAGATCGTGCTGCCGCCCAACATGCTGGACGAGGATCGTCTCAACTACTTTCTGCTGACCGTGCGCTTCGCCAATGGCCAGGAGCAAACCGAGCGATTGGGCATGCGCGAACTACTCGAGATCGTGGCTGCTACCAACTTCAAGCAGCGCGCGCGCACCGGCATCCTTTACTTCCACGCCGAGGCCATGAACCGCGCGGTGATCGGTACTTGCAATCGCAACGAATGGGCCGTCGGCTTTATCGTCAAGCACGGTGACATCGCGGTCGACTGCAAGCCGATCCAGCATCTGTACAAGAGTCAGGTTTATCAGTTGGCCGACTACTTGGGCGTGCCGACGGGAATCACCGGACGGCCGCCATCGAGTGACACCTATTCGTTGGCGCAGACGCAGGAAGAGTTCTTCTTCTCGTTGCCGTTCCAGTTGCTCGACCTGCTGCTCTACAGCTGGGAGCACGATGTGCCGGCAGCAGAAACCGCGACGCTGGTCGGGCTCACACAAGCGCAGACCGAGCGCGCCTATCGCGATCTCACCAGCAAGGCACGATTCACCGAACACATGCGCCACATGCCACTCACCGCCTATCGCGACGGCGACGTGAAATAACTTTGGGGACAGGCACTTTTTCGCGCGGTAGGGGCAGGATCGTCGACGCGCTCGTGTCGCCAAAAAAGTGCCTGTCCCCTTTTGTGTTCTTGTTGATGGCTTGCACGCGGTTTCCGGAGGGGGTGGCCGATCGAGGGTCGGCGATTACTCCGGCGCTCGCACCGGTGCAACGGGCGCTGGTTGAGCCCGAACCGATCCACCTCGATCGCGAGAACGTTTCGTTCACCATCACACCGCGATTCAGCTACTCGGTTCAGGCGGTGGTGCTGCACCGCGAGTCGTACTTCTTGGGCTGGCAAGCCGGACTGGCGCCCTGCGATCTGGCGCTGGGCTGGGGCGATCTGATCACGCGCAACCTGCATCGGCAGGTTCGCTGGTCGCAAGGTGGCCGCTGGTACCAGTGGAGAATCGGCGCGGATTTCCCCGAGAACAACTCGTTCGTCGCCAAGTTCTCGGCCAATACCCACATCCTGCCGGCCAACGAGCGCATCGCGAGCGCGGTGTGCGCGCTCGAGGCCGACGATGCAGTCGCGCTCGACGGCATGCTCGTCGATCTGCGCGGCCAGCGCGGCAGCGAGCAGTATTGGTGGAAGACGTCGACAACGCGCGCCGACCGCGCTGGTGGATCGTGCGAGGTCATGTGGGTGACACGCGTGCGAGCACGCGGGAGAGTCTTCGAATAGCACTGGCTTCAAAACCTCTTTCTGCTGCAGGCCGGGTGCCGCCGAAAATAGGCTGTGAAAGCACTGCTAGCAGCCCGTGGTGAAATACTATTTTTCATCAGGCGGCCGATCTGAGTCGCATCACGTGGAAGGTTTCGGCTAGCTCGGTTTTCTATCTCGAAACCGAATCGCAGCCATCAGCTCCCTCCACCCTCTGAGCCACTTCCAGAGCCGTAAAATGAACGCAAATACGTCTCACGTAAGTCCGGGCGGCTGCTTCAAGCCGTGGCTCACGCGCAGCATCAGCCCGAGGTTGAAGCCGGCCGCGTGGATCAACACTCGCTTGGACACGTTCTCTCGTCCGCGCAGATGAAGTCGTCTCATCGCGCCCGTCTCGTAGCAATGCGCGAGTGATCGCTCGATGAACTCGCCGCGGTTTTGCAGCAGCCGTTTCCCGCGCTCGCCGTTGATTCGTCGTCGGTTCGCTTGCACCGCATCGCGCGCTTCTCTCTCGCCTTTCCACTGTTGTTCGCCACGCTGGGGCTCGGCCGTGTACGTGCGGATCTTCAGCTTTGCGCAATCGATCGTCGTCAGCTTCGAGTGGTATCGCTTATCGCCCACCAACTCACTCATCGGCTGCTCGTGAAGCTTCCGGCGACGCCTTCATCCCCCGCGATCGCGCGAAGATTCGCAGTTGTTTGCACGATCGTAGCGACGAGCGTGTTGGTATCGCCGAGGTCGATCGCGTGCTCGGCCTTTTGGGCCAGAAGCGTCGATACATCTTTCAGCTTGGTAATCTTCGCAGCCGGATCATTCGAGTTTTGTCAATCGTCGTTGGATGCCTTGTGCTTCCGCCTCTCAACCAGCCGGCTGGGCTCTTCGCGGGTGGGAGTCGCGATCCCAGACTCTTTGGCGAGCCGGGTGAGAAACTCCTGGTAGCTCTCGTTGGTGTCCCGTCGGACGATCGAGCGCATCGCGGCATTGGCTTCCAGCGGGCTGGAATCGATGCCGACGGTCTTGCCGCTGATCAAGTCATACTTGGCCAGAATCTCGAGCACGAACTGCATCACCGCTTCGTGTGTCTCGAAATCGATCAGCCGGCGGGTCCGCGATATCGTCGAGTGATCCGGTGGCGACTGGTCGATCGCGAGCCGAGAAACGACCTGAGCGAGAACGAATCGGCGACCCGCCAGGCGATGCTGCGCTCGGAATCCAGACCTTCGAAGTAACCGACCAGTAGGCAGCGGAAGTAAACGCCAGGGGCAAGTCCGGGCCGGCCGACGCTGCCGACGTAAAACTTGGCGCAGAGTCCCTCGACGAACGAATCAAAGTGATGGGCGCGAGAACTTTGTTGAGCGCTTCGTAGTACGCATGCGACCTGGCGGCGAGCAGTTGGCTGACGGCGATGAAGAGTGGTTAGTGTGTTTGTTTTCGTTTGCCGAGAGCCATGAGGTCGCATCCTGCGTGACAAGTGAACCGTCGGCGACTCTTCAGCACGATTCGACTCTGACCACAAGCGGACTTAGCGATGTGAGTATGAGTTTCACCACGGGCTGATAGGCATCGTCGTTCGGACGCTGGTCTGACGAGTTCCTGACTGTGGGGGGGCACGTGCCTATTGCCTTATAGACCTGATCGGCGTA
>JANNUT010000032.1:0-10135 GCA_031395565.1 Acidobacteriota bacterium | reverse complement strand
CCTGTCCCTACCGAAAACCCCGTTCAAGCAGGAATGAACCCGTAGCATAAGCCCGTCGCCGGAAAGCGCCAACGAGCCTCCGTCCTTAGGCGGTGAGTTCGGCGCCCGTTGTACCTACCGAGGACTCCAGCCAAGCAGGAGTGAACCAATCGTCGCCGTTTGAAACTCGTCTCACTCGGGGAGCCAAGTCGTTGACTCTCAAACGGACAAGTGGAGCTGCAAAAGGGCGGGCGGGTTGGCCGTTGCCGTGGGCCAACGCATCGCCGAGTCAACTCGACCTTGCCGGGGAGACCTCGTTGAGGCCGAGGAGCAACCTTCTCACCGTGCTCGCGCGTCAGGACGAGGACATGCGCACTGCGACATCGATGTAGGTTTATCGTGTTCCCGATCGCGCACTGGTTGGCGTTTCGGCCGTATCCTTGCCCTGAGCTCCATCAGTCACCCGCAAACGAGTAGCGTCATGTCGAGGCGGCAAAAGATCACTGTGATCGCATTTGCAGCTCTTGCGCTGTTTGTCGCGATTGCCGCGCTCGTGGTTTCCCGCATCGACATCAAGCCCCGCTTCGAGTCGATCGCCTCGCGGGCGATTGGCATGGATGTGGCAGTCTCCGGCAACGTGTCGATCCATCTGCTTCCCCAGCCTCATGTGAGGCTTGAAGGCGTGACGATCAAAAACGCAAAAGCGGAAATCGCGCGCGTGCGCGACGCGGATCTGGGCCTGGAGTTCTGGCCGCTGCTCCGCCAACGGCTACGTATCCGGTCCGTGATCTTGCAGGGCGTCGTCATCGATCTGGTGCGACAGCGTGACGGGCACTTCAACTTCGAAGCCGAATCTCGAAACGAGCGAACGATCCCGGCAACGAACGTCGGGAGAGTGACGCTGAGCAAGGTGGCCTTTCGCTACCGAAACCAACAGACTGACAAGGAAGTCTCTGCCAAGGACTGCGAGTTCGAGAGTCGCGACGTTCAGCTGCAGGAGGGGACTGGCCGCGAAATCATGAAACACCTGTCGCTGACAGCGCAGATCGACTGCTCTGAAATGCGTAACGACCTGTTCGTCGGCACCAATGTCAAAGCAACGGCGGTCGGCCAAGCGGGGCACTTCAAGCTAGCGCCGTTGACGATGCGGATGATGGGTGGCAATGGCGCGGGAGTCCTCGACGCCGACTATACCGACAAGGTCCCGTCATACCGGCTCCGCTATTCCGTTACACGATTGACGGTGGACGACCTGTTCAAGTCACTCTCCCCTGACAAGACCGGCGAGGGTTTTCTCGATTTCAGCACTGACCTGACGATGCGCGGGTTTAACGCCGCGGAACTGACCCGTTCGGCTCATGGTGAAGCCGCGATGCACGGCAAACAGCTCGAGATTACGATCGGCGATCTAGACGACAAGCTGTCACGCTACGAGTCGAGTCAAAACTTCAACCTGGTAGACCTGGGTGCCTTCTTCATAGCAGGTCCACTGGGCGCCGTCGTTACCAAAGGCTACAACTTCGCGAGCGTCTTCAAGGATCGGCAAGGCAACACGCAAATCCGAAATCTGGTGTCGCACTGGAAGGTGCAGGATGGTGTGGCTCAGGCTCAGGACGTTGCGATGCTGACCCACAAGAACCGGCTCGCCATGCACGGCAAGCTCGACTTCGTCACCAAGAGGTTTGACGACGTTACCGTGGCAGTCATCGACGACCGGGGATGCCCGACGATCGAGCAGAAAATCCGCGGCCCGTTCAGCAACCCAGAAGTAGTGAAGCCCAACGTGCTCGTCTCACTCACTGGTCCGTTCACCCGAGTCGTTCGCAGGATGAAACGCGCGATAGGCGTGAAGTGCGAAGTATTCTACGACGGGTCGATTTCACCACCGAAGTAGCGCTCACCGGGATGCGCTGCCGCCAAGGCTCCGTGGATAGTGTGAGAAAGTAGCGCGAGGCGACATGACATGAACCGATTTCCACGGATCGCTCTTACCGCACTGACCTGTTTCGCCGTCGCGACTGCCTTCCTTTGCGCTAGCGGTTCTGCAACGCAGGTCAGCATGACCCCCGATCAAACGAAGTGAGTTCCCAACCCTGATGCGTCAGCGTCGTGACGGTCGTGCCTTGGGCGGATGCGTGGTTTACCTGGAGGCCGACGCTTGCGGTTGTGGGAAAGAGCGTTGACCGCAGACTGCAACACACATCGACAACCCGCCTTTACGTACACACCGCGGGTGTGTACTGTGGCGTCATGAGCACCAAGCCAGTCGCCGGCCCGCACCGCAGGCTCAACATCACGCTTCCAGAGCAAACAGTGCAACTCCTCGACCGTGTTGCCGACAAGGGCAACCGCAGCCGCCTCATTGCCGCGGCTGTGGAGCGCTATGTCCAAGAGGAGGGTCGGGCACGGCTTCGATCTCTGCTCCTGGAAGGCGCTGTCACGCACGCTGCACGAGATCTCGAGATCGCCGAGGAGTGGTTTCTGATTGACGAGCAAGCATGGCCCGCCAAACGAAAGTAGCTGTTCCCAAGCGTGGTGAAGTCTACCTCGTGGATTTCGATCCGACCGTGGGGGCGGAGCTTCAGAAGACTCGACGCGCTGTGATCCTACAGAACGACATCGGCGATCGCTTCAGCCCAATCACGATCGTCGCCGGCATTACGTCCCGTGTTGGTGATCGTCTCTATCCCACCGAGGTCATCATCGCATCGACCGAGGGAGGACTTGGAAGACAGTCCGTCCTGCTCCTCAATCAGATCCGATCTATCGACCGTGCGCGTTTGGTGAAGCGACTCGGGCGCCTCCGGCGAGAGACCATGTTCAGGGTTGATCGCGCCCTGCAGATCAGCCTGGGAGTCGTGGAGTTCTAGCTGTCCATAACCTGGCCCGGGTTCGACGCGGCGTGCTGTACCCGCGACAACACGACTGTTAATGCGTAGACTCCCCGCGATCGAGTTGGAGGGCACTCCAATGCCGCGTCTCCAGACAGCACACTTTCCAAGGTTCACGCGATTTGCCCTTGCTACGTTGCTCAGCGTCGTCGCGGGTGGAGCGGCCGTTATCGCAGCATCGCCCTCGTGTGACGTCGACTTTCCGCGCATGACATCTCTCACGCTCGATCCAACGAGCGTCGATATCACCTCCTCGGACCAGACGGTGAACTGTTCAATGAACGTCCTCGACGCAGACACTGGCGTCGAAGAAGCCACGTGCAAACTGGGACGCGGGGCCCCGTGGGTCACGCGTTCATGCACTTCGACGGCGCCCGCCACCGGGGATCGGCAGAACGGAACGTTCAGTTGCGCGATTACTCTGCCGCAGTTCAGCCCGACGGGCTCGTGGTTCACTCAGTTCGACCTGCGCGATCGCGCGGGGAACGCTGAGTTTACGCAAACCGCAGCAGCTCGGCTGGCGGTCACCGGCATCGTCAGCGACACAAAGGTCCCCAACTTGACAGCACTCACCCTGAGCCCCAGCACCGTCAACACGTCGAGCGCCGATCGGACAATCCAGTGCACGATGACCGCCACCGACAACTTGTCGGGAGTTGAGTGGATGCGCTGCGCGGTCTGGTCACCGCCGGGCTCTTCTGTGACCTATCAAATCGAGCATCGCTGCGAAACGACGACACGAATCTCGGGAACACCTATGAATGGTGTCTATCAATGCAATATCACTGTGCCGCGTTCTTCACCGGCGGGTCAGTGGGAGGTTCGTGTCGACCTTGCCGATCGGGCTGGCGTGAATCAGTTTCTCGGTGCGCCGGAACTCGCCGCGCGCGGCCTTCCATCACAGGTCACCGTGTCGTCGTCGCCACAAGATGTGACGCCGCCGACACTCGTCGAAATCGACCTCGTCCCCGACTTCGGCGACTCACTAAACGCCGATGTCGTCGTCCCGTGTCGAGCCCACCTTACCGATGCGCTGAGCGGTGTCGGCAAGATGCAATGCGTTATGAGTAACTCTCCTGCCAGTGGGTTTCGCAGGAAGTCTTGCGAGACTACGGCGCCGCTATCCGGCACGCCGCTGGACGGATGGTTCGGTTGTGACGTGACGCTCGCGCGCGGGTCTGCCGGCGGGATTTGGAGTGCAGCGATCGATGTTACCGACCGCGCTGGAAACTTGCTCCGCGCGCAGAGTAGTTCGCTCGACCCAGCACTCGACGATTCGGAGTACTACAACGGTTGTGGCTTGCCTGAGGAACCGCAGGTTCGATTCCGTGACGGGAGCACGACGAGCTTGTTTTGGAATCGGCTCGATGGTGCGGTTCGTTTCGATGTCTACCGCGGCGTCGCTGCAGGACTGTCCGACTTCGACCAGGACGGTCGCGCGGACGACTACGGCCTTTGTCAGAATCCGCGCGATCCGAACCTGCAAGACAATCGCTTCGACGACACCGATATCCCGACACTCTCGACGCGAGCCTTCACATACCTCGTTGGCTGGCACACGCAGAGTGAGAACCGCGGCGTCGGTGCGACGACTGCGGGGCTGCCACGGACGATCATTACGCCTTGCCCGTAGCGCTCGAGATCGCGACGTTCGGTCGTTTCGAACCGGCCGTGTCTCTTCGCCAGTCACTGCCTACACCCTACCGTGCGGACCTCGCCGCAGTATCCAGGAGCCAATCCGCCGCGCAGCCCGCGCTACAATCGCAAGCGCCCGTTCCGCGCGCGGGACAACGCGGTCGAGCTACGACGGCTCGATGAGCTTCCAGCTTCTACCCTCTGATGGAGGTGCCAGATCATGTCGGAATCGCAACACAGTGACTCGCCAGACGGCCGCGGATTGACATACGCGGACTACGCCGCGCTTCCCGACGACGGGCACCGCTACCAGCTGGTCGAGGGGGAGCTCGTCGTGACACCATCAACCACGCGATGGCATCAACAGGTTGTCGCTGCCGTCCACGTCCAACTCAGTCTGCACGTGCAGCAACTCAGTCTGGGTCAGGTGTTCATCGCGCCACTCGATGTTCTGCTCAGCGACCGTGTGGTGCTCCAACCCGATCTGTTTTTCGTGTCGAACGAGCGCGCCTCGATTGTGCGCGATGCCAACATTGCCGGTGCTCCCGACCTTTGCATCGAAGTGCTCTCGCCCGGCACCGAGCGTCTCGATCGGCTGCGCAAGACCGAGCTGTACGCCCGATTCGGCGTACCGCACTACTGGATCATCGATCTCTCGGCGCGCTCGATCGAAGAGCACGTCTTGGGCCGCGAGTTGTACCGGGTGCGGAGCATCGCCGGCAATGACGATGAGTTCCGGCCGGCGGCGTTCCCCGGGTTCGTGTTTCGCTTGGCTTCGATTGGGCTGCCTGCTACCCACGAGAGCTAGCAGCAACGCCAGGACTCGCTTTAACGTGCCGCTGCGGCCTGCCTCAACTGCTCGAACCAATTCAGCACGACATCGATGCTGTCCAACGGCTGCGGTGGTTGCACCTGTTGACAGCGCAGAAAGCGGCGCCCGTCGACGGACTGGCTGTAGGCGGTGATGCCGGTGGGGCTAATTCCATAGCGGCCTGCGAACAACACGCGTGGCGTACCGGCTGAGAATGTAGGGACCGTCGCGACGTCGACCACCATCAACTTGTCGCCACTTTGATAAAACAACTCGCGGCCGTCTCTCGACCACAACGGCTCCATGCCGCCAGCGGTAGAGATCTGCCGGCGCGGTCCTTGAGAAGGGAACGATTGAACATAGACTTCGCTCGGTCCAGACGCGTCCGAGACGTACGCAACCCACTGGCCATCAGGGGATATTCGCGCATTCGTCTCGCTGGCGTTGGTTCGTAGGAACGGCTGAGGCGAGCGATCGCCGTCCAAGCGCAGCATCCAAATATCGGACTTGGTTTCGCCACCCGCGTCAGTGAAGAGCAGCCATCGGCCATCCGGTGAGATCGACGTCGGCGTCTGAATCACACGTTCCTTCGTCGTCAGACGTTCCTCGTCTCCGGTGCCGTCGGCCGCCTTCCAGTAGATGTTTCTGGTCCCCTGGCGCGTGCCGCGATAGACGATCCGCTTACCGTCCGGCGACCATATCGCGGACTGGCTGCTGCCGGCAGCAGTCGCAAACGGTGCGAACGTGCGGCGCGAAAAATCGTAGAGCCAAAGATTTATCGTACCCTCCGCCATTCCCAGGACAGCCTGCTGGCCATCCGGCGATAGGGTGATTTCTTGATAGTCGCGCTCGGGGAGATCGATTGCCTCGGTGTTACCGCTGCGATCGACCCACACCACGCGCTGCATAAAGCGTCCCGTGCCGGAGGACAGATACACCAAGGTGCCGTCTTTCGACACGTCGAAGGCCCCGGCACCCTCTCGTGCGCGGCGCGGGTGCACGGGAAGTGTTATCGGGATGGCGTTGATCATCTCGCGCTGTGACGGATTCCAAGGCAACGCGAACAGTGCATCCGGCCGGCTGTAGAGGAGATAGCCATCCGCTACATAACGGGCATTGCTTCCTCCACGCACGAGCGTGTTTCGTTCGCCGGTTTTCAAATTCAGCACGGCGATCTGCTGTTCGTCCTCACCAGGCCCAGTCCAAACGGAAAGCAACAGCGTCTGATGGCCGGGCAGGACCTGTGGCCATCGATGACTGATCTCGCCATTGCCGCGATCGAGTTGAGTCAGTTCCGTCGGCGCACCACCTGAGGCCTTTGCCCGCCAGATGCCGGAGATGTTGGTCGGTGCAAAGTAGATGTTGTCGTCGGTGCCCCAGCTTCCGCCGCGCGCATCGGGCGCGTCACATACGACCTGCAGCGCGGCGCCACCGACGGCAATCTTTTTCAGCATTCCCTGTGCGAAGAAGCCGATCCACTGACCGTCGGGTGAAAAGAACGGGATGCGGGCTTCGTCTGTGCCATCGAGCGCCCGCGGGGTTGGGTCGGAGAACTTACGCAAGTACAGCTGCTTCTTCCCTAGGCGCGTGCCGACGTAAACCATCGACGCGCCATCGGGTGACAACGCCATCGACACAAACTGTGGGTCGCCTAATTCATCGCCCTCAGGCAGCACGATGCTGAGATGCGGCACGCCACTGACGCTCGAGCGCACAGCACCCGATGGCCACAGACGCATCACGCCCGCAGTGGCGAGAATCGCGAGCGCGACCATCCCCGCGCTGAGCGCCCACCCAGCTTTCCTCGGTGCGATGACGGGGTGCGGAATGCTCGCCGACGTCGCGGGCTCGTTTTCATCGAGTTCGAGTCGCGCATCGCCAATTGAACTCAGTCGCTTGCGCGGATCTTTCTCGAGGCAGCGGCGCAACAACCGGCGGACCGATGTTGGCGTGCTCGCCGGCACCAACGTCCAATCGGGCTCACGCGTCACAACCGCTGCGATGATGTCGGTAGCGGTCTCGCCTTCAAACGCGATGCGGCCTGTGAGCATTTCGTACATTACGACGCCGTAGGCCCAGACGTCGGCACGCCGGTCGACCGCTTTGCCGCGCGCTTGCTCGGGGCTCATGTAAGCCGCAGTGCCGATGATCGTGCCCATCCGCGTCGCCCGGATGTCGATGGTGGGGGAGTTGGCGGGATCGGCGCACGATGTGCCGGCCGGGTCGAGGGCTTTCGCTAGGCCGAAGTCGAGCACCTTGACCTTGCCATCGGCGCGAACCTTGATGTTTGCCGGTTTCAGATCGCGATGAATGATGCCGGCTTCGTGTGCCGCCTCGAGTGCGTCGGCGATTTGCTTGGCGATCGCCACTACTTCGTCGAGTGGAATCGCCCCGCGCGCAATGTGTGCCGACAGATCTTCGCCGTCGACCAGTTCCATCACCAGGGCGCGCACACCACCCGATTCTTCGAGGCCATGAATCTGCGCGATGTTGGGATGATTGAGCGAGGCCAGCGTCTGCGCCTCACGCGTGAACCGGGCGAGGCGCTCGGCATCGTTGGCAAACAGATCGGGCAGAACCTTGATTGCCACATCGCGATTGAGCTTGGTGTCGCGGGCGCGATAAACCTCGCCCATGCCGCCGGCACCAATCGCGTTGAGAATTTCGTAGGCGCCGAGGCGCTGACCTTGGGAAAGAGGCATGGGAGCCGCGGATTATACAGAGGTCCGCCTCGAAAGCTGCCGCTTAACGCCCACGGTCGAGCGCGCCGGGCGCGCTATGCTATCGGCCGCACGCAGCGGTCCGGCGACACGAGGATTGAGTAATTCAACAGCCCAAATCACCTGCGGACCAACGAGGGTTCACATGCCGGAACGCATCGACCTGTTCGACAGCACCTACGGCCATTTCACTGAGAACGTTCTCGACGCTGTCCGCAAGGAAACGTTCGGTGTGGATATTGGCCAGAACAGTTGGCTGACGGTCGATGAATACGACCGCTTTCTCTCCGGGCTCAGGCTTACCGCGAAGCATCATGCGCTCGAGGTTGCGAGTGGTTCGGGTGGACCGGCGCTTTATCTCGCCAAGACAGCGGGTTGCCGCGTCACCGGAATTGACGCCAACGAGAATGGTGTCGCCACCGCATCCCAGATGGCTGCGCGATCGAACCAAACGCAACGAGTGCAGTTCACCGTCGCCGATGCCAACGCCCGCTTGCCGTTCGGCGACAACTCCTTCGACGCGCTGGTCTGCATCGATTCGATGAATCACTTTCCCGATCGGCTTGCGGTGTTTCGTGAATGGAACCGTGTTCTGCGCGCCGGTCAGCGGGCGCTGTTCACCGATCCCGTCGTGATTACGGGACCGGTTACCAATGACGAGTTGGCACTGCGCAGTTCCATCGGCTTGTTTCTCTTCGTCCCGCCGGGAGTCAATGAGCGGCTCATCGAGGCAGCAGGCCTGCAGCTTGTGCGACAGGACGATGTCACCGACAACGCTGCGCTGGTCGCAGGCCGCTGGCATCAAGCGCGAGGGCGCCATCGGGAAGCCCTGATCCAACTCGAGGGTGAAGAGCGCTTCGAAGGGTTGCAGCGGTTCTTTGCTGCGGTGCGCGACCTGACGAGCGAACGGCGCTTGTCGAGAGTTGCGTACCTGGTGGAAAAACGTGTCGGCTGACGAATCTTGAAGGAGGACTCATGAACAGCAACGCGGAGATAATTCGAAGTCTATATGTCGCCTTTGCTCACGGTGATATCGAGACGGTGCTCGCGGGACTCGATGAGAAAGTGAAATGGACCGAGGCCGAGGGGTTTCCTTACGGCGGCACCTACATTGGGCCGGAGACGGTGCTTCACAATGTCTTCATGAAGCTGGCAACGGAATGGGACGGATACTCCGCGATCCCCCACGAGTTTGTCGCCGAAGGCGACACCGTGGTCGCGCTCGGTGAATACAGCGGGCGCTTCAAGGAAACCGGCAAGGGGATGTTGGTACCGTTCGCGCACGTCTGGACCCTGCAGCACGGCAAGGTGATCAGGTTTCGGCAACACACCGACACTGCGGTGGTACAACGGGTGCTGCACTGATGCTGGCGCGTTGATCGATCCAACCGCGAAACACCCGGCCTTTGCTCGACTGTGACGGCGTAGACTGTTGCGGCCGCACAGAGGTGAGAAGAGCTGCTGCAAGGAGACACGGTCATGAGCCACACCAATCGGTACCGGCTAGCATGGATGGTTGCCGTCGCCTCATCGTTCGCAGTCCCAATCGCGCAGGCCGATCTGGTCACCGAATGGGATATCAAGGCCTGCGAGATCATTGTCGAGGCCAAGCTGGCGCCGCCACCGGGCAGTCGGGTGCTGGCGATTGTCCAAACGGCTGTGTATGAGGCGACGAACGCCATCACCAAGCGCTATCCCGCGAGTGGAATGTCAATCACGGCAGCGCCGGGCGCCTCGGTCGATGCCGCGATCGCAGCAGCCAACCACGCGACCCTCGACAAACTCGTTCCATCGCAACAAGCGGCCATCGAGGCTGCGTATCAGGTTGCCTTGGCAAAGCTCGCCGATGGCCCTGCGAAGACTGCAGGTATCGCGGCAGGAGAAAGTGCTGCGGCAGCGATCTTCGCGCTGCGCAACGACGATGGCGCTGCTGCGGCGGAAGCGTACCGGCCAGACACTGCGGCGGGCGTCTATGTGCCGACGGTCATACCGGCGGTTTCGCAATGGCCACAGCGCAAGCCATGGCTCATCACCAGCTCCTCGCAGCTCCGGCCCGGCCCACCACCCGCATTCACAAGTGACGTCTGGGTGCGCGATTA
>JANNUT010000031.1:0-9724 GCA_031395565.1 Acidobacteriota bacterium | reverse complement strand
GGTGAGGCTGCCGGGGTTGCGTGGTGCGGTCACGGGTGAAGATGGCGGGGCGCCGATTGGAATGAGCAAAGCGTTGTTGGTGGCGCGGGTGGCATCGGTGGAAACGCTGGGGTTGTGGGTGGATCGCGCACGTAGGCTCATGGTGGATGAGTTGCGCGACGCTGTTTGTAGCGGTGGCAGTGTGGCCGAGTCTGTTGCGCCGAGCACCAAAGTTATCGCCGAGGTGCCGGGTGTGTTGTGGGGCTTCGCGGCGCCGCCGTCGGTGCGCGCGGCCTTCGACAGCGCGCTCGATTTGTATCGACGTCTGGAAGGTGGCGACGCGACGGTGACGTCATTCATCGAGGCGCTGGTGGCCGAGGACTTTTCCAGCGACCAGCCGCCGGACGTTTTCCAAGAGTGGCTGCGTGCCGCGGAACCGCGCGTCGATTTGGTGGAGATTCCGCCGGGGAACGAGCTTCCGGCCATGGTGGTGGCGCGTGAGTTGCTCGTGAAACTCGACGAGACCGTCGCGCGTGCGGGCGTCGGGTCCGATCGCGAAGTGCTGGGGCAATTGCAGTGGGTCGTCACCGCGGTCGATCTGATGGAGCGTCATCTGGCGTCGCTATTGATGGAGATGAGCGCCAGCGGCTTGGTCCGCGAACTCGGTTTCTTGAGCATCGGCGCTTACGCAGAGAATCGATTGGGACTGTCGCGCACGAGTGTCGAGGATCGCGTGCGTGTGGCGCGATCGCTGGCCAAGCGGCCGCGCGTGCAGCACGCGTATGTCACCGGCGCGATTGGGCTCGAGAAGGCGTTGCTGGCGGTGCAGATCTTGGGCCCCGGGTATGTCGATGCGTCGAGTGAGAACGAGTGGGTTTCGCATCTGAAGGAGTGCACCGTCAAGCGCTTGCGCGATGAAAAGCGCGCGTTGTTGTTTGCGAGCAGCGTCGAGGGTCGCGCCGGCACACCGTCGCCGATGACGGATGAAGCGTGGCTCGCGTCACTGCGCTGCGTGCCCGGCGACACTGCAGTTGCAGTGCAACGCGCCGGACACGCGGCGTGCGGCAACGCGCCGTTGATACCTATCGTGGGCAGCGCGCTGCGCTGGCGACTGCCGGTTGAACTGGCCCGCGACTTCGGCGCCTGCATCGAAACCCGCTGCAAGTACCTCACGCTCGATGCCGCGGCCTGCGATTGGTCGCAACCGATCAGCGATGAAGACCCACCGTCGTGGCGCGCTGCACGGACGTTTTCCACCGCGTGCCGACGGCTGCCGTCGTGGGTTGGTCTCTTGGCGATGCTCCAGGAGTTTTGCGCGCAACACGACCAGGCCGAGAAGCGCTCGGCCTCGCACACCGAGGTATTTGTGCGCGCACGGCATCGCTGCGAGGCCCCTGGCTGCACCAGCCGGCGCGTCGAATGGCATCATCGCCAATACAAATCACGCGGCGGCAGCGATCATGACGACAACGGCGATGCGCTCTGCCCAACACATCATCGGTATGGCCAGCACGGTGGGTATATGCAGGTCACCGGCGACACGCCGCTCGAGCGCACCTGGCGCTTGGGACCGGCGCGCAACGGTGTGTGGTATCGCAACGAGCGGCGCATCGATGTGAATAGCTAGAAGCGGTTTCACTACCTCTTTTCGACGGCGCGCAGGCTTCGCGGACTGCAGCCTCGAGGTCGCTGTTCTGTGTGCCTAATCTGACTTCCGCGCATCCTTCGGTTTGTCGCGAAACGGGCTGTGAAACCGCTTCTACGGCGCAGACTCCTAGCCCGGCTCACCGGCTCTTCTCGAGGTACTCCGCCGCTGCCTTCTCATCGTGCAGCCGGTTGGCGCCGAGATAAAGCACATACCACGCCTGCTTGAGTTTCGGGTCGATCGCCAGCGCCGCCTTGGCATCGGCCATGCCCTCCGCGACACGTCCCGACTTGACGCGAGCTTGAGCCCGGAGCATCAACGCGCGCGGCTGCGCGGCGTTGATCTCGATCGCTTTGCCGGCAGCACTCTCGACCAGCGGCCAACGCTCGAGCTTGGTCGCGGCAACCGCCAAATTGAACCAAGGCAGCTCGCTCTTGGGAGCCACGACAGCGGCCCGCTCCAAGATCGGAATCGCGCTCGCAGCGTCGCCGTTCATCATGCGTCTGGCGGCGTCGTTGATCAGGGTTTCGAGATTGTCGCTCTTGAGCGTCTTGTCCATGTAGCTGGCTTCGAGGCTCGCCTGTTCTTCCAGCGTCCCGAACAAATAGGCGACCGCTCGACCGAGCTCTCGCTTCTGGGGCTGCGCCAGCGCGAGTTTCCGTAGCAACTTCTCGGCGCTCGCCGTGTCACCCCGATCCAGAAGCCCCATGGCGCGCGCCATCAGTTCATCCACGACCGACTCTGCGGTCGCGGCCGTCACCTCTAGCCGGTCGATGATGAGCGCCATCTCGCCGACTCGATTCAATGCGTCGAGGGCCGCTAGTTCACGCAGCAACAGCCAGCCGGCCTCCGCGTTGCCGGGCTTGATTGCACGGACCTCTGCCAGCAGATCCTCCCAGCGTCCGAGCGATTCGTCGATCCGGATCAACTCGAACTTCCAACGGGCTGACGGCTCGAGAGCGAGGAGCCGCACAATCTGCTCTCGCTGCTTGCCCGGATCGTCGAGCCGCTCGTACCCCGTCAGCAGCATGCGCGGGATCGAGGTGTCACTCGGCTCGGCGGCAAACCGCTTCTCGAGTTCGGCCAGCATGAGACGCACTTCCTGCTCGTCCATCCGCTTGTCCTGGATCGCGGCCTTGAGCAGGCTGAGGGGAATCTGTTCGGCGTTCGCGAGCTGAGCCCGCAGCAGGGCACGCAGCCGCGCGATGTTGTCTTTGTCGGCGTGTCTGCTGTAGAAGTCGAAGAGTTGGAGCAACGAAGTGGTGTCGGACGGATGCGACTCAACCAACTGCTCCAGCACGGCACGCTCTTCAACAACCCGCCCCGCCGCCTGGTGCGTGCGCGCCTTGCGAATCGCGAGCAGGACATCTTCCGGCGGTAACTCGATCGCAGCAGCGGCCACGCCTTCCGGCACGAGGCCGATCAGGAACAGTGCGACTCTCAGGTTGTGCTGGGCGATCACTGGGTCGTTTCCCCGGCGCGTAGATTACCGCAGCTACGGGCCGCTGAGTCGAGCAAGGCCCTGAACGCCGGGGTCATGGCCCTGCGGGCCTCGCTGACTGCGGCGCAAAGTACGCAGCTTTTTGGCCGCCCATCAACGATAAACTTCGGGTTGTAACAGCGGCCAGCGATGATGGACCTAGAGAGCGACCTCAGAGCAGCCTGTTGGAGGTACAAGAAGCCGATGAACCTATCACCCACAGAGGTCGCCGCTATCTACGCCGGGTTTCGCGAGGGGCGGGACCCGGAGGTTCTGACCGTCTCGGGGTGGGTAGCGGCCGTCGTGCGCGGCGGCCGCTGGGGTTTTCCGGATAGCGACGGGATGATCCAGGAGATCTTGATGACGCTCGTCACCCTGGTGCGCCGCGACAAAGTGCAAGACCCCAGCGCCTTCCTGAAGTTCGCCACGACCGTGGCCAAACGCGAGTGCGTCGATGCCTACTACCGTCAGCGCCGCCGCGACAAACATGAAATCTCGCCCGATGAAGAGGTCGACGCTGCCGCACCCTCGGACCGCGATCATCCCGAAGCGGCGCTCGAGGCCTCGGCGCGGCTCAAGGCGCTGCGCCATCTCGCACAGCGCATGAGCGACGACTGCCGCCAGCTCTGGAAGCTGATCTACATCGACAAACTTTCTTCTGACACTGTGGCGCAGCAGCTCAACCTCACTGCGGTGAACGTCCGCGTGCGTGCGCACCGCTGCTTGGAAAAAGCGCGCGCGATCGTCCTACAGTTCGAGCAGTCCTCGGTCGATCCGGTGCGCGCATGAAGAGCGCTTGCGATACAGCGGCAGCCGCCATCCCCTGGTATGCCGCAGGCACGCTGCCCAGCGATCAACGAGCCACTGTCGCTTCGCATCTAGAAGGCTGCGCGAGCTGCCGCGAGCTCTTGAATCAAGCCAACTTGCAACTCACCGCGCTCGACCTGCGTTCCTTGCTCGACGGGCCGGTCGACGCCTCGCTGTTGGTGCAGTACGCCGAAGAGCCGGACTCGCTCGATTCCCACACGCGCCTGTGGATCGAGTCGAAGCTCGACAGCGATGAGATCTCTCGCGACGCACTCGCGCGGCTTCGCGAACTCGACGCCGCCGTGCTAGCGAACGTGGTCCCGATACGACCCGCGCGTCCGATCGGACTCTGGGAACGGTTGAGCAGCACGGTGCTTCGCCCCGCGCCTGCCTTCGTCTACTTGGCCGCCGCCGCGGTGTGCGGCGCGCTGCTCTTGAATCAACAACGCGAGTTCTCGCCGCAGGGCAGCGGCGGCGTTTTGCTGGTCGAGCCCGAGCGGACCGCGCGCGGGCCGAACGACCCACCGTCAGCAGCGCCCATCGAGATTGAAGCGGGGCTGTCGGCTAACGCAGCTGTCGTGCTGCAGCTGATGACCGACCTCGGGCAGGATGATGTTTCCGCCAACGAGGCTCGCTATCGCCTCTCGCTGCGCAGCAAGGACAAACTGCTTTGGTCAAGCGAGAGGCGCGGTGCTGAGTTTCTTTGGAGTCCACCGCACGCGGTGCTCGGCGTTGCCATCGTGCCTTCTGAATTGAGCATCGGCGTTTTGTACGACCTCGAACTCAGCGCCATGAAACCAGGAGATCCACTCGACGGACAGGTGTTGTTCCGCCGCCAACTGATCGTCAGGAAGCAAAGATGAGAAAGCCACTCAGGAGCTTACTGCTTTGCGTGCTCGTGCTTGGCCTTGCCACCGCCGCAATGGCAGACCAGCTGTGGGTCATCGCCGAGAAGACGCGTCGCATCTGGACCGTCGACACGGTGACCAATCTGGTCACCCCGTCTCCCATCGCGATTGGAGATCCGGACAGCGACGGCACACCCGACACGCCGCGAGGTATCGCCTTCTCCACCACCCCAACCCAGCGGGGAACCAAGGCGCTGATCGCGCAAGGGAAACTGGTCACTGTCGTCGATGTCGCCACACGCAGTGTTGGCCCCACCACCAACATCGCCGCGCTCATCGGCAACCCATCGCTGCAACTCACCGGCATCGCCACCTCATTGCCGCGTCGCTTTGGAACCTCCTCGACAACGCAGAGCTTCGTGTTCCTGGTGGGATCGATTGCAGCGACCAACGATGCGCCAGGAAGCGCCGTCTGGATCGTGCTCGACCAACCTAGAACCATCGCCGGAGCGCTGACTACGAGCTCGCGGTGGTTCGGTCCGTTGGCCAACGGATTCAATGGCGGTTCGGTTCAGGTCCTGCCCACAGCCGACGGCGCCCAGCGCCAACGCGCCTGGTACACATTGATCGATAACGCATCACCGCCGCGCGTTGCGGCGGCACTCCTCGCTCAAGCCAACAGTACCAACCCGACATTCAGCGTCGAACGGTTCGAGCAACGAACGATGACTGGCACTGCGCCTGCACCGACCGCAATCCATATCGGTGCGGCCCCCACCGCGGACTTGACGGTCATGCCGTGGTACTCCAGCGGCGAACTCGAGAACCTGCAACATCGGTTCTCGTGCTCGGTTGGCGGACGCCTTTCCGCTGTCGCGATCACCGGCCCCGGTGTCAACTCCTACACTGTCTTCGCCACCGACGTACTCAACAACCAACTGCTGGTGATCGACCCTGCCAACTGCTCGACTGCCGTTCGCAGGCCAACCGGCCGCAAACCGATCTCGCTCACCGCGCTCGGCCGAAACCATTGGGAAGCAATCTTCACGACCAACTATGACAGCGACTCGCTCACTCGCTTGAATCGCGATGGCACGCAGCCACCGCCGATCCAGCTTGCACCGCCCGGATCGATCTGCACGGAATGCCCGGTGCAGTCAGCACTCGCACTCCAGGCCACGTGTGTCGTCGAGCAGCTCGAGGTCGCTGAGTCGCTCAACTCACTAGAGTTGTCTTGGACCGACCAAGCCTGCGCGAGCGGCGGATACGATGTCTTCTGCCGTTGCCTCGACAAAGATCCGGACTGCCCTTGCAGTTGTGTGTGCGACGGGACTTCCCCTCCGTTTGGTTGTGAGTGCCCCGGGCTCGATCCTCCCAACTTCACTCGACAAAGCAGCACGGATGACCTGGGATTCGCGCTGCTTCCTCCACCGGGCGGACCGGATCCGTCAGAGGACGGTTGGATCAAAGTTGGTTCGACGCTGCAGAACCAGATCGGACTCCCGGGGTATTCGGGTGCTGATTGGCAGGCCGCTTACTCGATCGACCCAGCCGAGCCTCCACTACCCTGATGCGCGTTGACACAACGCTCCCGCTAGCTGTCGCACTGCTGCTGGCCAGCTGCAGTGTGCCGCCAACCCACGTTGAGACGTCCCCGATTTCCCTCGAACAGATCCCCGCAGGCGACCGCGCCTGGCGAGCTGCGCTCAAGGCTGCTAGCGGTGAGGTCGCCCGTGAGGAACTGTGTGTGCGAATCCGATCGATCGCGGAAGGCGCTCCTCACCGCTGGGAGCCGCAGTGGGCAGCGGCTCGTTGTTCCGAAGCCAAAGCAACTCCCTCGCAGATGGTTGCTCTGTTTAGACCGATCCTCGGGTTGGCGCGAGCGGAAGGCAGCGGAGAGGGCATCGCCTCAGTCGGTGGTGATCTGGCGTGGGCAGCGTTCGAGTCCGGGGACGCGACGCTCGCCGAGTCGACATTCGAAGCAGCACTCCACGCGGCGTCGAGCTTGGAGCGTCATGACCTCCAGGCCTTCCTACAAGCCAACTACGCCGGCTTCCTCGTGGATCGAGGCCGATTGTCGGAGTCGCGCCAACGCTTAGCAGAGGCGGCAACGGCCTTCGGCCGAATGAAGATGCAAGCGGAGCAGCGAGCTATGGAGTTGAATGGCGCGATTGTGCAGCGGGAGCTTGGGAACGTTCAATCCGCACGGCTCACATTGCAAGCACTTCTCAGCACCGGCAACTCACCGAGCGATCAACGGGTTATTGATACCGCGCAACTCGCGCTCGGGAACCTGCACCTCGCTCTCGGCGAGCTGACAAAGGCACAGCAGCGATTCGAGTCGATCTCGGAGAAATTCGCAGGACTCTCCTCACGTGCGCACTTGGGACTCGCGCGGATCGCGCTCATTCACAACGATGTCGATCAAGCAGAACGTCACCTTCGCCAGTCCATCGAAATCATGAACGAACCGAAACACGCAGCAGTGCTCCACGCTCGGGCGCTGCTTGCCGAAGTCGAGCTGCGGCGCAACCGATTCGCGCAGGCCATTTCAATGGCGCTCGAGGTTGCCGCGGTGGCCCAAGCGAGCGCCGCGCAGAAACCCGCTTGGACCGCCCATTGGATCGCAGCTCGCGCGATGCAGGCACAGGGGCGGGTTAACGAGGCTGTCGCTGCGCTTCATCGGGCCATCGAGATCATCGAGAGTCAATCGGTGAAACTGGACCCAAGCGGTGAAGGAATCGCGTTCCTGCGCGAGCGCGCCGAGCCGTACGTCTCGCTCGCGCTGACACTAGGCACGGGTTCGCGTCCTGATCTGACTGAGTCGTTCGAGGTGATTGGGCGATTGCATGCGCGCGGGTTGCGTCACGCGCTGAGCGACAGTGAAGCACCCGAGTCGATCGCGCTGCGCGAGTTACAGCGCTCGCTGGAACACGACGAAGCGCTGATCGCCGTCGCACTGGGCGATGAGGAAGGGATCGCGATCTCGGTCGAGCGCGATCGCGCCTTCGGGCGAAGGCTGCCAGGCCGGCGCGCGTTGCTGCCGCTGATCGAGCGCATGCGCGAGGATCTGATCGCTGGCCGATCGAGTGATGTGGCCGCGGCCTTGAGTCAACAACTCCTGGCGCCGATGTTGAGTGAACTCAACACAGCGACGCGCCTCTACCTGGTAGCCGACCGCGAGCTCTCGCGCATTCCGTTCGTTGCCCTGCCCGATCCCGCTTCCCCAAGCGAGCCGCTGGGGGCGCGGCGCGAGATCGCGTTGATGCCGTACGCCGGTGCACCGCCGCGCTGGTCCGCCGAGCGCGGACCGGTGTTGTTGGCGGGAGCGCCGCGTTTCGAAGCGGCATCGTCATGGCGCGAACTGCCCTGGAGCGCGTACGAACTCTCGCACCTGCGCACGCTGTTGGGCGACTCGAACAGCACCTTGATCACTGCCGATGCGTTCACCGCGCAGTCGCTGCTAGACGCCTCGCTCCATAAGTTCCGCACGATTCACTTGGCAACGCACGCCGTGGCCTCGACGCTCGACCCGACCGAATGCGGAATCATTGCAAGTCACGACGAGCGGCTCGGGATCGATCGTGTCATGCGCCTGCCGCTGACCGATGCACTCGTCGTGCTCTCGGCGTGCCGCACAGGTGAAGGCGAAGCGATTCCTGGGCAAGGGATCGTCGGACTCACGTGGGCCACGATGCTGGCGGGAGCGCGCGGCGTGATCGCCAGCCAATGGTCGGTAGACGATGCGGCCTCGGCGCGATTGATGTTGGCGTTGCACCGACAGTTGAAGGCGGGCATCGATCCGGTACACGCCTTGGCGCTGGCCCAGCGCGAGATCCGCGCGACACAAAAAAGCCCGGCGATCTGGGCTGCGCACATGGTGATCGTGCGGGCCGCAGCTCGAGCCGGTCAAGACCGTCGAGCCCCTCGCGAGAAAACTTCGCCCGATCCGTAACACGGCAGCACCAAGGGGGACCTCCTCTGTGAACCCGGCCACAGGCCGCCACACACCGAAGGAGGCTCACATGAACCGCACTCAACGTACCGCGACGACCCTCACCGCCACGATCTGCCTGCTGAGCTGCGCTGCGTTCGCGCAATTGTCCCCGCAACGACCCAGCTCTGACATGGGCGCCAATCAGTCCGCCACCCTCAACGATCGCTCCGCGACCAACCCATCGGCGACGAGCAACAAGTCCAAGCCGAGCGTACGACGCACGTTCTCCCGAAGCATCAGTCCGCAGAGTGGTGAGGTCGTGCTGTGGCAACCGAGTCGCGCGAAGGACCTCGCGGCGCGGTTCGTGAACACCGGCTCCAGCGAGATCACCGTGATCCTGCGCCCCGAGCCGGGAGCCGGCAGCCCGACGACCATTTCGCTCGAGCCACGAAGCAGCGGCATGCCCGGCGCGATTCGCGGCATCGCCAAGGCAACGAGCATCAGCGCGATCTGCAACTCAACCGGAACGCAGTCTTGCGCCCTCGATCTGGACCTGAAGTTCGCGACGCCAAGCGGCGGCGTTGGCGATGACATTCAGGATGGTTTCTGGTACGGCTCGAACGACTACCACGGGTCAGTCTCGGACCCGGCTGACAGCACCCGCGACTGCCTCTGGAACTTCGACACGCAGTGGGAGAGCATCACGCCGCGCGACATGGACGTGTTCTTCGAAGCGACCGGCCCACACAGCGTGCAGGTCCTGGTGTGGGAAGGAAACGTCAGCTCGCAGATCAACGTGAACGGATTGGATGCCGGCCTCGTGCACACCAACGGCGGCGACTTCTACGATGTCACCAAAGTGGAAACGCGTTGCCAGAAGAGTCCAGTCTCCGCCTGTTCCCCCTGCAACTTCGATTACTACTTGACCGTCGCAGACTGAGTTCCTTCGGTTCGAAGCCGCCCCTCGGAGCGCTCCCGGGGGCGGTTTTAGTTGTAAGCAACAATCGCCGTGGCCCGAAAACGGATCC
>JANNUT010000030.1:0-33138 GCA_031395565.1 Acidobacteriota bacterium | reverse complement strand
TGCCGCCAAGTGAGTGCGCCAAAGCCCCAGTGTCCCAAACACCATGCCTGCTACCAAAAACGGCAAGAACGTGGGACGGCACAAGGTGGCCAGTGCGGCCACTGCGCCGAGCCAAACAATGCGAGAGCGCGTCGCGCCGCGTTTGACAACCAGCGCTGCCAGCCACAGCGAGCCGGCCGCAAGCATCAAGAACATTCCCTCGGTCATGATCGAGCCGGCGAAGTAGATCGAGAACGGATAGAGCGCGAGCCCGAGGCCTGCGAGCGCCCCGACACGTTTGTCCCACAACAGGTGCCCCAGACCGAACAAGGCCAACGCCGAGAGCGCGCCGAACACGCACTGGATCAGTCGGATCACCAGGAAGTTCTGCCCCGTGATCGCGAAGACGGAGGCCAGAAACCAGGGGTAAACCGGCGGCCGGAACGCACTCGAACGTGTTCCGTAGCCAAACACGTGGTGATCGACCAGCGACTGCGCGACATCGACATAGGCCTTGGAGTCGAGCGTGTTGTCCGACGAGTAAGCGCTGCGATAACTGTCGGCCGGCATCGGTAGTACGAAGGCAACACGAACCAGCAACGCCACCAGGAAGACGATCCAGCCCCACTTCCGCAGTTCGTTCACGAGATGCTGCCTCCGGGCGCCGCGGCGCCGGGCGTGAGGATACCTGTCGTCGCTGGCGCGCCACACAGGAAACCGATTCGTGGCCCGCGACGGGAGGGCCGTTGCCGCCAGCCGGGTTAACGGCCATCGTTACGCCCGATGAAACCGCCCGTGGCGAACCTCGCGGTACTGCTGCGCACCCTGGAACCCGTGCTCAACGAGGGGGTGTATGTGTACTCTTCGGTGCCCGCCGGAACAGACCTGCAGTCGATGCCCGTTGTCGCCACGGTCCATGAGAAAGAAGGGGTCACGATCATTGCGCGCGAGGCAGATGTCTTGCGTGCGAAGTTGCCGATCCTGTTTCGCGCCGCATGGATAACGCTCACGGTCAACTCGGACCTGAACGCGGTTGGCCTCACCGCGGCGTTTGCTTACGCGCTGGGTAACGCCGGGATCAGCTGCAATGTCGTGGCAGGCGCCCATCATGACCACCTCTTCGTTCTGGCCGAGCGAGCCGAGGAGGCGATGTCGGTGCTTCGTGAGTTGCAGCGCCGAGCCTTGTCCGACACAAATCTCGAAGGGTTGTCGCCGTGAGTTGGCGAGTGTGTGGAATGGTGTTGGGCAGGGCCGTCGCGAGTTGCGCGATTCGAATTGGCAAGCAGCGAGAACCGATAACTGGCCTTGCATGCGATGCGGGCTTTTGGACCGCGGGCAGAACAGGAGCTTGGAGGATGGATCATGAGAAGGAAAGCTCGGACAGTCGTGATGCTGGCTCTTGCTATCGTGGCGTGCCTGCAGCCTGTGCGCGCGGAGCGTGGACCGTCGACGCAGGAAGAGCGAGATAAGGCGCTCGCACTTATCGACACTCTCGAACGCGACCCCCTCGGCAAAGACGCGAACGCGGCCAGGCAGTGGCTGACCTTGTGGCTGATTGAGGTTCCGGACATTTCTGTGACGGTGTGCACCTCAATGCTCGGGCCGCTGGCCGAGTCGAAGAAGAGCTACACCGGAGAGATCGTCGTGCAACAAATGTATTCGTTAGCTGCATTCATCATTCGGAACCCGGACAAGCGCAATGACGAGGCTGCGGTGCAGCAAGCAGGTGTGGAAGGCGCGTTGAGAACCTACGAATCGATCCTGCAATCGAAGCCAAAGGCGCACCAGCCGTTTCTCGACGAGCTGCTGCGCAAGCGCGACGCTGGTGAGTTGGCAACCTACGCGGCTGCAGAACTGAAGGCCTGCAAATGAAGTGCGCCGAGGCGGCGCTGCAGCAGTTGTGACCCACTTTCACCCGGTTGCCACCCAGCGTTGCTTTGAAGAACTACAGTCCGTCGTGGGTCTTGCGGCTGAGGGTGGCTTCAAATGGTTCGGGATTACGGAAGTCACTCGCAAGGCGGTCATGTTCCGAGGGATTGCCCTCGACAACGCATGCATGCGGAAGCCGTTGAGGGTCGATCGAGGGGTTTCATCTCCACCCAGTCTCAGAAGTAGGACGGAGGTCGACGATGATTACTGATCGTTACGCTCGAGTGTCAGGCATCGTCTTTGCGCTTATCGCGGCCGCCCATGCGCTAAGGGCCATTCTGCAAGTACCGGCACAGATTGGAACCTATCAGGTGCCGGTTTGGATCTCTTGGATTGCGGTCGTTGTTACAGGGAGCTTCTCCGTGTGGGCATTTCGAACCTCCCGCCGCACAACGAAGTCGGGGTCACACTGACGAACTACAGGGAGCATGCCGATGCTGGAACTAAGGCCAACGTGTGAGCACTGCAACAAACCCCTACCCCCTGCGTCGCTCGAGGCCCGCATTTGCAGCTTCGAATGTACGTTCTGTGCAACGTGCGTGGGTGACGTGCTTCGCGACACTTGTCCCAACTGTGGCGGCAACTTCGTGCCCCGACCTATCCGCCCTTCCAAGAACTGGAGAGGCGATAACTTCCTTGGTAACTACCCACCTAGCAGCAGCGTCACGCATAGACCTGTCGACACGGCGTCGCACGCAGCGCTTTGTGCAACTCTCTCAGCCATTCCGGCCGAACGACGATGAGCCGCACAGCGTGGTACTCGAATGCGGCCAAGGTGACATCGCGTTTCTGTGGCAAACCGATCGTGTTTACGCTGGCCGTCGGGACCATCCTCGTGTGGATCATTACGGGCCCACTGTTCGGGTTCAGCGACACATGGCAGCTGGTGATCAACACGGCGACGACAATCATTACGTTCCTGATGGTCTTCCTGATTCAAAACACCCAAAACCGTGACACCGAAGCGATTCAGATCAAGCTGGACGAACTGATCCGCGCCACCCAAGGGGCGCACAACGAATTGCTCGATCTGGAAGGCCTAGAAGAGGAACAGCTCGACGCATTCAGGACGCGCTACGAGGCGCTCGCGCGTGATGCGCGCGCGGAAATCGGCCGTGGTCACGCGGACACCGGTACGCCTGAAGCGTGAGGCCGCTTGGTCGAGAACGCGAGGCGCTGACTTACTTTAGAGTCTCCCGATGTGGCGGGTCCCATCCGAGTTGCTGAAGCAACGCCGTGTGTTCGGGCTGAGCTCGAAGCAGGGTGGTGAGAGGTGAATAGAGCAGCAAGGCTGGCATGACCATGTCACGGTCGGCTGCTGCCTGCAGCCACAGCCGCACCGCTTCATCGCGGTGGCCGAGATAGCTGGCCGTAGTAGCAAGCACTCCGGGCTGCACATACCCGGTACGCGAACGCGCCTGCAACTCCTCGTAAAGCGATCTCGCTTCTTCCATGCGACCGAGCCGAGCGTAGGCTCCGGTCATCGCCATCATCACCCACGCGTGACGCCCGAACTTGCTCATGACCTGCATGCCGGTTGCGATCACATCATCGTCCGCTCCCGCGATGTACAGGGACAAGACCAGCACCCATTGTGCATACAGCGCGTCAGGGTCCAGTTCCATCGCGCGACGCGCTTCAACCGCGGCCTCGGCGCCCCGGCCGCTAAAGCCGAGCACAAAGGCAAAGTTCGTGTGATAGGTCGGATTGAGCGGGTCGCAGTCGAGCGCGAGACGAATGTCTCTTGCGGCCGCGTCGAAATCTCCTCGGATGTAGCCCAGATAGAAGACCGCACGCGTGACCCGAGCCTCGAAATCGGTGGGGCCCAGTTCCAGAGCCCGATCCCACGCTCGCGCGGATTTGGCTTGATCGAACTCTACGAGCAACGCCACGAGCGCCGCCGCGACATGTGATTCGACCAGCAATGGGTTGGCTTTCAAGGCGCGCGCGGAGGCATCGAGCGCCTCCGCGCTGACATCCCGCGGCCGAGTGATTCCCCAAAAACACGACAGCACCAGCGCGTTGGCAAGCCCGGCGAGTGCGAGCGCGTAGCCGGCATCCAGTGCGATGGCGCGCTGGAAGCACTCGATGGCGGCGATGATCCCTGCGCCGCGACGGTGCATCATCGCCACACCCTTGAGGTATTCGTCGTAGGCACGAAGGTTGTCGGTTGCAGGCTTGATCAGCGCGCCGGCAACGCCGACACCCAGCGTGACCTGCAGCTTGGCCGCGATGGTCGTGGCAATTTCGTCTTGGATCGCGAAGACATCGTCCAGCTGCCGGTCGTAGCGTTCGGACCACAAGTGGTAGCCATCAGCCACGCTGACGAGTTGGACCGTAATGCGGAGCCGGTCGCCAGCCTTGCGGACGCTGCCTTCCAGCACATGTCGCACGCGGAGCTTCTCGCCGATCGCGCGCAGATCATCAAACTTGCCTTTGAACGAAAAGGCCGACGTGCGCGCCACGACCCGCAAACCTGGGAGCTGAGCGAGCGCGTTGATAATTTCCTCGGACATGCCGTCGGCGAAGTAGTCGTTGTCGCGATCGGCGCTCATGTTGTCGAACGGGAGCACGGCGATCGACTTGTCGTCGATAGCTTCCAGCGAGGTGTCCTGCGCGCACAGCGCGTCGACAAACGCTGAGATCGTCGCGAAGCGTGCCTGCGGATGGCGCGATGTTGCCTGACGAATCGCGGCGTCTACACCCAACGGGAGCTTCGTGTGGATCGCGGTCTCTGCGGTCGGCCCATGCGATTTCGACGCGCCCGTCAGCATCTCGGATAGCACGCAGGCCAGGCTGTACTGATCGCTCCGGCCATCGATATCCGGATCGCCGGCCGCTTGCTCTGGACTCATATAGCCGGGAGTGCCGACGGCCATTCCGGCGAGCGTCATGCGTGTGCCATCACATTCCGACGCGGCATGCGCAATCCCAAAATCGACGATCAGTGGACGCCCTTCGTGCAGCAAGATGTTTTCTGGCTTGACGTCGCGATGAACGATCCCGCGCTTGTGCGCATAAGCGAGTGCGTCGGCAAGTTGAGAGACAAGCGGCAGTGCCTCGGAGAGTGCGAACGGCGGCCCGCCGTCGAGCCGGCTGCGAAGCGTTTCGCCCTCGACATAAGGCATGACGTAAAACAGCAAGCCGTCGGCAGAGCCCGAGTCGAACAGCGGCAGGATGTGCGGATGCTGCAGGTTGGCGGTGGTCTTGATCTCAGCGAGAAAACGCTCGGCCCCGATGACCGCTGCTAGCTCAGGGCGCAAGACCTTGATCGCCACGGGCCGATCGTGCTTGAGGTCGTGAGCCAGATAGACTGTGGCCATTCCGCCCGCCCCGAGTTGGTGGTCGAGTCGATAACGGTCAGCGAGCGCAGCGGTCAGCCGGGGCAGGATGGACACACCGCAATTCTATCTGAGAGGCGTTTGTTCAGGGTGGGGTAAGATCGTGACTCGCGTTATGCGGAACCTGGTCAGAAGAGGAAAGCACTATGGAAGTGAAGGACTGCAACGGAAACCTGCTTAGCAAGGGCGACTCGGTGCTGGTCATCAAGGACCTGAAGGTGAAAGGGACCTCCGTCACGCTCAAGCAAGGCACCAAGATCAAGAACATCCGCATGACCGAAAGCGATGATGAAATCGAGTGCAGCACGGACCAGGTCAAAGGACTTGTTCTCAAGACATGTTTTCTGAAAAAGGCCTAGGCGATGCAAGGGAGGCGCTACGGGCACTGAGCCGCTTCGCGTTCTGCACCTTACAGACACGCACATCGTCGCCGAGTCCGGCGGCGGAATTTGTGGGGTCGACACGTTCGCGGCGCTCGCCAACCTGCTGCCGGCGATCTCGCGTGGAAGCTGGAAACCCGACGTCGTCCTCGTGACTGGCGATCTATCGGACGATGGCTCGGCTGCGTCGTATCACCGGTTGCGCGGCCTGCTCGCGCCGCTCGGCCTGCCGGTCTATTGCATTCCAGGCAACCACGATGACCGCGCTTCGATGCAGGCGCATCTCTCCGCAGATCTGATTTGCCTCGAGCGAGTTGTCGCCTACGAGTCATGGCAGTTGGTGCTGCTCGACTCGCAAGTGCCCGGCGCGGCCTACGGCTGTCTGAGCGACGGCGAGTTGAGTGTGCTCGAGGTGGCGCTCGAGCGTGCGGCCGGCAAGTACACGCTCGTCGGCGTGCATCATGGGCCGTACCCCGTTTGCCCGCTGGAAGGGTGCCGCTTGGAAAACGCAGAGCGAATGCTGGCGGTACTCGCACGCTTCCCTGAAGCGCGCGCAGTGATCGCGGGGCACACCCACTGCGAGATCGATCAGCGCCTCGACGGAGTGCAGCTGTTGGTAACGCCGTCGACGTGCGTCAACGCCACGCACCCCAGCGGTCCGGACGTGCCGAAGGGTCGACCGTTCTGGGAAACGCATGGGATGCAGCGGGAGCGTCGTGGCTTTAGGCGACTCGATCTACATGCGGACGGGTCGATTGTGACGAGTGTCGTCTGGAGCAGCGATGACTCGTGCGCCGAGACTCCTGCATGACAGCGCGCAGTGCGCTGGACATCACGTCGTCGAGCCAGCGCAGCGGCGCATTGCCGCCCATGGCGTGGAGCGTGGTGGGTGCCGTCGCTTTAATCAAGCTGCTGACGCAGCTCTGGGCGATTCACGGCTATGGGATATTTCGCGACGAGTTGTACTACCTCGCATGTGCCGATCATCTTGATTGGGGATACGTCGACCACCCCGCACTCTCGATTGTCATTCTATGGATCGTCAAGCATCTGTTTGGAACGTCGCTCGTCGCCCTGCGACTCGTCCCCGCGCTGGCTGGAGCGGCGACGATTGTGTTGGTGGCGGCGACCGCTCGCGTGATGGGCGGTACACGCGTTGCTCAAGCGCTCGCTGCCGTGGCGACATTGATCGTTCCGATCTACTTGGCGTTCAGTCATATCTATTCGATGAATGCGCTTACCGTGTTGATCTGGGCGACAGCCGCATATCTGCTGGCACGGCTAATCGCCACCGGAGAGACTCGGTTGTGGTGGGCGCTCAGTGTGGTGCTAGCGCTGGGCCTAGCCAACAAACTCGACGTGCTGTGGCTGGGGGCGGGACTTGCCGTAAGCCTAGTGCTTACGCCGCAGCGGCGCTGGCTTGCGACGCGGTGGCCGTGGCTTGCGGGCAGCATTGCACTGTGTGGACTGGCACCGTACGTCTGGTGGCAAGCGCAGCACGACTGGGCGACGCGCGAATTCATCCACAACGCCACCACACAAAAAATGGCGCCGGTTTCGGTGGGCGAGTTTCTCTCCAGCCAAATCACGACGATGCATCCGCTCACGCTTCCACTTTGGCTCGGCGGACTGGTGTTTCTGATGGTGCATCCGAAAGGCAAGCAGTTTCGCCTACTGGGCTGGGTCTTTCTTACCGTCGCGGCGATTTTGCTAATCAGCGGAACGAGCCGCGCCGGTTATCTGGCGCCGGGATACACCTGGCTGTTTGCAGCAGGCGGTGTTGCCGCGGCCACGCTGGTCACGCGTTGGCGCTGCGAGTGGGCTGCGTGGGTAGCCATCGTGCTGATGTTGATCGGGGGTGCCGCTACCGCTCCGTTGGCACTGCCACTGCTTCCGGTTGAGAGCTATGTGCGATACGCGGCCGCGCTTGGGATCGAGCCATCGACCGAGGAAAAGAAAGACCTGGGCGCGTTGCCACAGTTTTACGCCGACATGCACGGCTGGAGCGAAATCGCCCGGACCGTGATTGCGGTGGTGAACTCGCTGCCCGAACAGGACCGTGTGCGCGCACGCGTCTTCGCCAGAAACTACGGCGTTGCCGGCGCGATCGACTACTATGGCCGCGGAGCAGGCCTGGCCAAAGCGCTGAGCGGCCACAATAACTATTGGTACTGGGGACCTGGAACGTTCGATGGTGCGGTGTTGGTGGAAATCGGCGGCAGTCGCGACGACCTCGAGAAGCTCTTCGACAGCGTCGAGCTAGCCGCGACCATCGACTGCGGGCTGTGCATGCCGTATGAGAATCATGCCTCGGTGTGGGTCTGTCGCGGATTGAAGCCTGCGGTTGGTGATGCTTGGCAGCGCGCGAAGCATTTTGACTAGGTAGTTCAAGGGAGGTGCGGATGAAACGTAGTCTCATCGTGAGCCTGGCAGCCTTGGCCGCGACCATCGCGCTGACGGCGGAGGTTGTGGATCACTCGGGCTTGGCGGTTGGCTCCAAGGCGCCCGATTTCCAACTGCTCGATCAGTCGGGCAAAAGTCACACGTTGCAAGAATTTCTCGATGCGGGGCCCGTAGCGGTGGTGTTCTATCGCTCGGCAGATTGGTGACCCTACTGCCGCACGCAGCTGGTCCAGCTGCAAACCGATCTGCCGAAGTTGAAAGCCGCAGGGATTGCCGTTGTCGCCATTAGCTACGACCCGGTCGAAACGCTGGCGAAGTTTGCGGCGAAATCGAAGATCACCTTCCCGCTCTTGTCCGACACCGGCAGCAAGACGATCAAGGCCTACGGCGTGCTCAACATCGATTTGCCAGAGGCCGATCAAGGCATCCCGTATCCCGGCACCTTCATCATCGACAAACAGGGCGTCGTGCGCGCCAAACTCTTTCGTGAAGGCTACAAACTCCGGCACGACACCGCCGAACTGATCGCTGCCGCCAAGCAGTAAAAAGGGGACAGGCACTTTTTCCTGGCTCGAAGGCAAAGACGCGCTGGACAAAAAGTGCCTGTCCCCTTTTTCAGTCACAGCCTTCGAACTCGAGCGTTGAAAGTCCGCTGGGGACGGCGTCGGGGACGAGGCGGCAGAGAACTTCCTTGCGGGCTCGAGGGTCGAGCAGGCCGTCGCGCACGAAGGCGAGCAGGTCGGCCAACTCTGCAGAACTCAACTCGACGGGGGTCGAAAGCTTCGGGTCGAGTCGCTCCAACACAGGCTCGATCGGTCCAAGCCGTGACGCTAGGTCCATCGCGACACCCGCGCGCGCGGCGTCGTAGTCGCGTGCCGACTCGACGACGTCGAGGTGATAGCGCAGCGCATCCTCGAGTTTGACAAACGCACCGTTGTGAAAGAACGCTGCTTGCAACGCCACGTTGCGCAGCGGCGAGGTGCGGAACATATAGCGGTCAGCAGGGTTTCCGGAAATCTGCTCCAGGCCAAAGTCCTCGTCACGCCCCGGCCCGTCGTAAATCATGTTGCTGGTACCGGTCCCGAAGGACGGTGCAATTTGCGGCACGCCAGCGACGTGCATCGTGAAGTCGCTGAACATCTCGTTGGAACGGCCGCCCACCTGATGACACTCCACGCACCGCGCCTCGCCAAAGAACAGGAGTGCACCGCGTTTCTGTGAACTGGTCATCGCGCGCGAGTTGCCGCGCGCAAAGCGATCGATTGGAGCGTTGGCGAAGGTCAGCCCAAACTCAAATTCGGCGATGGCGCGGCCGAACATCGTGAAATCGATGGATGCACCCGCGGCGACCTCGGGGAACGATTCAGCAAACAGCCGGCGGTATTCGGGCGACCCGTTCAAGCGATCGAGCACCGCTTGGCGAATCGGCGCGTTGCGGAAGCCGCTCGCATCGGGCGCGGGGACAAGATCGCCCACGCCGTCGTCGAACTGATCGAACTCGGGCCCAATCGTGCCGCGTGTCCCGGTGAAGCCAGCGACCTCCACCAACTCGGTTGGCGGGATGTGGGCCTGCGCGACCAACAGGTGCGTCACGTTGGGATCGTTGGGCGGGAATTGAGTCGTCCCCTCAGGCGCGGGAAACAAGAAACCCTGGCTGTTGTCGAACGGATTGCCTGAGGGTGCGGAGAATCGGCCGTTCCACATCAGCGCTGGGTAGAACGCAACGTTGATGGCACTCGGAGTGCGACGCTGATTGCGTGGCCCCATACGATGCGGCCCCACGACGTTGTTGTTCTGCACTCCGATCGCGATCGATTGGCTATCGCCGAAACCATTGGCTGGGGAATGACAACCCCCGCAGGTGTTGTCCCTGCGCAGTCCGCCCGATTTGTCGAACCACAACAGGCGGCCGAGGTTGGCCAGGCGCGGATCGACTCTGCGCCCCAGCCGCTGTTCCAATGTCTGTTGGACCCGTCCGGTGAACCGCTGCTCGCGAAGCACGCGCCGCAGTTGGGCATCGGGGTTGTCGGAAGCCGCAAGAGCGGTCTGATTGAAAGGCAGCAGGCCGGGTACCAGGCTGGCTGCAACAAAGAGGACAAGAGCGAATCTTCGGGACATCGTCGATCTCCTTTGGTCCCCGGCGCATCAGCTCCGGGGCTGGTAACCATAGGAGTAGCCAGCGGTGTTGAAAATACACACAGGAAAGCCGGGTTCTGCGAGCGCCCTCGCAGGTTGATCGCGGTCAATCATGGCCTCCGGCAGGCGGTCCTATGTTGATGGCCCCAAGCGATCCGACTGTTGACCGGGAGACGACATGTTCGACCTCCGCACTGTCCGCAACGACCTCGAGCGCCGACTAAAGCAGCTGCAAGAACGCGCTCATGAACTCGAAGAGCATTGGCATTCCGTAGGCAAGGAAGATCGCGCGGATTGGGAGGAAACCGCGCAGATGCGCGAAGGCGACGGCGTGGCCAATGCGCTCGAAGATCATGTCTTGGAAGAGATCGAGTCGATCCAACGCGCGCTCGCGCGGCTCGACTCGGGTCACTACGGCAACTGCATCGAGTGCGACGACGCGATCGGCATCAACCGGATGCGGGCCATCCCGACTGCCACGCTGTGCCTGCGATGTGCCCAACTGCAAGCCGAAGGGCGAAAAAGGGGACAGGCACTTTTGTCACACGACTGAGCCCCGCGAACTCGACGTAAGAGCGTGCCCTCTTCTTTCTTGCCGCTAGCGATTTGGCCCGCCCCGGCCATCTGGTCCCGACCTCGTTCATAATCCCGGCGTGGCTCTGGGCAACGACGATCTGGTCAAGCGCGCCAACGATCTGCTCGGCCGCGCGCTCGCCATCACGGCCGACGAGCGCGGCCCGTGGCTACGTGCGCAGTGCGGGGCTGACGACGCCTTGCACGACTTGGTCGCGCGCTTGCTCCGCATCGCCGAGTCGACCTCCGACCCCACGTGGTTACGCGAAGGGCTAGCGGCACCTGGCCTCGTGTTGACGGCGAAGCCGCTCGATGGCCCAGCGGCACCTGGCGATGTCATTGGTCAGTACCGCGTCGCCGAGGAACTCGGCCGCGGAGGAATGGCGGTGGTCTACCGCGCCGAGCGGGCCGACGCTGCGTTCGAAACTCCGGTTGCACTCAAGATGCTGCGCTACGGACACAGCTCGAAGGAGGCGATCGCGCGTTTCGCGGAAGAGTGCCGAATTCTGGCGCGCATTCGACATCCTCGGATTGCATCGCTGCTCGATGCCGGTGTAACGCCTGCCGGGCTGCCGTACTTCGTGATGGAACGCGTGGAAGGGATTTCGATCGATCGCTACGTCGAGGAGCAACGGCTGCCGCTTAGCCAACGATTGCGATTGTTCGTCCAGGTGGCGCAAGCCGTAGAGTTTGCGCACCGCAATTTGGTGGTGCATCGCGACATCAAGCCTTCCAACATTCTGGTAACCGCCGAGGGTCAAGCCAAGCTGCTCGACTTCGGTATCGCGAAGGTGTCGACGCCGGACGACACAAGCAACGCCACGCTGACAGGCCAACGCTTCCTGACACCAGCGTGGGCCAGCCCCGAGCAACTTCGTGGTTTGCCGGTAGCGACCGCGTCGGATGTCTATCAACTTGGAATGCTGCTGTATCTCTTGACCACTGGCCAGACTCCACGCGGCGGTGCGTCGAGCGATCCGGCGGTGGTCGCGCGCACGCTCGAGGAAACCGTCACCACGCGACCAAGTGTGGCCGTTGCCAATGCGTCGAGTGAATCGATCGAACGCGCGTTCGGTGTCCCGGCCGCGCGGTTGCAACGCCGATTGAAGGGCGATCTCGACACGATCGTGATGCGCGCGCTCGACCTCGATCCCGAACGGCGCTATCCATCGGCCGAAGCGCTGATCGACGACATCGAACGATTCTCGACCGGCCGGCCGATCAAGGCGCGGCCGAACTCGGCGTTCTACCTGTTCAGCAAGTTGGTGCAACGACACCAATGGACCTCGTTGGCAGTCGCGACGCTCGCTGTCGTCACGCTTGGATTCGCCGTCTTGATGTCGTTTCAAGCCCGCCGCTTGGCGATGGAACGCGATCGCGCCAACAGCGAAGCAGAGCTGGCCAAACAGGTTTCGCAGTTTCTGAAAGACGTCTTCAAGGTTTCCGACCCGAGCCAAGCGCGCGGAAGCCATGTGACGGCGCGTGAGCTACTCGACAAGTTGGCCGGTGAAATCGATCAACGCCTGCCCGAGCCGAGCGCAAAAAAAGCCGAGCTGCATATGACGGTTGGTCAGGTCTATCGCGGACTCGGGCTGTACAAAGAAGCCGAGCCTCACTATCGCAATGCGCTCGAGATCTATCGCCACCTCCCGACCGGGGGTGGCGTCGCCGAGCTTTCGGCACAAGCCGATCTTGGTGTGTTGTTGCGCGAAGAAGGGCGGCTGGACGAGGCTCAGACGCTGTTGGAAAGCACGCTGCAAGCCCGCAAGCAGCTCTTAGGACCCGAGCACCCCGACACGCTCACCGTCATGCACAACCTGGCAGCGATCATGACCGATCGTCAAGACAACGCGAAGGTCGAGCCGGTACTGCGCGAGTTGTACGCGGTGCGCACGCGTGTACTAGGCCCGGACCACATCGACACGTTGCGCACATTGATCAATTTGGCGGTAACGGAAAAGCGCCTGAACCGGTTGGATGATGCCGAGCGAGACTTGCGAACCGCCGTCGATGGTTTGACGCGCACGCTGGGTCGCGACAACCCCTCGACACTGGCGGCGCGCGTCAATCTCGCCGCGTTGTTGACCGGGGAGGATGGTCAGAGCGAAGGGGAACGAATGCTCGAAGAGGTGCTGGCCGATTCCGATCGCGTGCTCGGGGCCGACAGCACGCTCTCACAGGTGGCGTTGCAGAACTTGGCAATTGTGTATGAAGGCCGGAAGGAGTTCGGCGAGGCCGAAAAGTTGTATCGGCGATCGCTGGCGAGCCTGCTGCGCACAGTCACGGTCGATCATCCGCAGGTCATCAATACGCAGCACAATCTCGGCCTGGTCCTCGCGGTCCAAAACAAAGAACTCGATGGCGCGGCGGTGCTGTTGCAAACCAGTCTGGCCAGCGCTCGCCGTGTGCAAGGTGAAGACTCACCGTTGGTGGCGCGCGGCTTGGCAGCACTGGCGATTCTGGCTGAGCGCCGTGGCCAACGCCGCGAGGCGATCACTCAACTGCGCGCCGCCGTCGACCACGGCTTCGACGGCCCCGCGCTGCTGATCTATCTGAAGGCGGTCACCGCCGATCCCGCCTACCGGCACTGATGAGAAATTCGTAGAGGCCGCGATCGGCGGGTGGCATGTCGGGAGTCCATTCGACAGTTGCCCCGAACTGGGGGGACAAGAGCAATGGGAACGGCCTGAGACATCATCCGTCGACGCAGCAGTTCACCCCAGCTGATCGCTGGTATCAGCGTACGGCCGGCTCGATTTCCTCCCTGCGAAGGGAGGGCGACAGCATTTCGCTCTACCGGCCCTGGCGTCCGCCGCGCTACGATTGCAGCGAGAGGTCACGACATGCCGCTGGACTATTCCCCCCTCGCCAACGCCATCGCCAGACTCGAAGAGGGCTGGGTTACATATTCCCGCGATCCATCGCAGAAACTTATTCGCGATGGACTGGTGCAACGCTTCGAGTTCACTTACGAGATCAGTCACAAGCTGCTCAAACGATACCTCGAGGCGTCCTCGCCATCGCCGGAGATCTTCGACAGCATGCCGTTTTCCGAGTTGGTCCGGACGGCCAACGAGCAGGGTGTTCTGCTCAGTGCGTGGCCACAGTGGAAAGAGTTTCGAGAGATGCGTGGTAAGACAAGCCACACCTACGACGAGCAGACCGCGCTCGAAGTGGTCGCGGGGATCCCCGCGTTTCTCGCTGAGGCGCAGCACCTACTCGATCAGATCACGCGACGAACAGCCTGATGTCGCTGCCAACGCCGGCCCTGGACCTGAGCCCCGACCACAGGACGCTCGTCACCGAAATCCTGCGGCGACACATTCCAGACCGCGAAGTCTGGGCGTTCGGTTCACGCGTGCATGGGCGCGCAAAACCATATTCCGATCTGGATCTCGCCGTGATAGGCGATACGCCGCTAAGCCTCGCGACCAGCCTCGAGTTACGGGAAGAACTGTCAGAATCGAATCTCCCGTTCAAGGTCGATCTCGTTGATTGGGCGACGACGAGCGAGACGTTTCGCGAGGTGATTCGTGCGCAGAAGGTTGTGATCCAAATCGGTGTGTGAAGCGCTGGGCCAGCTTCTAGCGATCTCCCGAGTCGCCCGTGCTACCACAGTGCGCACTCGCGCGACCCTCTGCTGTGAATCACGGTGGTTTCATCCTGCGCGGACTGGCTACGAGTTACTCCGCGCCAATCCGTGTGTTGTATTCGGCTTGCAGTCGTTCGTGCGTCGTCCAGAACGGGCGGGGCTCCACGCCGTTGAGTTGGTCCATCAGAATGCCGATGTGCGTATGCCAGCCGCCAGAAACGCTGAGCAACATCTTGTGATTGCCGATGCGACGATGCGTAAGCACCAGCAACACATCGTTGCCGCGCGGCGTTAGCTCGAAACACACCTCCGATTCATGTCCCGTTTCATCAGGCCATGTATAGCTCAACAAGCGTGGCGGTTCGCAGCGCGTGATGCGTCCGTGCATCTGATAGCCGTCGTACTGCTTGTAGGCCTGAGGCGCTTCCTTCTCGGCGGACAGCTCGGAATGGTGCCAGGTCAGGTGGACCGCACCGCCCACGCGCAGGTCCATCGGCCCTGAGGCAAGCCACGTCGCGCGCTTGTCCGATTCGGTAATGAAGGCCCACACACGCTCGATCGGCCCTGGGAGCACGCGCTCAAAACGAACGGTGTCCGGCTTTGTCACAACGCCGTAGTCACTCATGATCGGCTCCTTGCTCCGCTGCTTCGATGTGGCTTGGCGAGTGCACGCTCCAAGGCATCTAGGCGCTCGGTCCAGAACTGCTCGTAAAACCGCAGCCATTCCAACGCGCTGCTCAATTTTTTGGCGTTGAGTTGAACGTGATGTTGCCGGCCGTCGATGCGCCGCTTGATCAGTTGGGCTTTTTCCAGGACTTTCAGGTGCTTGGAAACAGCAGCCAGCGAGATATGAAAGGGTTCGGCGATGTCGCCCACGGTGAGCGCGCCCTTGGAGAGCTGGCGCAGGATCTGCCGGCGAGTGGGGTCGGCGAGGGCCCCGAAGACTGCATCAAGGTGCGGCTGCATATGTTCAACCATGTGGTTGACTATAGCCGGGCGAGTGCCAACTGTCAACTGAATGGTTGACTATCGGCGGGAGCGCCGCCGAGCCCACCCAACCTCAGATCCAAACCAGCAAGGCCAAACGGGCTAACGGCCGCGAGGCTATTGCGTTCGCTGCCCGAGCTCGTCGATCCCAGTCCGCTCACTCGGCGGCGCGAAGATATCGAGCACCACACTTCGTTCGATCGCTCGCGCCGAATGCGGCACGTTGGACGGTAACAGCAGCAGTTCCCCAGCCTTCACGCGCAGGGTAAGGCAATCGGCCGACCCCTCGACCCCCACCACAAACTCGAGCTCGCCTTCCATGATCACGGCGATCTGTTCGTTGGCGTGCGCGTGGCTGGCCACAAAACACCCGGCCTCCAGCGTGACCTGCGAGACCATTACGTGCTCACCAATCACTCGGCGCCGGGCCAGCAGCGCCAGTGGGCGATCGATCGGAAGGTCGGTCCAACGATGATGCGCGGCATGCGTCATGAAGAACTCCAAGCGCCCGACGCGTGTGAACTCGTCAGCGCATTGCGATCGGGCTCATCTTTGCTAGCCAGGACTGTAGCAGCGTGCGATAGCCGGGAAGCGCCTGAGCGACTCGTGCGGCAATCGCTTCGTTGTAGGCGTGAACCGTAAGACTGCGATCGTCGATCATCTCGAGGGCGAGCGTCGCTTCCATGTCGGTAAGCAGGCCTGCCTCACGACTTGATCTCACCGCCCCTTTGGGCGACCCGACATCGATCCCCTCGTGGACTCGTAAATAGGCCTGCGCAGCCTTCCAAACGGTCTCCAGCGAGTACTCAAACCGTTGGATTGCGGCGTCGCGTACGATGGCACCAGCGGGCTGCTCGAGGACCTCCACCAGCGTCGCCAGAGCTCGAGCCGCAACCTCGATACGCTCGGAAACGCGTCCGTTCAGTTCGTCCATCGAACCCCCTCGTGATGCACGCGTTGCCGAAACGTCTCAGAAACATCAGCGAGATCGACGAGATCAACCCGGTAGGGCACTGAACTCTCCTCCAGTCGATCACGGATCGCCGCGAGGACTCCCAGGGGCAGACGTCCTCTTCCATCGACCGCGATGTCGATGTCGCTGTGTCGCGCCGTGTCCCCACGCGCCCAAGAACCAAACAACCACACCGCGGCACCGCTGCCCTTCAATGCGTCGAGCACGATGGTGCGCACCCGTTCGAGACTGCGCGTGGCGATATCGTCCTGCGGCTGCATGCGGAGAGTCTAGCCCAGGCGGCTCAGCCGTCGCACCGTCCGCGAGCGTCGTGCATGCCAAATCCCCGGCCGGCAGGGGCCGCTGACCGAGCTGCGGACCGCCCGTCCCCGGCTCTCCCGATCTTTACTTGTCCTGATCGCTTCCCCGCGGTACAACGCTCGGCGGGGAGAGAGGAACTCGTGAGAAAGCTCGCTACGCTTGTGTTCGGCCTCGTCACGGCTCTATCCGCCTCGGCCGCCGTCGCGCAAACCTACATCGACATCGACCACACGGTGGCGATCGACCCCAAGCGTGGGGTGGACCGGCGCGTCGACTACGAGTCGTTGATTCAGTTCGGTCCGTGGGATGACCGCAACTACCAACTGACCGCCGCCGACCTCAAGTTTCTCGCCGTCAACGAATCGGAAATCGACGATTTGATTCCGGCGTTCTATCGCGTGCAGTTTCGCAAGCACGTCAAGACGCTGCCGCGCGATGGTGCGGCACGTTATCCGTTGCATGCCTATCCAACGTTCGTGACTGCGTTCCAGGGTTTCGAAGTCAACGGCAGCTACTACAACCGCTTCCAGCGCGATACCGAGGGGCGGCTGTTGCTGGACCTCAAGCCGCAGCCACCAGAAGCCAACGCTGCGCCCGAGACCGACTTCGTGTCGGGCGATGTGCGCATTACCTCGCCCAACGGTGGCGCAGAAACGTCGATCAAGATCCACCCGACCGACACCAACAAGATCGTCGCCGGGAGCAACGGTCCGGGGAGCGGTCAAAAGATGTACTACTCCTCCAACGGCGGCAGCACATGGACGCAGTCGACGCTCCCACTCGGAAGCACCAACGGCGATCCAGCAGTGGAATGGTCGTCAACGGGGCAGTACGCGTACACCACCACGCTGGGCAATTGCTTGTTTGCCTGCGCGGTGTGGTTTTATCGCTCGGCTGACAACGGGGTCACGTGGACCAGCCTCGAGAGCGTTACACCCGGCAGCCCGCGGCGCACGCTCACGCCATCCAACGGCGATCGCGAGTACATTCATGTCGACAAGTCGCCCACCTCGCCGTTCAAAGATCGCATCTACGTTTACTTTCACGAGAGCAACATCATGCAGGTGTCGCGCTCAGCCGACTTCGGCAACACGTTCACCAAAGTCTCGTTTCCAAACCTGAGCGACGAACGCGGCATTGCCGGCGATGTCACGACCGACGCAGCCGGCAACGTGTACCACTTCTGGCCAGCCTTCAACAGCAAGCGAATGCTGGTGAAAAAATCGACCGATGGCGGCGCGACGTTTGGATCGACCGTCATCGTGGCCAACACGAACGCGTCGTTTACCTACTCCCTGCCGTCGATGGACTCGCGCAATGCCGCGATTTACGCGGCGGCGGACACCGACGTTAGCAGCGGTCCCTTTCGCAACAGCATCTACGCAAGCTGGGGCGACACGGTCGACCCCGAGACCGGCACGCCGTCCACCAATCACAGCCGCGTGCAGGTCGCTCGATCGCGCGACGGAGGCGCGACGTGGCAGTTGTCGACGCCGCACGAGACCACCGACCTGAACGCGGTCGATCGCTATCATCCGTTCCTGGTGGTGGGGAACAACGGCACGGTGCATGTGGTGTACTACGACACGCGCCGCGATCCCACGCGCGGGTCGGTCGACCTGTTCTATGCCTACTCCACCGACGGCGCGGTGACGTGGTCGGCGCCGCAGCGCATTACGGCCGCGCAATCACCCAACCTTTCGGACGGCTTCGAGTTTGGCGATTACAACGGGCTCGACATTGCCGTCAACAACATGATCGCGATCTACACCGACAACCGTAAGGAAGCGGGCGAGGTGGGCGATTCGAAGGATGTGTATGGGTCGGGGATCACGCCCGGCGGCGCGGCTGGATCGGGCGCCGGCACAGTGCCCGACGGTAAGACTGTGTTGGGGACGCAACTGCTGGTTACCAAGTCGGGCGCGAACATCACGCTCAACTGGGCTGCGGCTTGCGGTGGTGGCAGCGACTACGCCACGTACGAAGGCGCTATGGGGGTCGAGAACAGCTTCGTGCAGAAGGCCTGCAGCAGTGGTGGAGCGACGACGATCACGTTCACACCGGCGGCGGGGAATCGCAGCTATGTCGTCGTGCCGCAACTTGGCTCCAACGAAGGCTCGTATGGACGAAAGAGCAACAGCACCGAACGTAGCCCGGCCGCGGTCGCGTGCCGCGCGCAGTTGATTCACGGCTGTCCGTAAACGCTGAGAGGGGGCGGTGATCGAATTCGGTCGCTGCCCCGCCATAGACTCCTCACCACGAGGTCCGCGACGATCGGTTCGACCTGGGTCCAACAGCGAGAACTGCCGTGCACTTATCCAGCGTTGCCGACCACAACGAAAGGCGCCCAATAAAGCGGGTTCTCAGGGAAAGCGGTGCCATCGGCATGCGTAAGTTTTCGTTGGCGCAACGCCTCCAGCGTGGCGAGTTGCGCCTGACGCATCGATCGCCCCGCAAGTCCTCGGCTAGTGGCGAGTTCTTGGTAGAAGCGCTTCATCTGATACTCGGCCGGTCGATCCGCGACAGGCCACAGACTCGCCACGACTGTCGACGCGCCCGCGCTCAGAAACCCACGTGTCAAGCCGATGACTCCGTCACCAGTGATCCGGCCCGAGGCGGAGTTGCACGCAGATAGCGTGACCAGCGGGCGGTTGAGATGAATATCGAAGAGTTCGCGCGCCGTGAGACGCCCATCGTTCGATGCTGATCTCGTCGCTGCTGCTGCCGGGCCGGCCGTGAGTCCCAGATAACTCGCGAGTGGCCGGCTGTCATCGACGTAGCCGTGGGTCGCCAGGTGCATCACACGCGCCTCGCCGGCGAGGTTTCGCACGCTCGCTTCGGTCGCCTGTTCACCGAGCAGCAGGGTCACGTCCTTGGCGGGAAACAGCTGTGCGATCGCGACAGCTTCGTCACGCGCGCTCGGCAGAGGACTGCCTCCAGACGGCTCGCCAACGACCAGTACCTTGCCGCTCTCTCGCCGCCGAGTGACGAGCCGAAGCGCGCGCAGCGCCGGCGCATAGCTAAGGGTGTGGGTCTGAATCAGATATCGACCGGAATCGTCCAGCAGGCATGCGAATGGAACAAGAAACAACGACTGATGAGGGACGATCGTCACCAGTTGTTCCGGATCGGCCGGAAGCAGTGTCTCAATGGGGGTGACGAGTTCTCGATAGAGCTTGGAAAGTTGCGGGCGCGCATCCTGCGCGGCCGATAGGGTGTGCCTCAGGGCTCCAACCGCGCGCGCAAGACCAGCAGCGTTAAGCGTGAGCGGGAACGCATGTAGGCGACCCGATGGCTCGAGCACGATCACCGACGATGCTCTTTCGCCGACGACATACTCGACGACAGTCATGCGGTTACGATGGGCAATCTCGCGCAGTTCGCCGATCGAGGTGGCGGCCTCCACCGGCGCCGATTCCAGCATCTCAACCAAGGCCCGAGCGCGACCGCGCTCGCTGTGCTCTAGCGCCGCTTCGAGACGCCCCAGTTCGATCAACAGATCGACCGCCTCGTCGTAGACAACCAAGCGGCTCTCCATGAAACCGGTCCGCGCTTCATCGCTAGGCTGCACGGCGTGTCGCATCGACTCGATGATCGCAATGCTGTCTTCGAGCGACCGGCGAGCAGATTCGTTACGACCGATTTTGCGTTCGATCCGGGCACGTCGATAGAGTGCCGACCATTGCATCTCTGGATTGTTGACCGCATTCGCCGCCGCGACGGCTTTCTCGGCACTGGAAAGCGCGCCAACAAGATCGCCTCCGTCCGCCTCGAGCAGCGCGAGATCCGAGAGCAGCAAGCTGACAAACGGCAGCTCAATCGCCTGCTGTTCGTTCAACGCCAAGTTCCAGCTCAGCCGCGCCTCCGCGCGCCGATCCTGAAGCTTCTGCAACCGGCCCAATTCGTATAGTGCCCACGCATGGGCGCGCCGCTCGTGGGTTGCACCCCAACTCTCAGCGGCTCGTGAGAGCGACCGCTCGGCGTCGGTCAGCCGTCCCAACGCAAGCTCTGAGCGCGCACGTCGCGCCAGCACCCAAGCCGACTCGCGAACATGACCTTGTCGCTCGAAAGCCGCGCCCGCTTGTTGATACAACTCGATTGCCTCGTGATGCAGCCCCGCCTGGCGCAACGCGTTGGCGAGAATATGTTCGGCACGCGCGGCAAGCGATGGTTCGCGCTCGCGGCGCGCGCGTTCGAGCAACGACTCCAATACCGTGCGCGCTTCTTGGGGTGCATCCTGGAACATCCAGTTGATAGCCGTATGGATTTCGGCTTCGAACTCACCCACGAAGTCGCCCTCGCTTCGTGCCAACTGGCCCGCTTGTCGAAACGCCGCCGCTGCCTTGTCGAACGCGCGGCGATCGAGATGCACCAGGCCAAGCTCGATCTGCGTCGCCGACTGTGCTTGCAGATCGTGCTGTTCTTGATGCCGTTGGAGCACGCGCGCGAATCCAGTAAGCGCTTCATCGTAGTGGCCGGTCTTGTACGCGATCCTGGCGCGCAGCGACAGGCTCTGCGTCTCACCGGCGCGGTCAACTCGCTCGCGTTGGCTTCTCAAAGCAGTGTCGAGTAACGCCTCTGCCTCACGATATTCGCCGCGCCTCCAATGTCCGTTGGCGGAGTCGACGAGCAACAGTGCGTGAGTGGCCCGATCGTGCGTGGACTCGGCGAGTTGCAGCGCCCGAGTCGCGATTTCGTTCGCGTGCGGATCGGCCATGTCTTCCATGATTCGCGAGAGCCGCCGCAAGGCGGCCAGTTCGCTAGCCTGATCGTGGTTTCGTTCGGCGCTCGCCAGCGCTGCTTCGGATACCACCCGCGCATCGACATATTGGGCGCGGCGCTGGAGCGCCGCGGCCTGGGCGAGCGGATCGCTCGAGAGCGGCGGTGTATCAGAGCCGACCGCAAGCAGCACTGCCAGCGCCCATGGCTTGAAAGTGACGTGGCTCATTGCTGCCGCTCGAGCAGCGCACGCGCCTCGGATGCATGGCTGCTGGAAGAGCTTGCCAACCATCGCAGTTCCTCGAGGGCTCGATCGCGCTCACCAGTCTTGAGCCAAGCAAGCGCGCGGTACCAACGCGCCTCGGATCGCAGCGGTTCTGCCGCGTCCTCAGCCAAACGCGAGAGGTCCGCAAGCGCATCCGTCGTGCGCCCGCGCAACAGCCGCGTCACCGCCAAGTAGAACCGTCCGCGATCATCTTCAGAATGCGCAGAAACGTGTGCTTCGAGCGCCAACTCGGCTGCCTGATAGTCCTTTGCCAGATAGGCGCGCATCGCGAGTTCGAAGCGATCGTCCGCGCCCTCCGCGCCACGCCACGCCGTGTTGGCGTTGTCGAGCGCTGCACGCGAGTACGGTGCTGGCACAATTTCGAGGGCATCGCGTTGGCGCGTGAGGGGCGCGACCCAAATGAGTATCGGAATCACTGCTGCGGCCGCGAGCCACCACCCGGCCCACGAGCGACGCGGCTGAAGCTGCATTGGCGCCGCTTCGGGACCGCGCATCGCAGCGACGAAGGCGTGAGCATCGCGCGCCAGTTCAAGGCAGGCCGTACAGGTTGTGATGTGCTCGCGCGCGCGCTCAGCTTCGTTGTCTGCCAGCGTGCCCTCGTAGAACCGCACGACGGTTGTCTCATCGAGGCAGCCCGGCTGCTTTCCCGGCTCGCTCATCAGATCTCCTCGGGGGCGGTAAGCGCACGCCGCAACGACTCACGGGCGAGAGCCAGGTGATTACGAACCGTGTTCTCGGAGAGCTTCAATGTGGCGGCAATCTCTTCGTAAGACAGTTCCGATTGCAGCTGCAATCTCAGGCACTGACGTTGTCGCGGAGGCAGCGCATTGATCGCTTTCTCCAGCGCGGCCAAGCGTTCGGGCCGCTCCTGCTCCGCGGGCTCGGGAGCGGCGCGTCGTTCGACCAACTCGAGCCCACCTACCTCAATACGCTGGCGAGCGAGCGATCGCTCCCGGGCTGTTGCACGGACGTTCCGGGCAATCGTAAACAACCAGGGCAGAAAAGCCTCGGTCCGAGCGAGTTGGTTCACATGTAGAAAGACCCGTGTCAGGGCTTTCTGTACCAAGTCCTCGGCATCTTCGGGCGGCCACGGGCCGGCACGGAAGTACCGGTCGAGTCGCGGGCGCAGCATCGCGTCGAGCGACGATGTGGCGGTTGCATCACCGGCGCGCACGCGCTGCAGAACGTCGAGCAGCGCTGGATCCAGTCCTTGAATCTTCTCTTCTGCCACCGCGCAGAGTGTACGCCCGTCGACCGGATTGGTAGTCAGGAGCGAGCGGCCGAGTCTATCTCGACAACCAGAGGGAACCACCGATGAAACATGCCGTTAGTCTTCTGCTGTTACTCATGGCGCCGATGGTGATCGCGCAAGAGAGCGCGCGATTCAAATTGACCGAGCATGCCCAGAATTCGGGGGGAAGTCCTGTCAGCGGAACGATCACGGCATCGACGCGATTCCGAGTCGATCCAAGCTCGCTGGGCGATGGCGCAACCCGCCACTCCCTTCGAGGTGTGAGGTTTACGAGCGAGGCAGGTTTCTCGCTCGCCTATCGACCTGCCGGTGAGGTTAACCAGCTCTTGTTTGCTGCGGATCACCGCACGCTGCGCTGGTCGCCAGAACCGGCGGTGGGTCACTACCACGTGTACCGCGACGCAATCGGCGCGCTGTCCGGGCTTGGCTATGGGACGTGTCTGGCCAGCGCGGTCCAGGTAGCGGCATACGACGATCCTTCGACACCGGCCAGCGGCGATGGCTACTTCTACTTGGTGACGGCTGCCAACCGCCTCTATCGCGAAGGAAGCAAAGGCCGGTCGAGCGCAGGCACGCAACGCGGCAACCCAACACCCTGTCCCTGACCACGTTCCAGTGAGGACCTGACGATGAAACTCTCACTCCGTTCGCTCCGGCTCGTGCCGGCCATTTCGATGGCGCTTTGGGTCATCACCGCGTGGGCCAACATCCCGCCCAACATCACGAGTTTTCAAGGCGTGCTACGCGACGCGACGGAACAACCACTGAGCGGAACCTACCCGATCGTGTTTCGCTATTGGAGCGACGCCAGTTCGGTCGATGCTGCGACCTTCGAGATCGGCTGGGAGTCTCACCCAGCGGTCATCGTGAATGATGGGCTCTTCACGGCATTGCTCGGCACTCAACCGTTCAACACCGGCGCCTCGGGCTATGGCGGCCTGAACATCAACCAAATGTTCGGTGACTTCAATCAGGTGTGGCTGCAGCTCGAGGTCGATGGCGATGTGCTGCTGCCGCGGATTCAGTTCGCAGCAGCGCCCTGGGCCTTCAATTGCACCCAGTTGCAGGACAAGTCGCCGGGAGAGTTTCTGCGCAGCGAAGGGAGCGACAACTTCACGGGCAGCGATTTGTATGGCTACAGCCTGACCCTCGATCCGCCGACGACACTCAACGTTGGTGGTGCCTTGCAGTTGGCCGGTGTTTCGATGACAAGCAGTGCCGCTGAACTCAACCGCCTCGACGGTGTAGGCGTCAGCGTAACGCCCGCGAATCTGACAACTCTCACCAACGGCGGCGTTGCCAACGCGCTGCATGTGCATACCAATGTCGATGCAGCGAAGTTGGGTGGAGCTGACGGTTCCCAGTTCCTGCGAAGCGATGTTAGCGATTCGTTCACAGCCGGCACGTTGTCGACCGCGACGGGCACGACGCTGAGCATTAGTGGAGACCTAGTTATCAATTCAGGCAATACGTTCCCGAGGGTCTACTTTGCCAGCGGGGAGGTCCCTCGGCCCGAGCTCCGTTACAACACGCACGGCGCAGGGTTTGCCGACGACCAGTTCGAGTTCACTCACCGGCTCAACGTTGCGGGGCTGTTACACGCCGGCCCGCTCGCCAATCAGGCGCCGCAGCGGGCGTACCACTTCCTCGGCGATTACGTCAATGGAGTCTCAGCCTCGGGTTACATCACCGACGACAGCGACCTGCTCGTGATCGACGACATCGCGGCAGGCGAAAGGGTCTACGCGGGGACTCAGTTGCACGTGGCCTCAGGCAATAGCGTCGCGCGCACCTATAGCGCCTTCGGTTCGGGCACGCCCCACTCCAGCGACATGACGACAGGTGATGACGTTCACATCAGCGCCGACTTGGAGATCGAAGGGTCGCTGTACGCGACCAGCGGTGTGATCGCGGGAGACGTGAGCCCCACCACCGGTCAGGTGTTCAATTCCTTCGGTGAGGCCGCGGGTCAGGATGCGGCCGAGATCGACAGCCTCGCCGACGTCTACATTGCACAAGACCTCGAGGTCGATGGTTCGGTGAATGCACCGACCGTCACCGGGCCTGCGGGGACGCGCCTCTATCTTCAAGCCGACGGCGAAGTAAGAACGATGTTCGACGGCAACGACAACTCCTCACTCACGGTCGCCGATTGGTATCACGACGGTGTGGTCTCCAACGCCAACAAACTTGCTGAGCTGCAGGAAGATGGTGATTTCAGGATTCGGGGTGCATTGAGTCAAAACGTTGCCTTCGATCTGGCCGAGAGTTTCTGGGCATCCGAACCGATCGCAGTGGGTGAGATCGTGTCGGCCGACCCACTGAATCCGGGCGCCGTGCGTCGAACCAGTGGGAACCACGACGCTCTCGTGCTGGGGATCGTGAGCGCGCGGCCCGGCATGTTGCTCGGTAGCGCACCCTTCGACGAGGCCGCGCTCGCATCGACCTGGGGCGAAGCGGCACGTGGCGTGTTTGCCTCGGAGCGTGAGTCTCTCGCCGCAGCGATCGTTGCTCGGCACGCCGAACTGCAATCCGCCGATGTGGACGTCGCACGCCTGGAGTCGTTGGCGCTGGAACTGTTCTTCGAACGTCACGTCGTGCCGGTGGCGCTCGCCGGGCGTGTACGCGTGAAGGTCGAGACGAACCGCGGCGCGATTCGAGTCGGCGATCCGCTCGCGCCGGGGCCGACGCCAGGCACCGCTGCTCGCGCGCAAGTCGGCGACTCGATTGTAGCGATCGCGCTGGAGCCGTTGGCGTCGGGACACGGAGAGGTGCTTGCGTTTGTTCAGCGCGGCGGTCTCACGGTAACGGCCCCATCCGCACCGCTATCGAACAGCGCGCTACGCGAGGTCCCGGCATTATCAGAGCCTGCGGTGTCGCCTCGAGTCGCGGCAATCGAAGCGCCGGCCGGGTCGGGCCCTATGCCGGTAACCCCAGCGGCGTCATTCCTCGCGATTGGACCAATCGGGATCGGTGATTTGGTACGAATCGATAGCGACCAGCCCGGTGCTGTGCAAGTCACCGATTCTGCACTCGATCGGCGCGTGGTTGGGATCGTCATAGCGGTCGATGAAGTGGCGCGCACTGTGTCGGTGGCGCTGGGCGGAGTGGTCTCGTGCAAAGTCGACGCGAGCGAAGGGTCGATCGAGCCTGGCGATTTGCTTGCGTCATCTCCGCTGCGGGGGCATGCGAATCGCGCCGTAGTGTCGCTGCCAGGAACCATCGTGGGAAAGGCGCTGCAACGGCACCAAAGCGGTACAGGTACGATCAGCGTGCTGGTGCAATCGCGGTGAACGCGGCAAACCGCTCGAGCCGATGTTGGGATCGTTTCGAACGATCACCGAATCAAACTGCGGCGATCCGCCGCACTCGACCGCAAGAATTCAGTATGACGTCCCCAAAATTCGTGGCAGGCTTTGCGGTGCTCGCCCACCGTCGCCCAACGGCGGGTCGCCTTCGCACACGACCTGGAGGGGCTCATGCCCAGCGAGAGCGACGTTCGTCTGCTGCTGCGACGTAGCGGTTTCGGAGCCACCAAGAGCGAGGTCGACGAGTTCGTCGCCATGGCCTCGCTCGATGCGGTGGTCGACCGGATCCTCGACGACCCGCGGCTCACCGGCGCGCAAAAGTACACGACACCACCGCCGGTCATGGCGCGCCCCGACTGCAATAGCAGCGTGCCTTACTTTCAAACCATTGCGCTTGGCCGCTGGTTCATCGATCGCATGGCGGCGTCGCGCTTTGTCGCCAAGCAACCAACGGTGCCGCATCCGTTGCGCGAGAAGATGACGCTGTTTTGGCACGGGCTGTTGGTGTCGTCGCTCGACAAGGACGGCATCTACTGCACGCATCGGACGCTGCTCGAACAGCACCTGTTGTTTCGCCGACACGCAGTCGGCAAGTACAAGACACTGTTGGCCGATACCAGCAAAGACCCGGCGATGCTGCTTTATCTGGACAACTGGGCCAGCACGGTCGAGAACCCCAACGAAAACTATGCCCGCGAGATGCTCGAACTATTCAGCCTCGGTGTAGGGAACTACACGCAGGCGGAAGTGGTGGCCGCGGCACGAGCCGGCACCGGCTACACGTTGGCGCTCAACGCCAAAGAAAATCGCTTTACGCACTACACGTTCGACGGCAGTCAACACGACCACGCGTCCGACAAGACGTTCTTTGGAATCACCGCCAATTGGGACCTGACGGGCGACAGCGGCGATGCCGACGCACGCAGCGTAGTGGAGTATCTCTGTGCGGTGGACGGCCAGGGCGAGCAGGTCTCGCGCATGCTGTCTCGATTGCTGTGGGAGTACTTCGCGCACTTCGCGCCGAGCGCGGACCTTGTGAGCGAGATCGCGCCGTCGTTTTCGTCGTCGGGACAACTGGTGGTAGCCGACGGCTTGCGCGCGATCTTCAAACACCCGTCGTTTTACTCGGCAGCCTCGCGCAACGGCAAGGTCAAGAATCCGATCGAGTGGTCGGTGATGGTTTTGCGCGCCCTTTCGCTGCGCGCCCCGTACTTCCCCGACAACAAGTACGACCCGCTGCAGCAAGGCGGCACCGACGCAATGGGCTTGCAGTTGTTCTTTCCGCCGACGGTGTTTGGGTGGTGGCGCCGGCCGGAGACGCGCTGGCTGGGACTTCCGTCGATCCTCGCCAAGAGCGCCGTGATCGACGCCATCGTCCCGCGGCTGCGGCAAAACCCCAAGCACGCGCTGTGGAAGCTGCTCAAGCTCCCCAGCGACGAAGCAGTCGATGGGATTCTCGACCTGTTCAATGTGCGCTTGGATCCAAGCTCACCGGTGCGCTCTAGCGGCATCGACCTGCTCGATCGCTTGCGGTCGGAGCAGATCGATCGCACCACCACCGCGGTGACGATGCTCAAGTTCGTGAGCCTCTCACCGTCGCTTTCGGTTAACTAAGGAGCGCGCCGATGAAAAACTCCATCAGCCGACGATCGTTCTTGCGTACCGCCGGTCTCACCGGGGCCGCGACCTTCACGACACAGTTCGTTCCGTTGGAGCAACTGCTGGCGTATGCCTCTCCGCTTGCCGCCAGCGATACGATTCTCGTATCGATCTTCTTGGGCGGGGGACTCGATGGTGCCCATCTGCTAGTCCCCACCGGCGCCAACGACTACGGTCACTACGTCGATCAACGAAAGCATCTGGCGGTACCGCTCAATCGCACCAACCCGATTGCCAGCGACGCCAGCATCCATGCGGTCATGCCCAAGCTCTACCAGCGTTACGGCAGCGGCAAGCTGGCGTTTGTGCGCGGCGTCGACCTGCTGTCGACATCGAGCTTCGATCGCTTGAGCCACTTCGACAAGACCGACTACGTGATGATGGGTCGCTTGAGTCCCAATGGACCGCCGAGCGGCGTGTGGGGACGGTGGGCGCAAACCCAAGCCGAGAATCCGCTGTTGTGTGCGTCGGTCGACTTTGGCCTGCCGTTGTTGGTCCAGGGCGGTGCCAAGCCGCAGGCGACGAGTTTGCCGCAGGCGCTCGATGGAGCACTCGGAACGGGCGATTCATTTCAGGAGCAGGCGTTGATCGACGCGCTCACCAACGTCGGCAACACCTACGGCGATCAGCCGGGACTCGAAGCGAGCGCCGCGCGTGCTGGCGCCAGCGCACCCGCGGTCACCAAGACGTTGAACACGGCGTACCCCGCACGTGTCGACAACGAAAGCGAGCTCGATCGCGACCTGCGCGTGATCGCCTCGCTCATCAACGCGAATCTCACCGGCACACGTGTTTACGCCACCGTGCACGGCGGGTACGACACTCACGAGAATCAGCGCACCGATCTCGAAGACAAGTTGTTGCCGCAACTCGATGCGGGCTTGCAAGTCTTCTTCGATACGCTTGCCAACCCGAGCCACGTGGTGGTCATGGTGTGGACGGAGTTTGGACGTCGACCCGAGGCTAACGTCACAGGCACCGATCACGGCACGGCCAACAACGTGATGTTGATTGGTGATCGTGTGGCGGGCGGGGTGTATGGTGCCCAACCGTCGTTCGCCTCCGGCGCGCTCGACGAAAACGGCAACTTGGTGGGGTCGGTCCAGTTCGGCTCGATCTACGCCGAACTGATTTCAGATTTCTTGGGGGGCGATGCCGACGAAATTCTTGGCCGTCACTACGACCCGATCGGAGTCTTGAGCTAGCCTGCGCGCCATCGGCGTATAGTCCCCTCGGCGATTCCACTGGAAGGGGACTCTATGCCACGGCGCTGGCCTGCGAGATTCGCACTCCTCCCGCTCCTTGCTGCCGCTGCACTGGTCAACGCGGGCGGCGCTGCCCTCGCTAATCCGCCGCCGTTCGGGCTAGACCTGGAGCGAATCGAGCAGCACGCGGCGCTGGCCCGCGAGGCTCGCAAGAACATAGAGAGCGGGAATCACTCCGACGAGTCCCTCGGACTACTCCAGGCCGTGACCTATCAACCTGACCTGCCGCTTGCAGCGGCGTCGCTCATCCAAGTTCCCGGTACCGATGTTGCGTTCGGTGTCGGCTATCTCGCCGCGATCACGATTGACACTGCGTTAGGCACCCGCATCCGAACGCAGAGAGTCGGCGACCCAGATGGCTGGCCTCCGTACGCGTCCACTTACCTGATCGCCGCGCACGACGATCTGCGACGCTTGATGATCTCAACCAGTGGCGGAACCCGGCTCTACGACCTGTCGAATCCGCGCGAGATGGTGCCGATCGGTACCGGGCCGGCTGCGGGGAGGCTGTTGGCGTTGCTGCCGAATCACCGTCAAGCGATCAATGCCGGCGATTGGGTGGCCGTCTTCAATGTCGATGATGGTTCGTTGATCGAGTTCTTCGACGAGCGCTGGATCGGAGTCTTCAGCGGTGGTCCCGCAGACGCACCGATCGTGGTTGGGATCATGCAGCCGTCCCAGAACGGCCCCGTTTCGTTGCACGTGCTGCGCTGGGTCGGAGGGGCGCATTTCGAGGAGTTGTTGTTCACGCCACTCGAACCAGGTCTCTACATCCAACAACTCGATTCCCGCGGAGAATTGTTGCTGGGGCGACGCTACGATTTCGCGGCCAATCGCCAATCGATCGAGGCCTTGCAAGCGACGACGGGCGTGACGCTCTGGTCGCTCGAAGTCGGCGAGTCATCGCGCTTCGGGCTCGTCGAGACCGCTGGCTTGAGGCGGCTGTGGGTTGCTCGCACGGATGCAATAGATCTGTACGATCTGGACCAACCCGGAGCTCCGCAGTTGATCCAGACAATTTCGATTCAGGCGTTGTTCGATTCCTACTACTGGCAGTTGCCAGACCCACCCGTCTTGGCCTTGAACACTCAACCGGTGCTTGTGGCGGTCGATCGGCTGCAGCGCGAGCTTGTAACCATCGATGCCAGGAACGGCGCCGTGATCGCACGCACACCACTTCCCACTGTCAATCCGCGCCTTGCCGCGGTGGACGACGCCGATTCCAGTCTCGCTCGCGCGTTCGTCCTTGGCGATAAGCGTACCAACACGTCTATCGCCAGTGACGGAGGGCTCCAATTGCTCGATACCTACTCGCTCGAAGACCCGGCGCATCCCACGCACATCAGTCGATTCGACGAGGTGACGCCAGCGCGCTTCCAACGCGTAGAGCCGCTACTCGATCGCTACAGTGCCTTCGCCGACTTCGACAGCAATGTGCTTGGCGTCTACGACTTTTCGCAGCAGAAGCTGGTGCACGCCACCGGGTTCAGCGGCTATGCCTACGACGGCTACTCCACACGTCTCAAAGTGAGTGGCTCGTTTGCCGCCGTCAGCTACGGTGCGTATCTCGAACTGTTTCAGTTCGACGGAGAGCGGCTACAACGCAAGCGCGTGATCGACGAGACCCACGCTGAGTACGGCTGGCACGATCTTGCTCTACGGGCCGACGGGACGCTGGTGACACTCGGGGAGCACACGCTCTACATCTACACACCCAGCGGTGCGCGCAAAAAGTTGCCGCTGACGCTGCAAGGCGAGCGATTGCGGTGGTCGCTTGATCAACAGTTGTTACTGGTCGATCCCGAATACTGGTACATCACTCAGGAGAACATCGGCGCATCGATGATCGACTTCGCCGATCCTGAAAACCCCTACCTGCGGTGGAGTGGACCCACCGGCGAGTACGGCCAGTCGACCGTGGCGCACTTCGTGAGGGGTGGCGAGGCGGTGGCGATGACGGGTGTATCAAGTCCGTGGTACGCGCTGCAACCGCAGCTTTTCGACGCTAGGAGCGGCGTGCCACTCGGAGCACCGGGCGGTTCGGTTTTCGCCTATTTCTACTTCGCCCCGGTACTTTCCCTCGGGCAACGGGATTCGGCACGTACCGTCTATTGGCATTGGACGTTCTACGGCTGGCGGACAACGATCTTTGACGTCTCACAGGACTCCCCCAAGCTGGTGTCAGAGAGCGCAGAGTATTTCGATCCTCCCGTATTCGCATCGCATACGGATCCGCAACGATTCTACGAGTTGCGTGAAAACTGGCTCAATGGCAGCCAGGTGCTAGTCGGCGGGAGCGACGGAACGTACGAAGAGTACGGTCGAGCCCCCACGATCGAGTTGTTACCGTTGCGCCGTGGGTTCTTGATCGGACGAACTCCTCCGTTTTTCGGGCGTGATCAGCAGCTGATGTTGATGCGCGATCCCGCCGTGAACCTTCCTCCTGTCGCGGTTATCAGCGGCGAGCGCTCGCTCGAATGCGAGTCGCCTGGGGGCACGCCGCTCGCATTGGATTCTTCGTTATCAACCGACCCGGACTCCGCACCAGGAACTCAAGACGACATCGCGAGCCGTGAGTGGAAACTCGATGGGTCTCTAGCCGGTAGCGAGGTCGCTTTGAACGCGTCACTTGGGCTCGGCGAGCACGCGACCACGCTAGCGCTTACCGATCTGCTCGCCGCCAGAGGCGAGGTCGAGGCAGCGATTGTGGTGAGCGATACACAGGCTCCAAAAGTGCAGCTCGAGCTCGCCCCAGTCATAGACGGCGCACGATTCGATCAGCGCTGGGAGGTAAGCTCGTCGGCCACAGATCAATGCGAAGGGCAGCTAGTGTCGCAAATCACACTGACACTTGGAGCAGATGTTCTCGACGCTGCAGTCACAGTGCGCCTCTCAGCCGAGATCGGCATTGATGTACGTCGCAATGCACGTGGCGCGCTAACGGTGACGCTACTTGGACCCGATGAATCAACGGTACGTGCCTGGTGGGAATCGATCCGCGCGCGCGGCGGGCTGCCTGTGCGCGGTGGCTCGACACCGCAGTTACTCACGCCCGTGCATTCTCCAGTCGGAGCTGGTGATCTTGCGGCACGCTATCGCCTCCTTGCTGGCTATCTCGTCAGCGCGGCCGAGTTCGGTGTCGGTGCGGACCATCGCTTTGTCGCGTCTGCAGCGGACAGCGGAGGCAATCGCGACAGTCGTCGTACATCGCTGCGCGAGGCCCGCGCGCAGGCATGTGCTGCGCTTCCTGAAGGAGCGAGCTGTGCGGGGTTCTGGTAGCTGTTAGATCGCGAGTTCGGCCTAGCGCTGTGTCAGTACTGTGAATCGAACGATTCGCCGCGTTGGATGCAGGGATCCTGAATCCTGTTCGCGCGTTGATCGATTCGCGTTTCTCGGTTCGCTTCAAATCCCCCCTGACGCCCTCTCGATTTAGTCGGATAATGCGGCACCATTGGCCGCCTCTCGCGAGTCGTCACTAACTGTAACGAAACGTATTGATCATGCTCCGAGGCTCAGGGGACTCGATGCCGTCCATTCAGCGAATGCTTGCCGGGTACCTTTCGCTTGTGCTTTGCACGTCGTGCGGCTCGCGAGTCGCCTTGACTTCTTCGATCGACGAAGCACTCGCAAGCGTTCCTGATCGACCGTTCAGTGGCGTGATGATGTTGGCCGACGGCACACGGGTCGTGTACGCGAAGGCGGCAGGTCACGCCAATCGCGAGTCGCTCGTGCCGCTGACGTTGTCGAGCCGATTCGTGGTGGGGTCGCTGACCAAGCAGGTGACGGCGTCGCTCGTGCTGCAGCAAGTCGATGCGGGCCACGTCAGTCTCGACGCGCCGATCTCATCCTACCTAGAGCTTGGTGCCGACTGGGCGCAGCGCGTGAAGGTGCGCCACTTGCTCAATCACACGTCGGGCATCGCTGCGGTGGACGACCCACTGAAAACAGAACCTAGCACCACGTTCGCGTACTCGAACCTGGGGTACGAGCTACTGGGATCGATTCTCGAGAAGGTAACGGCCAGGTCCTATAGCGACTTGGCGACTGCGCTGTTTC
>JANNUT010000029.1:0-3538 GCA_031395565.1 Acidobacteriota bacterium | reverse complement strand
TGTTCACCTCGGTGCCCGACTTGAAGAGAAAACTCATGCGCTACATCCGCCAATACAACAAAGCACCGAAAACCGTGAAGTGGAAGTACTTCGATCCTAGCCGACGCATCACTTCCCAATCAGCTGTTACAAGCCACTAGTACGAACGAATCACCTTGAAGCGTGAATTTGTGCCCAGCAACGAGGCGATAGTGCCCGGGAGGCAATGCGAAGTACGCAGGGTTTTCAGGCCGGATGTCGTAGCCCGTTGAAAGGAAGAGAAGCACGTGCTGGCCTGACGTGAACGATGGTTGATCTCCGCTAACGTGCACGGTCGCCATGACTCCGTCATAGTCGCTGAACGACGGACCACTCATCGACGCTACGGTGATTACAGTCGCGGGCAGTATTCCACCCTTGAAGGACGATGCGACGGTCACCGCTGCGAGGGTCGGATATGGGCCACGAATGTCGTGCCTGATCTCGCCAACGACCCCGCTGACGATACGGTCAGCGACCCAACTCATGTGCTCGATGAACTTCGGGTTACTCGGGTCAGCTTCGCTGCCTAGAGTGATTCCCCTGGAGTTGGCACAGGCGATTTCATTGGCGGTCCAATCGAATCGAATCGCATGTGCCTCCGGTGATATCAGAAGGCCAAAGAGACTTGCGCACACGAAAGCTATCACCTTGGACTGCGGCTTCGACTGGTCCATCTCCGACCCTCCCACGACCGCAGGGCATCAGGCCTACAAGCGCATGCCAATCATGCGCCACCTCCTGGCACCTGCGATCGTACTCCCGTTGGCTACTCTGGTTTCGCAGCGACCGGTACCGATCGTTGCGTGCGCAGCTCTCTGTCTGGCGATCGGTCCGGTACAGCGCGGGAGCGATCCTCGGCCACCGACTCTGACGCGAAACTCACGCGAATGCGTGTGGTTGAGCGGAACGCTTACAGCTCGCGCTCGAGTATGAGCGCCACTCAACGCGACAGAAGCAGCGTGGAGTTCTCAGCTGCAGGATGGACACCTGGCGACGCCTCGTTAGACACCGCCCGGAAGTTCGTCGCGTCGCAGGAGCCTGTGCCCCTCGAACACCGTCAGTATCTCGACGGCGCTTGACGTTCGGCGGTAAACGATACGGTAGCCGTGCACGACGAGTTCGCGAAGGCCGCTCCCGGGGATCTCCGGAAGCTTGCGGCCGCGATTAGGGTTCTCGGCGAGCGCGCTGCCTCGATCGATGAGACGGTCGACGAGTCTTGCCGCTGCCTTTGGATTGTCTTGTGCGACGAACGCTTCGATCTCGATCAGGCGTTCCCACGCCACCACCGTCCAGACAACCTTCATCCCCGAGCACGCTCAGCGCGCCATGCCCGGAGTCGCTTCTTCAACTCGGCGGTTCCGATCAGCCTTCCAGCTTCTGCGTCCGCCAGACCCGCCGCGATGGATTCCAGGAATCGTTGGCGCTCCTGAATTCGATCGAACTCTCTTGGGGAGACTAGGACGCCGGCGGGACGGCCGTTCTGTGTGATCACCATCGGTTCTCCAGATTCCCCGAGGCGTTTCAGAAGCTTCGCGGCCTGGGCCTTGAACTCCCCGAGGGGGATGATCCCGTCGAACACCTGGACTTCTTTCACCTCGATCTCCTTTCCATGTGCGAACCAGATATAGACCGATTACGGACCGTTAACTAGTCTTTATTTGGACTTGGTCTAGCCATGATTTCGTTCGCACTGACTCGGCACTGGTTGGGTGTATGGACCTACCCCGGTTCGGTGGACACCCAGGTGGACATCTGTCGACCCTGGATGTCAGAGAGATGCGAGCGAAAAACTCGTATCGCGTTGAAACCAAATGGTGCCGGGAGTGGGGATCGAACCCACACGACCTTACGGTCAGGGGATTTCAAGGAAGGAGTTATGTGGCAACGAACCAGCGAGTTGCTGATTCGTTGCCTTTCTTTCGTGTACGAGCGTTACGCGTAGCTACCGACGTCTACGCGAGTAATGGACACCCCGGTGGACACCTGGACCGCGCTGCCCAGCGCCTTGAGATTAGAATGCGCCAGGAGGCAACGATGGCGATGCGTTTTAGCCGGATCACGGCTGATTACAATCAGATGGGCGGTGTCCCTTGTCTTCGCGGGCTGCGAATTCCGGTCGCGACCGTTGTCGGACTCGTCGCCCAGGGGTTGACGGACGCACAGATCCTCGCGGAGTACCCAGATCTCGAGACTGAGGATATCCGTGAGGCGCTGCGATATGCCGCCGCAGCCGTGGATGAACGCGTACTTCCACTTCGACCGACGGCGTGAGGTTCCTCGTCGACAATGCCCTGTCCCCGCGTATGGCGGAGGGCTGCGAGCTGCGGGGCATGACGCCGTCCACGTTCATGATCTCGGCCTCGCGCGTGCTACCGACGACGCACTCTTCGAGTTAGCGGCGAGGGAGGACCGGGTTCTTCTCTCAGAAGATACCGACTTCGGCACGATCCTCGCGTTGCGAGCCGAGCAGCGCCCATCGGTGTTGCTCTTCAGGCGAATGTCGGATCGCCGCGCTCAGACGCTGCTCGCACTCTTGTTGGTGAATCTCGATGCGGTCGCTGCTGCATTGGAAGCGGGCGCCGTTGTCGTTATCGAACCCGAGCGAGTTCGCGTTAGACGCCTTCCGATCGGTGGGGCTTGATTCGTCGCGAGATCCCCGAGCGTGCGGAGCGCGCCCGGATCGATCATGGTGATGTGCCGGGAGTGGGGATCGAACCCACACGACCTTACGGTCAGGGGATTTTAAGTCCCCTGCGTCTGCCATTCCGCCATCCCGGCGCGTTGTGATTCTACGGACTCTCGCAAGCGTACTCGCTGCAAATCATGACGCAGCGCTCGCGTCAAACGCTACGCTCGAGCGCTGCAAACTGCACCTTCCAAAACGTCTTGGCGCGTTCGACGGCGGCGGCGTCGGCGAGTTTGCTCTGCTGCACCTGCACCATCGTGCGCCCTGGCCCCTTGGCCAGGAAATAAACTTCGATCGACGAGCCATCGTCCCAAGTAATTCGCAGTGACTTGTTTTCGTTGGCCTTGCGAATGAAGTACCCGCGCGCGTCGAGCCAACGGCGGCGCTTTTTCTCATCGGCCCAGCGCTCGTACATTTCCGCGAGCGGTTGATCGAACGTTCGACTCACGTTGGCGTTGTAGCCGGTTGCGGTTTGATGTTTCTCGCGCAAGCCTCGCGCCTGTTCGTAACCCACGGCCACCATCTGACACCACCATTCGCCCACACCAAGTTGCTCGTGCAGGTGCAACGCAATCCGCCGGTGAGTCCATGCGGTTGCGCCGGCCTTGTCCAAGAGCGAGAGCCATTCACTCCAGCGCTTTCCGGTCGCCTTCAGTACTGCGTCGTCACCAATACCTGCCGAGCTTGTCGGCGATGCGGGCGTGGACTTGGCGGTGCTTGGCGTGGCGACAGGCCGGACCGCTCTTTTCACCGCGCGGCGCGTCAGACTTTTCGAAGAGGCCTTGACACCCTTCTTGGTGGCCTTCTTTTTGACTTTCTTGGTGGTCTTCT
>JANNUT010000028.1:0-23367 GCA_031395565.1 Acidobacteriota bacterium | reverse complement strand
TTCAGCCGCCACGCCGGGCAGTTGCCCAGCACGCTGACGCCGAGGCTGGAGGCGCGCATCCTGGAGTGGAGCGTGAAGCGCAAGCCGCTCGACGGTTCGACCCACTGGAGCACGCGCAAGCTGGCCGCACAGCTCAAGGTGTCGCACATGATGGTGGCGCGCGTCTGGCGCAAGCACTCTCTGCGACCGCATCGAGTCGAGCGCTACATGGCCTCGAACGATCCGGACTTTGAGCAGAAAGCCGCAGACATCATTGGTCTGTATCTGAACCCGCCAGCGCATGCGGCCGTGTTCTGCGTCGATGAGAAGACCGCGATACAGGCACTCGATCGCAAAGACCCGGTGCTGCCGCTCTCGCCAGGACGAGCCGAGCGGCACGGATTTGAATACTTTCGTCATGGCACGTTGTCGCTGTATGCGGCCTTCAACACGAAGACTGGAAAAGTACTTGGCAAGACCGCCGCACGGCACACTTCGGCCGAGTTTGTTGCCTTCCTCGCGGACATCGTCGCCAACCAGCCGCGCGGAAAAGAGATCCACGTAATCGCGGATAACCTCTCGGCGCACAAAAGCCAGACGGTCAAAGACTTCCTGGCAGTGCATCCCAAGGTCCATCTGCACTTCACCCCGACCTACTCGTCGTGGCTCAACCAGGTCGAACTGTGGCTCGGCAAAATCGAGCGCGATGTCATCGCTCGTGGCGTGTTCACCTCGGTGCCTGACTTGAAGAGAAAACTCATGCGCTACATCCGCCAATACAACAAAGCACCGAAAACCGTGAAGTGGAAGTACTTCGATCCTAGCCGACGCATCACTTCCCAATCAGCTGTTACAAGCCACTAGTGCGGGGGCTGGAGACTCGGCCTCAGCATGCCGAGCGCAGCCATTCGTCGATAGAGTTTCTGGCGCGACCAGCCCAGGCGCCGCGCCGCATCGGCCTTGACACCGCCCGCCAAGAACAGCGCCTCGCTCAACGCCTTGACCTCGAGGTTGTGAGGTGGCGCGCTTTTAGATCGCTCGGGCAGCGGCAAGTCGTGCGGCAAAATGCGCGGACCATTGGCGAGGGCCGCCGCCTGACGAAGCATGTTGTCGAGTTCGCGAACGTTGCCGCGAAACGGGTACTCGGCCAGGAGCGGCACGGCCGCAGGAGCCAGCGAGTATCCAGGACCGATCCCCGAGTCAGCGGCGCGGGCCAGCAGCGTGGCCGCCAGGTAAGGCAAATCGCCGTGCCGTTCGCGAAGTGGTGGAACGTATACGGTGGCGCCTGCCAAACGAAAGTACAGATCGCTGCGAAAGAGTTCACGATCGACGAGTCGTGGCAGATCACGATGCGTTGCGGCGACCACTCGAATGTCAACGCGGACAGGATCGCCTCCGAGTGGGCGAACTTCGCGCTCTTGCAGGACGCGCAACAGCTTCACCTGAATCAGGCCGGGCAGTTCGCCGATTTCATCGAGAAACAGTGTGCCGCGATGAGCCTCGACGACGCGCCCCTTGCGTGGCGCATCCGCTCCAGTAAACGCACCACGCCGCACCCCGAACATCTCGGCCTCGAGCAGCGACTCCGGCAACGCCGCGCAACTCTCGGCGATCAGCGAACCGGGCCGCTGCGAGGCGACATGCAGGGCGCGCGCGAGTTCCTCTTTGCCGCATCCCGTTTCGCCGAGCAGCAAGACCGAAAGCGGGGTGCACGCGACTCGTCGCAGCAGCCGCAGCGATTTTTCGAGCGATGGAGAACTGGAGAGGAGCGTCAACCATGGATCGCGTTGCTGTGCGGCGTGCATCGGACCGTCGGCAAGCGCGTCACGCAACGAGTGAGCCAAAGCCAATCCACGCCGTGCGCTCGCGAGCACGACGATCGCGAGCGGGAACGGCCGGCGAAGAGCGATCGCCGTGAGAATCTGGCCGCGCCGGCCTGAGCGCACCGCCTGATCGGTCAGCAGGGCTAGTTCGCCAAGCCGGCGCGCCAGGCCGCTGCAGGTTGAGGCCTCGGGTGTGCCGAGCGCGCAAGATCCGCAAAGCACCCAAGCAGTGGCCCGCTGTCGCTGCTGCCAGCCGGCGAGCGCGATCCGCAAGGAATCGAGGGCGTCGGGCGCTGCTTCCAATACACTGCTGACGGTCATCATTCCTCCTGCGTGACAGCACTGCGAGGCTACCGCCACCGCTGGCTTGTCCGTAGTGGAGCGAGGTGCGCGATGTCCCCACGACGCAATCGAGTGTTTTGCGGTCGACTGCTGTTTGCGCTGTCCGCCGGTTGGTTATTGCTGACGACGCAGGTGCAGAGCGAGGAGTTGATCGTGCTGCGCGACGGCAGCGAGCTCCGCGGCCGGCTGATCGAGGTGACACTCGATCATGCGGCGCTAGAAGTTGCCGGTGGCGGCCGCCAGTTGATCCCACGCCGCAATGTTGCGCGGATCGAGTTCGGTGAGTCGGTCGCTCCCACGATTCGTGCGCGCGTTCGTGTTGCAGAAGCTGACGACGAGGTGCAGTTGTACCTGGACGGCGCGGCCCTGGGGACCACGGCCGAACTCCGCGCTGGCTGGATCGATCTGGCCTCGAAGCTCAAACAAGGAGCGAACCAGATCACCGCGGAGGTCAGCAATACGGGCGGGCAGTGGGCCTATCGTTGGATCGTCGAAGCGGGTGGCGAGACCAAGACGCTTTCCTGTGGACTGCCAGGCCGCAGCGGCTGCAAACACGACGGCGGCTCGGGATTCGAGAAAGGGACCTTCCCGGCAGGAAAGGTTTGGATTTATTACCACCAAGAGACCGGCGAATTGAAACTCAGCGTCGAACCGTAGAGGTCGGGCCGGTGAGGTAGGCATGGCCTCGCGGCATGGGGGTGACCCATAATCCCCGCATGTCTTCTCACTATCGAGGGCCGTCCGCTGGCGGCGGAATGACGATTCAAGTCCCCCCTGTGACGCCGATGTTGCGGGTGATCATGTGGACACTCGCCGTTTCCTTCGCGCTTCAGGCATTCAGTGAGTTTCTCTTCCAATTCCAGACGCCGATTACGTGGCTTCAGTTGTCGCGGGATGGCGTCCTGGAGCACTTCGCCGTCTGGCAATTGGTGACGTACGCGTTGTTGCACGGCGACATCTGGCACCTGTTGATGAACTTGCTGGGTCTGTGGATGTTCGGTGGCGATGTCGAACGCGTGCTTGGCTCGCGGGGTTTTTTGCGCTACCTCGTGATCTGCGTTGTCGGTGGCGGCTTGGCTTACTTGGCGACCGCGATCCTCACGGGGTCCAACGCGCCGGTGATCGGTGTCTCAGCCGGTGTCTTGGGTGTCTTGGTCGGCTTTGCGATGTTTTTTCCAGAGCGTGAGTTGTTCTTGTTCCCGCTGCCGTTTCCGATCAAAGCCAGAACGATTGCTCTGATCTACGGCGCGATCGACCTATACAACGCCATGGCCTCGAATCTTGGTCACGCTCAGGTAGGCGCACCTGGTGGTCGAGTGGTCGCTTTTACCGCGCACCTCGGCGGCATGTTGGTGGGCTTGCTCTACCTCTTGTTCTTCGTCCGGGGTGGCGGTCTGGGCTGGCGCAACCCGTTCAAACGCCAACGGCCATTTCGAGTCATCCAGGGGCGCCGGGATGATCCGTTCGATATCCACTGAAAATAGTTCACGGTATCGAACACGTGCGGAGACGCACGGAATCGTTATTCCTGACTTGGGTTGACGGAAGCGATGTCTTGAGGAGATATTCTCGGACGCATTGGGGAAGTGGATTGCTCGAGCACTGTTGATGGTTTTGAACGAATCAAACCTGTTCAAACTGTTGCACGGCTCGGGCAGGTAACAAAGAATCGGCACGACGGGTCTCGGGGAGCCGTCGTCCGTGCGCAGATGGGCCGCCACGCCTTGGCGGCCAGGTGGGCGTACACGGTGGGCGTTCGCAAAAGCGGTAGCTCCGATAAGACCCCGAGAGTCGCGGCGCCGGCGAAGGCGGCGGCTCGTACTCGGGCGTCGGTCACAGGTGGTTCCGACCGCTCGGTCTTGAGTCGCTACTTTTCTGAAATTCGTGCCTATCCGCTGCTCACAAAAGAGCAAGAGCAACGACTTGCGCATCGTGTCCAAAAGGGCGACCCCGAGGCGTTCGAAAATCTCGTGGCTTCCAACCTCTCGTTCGTCGTGAAGGTTGCGACCGAGTACCGCAACTTGGGGTTGTCGCTCGAGGATCTGCTCAACGAAGGAAATCTCGGGCTGATCGAAGCGGCGCGTCGCTATGATCCATCCAAGGGCACCAAGTTCATCACCTACGCGATCTGGTGGATCCGGAAATCGATTCTCAAAGCACTCGCCGAACAGGTGAATCTCGTACGAGTGCCGACCTACCAAATGAAGAAGGTTCGCGAACTGCGCGAAACCGAACAGGTGTTGCGCAAAGAACTCGGACGCAGCCCGGAGCGCAGTGAAATTGGCGATCGTTTGGATGTCTCGCTCAAGAAGATCGACCAGACACTTCAAGTGCGCGGGCGCGAGGTTTCGATCGACGACACGGTCGGCAAAGAGAAGAAGACTCCTGTCAGCGAGTTTCTTGTCGATCCTGATTTCGAGAGCGCCGAAGACAATCTGCTCAAACGCGAAGGCACATCGCTTGTCACCGATGCGTTGGAATCACTCTCCGATCAGGAGCGGGTCGTTATCAAACATCGCTTCGGTTTGGAAGGCTGCGCGATCCTCACGCTCAAAGAGATCGGCGAGCAAATGGGCGTGAGCCGCGAGCGCGTCCGCCAAATCGAAACGCAGGCGAAGTTGCGCTTGCGGCGAATGTTCAACCGCCCGCGTGGCAACCGTACTCCAGTCAAGAAGGGATACACGGTACGGAGCGTCCGAGGACGCGATTCGCTCGACTAGTGGTAACGAGTGCCAGTGACTCCGGCCTGTCCTGTAGAATCGCCAGACCGGAGAACATCTGTTGAAGCGCACGTCGACCCAAGACCACGACGGATTCGTGCCACCGCCTGCGGCGACGCCGCTCGATTTGTTGTGTGCATGGGCCCAATCCACGTTGCCGCCCGCCGATCTGGCGTTGCTTCTGCCGGTCGAGAGTCGCGAGATCGAGCCCGTTTCAGTTAAACGGACGGGTAACCACTGGACGCGGCTCTCCCTGCCCACGGTGCCGCTGCCGGGGGCACCGCGAGTGGCGCGCCGCAGCAATCTGGCGCGCGAACGGCACGATACGCTCGGCGATCTCTTGTTTTCACTGGGGGCCCAGCACGTGATGATTGTGCCGCTCGTCCCAGCGCGAGCCGGCGCCGTGCTGCTGGCGCGTACCGAAGCGGGTTATCGCGATGACGAGATTCCGGATGAATCGCGTCGCGCTCGGTCGCTTGGAAGGAGCATTGCCGCGCTGCCGCGGCCGGGTGATCTGTTGGTGCGCGCGGCCAGCGAGCATCACGAACTCGGTGCCCTGTTTGCACTCATGAAAGACCTGACACGCGCCGAGAGCGCGGCCGCCGTGGCCGAGGTTGCGGCCGAAACGCTCCAACGATTGCTGCGTCCAGACGCGCTTGCGATCGTCGCCACGCTGCGCGCTACCGATCGCCCGACGGTTCACGCCAGACCTCCTGGAGCACTCGGCGCCGAAGCCTCGGCCCGGGCGATGGGCGCGATGTCGGGGAACGTTAGCGAGAGCACCACTTGGGTTCACGTTCCGTTGGCGATGCCGTCGGGTGGTATGGCCCTGGGCTGGAACGGCCGTGTTCCCGAGAATGCTCCGCGCCTCACTGCGGCCGCGTCAGCCTTGCTTACGCTTGCCTTCGGCCGGGTGCTCGCCCAACGACAACGGGAAGAAGACCGGCTCGGCGCCGTCGTCGATGGGTTGCCGATGGGCGCGATCCTGCTGAGTGCCGAGGGACTCGTTCGACTCGCCAATCCAGCTGCCCTCCGCTTGCTGGCTCAGGATGCCGAGTCCGTAACCCAAGGCCGGCGACTGGAACGGATCGGCGGCACAGAGTTGCAAACGCACATTGATGCTGCGGTCCGCGGCGAATCCTCGTCATTCGAACTCTTCTTGGCGGCAGATGGGGGGCGCCACCTGACGCTGCGATTCGGTCCGGCGCAGGGGCCTGGCGGGGGAGCGGACGTTCTGGTGGTGATCGAGGACGTCACCCTTGCCAAACGGCGAGCCAGTCAAGGGGCCCGCGTCGAGAAGCTATCAGCGCTGGGGACACTCATTAGTGGCGTCGTCCACGAGGTCAATAACCCGCTCTCCACCGTGCTGGGCTACGGGCAGATGCTGCAAACCTCGCCCGATTCCCCGCGCCGCGACGAGTGGCTCGGCACTCTGACCGAGGAAGCCCAGCGTGCCCAGCGAATCGTGGGGAGTCTGTTGAGTTTTGTCCGTCCCAAGGATTCGACGCGGGTACTTGTCTCGCCGGTGACGATCGCTGAGAAGGCGATGGAGCTTGCGACATACGGGTTCAGGGTCGCGCAAATCGAAGCCACTTTCGAAGCCGATCCCAACACACCCGCGATCCACGCCGATGGCGATGCTGTGTTGCGCCTGTTGCTGAATCTCATGACGAATGCAATGCATGCGCTGGAGGAGGTCAGCCACGCACGACGCGTGAGTGTGCAACTTTCTCCCTCGGAGGCCGGAGGCGTTGCGCTCGTGGTGGCTGATAACGGCCCAGGCATCCCTCCCGACGTTCAAAACAAAATCTTCGATCCATTCTTCACGACCAAAGAGGAAGGACGAGGTACCGGACTGGGCCTGTCGTTAGCACTGCAGACCATGGCCGATCACGGCGGCGAAATCACTCTCGAAAGCGCCCCTGGCCGGGGCGCGAGATTCACACTGACCTTCCCGCCGCACTCCTTCATCGAGCCTTCCTCCACTTGCTGAGCGATGCACCATCGATGCGCCGCTCGGTGGTGGTTGGCACCGCAGGGCACATCGACCACGGCAAATCCTCGTTGGTTCGAGCCTTGACCGGGACCGATCCCGATCGCTTGCCTGAGGAACAGCGCCGCGGAATTACGATCGATCTCGGTTTCGCGCACTACAACGACGGACAGTGCACCGTTTCGTTCGTCGACGTGCCAGGTCACGAGCGCTTCGTGCACAACATGCTGGCCGGCGCGACGGGCCTCGATGCCGTCATGCTGGTGGTCGCTGCAGACGAAGGGGTGATGCCTCAAACGCGTGAGCATTTGGCGATCACACAGTTGCTTCGCGTGCCCTTGGGCGTCGTCGCACTCACACGCAGCGACTTGGTCGACAACGCGATGGCGAACCTGGCCGCCGACGACGTAAGCACCCTGCTCCGCGAGTGGGGTTGCAACGATGTGCCGATCATTACCGTGAGCGCGGTCACCGGAGCAGGCCTCGACTTGCTACGCACTGAACTCCGCAGAATGGTGGAGGCGAATACATCGCCGTTGGATGGACTTTGGCCGCGATTGCCGATCGATCGCGTTTTCTCGGTGAAGGGATTTGGGACCGTCGTCACCGGAACGCTACAGGGCGGTGAATTGCGCGCTGGAATGACCTTGAGCGCGGTGCCCGGTGGACCAAAGGCGCGGGTTCGCGGTTTGCAACTGCATGGCGTTGCCGTCGATCGCGCTGCAAGACATGCGCGTGTTGCGGTCAACCTCCAAGGTGTGGAATGCGAACAGCTGGCTCGCGGCATGGTGCTCGTTCCAGTCGACTACGAGGTGGTCGCCGCTTCGATCGAAGCGGTGCTCGAAGTCTGGAACGAGGCATCGACGGCTTTGGAAGACGATCTCCGCGTGAGGGTGCATCACGGGACCGCCGAGGTGATGGGTCGCTTGAGAGTCGGCCACGAGCCGCTCGCTCCCGGCCAAAAACGGGGAGTGCAAATTCGACTCGAGTCACCACTCGCCGCGTTGCCCGGTGATCGATTCGTGTTGCGCCGCTACAGCCCGCTCGAAACGCTTGCCGGCGGAGAAATCGTGTGGCTCGATCCTCCGCGCTGGAAACGCGCCGATCTCGAGGCGCCGCAGCGCACGTTGGCATTGGAGGGCGCAGCGCCTCAAAAACGTCTCGCGGCGGCGATGACGATTGCCGGAACGCGCGGGATCCGGCTTGGCGATGCGGCACCGTCGCTGGCGTTGACCGCAGAACAAGCGCGCACTCTGGCCGCGCAGATCTCGAAGAGCAGTGTGCTCGGAGGCGATCTGCTGATCGCGCGTGAGGCGCGGCTCCAACTCGAGGAGGATCTGCGAAATCTGCTGCGTAAGTTTCACCGCGATCGTCCACTCGACGACGGATGCGCCCCTGAGGTACTGCGCACCGCGTTGGCGCCGCTCTGGCCGGCCGAGGCGTTTCGCGATTGGCTCGATACGTTGCACGAGTCCGGACGAGTCGTCGCCACGCGTGACACGGTGCGCATGCCTTCGCATCAGTCGCTGAGTGGCGATGCGGCCGAGGCGGTAGAACGGATCGCCGCCGTGTTGCTTGCCGCCGGTTTGGAGGCTCCGACCGAGGACGAACTCAGCGTCCGGGCAGAACTGGGTCCTCGCGCGACGGCGATCATCGGTTTTGCCGTCAGGAAAGGGGTGGCCGTCCGCCTGCCCCATGGCCTCGTGATCGCTTCGTCCGTCTGGCTCCAGGTGGTATCGCGCTTGCGCGAAGAAGCCACGGCCGGCAGGGCCACGCTGGACGTCGCAGCTTTCAAGGAGATATTCGGATTGACGCGCCGCGTGGCGATCCCCCTGCTCGAGCGGCTGGACGATCAGGGGGTCACGCAGCGAATTGGAAATGAGCGCCGGCTTCGCCTCGCACCGTAAGAAATGGACGGCGAGCCGGATCGGTGAATAATGGACCCCGCGCCGCACCTTAGCGCAACGCTGGAGAGAACTGATGAACATCCCTGTGGCTGCATTCGGGGGACTCGGACTTCCCGAACTGTTGATCTTGCTGGTGATCGTGGTGGTGCTGTTCGGGGCGCGAAAACTCCCGGAACTGGGCAAGGGCTTGGGCGATGGGATCAAGTCGTTCAAAGACGCGATGAAGAGCGGCAACGACACGCCATCGCAACCCGGCTCGGGCGATAAAGGCGGCGGGTCCGTCTAAGCGACTGACCGCCGTCACTGAATGACAGGTCCCCTCGGTCCCGGCTCCGATTCACAGCATCCCTCCGCTGGGGCGAGCCTCGACTCGTTCGAAGTTGTCGACCCGGTTGCTCGCTCCGCCTATGTCGCGCGTTTCGACGCTGACGTCGCGGCACTCAGCCCCCGCAAGAGTTCGCAGGCAGCGCTGCTGCGAGCCGCCGCCGCGTCCCGCGTCGTGTTGCTGGGCGAGTACCACGCCCTCGATAGCGCCTGCCGCACGGCCCGCTGGCTGATCGAGCAGCTCGCCAAGCAGCGGCGAGCCGTGTTGCTGGGACTGGAGATGGTCCATGCCCGGGATCAGCGCGCCTTGGACGACTATCAAAGCGGGCGAGGTGGAGACGCACTTCTTCAGCAGCGGATGCGCTATCGAGAAGAGTGGGGTTATCCCTGGTCGGGGCCCAAAGCGCTGCTGCGCCGCGCCGCCCGCGTCAACGTGCCGGCATACGGTCTCGACATGCCGCCGCGCGGGGGTGTCGAGGATCTCGAGTTACGCGACGAAGCGGCGGCAGAGCGGCTCGCCCACCGTCTGACTCTTGCTGGTCCCAACTCGCTGGCGATCGTAGTGTTTGGAGAAGCACATCTGGCAGAGCCCCATCTGCCTGCGCTGCTTCGGCAGCGATTGGGCGGCGAAGCGACGGTGCTCCTGGTGCTGCACGACGTCGATCATCCTAAGGCGTCGGCTGATGGAGTCTCTGTCTCGGGCCGGACTTTCATCGTTCAACGCCGGCCCTTTGCCGCTCGCGAGAGGGCCTTGGCGAGAACTTACCGGACCTGGGCGGCTGACCCTCCCGAACAGGACGACCTGAATTGGGACTCGACCTTTCATGGCCTGCTGAATCACGCCACGGGTGTCGTTGGAATCGATCCGCGTCGCGAACGGATCGCGGGCGGAGCACGCCTCGTCGATTCGTTCCCGGAGGTCGTGGCGGATAGCGATTCGCCTCGCTGGGCTGCGGTGTTGAATCACTCATCGATCGCGCAGCGTGGCGGGCGTGCCACCGCGCCAGTGACGTTGATCGGTACTTGGAACTGGATGCCCGAAGCGCATGCAGTGCTGGCAACGCGTCTCGACTTTCGCGCAGCGGCCATCGAAGCGGGGCGGTTCGCCGCGGCGCATTTGCGAGTTGCCTCTGGCGCGCAGATGGGCAGCCCGCGCAACGCATACGGTCGTGTGGTCGAGTACAGCGTCGCAACAGCAATCGTTGCGTGGACCGACGTAGGGTTGCGGCGGTTGGGTCCTTCGGCGCTCTCGGATCGCTGGTTGCCTCGCTACCCCGCGTCGACTCGGGTAAAGCGCTCCGAGGCCACGGTGCATCGATCGCTCACGCGCGGTGGATCGCTTGCCACGCTGTTGTCGCGTCTGGAGCCAAGCGACCAAGCTCCCGTCGAACGGCTCTTGGCCCATCGCTACGGCGTGGCGCTGGCGCGCCAGCGATCCAAAGGCGGAGTTTCATTGGCCTCGATCGTCGGGCTCGCTCGTATGCCGTTGGGGACCGAGGCTCAGGACATCGCAGCCTTCAAAGCGGTTCAACGGCTGCTGCGACCTCGTCCCAGAAAATAAAAAGGTCCTCGCCCGAAAAAAGGCGAGGACCACGATCCGGGTGGGAAAGGGACCGGGGAATCTCGGATCGCGGTCCTCACCAACGGGACGGGAACGACGAATCGCGCGGCTTGCGTGGAGGGAGGCGGCGCGATTCGTCGCGTATAGCTTTGCTCTTACCTAGAGCACGGCTTGTGCCACTGGCACGTTGATCTGGGGGCCTGCGATCAAACGGAGATGGCTCAGCGACTTAGAGTGCGTGAGCGCGAAACCAAGGTTCGGGCGCTACGTCTCAGGCTGAGATGGTTCGGGCGATCCAGGAGCGGCTGACGCCGGGCGACCGGTGCCCTCGAGGTTGTAATGGCGGATTTTGCGGAAGATCGTCGCGCGCCCGACGCCGAGCAGCTTCGCTGCCCGCTCTCGATTCCCTCTGCAAAACTCGAGGGCGCGCCGAATCGCGTCGCGCTCGACGTCCTCGAGGTTGGCCAGTGTCGGAGCCGTGGCTCGTTCGCCGAATTGCGCGGCGAGTTCGGGATCGAGCGCAAGCGTGTCCAGACCGATCGTGCCGCCCGAGGCACGCAGCGCCAATCGCGTCAGCACGTTCTCGTACTCACGCACATTGCCGGGCCAATTCCAGCGTGAGAAGAGCAGGAGCAACTCGTGGCGTAACGTGAGCGCACCGAATTGCGGCGTGAGGCGTTCCAAGATTTGCGACGCCAGCAGCGGAAGATCTTCGAGACGCTCGCGAAGCGGCGGCATTGTCAGGTGCAAAACATCGACGCGGTACAACAGATCGTGGCGGAACCGTCCGGCGCGCACTTCGTCTTCGAGGTTTCCGTGCGAAGCGGAGATCAGCCTGAACTCGGCAGGAACGCTCTTGTTCGAACCGAGTGGACGCACCGTTCGCTCTTCCAAGACACGCAGCAACTTCGCCTGCACACCCAGTGATAACTCGGAGACCTCGTCGAGAAACAACGTGCCCTGATGCGCTTCGGCCAGTAGCCCGCGTCGCGATCGATCGGCGCCGGTAAAGGCACCCTTCTCATGTCCGAACAACGCCGCCTCGAGGATCGTCGGCGGAAGCGATGCTGCGCCCACAACGACGAACGGACCGTCGGGCGTCGGGCCGAGACGATGTAGCTGTCGCGCGGCCAGTTCTTTTCCGGTGCCGGATTCTCCTCGGATCAACACCGGCAATCCGCTCGGCGCCAGCGACTCGAGCAGCGCAATCGCGCGAGCCATGGCTGCCGATCGCCCCGCCAAGCCTCCGAGACGGTCCCGATTTCCCAACTCGGCGCGCAATTGCTCGTTCTCGGTCATCAAACGGCGAAACAGTCGCGCGTTCTCCAACGCCAGCGCAGCGTGATTGGCCAACGCTTCGGCAAACGCCACATCGGCCTGTGAGAAACGGACCTTTGGGTTGCAACTATCGACGTAAAGAGCACCCACGACGCGGGACTTGAGATTGAGTGGAACGCACAACACGGCTCGAATCGAAAACATCGCCACGGACTGGGCGCTCTTGAAACGCGGATCGTTGGCAGGATCGACCGCCAGTACCGTCTCGCCGCCGCGGGCGCGTGCCACGATGCTGCGCGACAGCGCGAGTGCGTCCAGCGCCGTTTGTTCTTCGACCTGCCGTCCCTGCACCAGCTGCAACTCTCCCTGCTCGCTGGCCAAGATCACCGCACCGCGCTCGGCGCCAATCGCTTCCAACGCGCGATCGAGCAGAGCGCCGATCACCGCCTGAGGGTCGCGCAGGCTATTCAAGTCCGCGACGATTTCGTAGAGAGCATCGAGTCGCTTGCGATCGGCGACGGAGGACGCTGCCGACTCGAGCAGCGGGGCTCGATCGGGCCGGGAAAGAAAACTCCCGGACCACGCGGTTGGCGCCACGCGGGCTGCAGCATCGCGCAGGCGTGAGCGTCGAGCCGCCGCCGCGCGCGCGGCTTGTGGATCGTCGTGTTCACCCCGTGCCGCGTCCTCCTCGGCCGCGTGAGCGAGCAGCGCGGCGTCGAGATCACCAATCCGATCGGCCAACGCGCGCGCCCGTTCTGCCGTGCGTCGTGCCTGCGCCGGCCGCTGTTTGGCAAACGACCACGCTAACAACGCCAACGCCGGAGCTGCGTGCTCGGGAGGTGTGCCGTGGCTTTCGAAATAATCGACGACGGGTTCGAGTGTACGCGCCACGAGTTCGCGATCGTGTTTGGTCCATGCAGCCCAAGCGCGAGCCAAGGCGGCGATCGGAACCAAACTCGCAAAGCCTGCGGCAGCGTTCGACGCATCGTCGGCCAGTCGCGAGGCGCCGATTGCATCGCCTTCCAATGCGGCGAGTTGGGCCAGCAGCGCGTTTGCTTCACAGCGATCGCTGTCGGATGGACCGGTCGCATCGATGACACGTTGTGCGGCGCCACGCGCGCGCGGCAGATCGCCCAGCAGTATGCAAAGTCGCGCCCACCGCAACAGCGCCGTTGCGAGCCAGCCGCTATGTCCGTGAATCTCGCGCCAACGAACCGAGCTTTCGGCTTCTGCCGCCGCGCGTGGCCAATCACCAGAGGCTTGCGCCGCTTGCGAGGCCAGAGACGAAAGCAACGCCAAGCCATCGGCATCGCCTCGCGCGAGTAGCAACCGTCGCGTTTCTGGCACCAGCTCGAGGGTTTCGCGTACGCGCCCGCCACGCAATGCCGCTTGCAATCGTGCGAGCCGGACGATTGCCGAAAGCTGCACGTCGGTGGCGGCGTCGGCGGCCCTTTCGGCCAAGCGAAACGCTTCTTCCGCTTCGCCCAAGCGGTCGAGCAGCACCAAGCAGCGGCCGCGCGCGGCATGTGCTCTCCGCCACACTGGGTCGCTGATCGAAACGCTGTTCGCGGCGCGCTCGCAACGCTCCAACGCGTCCGAAAAGACGCCTCGTCTCGCGGCCAAGATGCCTTGCTCCAGCCAGGCGACGGCGCGCGTTCGTTCGCGAACCGCGAGCGCCATCGCACGTGCTGCAGACTGCGAAGCCTCCGCGGTTCGACCCGCATCGCCCAGCGCGCGCGCGAGCCGCGCGAACAGTTGAGCTGCGCGATCAGGGATCTGTGCCGCAAGCCAGTTTTCTGCGGCGGCACGCAGCGGAGCGCACGCGGCGTCGGCGCGTCCTTGTGCCAGTGCGATTTCGCCCGACGCCTCCTCCAGCCAAGCACGTTCAGGCGCTGTTTCGGCTGCGGTCGCGACGGCCAATAGGGTGCCTGCGATATCGGGCCGGCCTAGCCGCACGGCGCGAAGCACAGCACGTCGCGTCATCCTGGCCGCCAACGAGAACCGGCCGCCGCCAGCGGCGTGTCGCGCCAACTGCGATAACCACTGCGGCCGACCCTCGAGGCGCGGCGGTCCGCGCCGCGCTACAAGCAGCAGCAGTCGCGTGTGCAACGCACTCAGTGCTGTGCGATCGATCTCTGCGGCCGGGTTGTTGGGACAGCGAAGCGCCACCTCTCCGGTCGGCCGGCGCACTGTGATTTCTGCCGCGCTCAGTGCGCGCGTGGCGGTTGCGGCGCGCTCGAGCGGCAGTTCCGCGGCGATCGCCAGATCGGTCAACGCAAGCGGTTCGCCGGAAGCGTAGAGCGCAGCCCAAACAGCGCTCTCATCGGCCGACATGGAAATAGAAGAACTTGTCAACTCGGATGCAGCCGCGCGCGACGTGGGCAGCGGGCGCCGGGCGAACTCCGTCAGGTCCCAACCACCGAGTCCGCGATTGACCGCCAGTCGCAAACGCACCGCTTCGCCGAGCAGCGCAACGATCCGGCCCGGCCTGCCATCGCTGTCACGCGCGATGCGCCGCGCGACCTCTAAGGGAACCGTTGGACCAGGCAACAGGGCGTGCGTCAGTTCTGCGATCTGATCGACGTCGAGACGCGGGAGTTCGATCACGCGCCAGCCGGCAGGGGCTGCGTCCCCAGCGCTCACGACCACTAGGTCGCCAGGGAGGTTCGCGAGTCTGGCGGCAGCGGCGAGCGCGTCACTTTGCTCTGGTGCGAGCTGATCCGCATCGTCGATCAATACCGTCGTGGGTCCAGACTCGGCCAACGCTGCCAAGCTGGCCGCGACAGAGGCCTGGCCGCCGATCAGTGCCGCCGACAGATCGACCGCGGTATTAGCGTCGACGGTCATCACACGTCGTCCTGCGATGCGAGCGCGTCGACCCACTTCCTGCAGAACGCGGGTCCGTCCTGATCCTTGTGGCCCCGACAGCCACGACAACTGAGCTGACGTTGAGCCTTCCCAGACTGCGCGCAACGCCTCGAGCACCTCGCCGCGAGCGATCAGCGGCAGCGCGCGCGCCCGCGAGGAAGGATCGCTGTAGGAGGAATCGGGCAACGCGGCGCCAAGTGCGCTGAGTTGTGCGGCCAAGACCAGTGCGGACGGCGGCCGCTCGCCTGGCTCAGGTGACAGGAGCGCGCGCAACAACTTGTGGACTCCGCCAGGCAGCGCGCTCCCGGCCGGAAATACCGGCCGCCGATCGAGAGTCGCCAAACGGCTGGCGAGACGACTACCAAATGGGTATCGCCCTAACAACCAATAGAAGACTGTCGCTCCGAGACTGAACAGATCGGCAGCAGGGCCGGCGGGGTCTCCGCGCAAGACCTCAGGCGCGGCGGTGGCCGCGGTGCCTCCGCCGCGGCTTCCAGGCGCCCGCGCCAACCCGAAGTCGATCAACCGCGGACGATCGCCGGTCGCGATCAGAATGTTGTCGGGTTTCAAGTCGCCGTGAATCAGGTTCTGACCGTGAAGGAAGACGAGCGTTTCGGCGATACCGGCGGTCCAAGCGAGCACGCGTTCGAGTGAGGCAGACGGTGCTGCCAGCGTCGAGGGCACCCCCTCGATCGCTTCGAAGACAAGACAGGGCCCACCGTCTTTCGGGTCCAGAACCAAGTCGAGCGCGCGAGCGATGCCCGGATGATCGAGCGGCGCTACCGCCGCGAATTCGCGCGACAGAATCTCCCTCGAGTCACTGTCGATGGAGAGGGGTCGCTTCAACACCACCTGGCGACCCGTAGGGTTGTCGCGCGCGAGCACCACTTCGGCGAACCCGCCGCTCCCCAGCGGGCGAATCATCGTGAAGCGATCGCTGCCGGTCGATCGACTCATCGCCGGTTGCCTCCTTCGCTCCCTGAGCCCGAGCGCGATGTTAGCAAATCGGACCGGGTTGACGGTGAAGATTTGCAGACGCCAAGCACGGGGCAGTCTGAGCGGCGATCTCGGCCCGCGCTGGATCCGGCACGATTCGGTGACGATGGCGCGCTGTGGACAAAAGAAAAGGGCGGCCCCGCAGGGCCGCCCATGGTCGCCGTTCAAACTTGGAGAGAGTTACAAGAGTGGCCAGGGACCTGACGCGTCGTCACCACCGAAGGCATACGGTTGCGGCGGCACGATCGCGGAATCTGAAGCAGGTGCCGCAGCACCACCTGTCGCGGTTGGCGCGGGCTCCGCGAGCATCGACTGCCAGAGCCACTCGATGGCGATTCGCAGGCTCTGCACAATTTGCCCTGCCGTCGGCTCTCCCATAGTGATCAGTGGAATAGCGCTGGGACTCCCAGCGACGGTCGACGAGCGAACATCGCTGGGTGCCGCGACGGCGGCGGGTGCGGCGGCCAGAGTCAGGAGAACAGCGCCGCACGCGATCCAGTTCCTCACGCGGTGTTGGGCCATAGTGTTCCTACCCTCCTGCGATTGAACGTTGGGCCCGGGACCGGCTCGGTCAATCCCACAAGGCGAGAGCAACGCTGCGCCCAGAGCCGCTTGTCCGAAAATGCGACATCCCAGTGATGGTCCCTAACGTCCCGGCCAGCGAACGCGGCAACGGGTGGGCGAGTGCGGACGGACCTATACTCTGCCCCCCGTTTCGATGACCGGAGACCCGCGTGCCAAAGCGTGACACCCGCCTGCTCGCGTTTTTCTTTTTCTTGCTCGTCTCAAACGCTGCCGCCCAGTCACCGCCACCCGGGATCTTCCCGCTGGATCAGCTGCGCCCCGGAATGATCGGGACGGCGAGCACTGTCATCGCCGGAGACGAACTGCGCACGATCGAAGTCGAGATCCTGGGCGTCTTGCCGGACGGCATCGGTCCTCAGGTGCCGATGATTCTGGGCCGGTTGCGAGGGCGCGACGGAGAGTGGAACGGAGTTGCCGCCGGGATGTCGGGAAGTCCGGTCACCATCGACGGCAAATTGGTCGGCGCACTGTCGTACTCGATTGGCCAGTTCCCCAAGGAACCGGTGTGTGGCATCACGCCGATCGCGACGATGCTTGCGCTGGAAAACTACCCGGGCGGTGCACGCCCCTGGCGCGAAACGAAATCGAGCGGCGCCACGCTCGCCCCGTTGCCGATGACACTTTCGTTTCAAGGTTTCTCTCCATCCACCGTCGCGCAACTGCCAGCGGTGCTGCAAGAACTCGGAGTGACGCAGGCTGTCACCGCAGTGCTCGCGGCATCGGGTGAACCGCCAAAGAGTCCCGAGAGTTTCGCGCCCGGGCGAGCGATCGCGGCACTGCTGACATGGGGAGACACCAAGATCGGCGCCACCGGGACGATCACCTACAACGACGGCAAGCGGATCTTGGCGTTCGGTCATCCATTCATGGCCTCGGGCCGCACCTCGATTCCACTCGCACCCGCCGAGATCATTTGGACCGTTCCGTCGCTGGCCAACTCGTTCAAGATCGCGCGCATCGGTGCGCCGGTGGGCGTGTGGCAACAGGATCGATTGACGGCGATTGCAGGACATCTGGGTGATGTTCCCGCCGGGGTCCCTGTGACGCTGACGGTGCAACGCGCCGGCCGGCCCGAGTTGAGACAACACTCCTACGTGATTCGAGATCCGTACTTCACCTCGGTCCTGGCCGCTGTCGTCATGCGCGGAACGTTGATCGAAGATCTCGGCGCCGAGCGTGATGCAGCGCTGACACTCAAAGCTGTCGTGACCCTTGCCGGCGGACGTCAAGTTCCGATCACAGCCGTGGGGCCCGGCGGATTGACCGGCAGCGCCGATGGAGCCCTGGCCAACGAACTCCAGCAAAAGCTGCAAGCATTGTCCCGGGCACCCATCGAACTTCCTGAGATCGAGTCGATCGATCTACGCGTCAGCTCGCTCGAGCCCGATGGACTTTGGTCGATCGACGCGGCGCGTCCCGACCGCCTCGCGCTGCACGCTGGCGAAGCGGTGCAAGTTCGCGTGGCGCTGGAGGGGACGCGCGGCCAATTGCGGCAAGAAGCTTTGCAGCTTCGTGTGCCGCCAGAATCGCCACCAGGAAATTACACCGTGCTGGTCGGCTCCGCGCGCAGTGTGGGTGGAGAGACAGGCTCGCAGTGGGAGGCGCGACGCCGCACTGCGCGCACCGTCGACGCGTATCTCTCGGCACTTGGTGCAGCACCACCAGAAACAGAACTCGCGGCCGTACTGTTGTCGCCGAGCGAGGGGCTGATTGCCGCCGGGCAGAACTACCCGTCGCTGCCTTCCAGCGCGCAGCTTCTGATCCGCGGGCGCGTTGGTGGCGGCGGTGATTTGTATCGGACTCGTTGGCGTGAATGGGACCGCGCGACCACATCGCTCGATCGTCAGATCGACGGGCTGGCGCGCCTTACGATCGAGGTGTTGCCGTGAGCATGACGACGCGAACGACGCTCCAAACCGGTTGGCAGGGGCGGGTCGCTGTGTGGGGGATGTTGCTGCTTGCCGCGACATCGAGCTGGGGTGCGTCGACACAAACGCTCAAGCGCGAAGGTGCCGCGCTGCGTGCAGGCACGCTCGATGGAATGGCGATCTCGCCGTTGGGAACGCTCGTACCTCGTGCGGCTGCGACGGTGCTCGATCGCCCGAGCGTTCCTGTGCTTTGGGACCTGGTCGCACTCGGCAACGAGCTCTATGCGGGTGGGGGAGAAGGGACCGGCGTGTGGCGCATCGGACCTGCTGGCGCCGCCGAACCGATCCCGCTGCCAAAACCGGAGGCGAACGTGTTTGCGCTCTTGACCGGAAACAGCGGTGAGTTGTATCTCGCCTCCGGACCGGACGGCGCCGTCTATCGCCTGGACCTCAAGACCCGTCGCTACGAAGAACTGTTTCGCCCCAGAAGTTCGTACATTTGGGATCTCGCTTGGGCCCCTGATGGCTCGCTGCTGGTGGCGACCGGAATGCCGGCGCGCGTGTTCAAACTGCTGCCCAAGGCCGGTGCTGTCGCCCAGACGATCTATGAATCGAAGGAAACACATATCAAATCGTTGTGTGTGACGCGCGCCGGAAAAATTGTCGCAGGTACAGCAAACTCCGGCTGGGTGCTTGAGCTGGACGGCAAAGGAAAAGGGTTCGTGCTGGCCGACGGTGATCGCAGCGAGGTGACGTCGATCGTGGAGGATTCGCGCGGCGCGATCTGGGCGGCGCTCTCCGGTCCCAGTTCTGTAGCGCCCGCTAACGCGGCAAAGCCGCGTCCAGAAAACAGTGGTGCCAGCGAGGTCGTCACCGTCACCGCAGAAGCGCCTTCCGAAGGCAAGGACGAGAAATCCGAAAAGCCTGGCCCGTCGTCGCGTCCGGTCGAGCTTCCCGCGGGCGGCGGACTCGTGATGCGCCTCCGGCCCGCCGCCGAACCTGAAATCGCGTGGGCCGACGACAAGGAGACACCGCTCGATCTGGAGGCGCTGGACAGTGGTGGCGTCTTAATCGGGGTCGCCAACCCGGCACGCGTGTGGTGGCTCGACGATCAACTGCGCCGCGGCTGGTGGGACTCGAGAGAAGACTCGCGCGCGGCGACGGCGATCGCCAAGCACAGCGATGGCGTGGCAATTGCGTTCGGCAATCCTGCGGCGCTGGTGAGCTACGGTCCGGCCGCGGCTCACCCGGCGCGTTGGACCTCGGAGGTCCTCGATGCGAAGACTCGCGCCACGCTTGGTCGTGTTCGCGCGCAGGTCGATGCTCCCCATGCACCTCGAGTAAAGCTGCTCGTGCGCGGAGGCAACACACTCGAGCCAGGCGATGGCTGGACCGATTGGATGCTCGCCCCTGGCGCTGCTGGTCCTGCCGGCAGCGATGGTGGTGCGGTGAGCGGCATCCCGAAATCACGGTATTTCCAACTGCGCGTGGAGGCCGACGCGGCCGCACCGAATGCGTTCTCGATCGACCTGATCACGGCCAGTTATCGCGGAACCAATCGCGTCCCCACCCTCGATGCCGTCGACGTGCAACCTCCCGGCGTTGCGTATCGCGCCATGCCCCCGTCATCGATTTCTTCGGGTGAGGCGCCGGTCGTCGCGGCGCCGCGCGGCATCGACGCTGAGAAGTTGTTGGGTGACGGTTCCACAGCCTGGCGCTCGAAGAAAGCCTACGAGGCCGACGCCGTAACTGTGACGTGGCAGAGTTCCGATCCCGACGGCGATGCTCTGCGATATCAGGTCCAATACTGCCGATCGGGTGCCGCTGGCTGTACTTCCTGGGTCAGCTTGGCGCGCGACTTGGAAACCACGTTCTACAGTTTCGATGGACGTTGGCTACAAGACGGTGTCTATCGGTTTCGCGTCACGGTCAGTGACGCCAGCAGTAATCCTCCGGCCGAATCTCTCAGCGCCGAAGCGATCTCGGAGGAAGCGGTGATCGATCACAGCGCACCCGCCATCGAGTCGCTTCAAGCGGTTCGCCGCAAGGACGGAAGCGTTGAGGTTTCGTTCACCGCCAGCGATCCGGGCGGGCGTGTGGTGCGTGGCGAGGTTTCCACAGCGCCCGGGGCATGGAACGTACTCGTCGCCGCGGACGGTGTCGACGATGGTTCTAAAGAGCAATACGTCGGGGTAACCGAGGTCTCCGACATCGCTCGTGAGATCGAAGTCCGCGCGGTCGATGCGGCCGGCAACGTCACGACTCGTGTCGCCCCGGTTCGCTAAGTACTAGTTGTCGCTGCCAACGACGATTTCGACCTTGCCCGCGCGCAGCAATGCACGGCCCTCGGCCCCGTCGGGAGCAAGGGTGCGCAACACGCGACGGCCCAAGCGCACCTCGATCGGCAACAACGCACCTGAAGGCAATTGCGCTGCTCGATAGGTGAGCGTTGGTGGTGTCGAGCGCGGAGCCCTCGGTGGGCGCGTGGGGGGAGTTGGATGTCCCATAGCGATGCGGATGCTACACCCGAAGTCGCGGCTGGGCGCCGGCGCCTGGCGCCAAGCCCCAAGAGATATGCGCCCCCGCCGCCGCCAAACGCGCGGCGCCGAGCAGCGTCGCCTCCGGTTCGCAGCAAAACACGGGTGTCAATGGCAAGACACGCGACAACAGGTCGGCGAAATGCGGACTCGTTGCCGCGCCGCCGCAAATCGTGACGGTTTGATCCATCGGCAGCTGTAACCGCGCTACAGCAGCGGCAATCTCCACCGCAAAGCGCTGCGGCGCGTCATCGCCGAACGCGAGCCGTCGCGCCACCTCACGCGCAAAGGCATCGGCGCCCACATCCATCGCAGCCCCGAAGGGTGGTTCCACCAAAGGCAGCTCCACCAGCCGCGATTTGGGATTGCTGACGGCACGCGAGGTCCACAAAGGAGCACGCCTGGCATCTTCGAGCCCTGGACGCCGCATTGCCTCCAGGCGCATCGCAAACACAGCGGTACCAAGGTTGAGTACGAGCCGTTTCTCGAGTGGTCCCGCGGCCCCGACATAAGCCGCTTGTTGATCGCCAATCAGGGCCGTCCAACGAATCGCATCGCCAGTAGCCCAGGAGAAGGCGCCGTGATTGCCGACACTCGGAATACAGTGGGGAAGCTGCGATGGCAACAGTCCGAAACTCGCGAGCAGCAGTGCCGACCATTGCAGCGTGGTGTCGTCCACCAAGTACATTCGATTGGCCAGCGATGGATCGACCGATACCTCTGTGCCACACAGTTGTGCGGCGATCCATGCGCCCAGCGGGACCAACCTGTCGCTGTCTAGCGGGCTCGGACGTAGAGCGTGGGCTTTGACGGCGGTCCAGGCTGTCGCGAGCGGAAATCCTGCTGCACTCTCGATCGCGGCACGTTGTGCCGCGAGTGCTGTGATGCACTCGCCGCCACGCGGATCGCGCCACGATGGCGCTGCGGTAAGCGGTGCATCGAATCGATCGACCCAGAGCCCTGTCGATCGCTGTGCAGCAATTCCAAACGCTGCCGGGACCTGCGTGACACGGCTCGCGAGTGTGGCGAGTACCGACTGCGCGGCGCTCAAACAGGCGCGCGGATCGTGCTCGACGAAATCGCCCACATGTTGGAGCGGCGTTGGTGTCGTGGCGCGCGCCACGATTCCGCGCGTGGGGCAGACCAGGGCCGCTTTGGTCGAGGTCGATCCCAAGTCCAGCGCCAACAGCAACGGCCTTTGGTCGTCGACGATTGCCACACGAGGATCGAGCAGGGGCTGAAGCCGGGGGTAATCGTCGGTAATGACCGCGTCCACGCCCAGTTCATAGAGTGCATGCGCTGTGTCGATTTCGTTGACGGTGTACGTCCAGACTGTCAATCCCGCGCCGTGCGCTTCGGCCAACAACTCCGCCGTGACGCGCCGACAACTGATCACCAATAACTCACACAGTGCATCGACAGCGGTGCGTACGGGGGAGCGTGAGTCATCGCCAAACGCCACGAAGCCAACCGGCAGGCGCGGACCGCGGGCCTTCAGGGCGCGCAAGATTTCCGGGTCGCTGCTGCTGACACACACATCCTGTGGACTGCCCGCTCGCACCAACGCCGCCAAAACCCGTTGAGCCAAATCCTCAGCGGCGACACCAACCACCGGCTTGACCTCGATGTCCAAGGGCACGCGCCCGGCCAAGAGCGCGAGCGCTTCATCGAACAACAACAACGATTCGCCGGGAGCTCCGGTGTAGCGTTGTGTCAGCAGCTCACGCGCCGATCGGGTGTGCGCTGGTTGAGGATCGCCGGTCAGTCGCAGTGGCGACTCGTCGTGCAACACGACCAATAATCCATCGGCGGTGGCACGAACATCGAATTCAACGCAGGCGGCCTGCGCTTCGCGTGCGGCAATCAGGCTAGCAGCACTGTTCTCCGGTGCCTGGGCCGGAATCCCCCGGTGGGCGACCAGCCGGATGCCGGAATACCAACGCGTCTTCAGGGTGCAGGCTCTTCACCGGAGGTACCGGCAGCGTTCTTGGCTGAAATCAAATAGAACCGATTTCCAATCGCGGCTGGGACGGCATCGACATCGCGCCAACTGGCCGCGGTCGGTTCGCCGCTCGCCGCGAAGCCGCTTGCCGGCACCGATGAAATGAAGACCGTGTAGAACCGCGCGGCCTCGTGTGTGGCATCGATGGCGGGCGCGGTCCACGACAACGCCACATCGCTTGTTTGGCGCATCACGAACAATGTGTTACCGACCTTGTTGGGCAGTTTCGTTTCGCTCGGTGTAAACGGTGCGCAGACCGTATCGCGCTTGGTGACCGATACATCGTCGATCGTCAACTCCACCAGCGGGTCACCGGGTGAGCGCTGTGACTCGGTGGCTTCGAATCGCACGCGCATGTTGTTCGTGCGGGGCAACGTACCCGAGATGTCGAATTCCTGAGCCTGCCAGGCCGCCGCGTTGACCGCGAGTGACTCGACATCGACGTAGCTCGCCCCACCATCGTTGGAGAGACGCGCGCGATAACTGCCTTCGTTCAGCGGACCCACATTGCTGCGATGAAACCACCGTGAATAGCGCAGCAGCAAACTGCCGGCGCCGCGTCCATCGAAAATCGGCGACTCGAT
>JANNUT010000027.1:0-42904 GCA_031395565.1 Acidobacteriota bacterium | reverse complement strand
CGATCGGCGTGAATTGGAGCGTCAGGATCGAGAGGACCAGGGACGCGCCGGCGACCGGCGGGTAGTCCGTCCGGAGGTCGACCTTCCGGACGGCGAGCCGGCCGGCCTCGAGGAATCCGGCGAAGCGATCGCGGAGCTTCTCGAGGAACGGGTCCGAGATCTCGACGAGCTCGTACCGCGCGGTCGCGCCGTACTTCTCGACGAAGGGAGCGATCGCGTCGCCGGCGGACGCTCCGAGGTCGACGATCGTCGCGAGGTCTCCCCGGCGGACGAAGGAGCAGCCGAGCTCGAAGACGAGGCCTCGCATCGTCTCGTACGACGGGATCGACCGCTCGAGCATCTCGTCGAAGACGCCGGCGACCCCCTGGTCGAAGGTCCACTTCCCCTCCGGGAGCGTATGGTCGCGTCGAGCCTCGAGCTCGATTCCGAAAGGTCCGTCCGTCACGATCTAGCCCTCCTCGAGGATCCGGGTCGCGATCGTCCGAGCGACCGCGTACATCATCGGCGGAGGGACGGCTCGCCCGAGCCGCTCCCACCGCTCGCGGTAGCTCCCCGAGAGGACGAAGTCGTCCGGGAAGCCGGAGAGCCGCCGGAGCTCCGGGATCGAGAACTTCCTCGGCTCCGAAGGGTGCGTCACGCTCGCCGCGCCCGGATTCCCGCCGAGCGCCGAGATCGTCGCGATCGGGAGGTCCGCGTTCGGCCGGACCAGGTTGTAGTACCGCTTCGACTTCTCGCCCGCCCGAACGTGGCGCCACGCCGATTCGAGCGCGTAGCCGACGAAGGAGCGCGCCTCCTCCGCCGGATCCGCGGCCGCGGGGACGTCGACGAGCGCCTCGCGGAGGGAGTAGCGGTAGGCGAGCGGCTCCGGGAAGACGGGATCGCGCCCGAGGTCGTCGCGGACGCCGAGGAAGATCACCCGCTCCCGAGCTTGCGGGACGCCGAGCCACGAGGCATCGAGCCGGCGCGCCTCGGCCCGGTAGCCGAGCGCCCGGAGGCCGCGGAGGATCCCGAGGAAGACGCCTTGCGACGCGCCCTCCGAGACGCCGGTCACGTTCTCCGCGACGGCGACCCGCGGCCGGAGCTCTCCGACCAGGCGGAGCCACTCCGGGAAGAGGTCGTCCGTCCGCTGCGAGATCCCGCCCGAGTAGAGCTTCGCCTCGCCCCATAGCTTCGACCGCCGGCCGGCCGACGAGTACGACGCGCACGGAGGCGAGCCCTCGAGGACGTCGACGTCGTACGGGTCGATCGCCTCGAGGATCGACTTCCCGGAGACCGTCCGGATATCCCGCCCGTCGACGACGGTCCGAGGGTCCGCGTTCGCCTCGTAGACGGCGCGCGCCGCCGGGACGAATTCGCTCGCGTAGTCGACCCGGAAGCCGGCCATCCGGAAGCCGAGACTGGATCCGCCGGCGCCCGAGAAGGTCGAGACCAGGCGGAGCCCGTTCGGAGGGACCGCGGCGATCTCGCCCATCGACGGGATCCGGTACGGAGGCTTCACGGTCGCGGGGATCCGGACCATTCGTGTTGACACGAAGGACACCGATAGGTCGGCTCCATCCCGGCCTCCGGGTCGACGAAGGCGGGAGGAGGCGTCCCCGCCAGCGACGCGAGGATCGCGGCGACGTCCTCCGCGTCGTATCCCGTCGCGACGAGACCGCCGGCCTCGCCGAGCTCGACGAGGAGCGACGCGAGCTTCGAGTCGTCGTATCCGCCGAGGTCGTGCGTCCGGTTGTCGGCGAGCGCGTACGCCTCCGCCTCGCCTGGTCCGAGCTCCGAGAAGACGGCCGCGATGTGCGTCCACGGAAGCCCGCGCCCGAATCCGAGCGCGGTCTCGAGCTCGCCGACCATCGACGCCGCCTCGAGCCGCCCGTTCCCGGCGATCGTCCAGCCGGTCGACTTCTGGACGATGATCGGCGCCTGTTGCCCGAATCGCGCCATCGACGCTGCGATCGCGCCGAGGTCGTGATCCTTCGGGTTCTTCGGGTGCGTCGTCACCGCCGAAAGCGGGACCAGGAGCGGCCGGAGGGAGTCCGGCCCGCGCCAGACGATCGCGTCGTCGTTCTTCATCGGATCTCCTCGAGACGTAGTACGTCCATATCGGCGAGCATCGCGAGGCCGCGGCCGGCGACGTCGAAGAGGATCATCCCCGTCTCGAGCGGTCCGGCGCGTCGCTCGAGGAATATCCCCTCGAGCTCGACGTACTCCGGGACCGCGACGTACGGGAAGTCAATACCGTGAACGGCGCCGGCGTCGTCCCGGTAGTGCCGGTGGACCGCCGCCGGCTCGCCGCCGAGCATCCGGATCCGGTAGCGGACGCCGACGACCAGCGGGAGCGGGTCGACCTCGCCCTGTAGCGCGGCGAGCGCGCGACCCCACTCCTCGACGTCGACCTTCGTCCCCGGCGTCGAGAGAAGCGCGATGTGCGCCTTCGTCCGGTTCTGCCGGTCGAGGTACGTCGGACCGTCGACCTCGTAGACCAGGGAATCCGTCACGTCTCCACCTTCGTTATCTCGACGACGACCGCCTTCTCGGGACCGCGCCGCCATCCGGCCGTAAGGAGCGGGAGCCGGAGGACACCGTCGCCTCCGAGGACGCCCGAGTCGACCAGCCCGTCGATGATCGGCTTCGCCGCCGCGACGAGGTTATCGAGGTCGCCCTGCGCGCGGACCAGGACGAAGGTTAGGTGTACCGCGGCCGGCGTGATCGGGATCTCCTTCGGCGGGATACCGCGCCGCCGGAGCTCGACGCGAGCGGCGATCTTCGCCGCTCGCCGGAAGCCCGCCGCGTCGACCGAATTCCGCGCCCAATGCGTCCGGCGCGACTCGTTCGGCGACTTCGGGATACCGGGGATCTCGACCCGGAAGCCGATCATCGGAAGGTCTCCGCCGGCGGATCCACGAGGCGGAAGCCTCGGAGGAGCTCGACCGGGAAGACGCGCTTCTCGCCGGCGCGCGGCCGGCGGATCACGACGGTCGTCACGGCCCCGCCCGCCGGGAGCGGGAGATCCTCGACGCGGACGACCTCGCACTCCGCTCCGGCGTAGTACACCTTCTCGCCTGGTACGAAGACGAGGTCCGAGACGTTCACTTCGCCCTCCGGAGGGAGCGCCAGATCCCGATCCGCTGGCCGTGGCCGTGTTCGCCCTCCCGCTGCGAGAAGGCGACGGAGCCGGTCGCCTCGATCACTCCGGCGTTCCGCGCGGCTTGGAGTCGGCCGGCGATCCCCTTCGTTACCGGGAAGCCCGGTCCGAGCTCGAGGTAGACGTCGTCTACCGTGAATTCGTCGAGGCGATCGGCGACCGCGAGGATCGCCCGCTTCACTTCCGCGAGCTCCGCCTCGGACCAGCCGGCGCGCCCGGCGGCGTCCGACGCGGCGAGGCCGGCCGCGGCTCGACCAGGCGGAGCCGGAGGCGGGACCATCCGCTCCTCGACCGCCGGCCGGTCGATCGAGGCGAGGAGCGCCGGGTCGTCGTCGAGCTCCGCGCGAAGCTGCTCGTCCGAGAGGTCCGGGACGTCCGGCTCCGGGACGCGGATATCGCGGAGCGGAGGACGCTCCGGCTCCGGCGTCGGGACGTCGACGCCCTCGACCTTCGCGATCCGCTTCCCGCCGCAGACCGAGCAGAGGATCCGGACGAGGAGGACGGTCGCCGTCGTCTCGTACTCCGTTCGGAGCGCGACCGTTTGGCACCCGAGACACTTCCCCCGTACGGGGACCGTTGCTTCGTTCGTCATTGCGTCCTCCCTCCGTCCGCCGGAAGAGTGTCGGCCGTCGGGAGCATGGTCGGACGAGACGGAAGGCCGCTCGCCTCGAGCTCCTCCCGACGGAGACTCGAGACCAGGCGCCGACGTACGTCGTCGGCCGACGGAGTAAGCGTAGCCGAGTCGTCGGCCCCGTATCCGCGGAAGAGCTCCTCCTCCGTCAAGTGTCGCCGCGGCCGCGGGTAGGCGTTCGGGTCGCTCACGACGTACCTCCCGCGATCCGCGCGGACCAGGCGGCGAAGGACTCGTCGGGTCGCTTCTTCGCCTTCGTCGTCCGTTCTTCTCGCGCTCGCGCTTCTATCGAATCCGAAGACGAAGACGAAGACGGTAACGAATCCGAGACTTCGTTCTCCGTAGTCGGCTCCGTAGTCGGCTCCGTAGTCCTCCGGAGACACCTACTTTCGTGCCTCTTCCGGATCGTGAAGAGGATCTCGCCGCCGGTCTGCCGGTGGTCCGGGAGCTTCGGGACGAGCGCGTGGAGCCCGCACGGTAGGAGCTCGACGCGACCCGCTCCGACGAGGCGGACGATCGCGTCCTCGATCCGTCGCTCGCCCTTCCGCTCGCTCTCGCGAGGGAAGAGCGCGACGGCGATCTCCGAGACGTCGTACTCGAAGAAGCCCGCGTCGTCGCAGAGCGTCCAGAGCCCGATATAGACCAGGCGCGCCGAATCGGTCAGCGCGGCCATCCTCCGATCCGTGAAGAAGGCCGGCCGGATCAGCCGTGTTCGTGCCATAGATCCTCCGATCGTTCCGAGGAGACGGAGTCTAGCCCTCGACGCGACGCGCCCGGAGGTACGCCGATACGTCGTCCGCCTGGTACCGCCGGTCCCCCCGCGCGCCGACGCGCGCGTAGGGGAGCTCGGCCGGCGGGATCCGCTTCGTCGCGGCGAGGGAGAGCCCGAGCGCGGAGGCGACCTCGCGCGCCGAGAGGAGATCGAAGCGCGCTACCGATTCGGCCATCGGGTCTCCTTCTCCGAGACGTGGGGACCAGGGTGGCCGGCCGCGAGCCGGCACTTCTCGACGTCGCCTAGCTGCTCGTCCGAGAGGCTCGAGCAGCCCTCCGGCGTCGCCGGGAGCTCCTTCGCTTCGCCTTCGACGGTATCCGCCCCGCTAGGATCGACCAGGACGGCCGATTCCGGGTCGGACGACGCGGAGGACGCGCCCGAGGCGGGATCGCCCGCCTTGCCGTCGTCCCCGTCGCCGGAGGCCGATTCCGCGTCCTCTACCCCGAGGCGCGCGCGGACGCGGTCTCGAGCTCCGGAGCCGAGCGCCCCGCGGACGACCGGAGCCGTCGCGTACCGCTCCTCCGCCTCCGCCTCGAAGAGGAGCGCCTTCTCGAGGGTCGCGCTCTTCGGGAGGTACTTGCACAGATCGCGGAGCGCCGTCTTCATCGCCATCGCGTCGTACCACTCGACCCACGGACCGGAGCCCGCCGCCTTCGACGCCTTCCGGTGCTGCTCGATCGTCGCGACGTCGAGGACGCGGACCTTCGCGATCCCGCCCGGAAGCCGCGCGACCGCGTACGTCGCGATCCGCTCGCCGCGATCCTTGAGCGCCCGGACGTGGCGGACGAAGGGAGAGGAGCCCTCCTCGTACTCGAAGATATCGTTCGCGTAGGCGACGCCGGCGTCGACGTCGAGGACGCGCCCGGAATTGAGGACGAGCTTCGCGATCCCCTGGTACCCCGGCTGAAACTGGAGGTCGAACTTCCGCTTATCCGAATTCCAATACGGGACGAAGTAGCCCTCCGCGAGCGCCGGGATAGGCATCAGCCCGAGCGCGGCCGACTGTCGGATCGCGTCGAGGACGGAGAGCGGGTCGGCCTGTCGGAGCTTCTCGAGGAGCTTCGGCTCGGAGAGCGCGTGAAGCGTCAGGGTCCGCATCCGGTCGACGATCGCCTCGTCGCCGGCGAAGAGGTCGAGGATCTGCTCGCGCTTCGCGTCGAAGAGCCTCGAGACCCCGTCGATCGCTTCCTTCGGCGCGAGGAGCGCGACCGCGTTCGGGTTCGCCGGAGCCGCCGGCGCGGACGCGCGAGGCGCGCGAGTATTCGTCTTCGTAGGCATCTAGCCCTCCTTCTTCCGAGTCGTGAACTGCTCGCCCGGTCCGGTCCGAGCGTAGAGTGAACGGATCGGCTCGAATCGCTTCGCGACGACCTCGAGCTCGACCTTCGTCTCCTCGTCGCCGGCGAACGTACCCGACGCGAGCGCGCGCTCGACGTCCGTCGCGAGGCTCGAGGCGAGGAGCTCGAGCGACGTCGCGTACTCCTTCCAGCCCGTTCGAGTGACCTCGAAGCGGGACCAGGTCGCCGTCCCGGAGGGAGCGACGAGCTTCTTCGCCTCGCCGAGGTAGCTCTTGAGGTCGACGCGGATCTTCCCCTTCCGCTCCTCGAGCGCCTCGAGCTCGGCCTCGACGTCGAAGAGCTCGTCGAGCTTCTCGGCGATCTCGGCCGTCGCGACCTTCTCCGCGTCCGCGGCGACCGAATACTTCCGGAGGAGCCACGGCTCGTCCTTCGCTCCCGGAGGCGGAGGGACGCGCGCGAGGACGTTCTCTCGCCAGAAGCGGCCCTCCTCGTCGATCAGGTCGGCGCCGAGCGCCCGGTCGCGCGGGATATCGAGCATCCGAAGGTCGGAGCCCGCGACCAGGACGACGACGACCGCGAGCTCGACGTCGACGACCTCGAGGTAGTGCTGGACTTGGAGGTAGGCGTCCGACGGGATCCGCTTCTCCGGCGGGAGGTCGAGCGCGTCCTCCTCCTTCGCGTAGCCGTCGCCCATCCGCGACGTCTTCCCTTCGTAGAGGAGCCCGCCCGCGGGGACGTTCGGCCCGTACGCGATCCGGTCGAGAGACCCGATCATCGGGAAGCCTGGTACGTGCTTCGCCCGCCGGATCCCGAGCCGGCGGAGGGTGATCCCGCGCGCCTCGACGAAGGCGCCGGCGACGGCGTCCTCGAGGAGGAGCCCCCACCGCATCGGCTTCGTCTGCGGCCGCTCCGGAGCGATCCCGAGCTTATCTTCGTAGACGTCGATCGCGCTCCGGTACTTCGAGAGGCCGAAGATCGCGGCCGCGTCCGAGCCGCCGATCCCCTTCTTCCTCGCCTCGAGCCAAGTCGTCCGGTCCACGGGCACCCTTCCTTCCGCCTGGTCGCCGGTCCGTCCCGGCGTTCCCGGAATAGTACCTCGCGCGACCCTTCCGTACTATTCCGACCCGACTAGACACGACGCGACGCGCACCGTAAGATTGAGCTCGAGGCGCCGACGGACGGCTCCTCCCCCCACCAGCGCCCGAAGGAGGCGACATGGTCTCTCGCGCTCTCCCTCTCCGCCGGTCGGATCCGCTCGTGAAGCGGCTCCTCTCGGCGACCTTCCCGGACTACCGCGGCCGGAAGATCTCCGCGCGGCCCTGGTCCGGTCCGGTCTCCCTCGACCTCTCGTGGTCCGGCGGGACGAAGGACGACGTCCGCCTCGTCGACGTCGCCTCCGGCCGCGTCGCGACCCTGGTCGTCCCGTCCCCCTGGTCCGCGGGAGCCGCGGATCCGGTCGACGCGCCGGCCGGCTCCCTCCTCGTCGTCCACTCCTACTTCTGCGGGACGGACGCCGGGATCACGGTCTACGTTCGGCCTCCGGCCGACGGGTCCGCTCTCGGCGCCGGTCCGCTCCTCCTCGGAAGGAGCCCCTCGTGAAGGTCGGCGATCGCGTCCTCCTCCTCTACCCCGCCGGAGACGCCGATACGGTCGACGTCGTCTCCCTCGACGGCGACGGCTCCTCGACCTTCGATACCGGGACGGTCCGCCTCCCGGACGGGAGGATCGCGACGACCCTCCTCGACAACCTGGTCGACCTCTCCGTCCCCTGGTCGCCCGACCCGGTCCCCGCCGGCCGCGCCGTCCGGACGCTCTTCCCGATCCGCCTCGCGGACGGTCGCGACCTCCCGGCGGGATCCGTCGGGACGGTCGACTCGATCGGCGACCCGGACGACGGTCACGCGGGGATCCCGGACGCTCGCGTCCGCTTCCCGCTCGACGCGGTCCCCGGCGCCTTCTCCTCGAGCGTCACGCTCTCGATCCCGGCCGACGACCTCGACCCGGTCTCGTGAAGACGCTCGCCGAGATCCGCAATCCCGTCCTCGCGCTCCCAGCCGCTCGTCGACTCCTCGAGCTCGACCCGGCCTCCCGGTCCGCTCTCCGAGCGGTCCTCCTCGACGTCGCGGTAGCCGCGAACGCGAACGCCGAGCTCTCGTGGAAGAAGCGGAAGGGACCGATGGCCGCTTATTGGAGAGCGGTCTCGACCTACTCGAAGCACATCGCGCGAGCGACGCGCGACCAGGCGCCGGATCGGACCGGCCGGAAGGAGACCCCGCGATGAATGAGACCATCGGCTCGAAGTCGACGATCGCGACGATCGGAGGCGCGAAGGAGACGCTCGTCTTCGGAGCGCGGTACGACGTCCGCTACGGCGACGACGACGTCCTCCGGGACGCGATCCTCCACGAGCGCGCCGCGAACGGCGACCTCCTCTTCCTCGTCGCGCCCGACGCCGAAGGCGCGAACGGAGGCCGGAAGCGCGTCCGGCCGTCGACGGTCGACGCGATCGTCCTCCGGACCAGCCCGCGCGCGGCCGGCGAAAGCGTCATCGTCTACCTCGAGCGCCTCGAGCGCGAGCTCGGCGTCGGGTACGGATCGTGGATTGAGTCGGACGCCGGTCAGTCCGCCCTCGCGAGCGCGTACCAGGAGGACCGCGCCGCCCGGAAGGTCCGCGGGAAGGAGATCGTCGCCGGCGGTCTCCTCGGGATCCTCGGCGGGACGACGACCGCGAAGGCGGTCCTCTCGAGCCTGGTCGACGAAGGAGTCCTCCCGGATCCGAAGGAGGCCGCGCTCGCGCGCGGAGTCGCCCTCGCCGAGAGCCTCGCCTCCGAGCCCGAATTCCGGGACCGGGAGGACGCGGCCGACGCGATCGCGGCGAAGGTCGTCGAGGAGATCCCGGAGCTCGCGACGCCGGCCGGAGCGCCTTCCGGTCTCTCGCCGGCCGAGGAGCTCGCCCTCGCCGCGACGGAGGCGCCCGCGAAGCCGGAGAAGAATCGCCTTTGGCGGTGCGCGACGTGCAAGCGCCGGACGCGCCTCGCCGAGTGCGCGAACGGGCACCCCGCGGTAGCGGCTCCGGCCGGGAAGCGGAAGGCCGACCGATGATCGGCCGGCCGCTACCGGACTACCCGAAGCCCGGAGACCTCGTCGACCTCGAGGAGGGACCGGAGACGCCGCAGCGCGAGATCGTCGGCGTCTCCGGGTGGATCTGGCCGCTCGGGACGCCGGCGCCGATCCACTTCGACGTCGTCGACGACGAGGGACGCGAGTACCGCGTCTTCTCGAAGATGGAGGACCCGGCCCGAATATGGTCCGGAGAGAGGAGGGTCCGGTGAAGCACTTCCTCCGCGGCCTCTTCACCGGAGCGGCGATCGTCGCCGGCGTCCTCGGCGCCGACGAGCTCGCGCTCTTCTTCCTGGTCGCGCTCCTCGCGATCGTCCTATTCGTCGACGACGAGACGGACGACGAGCGGATCCGGAGGCGCCGGCGCGAAGCCTGGTCGAGGTTCGACGGAGGCGAATTCCGCCGGACGCGGTAGATACGTCGAGGCCGGAGCCCGAGAGCTCCGGCCTCTTCGTTGTGTCCCCGGTCCGGTCCAAAGAGAGATCGCGGACGCCGCCATCCTACCCGACGGCGAGATCGACCAGGTCGTGGATCCCCATCGCGGCGAGACCGGCGAGAAGGCCCGAGAGCACGGCTAGGACTGGCGGAGAGCCGGTCGAGAGCGCGATCCCGCCCGCGAGTACGACTCCGACCAGGAGCGCGAGGAGCGGCCCCGCCTGGTCCTTCGAGCGCGCGCCCTCGGGTCGCGTCCAGCCGAGGCCGGAGACCAGGATCCCGACGATCAGCGCGACGACGATCGCGTCGACGAGGATCATCGCGATATCAGCCAAGCCCTTCCTCCTCCTCCGGATCCGCGGTCGCGGCCTCGATCGCCGGGAGGCCGGCCGGGTTCGCCGCCGTCGGCTGCGAGGTATCGACGCCGACCGCTTCCGCGGCCGCGATCGGCCCCTCGGCCGTCGGAGGCGTCTGGACGATCGCGGCGACGGTCGCCGGCGAGTAGACGTACCGGCGCGCGAGCTCCGTGAGCGCCGCGGCCGCGGTCGTCGCCATCAGAAGCGCCTGGTCGAGGTCGATCGCTTCGAGGTTCCCGATCCCGAGCGCCTTCGCGATCCTCGTGACGAGCCAGACGACGACGGCCGCGCCGTAGACGATCGCCCGGAGCGTCTCGCCTTGTAGGAGCGCGCGCGCCTTCGCGAGAAGAGCTTCCACCGGATCCCCTCCTTTTTACTTCGCCGAGATCTCGGCGAAAGCGCCCGCGACGAAGCGGTAGGCGCCGTCGAGAAGCATCTTCGACCAGGTCGACCCCGTCGTCCCGTCGAGCTTCGCGTACTCCGGTCCGGGGACGTCGCCGTCCCAATCGCGCCACTCCGCGACGGCGCCGAGGTCGACCGCGTCCGCCTTCCGGAGGATCCGGCCGGCGAGCGTCTCGGCGTAGATCGCGGCCGGCGCGAGGGAGAGCTCGGAGCGGATCCGGATCTTCGGGAGCGGGAGCGGTCGGATCCGGACGTTCTGTACCAGGAGGCGCCACGGATCGCGCGCCTTCCCGACGGAGCTCGAGTAGTAATTCGCGCCGGCCGGGACGCCGCTCTTGATCCCGAAATGAAGGTGACAGGCGGTCGAATTCCCGGTCGACCCGACGGTCCCGATCTTCGCGCCGGCGGCGACCCTGGTCCCCTTCGCGACGCTCCTCGAGGCAAGGTGGCCGTAGGACGAGCACCAGCCGTCGCCGTGATCGAGGACAATTACGTGTTCGCCGGCGGAGGTCCGGTACGAGACCCGGACGGTCCCGGCCGCGGCCGCGAGGACGTCGGCGCCGCACTTCCGATTCCCGAGGTCGATCCCGCGGTGGAAATTCGCGTACGTCCCCGCGGGGATCCCGTCGCCTCCCGGCCAGACGACCGTCGGCTCCGCCGAGAGAGTCGAGGGACCGAAGTCCTGCGTCAGGCGGAAGCCGGTCGCCGAGGTCGTCGGCGAGATCGTTCCGCGTACCGGGTTCCCGAAGAGCATCGCGTCCTCCGTTCCTTCCGAGTCGCGCCGATCCTACGCCCGCCCGCCCCTGGTCCGCAACCTAGCGGTCGCGGTAGATCCAGAGCCAGTACGCCGCCGGGACGACGCCGGCGACGAGGAGGGTCGTCCGCGTCAGGAGCTTCGTATCGTCGAAGGAGAGCGGAGGCGGGAGCGCGTCGTTGTTGAGGAAGATCAGCGCGAAGACGGTGAGCGCGAGCGCGAGCGCGAGCGCGACGATCGCCCGCTCCCGGAGGACACGGAGATCCGGCCGAGCTCGCGAGAGGCGGAGGAGCTTCGCCGCGACGTACCAATTCAGAGGGACGGCGACGAAGGCGACCAGGAGCGCGAGGATCCCGGCGGTCACCGCTTGACCCGAACGAGCCGGAGGTCCTCGAGGAGGTCGTACGAGGCGAGGATCCGATCCGCGCTTTGGAGCGTCGTCCGGTGCTTCCTCGCGGTCGCGCGGAGCTCGAGCGCGGTCGAGGGGAGCGGGTCCGGAGTCGGAGCGTTCCGAGGCGTCGTCCGCCGATCCGGGAGCTCGGGTCGTCCGAATAGCATCCTACGAATCCGGTCGATCATTGAGGCGCCGGCGCCCTTGCGATCCGCTCGAACGCGGCGACGACTCGATCGAGCCGGTCGTCCGTCGCGAGAGAGCGGTCCCGCCACGCGTCCCGTTCGGACGTAAGGATCGCTTCGCGTCGGTCCCGTTCGGAGACGAGGATCGACTCCCGCCGATCCCGCTCGAGGATAAGCCGATCGCGTTCCGCGTCGACGAGCTTCCCGACCCGGAGGATCCCGTAGACCAGGAGGAGGAAGCCGACGACGACGACGCCGGCGACCCCGAGTTGCAGGATCGCGCCGGCGGTCGAGACGAGATCAGGCGGCATCGGTCCTCCACGCCGGCGAGACTAGCACGGTGCTACGCGCCGATTAGGTAGCCGTGGTTCCGGTAGCCGGCCCCGTCGAGGACGACGCCGACCGCGAACTGGATCGCGACGTTCCGCTGCGAGATATTCGAGGTCGCCGAGAGCGCGCCCGGATCCGCCGCGCCGTTCAGCCCGAGCGACTTGACGATGATCGCGGACGTCTGATTCCCGGCCGTTCCCGATTGCCACGCCCCGATCTTCTCGAAGCCCGCCGGCGCGGTAATCGAGGCGTCGCCGCGCTCGACCCCGAGAGCGCACATCAGGAAGTTATTCTCGACGTAGTCCTCGAGCGCGACCATCGCCGGGATCGACTGCGTCGTGTCGTTCGAGGTATCGGTCGACTGCCCCTTCGTCCCGACGATCGACGCGTCCGGTCCGGTCGTCCCGGTCGCGAAGCAGAACGTATACGCGCTCAGGACCGTGACGCTCGCCGCGGTCGTAACGGTGCAGCCGGAGCCGTCCGAGATGATCCGCGAGGCGATCCCCATCCCGATGTGGTTGTAGGCCGGGACCGCGGAGATCGTGTAGATCTGGTCGGAGCCGTGCTTCGCCCAGCCGGTCCCGCTCGGCGTGTTGAAGGACGGCGCGGTCGCGCCGGTCGTGAACTTACAGAAGTAGACGACGACCTCGAGATCGCCCGTCCGCCGACCAGGAGTAAGCGAGACACCGAGCGAGCTCGTCGTCGCGCCGCTATTCGGGACCATCGGCCGGTTATCGGTCAGGACCGTGACGAGCGCGACCCCTTTCAGCGAGAGGACCGTGTTGCCGTCGCCTCGAAGCGCGATGACGACGACGTACGGGTTCACGTTCCCGCCCCACGCGGCCGAGGCCGCGCAGCCCTCCGTCGCCGTGAACGTCCGGTAGGCGCCGCCGCACCCGATCCCGCCGCCGCCGACGCCCGTCACGGAGCCCGCTTGTGTCCACCCGGAGGGAGCGGTCGGCGTCAGGTTCGCGACTTGCCCGTTGAAGGAGGCCGCGATGTAGTCGCACGTCTGAAAGAAGAGCGGATCGGTCGTCTTCTCGTCCGGCGAGCCGGCGTGCGTCCGGAAGGCGAGGATCGGGTCGGAGAGGTCGACGCCGCGATACGTATGCATCACCGAGACGGACGCCGCCGGCGTCGTGACGGTGTAGTTACCAGGCGGCGAGCTCGGCGCGAGGCGAAACCACACCGCCCCGAGAGACGTCTGATCGAGGAGCTCCCAATTGGTCGGATCGGTCCTGGTCCCGTAGGTCGACTTGATAAACCACACGAGGAGATCGTTCTCCGTGGTCCCCGTCGGGACGTTCGTCGTATTCGTCGGCGACCCGCTTCCGGTCGTCGAGGCGACGAAGGTCGGCGCCGCGGCCGACTGCCGGCGGATCCGCCTCGGAGGGAAGAGCGGCCGGCGGAGCCTGGTCGACGGAAGGCCGGGAAGGACGACGCCGGGAGGAGGCGCGTAGATCGGGAGGACGACCGGGACCGGACCCTGGTAGCGCCCGAGCGGGAAGGAGAACATCAGCGCGGCCGACAGGTCAGGACGACCGTGACGCGACGGATCGACGTGACGGAGTCGACGTTGTACCGGACCTTATCGCCCCTCGCGAGCGACCAGGCGACCTCGCGGCTCGCGAGCGTCCCCGAGGCGAGGATCGTCGGCTTATCGCCGAGGCAGATCGAGCTCGCCGCCGCGGTCGCGAGCGGCTCGCCCTTCCGGGAGCGCCAGATATCGACGACAATCGCGCCCGCCTGGTCGCCGGCGACCTCCCACTCGACGACGTCGACGTCGCGCGGGACCGGAAGGTCGCCGCCCTTATTCCCCGTCGTAATCGTCGCCGCGCCGCCGTCGATGACGAAGACGATCGCGAAGTCGTCCGGCGCCGTCGGGATCCCCCGGAGGAGGCCGCGGTTCGACACTCTAGAAGTCCGCTCCGATCGCGTGGACCTTTACGAGCGACTGATTCCCCGCGATCTGCGTCGTAACGCGGAGCGTCCAGCCGGCCTCGAGGACCAGGTTCGCGTACGACCGGACCTTTCGGTCCGGAGCGACTGTCGTCGAGGGAGTCACGGCCGACATAAGGATCTCGTCCCACAGGTGGTACGTCGCGCCGTCGTGGATGAAGATCCCGATCCCGCCGAGGACGGTCGTCCCGACACCCTGTAGGACGAGCTCGTCGATCTTCCCGCCCGAGGCGCCGGCGGTCCAGATCGTCGTCGTATTCGTCGGCGCGGTCCGGGAGGTATCCGCGGTCGCCGGGACTAGGCCGGCGCCGACGTTCGGCGTCGCCGCGTAGATCGGATCGGCTGCCATTCTCGAGCTCCTATCGGTAGAGGCGGTTCGCGACGCGGTTCACGGCCGCGCGCTGCGCCGGCGAGAGGCCGGAGCCGGTCGCTCCGACGTGGCGGTGGTCGGCCCGAGAGTAGTCCGGAGAGACGCCCGGATCGGCGACAGTATCGTCGTCCTGCGGGTTCGCGTTCGACGCGCTCGGGAGGTCGCCGAGGATCCACGTCTCCGTCGTCGTGTCGTACGCGATGATCTGCCCGTCCGTCGCCCCGTCGATCTCGACGTCGAGGAGGTCGCCAAGCGGACGCCGGCGGATCGTAACGGCGACCCGACCCGTACCAGGCGCCGAGACGCCCCAATCGTCCGACTCGATCGAGCTTCCGGAGAAGAGGACGTTATTCAGCGTGTCGCGGACCGTGACGCTCGAGGCGACGACGGTCGAGACGTTCGAGCCGGCGAGCGTCGAGCCGGAGCTCGAGCTCTTCCCAGGGACCGGATCGTAGATCGGGAGGAAGACGGAGGCGAGGTCGACGACCGAATTCCACGCCCCGTTATCGAGCTCCTCGAGGGTGATCGCCTTTATGTCCCGGTCGGCCTCGACGAGGTCGAATTCCCCGCTCCCGGAGTCGACCCGGATCGTATCGCCGAGCCAATAGTGGCCGGCGGTCCCCGGCGGACCAGGGAGGTAGCGGCCCGTCGTCTCGTCGGATCCCCACGGAATCACGACCGCTTGCGCGTCCGCGTCCCGACGCTGTCGCGCGAGCTCGGCGTCGCCCGTCCCCGCGAGCGCGCCGACGTCCGTCAGATTCGTCGGGAGGAAGCCCTCGCGAACGTAGCCGAGGTCGTCCTCCGTCGCGGTCGTGAAGAGCCCGGAGTCGCCGCCGAGGAGAAGGTGCGACGCGACCTTCCGGTCGTCCATCCGCCGGCGGAGCCCCTCGGCCGCGTTGACGCCGCCCTCGACCCGGACCTTCCCCGCCGCGAAGGTCGCGGACGTTCGATCGGTCCCGAACGTCGCCTCGTTGTACGCCTCGAGGATCAGGTACGGCGACATCTGCAGCGTGAGCCCGTAGGGGATCAGGCGGAGCGCCGTCGCGTCGCCGACGTCGCCGATATTCGCCGTGAATTCGGCCGTCCCAGGGTGCGAGCTCCACGCGTTCCCGTCCGAGTCGACGAGGAAGTCGAAGACGTACGCGAGGAGCGGGATCGGCTGCTGCGGCCGGTCCGGGTGGAGCCACTCCGCGACCAGGCGCGCGAGGATCGCGCCCGGAGTCGCCTCGTCGAGGCGCCAGATCCCATCGACCGGGTCGCGAGGCGTCGCGGTCGTAATCTGATACTTCCAGACGACGTCCGAGGCCGACGAGACCGGGTAGAAGTAATCGTTCCCGCCCTCCGTCGTCCACGCCCCGCCGTAGGCCGAGATCCCGGTCGTCGAGATCGAGTCGAGGATCGTCGTCGGGTCGGAGAGGTCCGCGATCAGCGCGCGCTTCTTCCCGAGGTACCACAGCGCGACCTCCGTCCCGTTGATCGAGCTCCCGGTCGCGCCCGTCTGCGTCGTCCCGAGGTAGGAGATCGTGTAGCTCGAAACGACGGAGCCGTCCGACTTCGACCGCTTATAGAGCGACGTCGTCCCGTCGAGGCGGGTCGTCCACAGGTGCGTCGACGAGCACTCGAGGTCCGTAAGCTGGATCGCGCTCCCGAGGTCGAAGGTCGCCGAGACGGACCAGGCGGAGATCGCCCCGGAGACGTCGATCTTCCGGATCTTCGTGTTCCCGGCGCCGCCCCGGTGAACCGGCGCCTCGAGCGCCCACAGGATCGTCGCGTCGGACGGATCCGCGCAGAGGCCGGCCGCGTACTTCGTCGAGCCGGCCCAGAGCGCCGGCGAGCTCGCGACGACGACCCGGTCCGACTGCCGGAGCTTATAGATCTTCCTGGTCGTCGCCGAGATCACGTAGAGGTAGTCCGTATCGCCGTCGAGGAGGCACGCGCCGACCGGGTTCGAGATCGCGCTCGTCTTCCAGATCTCCGTCCATGTGTCGGCGATATCGAGGCCGGTCGAGAAGGCCGAGCTCCACATGATCGCGCGCCCGAGGTACGAGAAGACGCCCCTCCCGGAGAAGCGGAGCTCCTCGGCGCCCTCCTCGCCCGACGAGAGGACGTCGAAGTCGCCCTCCTCGAGGAAGAAGCCGCCGATATAGTCGCTCGAGACCTCGGGGATCCGGACCTTTACGAGGTTCCCCTTCGCGAGGATCGCCGCGGTCGCCTCCGTCGAGTGCCGGTTGATCGTGAAGCCTCCGACGCCGGCGCCGTCCTCCTCGAAGCGGATCATTCGGCCGCTCGCGTTCGAGAGGGTCGCGAGGATCGCCCCGTTCGGAGCGCCGGCCGCGTAGACGTCCCAGGCGGACGGCGAGACGACCTCGATGTAGGCGACTTTCGTCTCCGTATCGGTCGCGCTATCAGAGCTCCGCGTCGCGACCAGGGAGACCGTGTAGGCGCCCTCCTCGGCGTATTCGTGCGTCGGGTTCTGCAAGGTCGACGTCGCGCCGTCGCCGAAGGTCCAGAGCCACGTATTCGGCGTCCCGGCGGAGAGGTCCGTGAAGGCGACCGTCAGCGGAGCCCCGCCACGGCGAGGCGTCCCGGAGAAGTCGGCCGCGACGTCGGGAGGCGGGAGGTCGTCGCCCCATAGTTGGACCGTCGGGAGGTAGCAGGAGGAGTGGAAGCCGCTCGCCTGCGCCCGGATCGCGAAGTAGCGCGCGTCGACCGGCGCGGCGAAGGTTAGCGTCGCGCCGTTCGGCGACGTCTGCCGCCCGCCCGTCTCGACGTACGAGAGGGTCGTCCAAGAGGTCCCGTCGGTCGACCATTGGAAGAGGTTCGGGAGAGTCGGCGTATTCGAGACCAGGATCTTCATCAGCGTGACGCGGTACGTCGCGCCGAGGTCGATCTTGAGGTAGTCCTGGAACGCGTTCAGGCTCGAAGAGATATAGGCGTAGGTCGAGCTATTCCCGTCGTTCGAGAGGGTCGGCGAGACCCAAAAGTCGTTGCCTGGTCCGACGTGTCGGCCGGCGTCGCGCGAGACGGTCCCGGTCAGCGCGAGGTCGCGGTACGCCATCGCCTAGATCGAATACGTGTACGAGACGACACCGCCGCCGGTCGCCGAAGACGTCTCCGCCCGGTTGGTCGTCGCGGTATACGAGGCGACTCCGCCGCCGGTCGCCGTGACCGAAGCGCGGCCCTGCTTCTTCGTCGCCGCCGTCGCGATCCCGCCGCCGGTCGCGATCATCGCCTCCGAGAGCCGCGAGACGACCCACCCCGGATCGACGCTCTCGAGCTCGACGTTTAGCCGCGCGAAGTGGCCGGCGATCTCCTCGTCCCACAGGAGCGGAGGAAGCGTCCGGACGTTTATCGTCGCGGTCGACCCGTCCGGGAGGACGCACGAGAGGACGGCCGGCGCCTTCGTCGGGTCGAAGAGCGCCTTCATCTCGAGGACGAGCGCGTAGTACGAGACCGGCTCCGTGAACGGCGCCGCGGCCGCGATCCCGCCGACGATCCCCTCGAGCTCGATCCGGAGGGTATCCGCGACGCGAGCGCGCGCGATCCGGCCGGCACGACCGGGGACAACCTGGTCGGAGCCGCGGACGGACGGGATCTCGCCGAGGCCGCGCTTGATCGTAAGGAAGAGCCCGTCGGTCCGCATCAGGTCCGTCGAGTCGAAGGAGAGCGCCGTTACCGGGACCAGGTCGAGGACGGTCATCGCGACGGCGCCGCGAGCGCGCGAGGAGTGAAGGCGCCGAAGCCCGCGAGCCGGCGCGCGCGCTCGAGGACGTCGAACGGGTCGCGATTCCGCGCGTCAGGCATTACGAGCGTGACGTTCGGCGCCGCGGATCCGGCGAGGCCGAGGTTCCCGATCGCCCCGGTCCCCGAGCGGATCGCCTCCGACTCGCGCCGAGGGACGACCATCTCGTCGCGGTGGAGGTAGGCGAGCCCCTCCTCCGTCCGCCACGCGCCCTTCTCGAAGACGGGGATCGGCTTCCCGCCGATCGTCGTCGGCCCGGTATAGATCGGCGAGACGGAGACGCCGGTCCCGGTCACGCCCCGGAGGAGGTTCTTCGCGATCGTCCGCCCGAGCGCGTACGCGGTCCGCCCGAGGGTCGTATTCGAGGAGGCGAGGTCCGAGGCAAGCTGGTCCCCGATAACGTCGCCGGGATTCTTCCCCGGCGAGGCCCGGAGCGCCGCGTCGATCAGACTCTTCGTCCGTTGCGCCTGTGCGCGGACGTCCGGATCCTTCGACTTCAGCTTCGCCTCGAGCTCCGCCTGGATCTTCTCGCCCGCCTTCCCGCCCGCCTTCACGGTCTCGATGAGCTCGGCCTCGATCAGCGCCCTGGTCCCCTCGGCTTGCTTCTTTACGATCGGGTCGGAGCTTCGGAGACCCTTCGCGATCGTCTTCCCGACGAGGAGGCCGATATCGCGCCCGATGATCTTCGACGGGGACATTGCATTCTTCATGTCCTCGCGAAGCTGCGCCATCGCCTGGTCGACGCCGCTCCGATTCGAGCGGAGGCCGGCCGCGAGCTCGAGCGCGACGCTCGCGCCGGCGCGGAGCCCCTCGGGACCGAAGGCGACTAGCTGCTCGCCGATCGGTCGCGCGAGGAATTCCCGAGCGGCCGCGGCGACCATCGCCGAGCCCTTCTGTAGCCCGGACGGGATCTCCGCGGCGAGGTCGGCCGCGGCTCGAGCGATAACCGGCTTCCCCGCCTCGAGGCCGTGAGCGGCCGCGTACGCCGCCTCGCGCGCGGAGGCGTCGAATCGCCCGTTTAGCTCCGTCGTCACGGCGTTGTACTGCGCGACGATCTCTTTCAGCGGGTCGAGCGCGAGGACGTTCCCGCCGCGCGCCTCGTGCGCGAGCCGCTCCATTGCCGTCTTTAGCGCCGCCTGCGACTGTTCGAGTTGCGCCGTCGTCCCGCTCGTAAGCTGCGTCGAGACGTTCCCGGCGATCTCCTTCGTCTGCTCCGCGAGCTCGCCCTTGATTCGGTTGTAGGTCGCGATCACCTCGGCGACCAGGATCACCGCGAGGCCCGCGGCCATCACCTTCCCGGCCGTCGACCCGAGGAAGGAGCCGAGCTTCGTCGCTCCCGCCTTTATCGCCGGGACGCCTGGTAGACGACCGATCCCGGCGCCGAGCGCCTCGCCGAGGGAGAGGATCGCCGAGGCGCCGGCCGTAGCCGGCCCGACGAGACGCTTGAGAAGCCCTCCGACGCCTCCGAGAGCGCCCTTTAGAAGGCCGGCGCCCGCCGCCGCGCCCGCGAGCCCCTGTCCCATCGGTCCGACGGCGACCAGGACCGCCCCGAGGGACGAGACGAAGGGACCGCCGATGGTGATAGCCGCCGCGCCGAGCTCGGCCGTTAGCCGCCGGCCCTGCGCGCTCGCCGACTTCATTACCTCTTCGTACTGCGAGAGCGCGACGCCGCCGTTACCGGCTTCGGTCGTGATCTTCTCGAGCTCGCCGGCGAAGTCGGCCGCGTTCTCTCCGGTCGAGGCGAGCGCGAACTGATACGCCTGCGTCGAGCCGAGTGCCTTCGCGAAGGCCTCGTCGTTACCGTTCGTCTGCTCGCGGAGCTCCTCGAGCGCAACGGAGAGACCCTTTTCCGCCGCGAGCTCGGCCCACGTCTGCCCCGTCTTCGTCTGGATCTCGTTGAGCGTCTCGTTCGGCGTCAGGAGCGCGGAGATCGCCTGTCGCATCGAGGTGAAAGCCTCGGCGACCGGAGCGCCCTTCGCGGTCATCACGGCCGCGGCCGCGGCGACCTCCTCGAGGGAGATCCCGGCGGAAGCGGCGAGAGGCGCGATCTGCGAGATCGACCCGCCGAGCTCGGCGACCGTCACCTTCCCGTCGGCGACGGCTTGCGCGAAGACGTCCGAGACGTACGTTGCCTTATCCGCGCCGAGCTCGTACGCGTTCAGCGCGGACGTCATAAGGTCGACCGCTTCGGCCGTAGTCCCGAGCGCGCCCGTCGCGAGGATCGCCGAGGTCCGGAGGACCGCGATCGCCTTCTCCGCCGGGACGCCCGCCGAGACGAGATCGTAGAAGCCGGCCGTCAGGTCGTCGGTCGCCTTCCCGGTCTCCTTCGAGACCTCGAGGATCGACTTCCCGATATCGGAGAGCGCCTGGTCCGAGACCTTCGCGACCGTGTTGATGATCCGAAGCTGCTCGTCGAAGCCGCTCGCCTTCCCGATCGAGGTCGCGAGGACCGCGCCGGCCGTCGCCGCGCCCGCGTAGGCGACCTTCTGGAAGGCGCCGGAGAAGCGCTGCCCGAGCGTCCTCCCGGCCGTCCCCGCCGCGGTCGCGCCGGCCGTCCCCGAGGCGCCCGAGACGGAGCGCGAGAGCTCCTTCTCGTCGACGACCAGGCGGACGAGGCCGTCCGCTACGGTAAATGCCATCGCCTAATTCGCCTTCGTCGTCCGGACGCGGTCAGGGAAGCGGAGCGCCCACGCGTCGACCTCCGCCTCGAGCGCCTCGCCGGTCAGCCCGACGACGACGCCTTCCGGCTCGAGGTACCAGGGAGCGCGCCCGGAGGACTTCCCGAAGGCGCCCGAGACGACGCGGCCGACCGCGTCGTGCGTCGCGACGTACATCTCGGCGAGCCTCTCCTTCTCCCGGCGACGTTCCCGATCGTGCCCCTTCCGGATAAGGAGCTCGAATTGCTCGTCTGTTAGCTCCCGCTCGAGACGAGCGGGACCGAGTCCCCATTCGGCGAGGGACCATTCGTAGAGCTCGGCGCGAGTGATCGCGCGCTGGCGACCAGGTCCGCGAGGCCGAGCGCCCGGAGCTCCGCGACGAGACTCCGGAGGTCGCGGACGAAAGGGAAGGTGACTTCGATCAGCCTCCGGAGAAGGTGGTAGACCTCCTCGTCCGTCGCGTTCGCCTCGACCCACTCCCGCCCGCCGAGCGCCGCGTCGACGTCGTACGAGAGGACCAGGTCGAGAGTCCGGTCGCCGACCGCGAGAGCGATCGCGGATCCGTCCTCGATCCCGTCGAGCTTCATCCCGGCGATCTCGCCGCCGAGGACGCGCCCGAGCTCCACCTTCCACTTCCTCGAGTCCGCGATCGCGAGGACCGGGAGCTCCTTCTTCGTCCGACCGATCGAAGCGACGAGGACGCCCCGGAGGACGTCCTCGTCGGACCGCTGCTCGATCATCGGTTAGGCCGTGACGATCTTCTCGATCTCCCACGGCGAGCCGGTTGCGCCGTCCGTCTCGTCCCAACGCGCCTGTAGCGTCAGGCGAGGCGCCTGAGGCTTCGTCGGATCGTCCGAGGCCGTGACCTCGAAGTTGTCGACGACGATCGCGTTGTGGAGGCGGTAGCGGACCTCGCGGCCCGTCTTGCCCGGTACGCGGAGCTCGATCTCGTGGTAGGCCGAGTCGGGGATCCGGCGAGTCGTCCCCGCGTTCGAGGAGATCGTCGAGCCGCCGGAGTCCGTGAGCTCGAAGGCCGCGTCCCCGGAGCGGTGACGGTAGCTCGTCGGGAAGTCGAAGGAGACGCCGGTCCCGCCGGCGCCCGTCGTCCCGACGAAGGTCAGTTGACGGACCTCCGCCTCCGCCGAGGAGCCGAAGCGGAAGTAGTCGCCGACGACCAGGCCGGCGACGCTCGCGACCTTGAGGTTGACCGCGCCGATCTCGGCGTCCGCCGAGAGGGTCGTCTTCGTGACCTCGACGACCGGGTCGGTGTTCGCGTGCGCGAGCGCCATCGGGTAGTCGACGGTGATCGTATCGGCCGCGACGACCGTGACGAGCCGGAATTCGTGCGCGCCCGAGACGCCGATCTGAACGACGTCGCCGACGATGATCCCCGTCGCCGAGGTCAGGTCGAAGGTAACGTCGCCGATCGCGACCGCCTCGGCGAGGGTCGTCGCGGTCGTCGTCGCGGCCGCGGTCGCGTTCCCGGCGACCGAGACGCTACCAGGGACCGCGAGGGAGAGGATCGACGGCGAGAGCCCGTTCACGAGCGTCGCCTGGAGCTCGGCCGTCTCGGAGGTGATCCAGTCGAAGCCCTTCACCGGACCAGGAGTGCCGTTGATCTTCGGCGCGCCCTTCTCCTGGACGACGCGGAAGACGTTGTCTTCCATCGTGGCGCCGATAAGCGCCCCGTCGATATAGAGGTCGCCGGCGCCGATGAACGTCTCGGCGGACGTGGTCGCGGGAATCATGGTCGAGCGTCTCCTTCTCGGCTCGGCCCCCCCGTAGGAGAGCCGGCCCTACACGGCTTCGGCCGTTGGCGCGGAGTAGATATAGATGGACCGCTCGACCGGCTCGCGGGTGTCAGGATCCTCGATCGCCTGTCCCCCGAGCTCCTCGTACGACGAGAAGAGTGCCACGCCTCCGGCCGACTGTCGATACCCCTTCGCGTGGAGCGCGTCGGAGACCGCGCCGTAGAGGGTCGTCGCCTCCGCTACGCCTGTCGGGACGTCGGCTCGGCCGACGCAGTCGATCAGCAGCCGCCCGGTGTAGTAGGCCGCTCGAGGGAAGCGACGGATCGGCCCGAGGCGACGGACCAGGACGTACGGCGCCTCGTACGCCGGGTCGCCCTCGGGAGGCGTCCGGCCGTAGACGCGGTTCCCAGCGATCGCGGCGACGGCCGCGTCCTCCCGGAGGTCGACGATCACCTTCCCGACGATCGAGACCATCCGACCGATCGGCGTCGCACCGGCGCCAGGCATCAGCCGCCCGCCCGTTGCACGGCGCGCGCGATCGTCGCGACCGCCCGCTTCGACGCGACCTCGAGGCCGGGTCCGAGGAAGGGTCGCGGTGTCATCCTCACGGTCCCGAGCTCGACGAAGGCGCCGTACCCCGAATTCGTTCCGACGTAGCCGACGATCCGACCAGGGAGCGCCGCCATCTCCGGGAGCGGTCCGGGAGGACGCGTCGAGCCTGGTACCGCCTCGACGTGCTGCGAGACGAGCTTCCCGTCGAGGAAGGTCGCCGAGTGGATCGAGCGACGGAGCGTCCCGCCGATCGGCTTCGTACCAGGGACGAAGGAGCGGTAGCCGCCGCGGACCGGCGCCTCCCTCTTCGCTTCCGTCTCGGCGTCGAGCATCACCTGTGCGACCCCGACCGCGATCGCGTTCCGGAGCTTCGCGAGCCCGAGCTTATTCGGCCGAAGGAAGAACGTCGTCCCGCCCGAGGAGACGGTCCGGCCGGAGATCGGCACCCCTACGCCTCCCCGTCGTCGTCCTCGACCGTCCCGTCGTCGGCGTCCGGGTCGACCGCGATGCTCGCCGGCCCGTCCGGGAAGTCACTCGCGCAGAGGAGGACCGGGTTCGACGTCGCGACGAAGACGCCGTCGACGATCTCGTACGCGCCGGCCTCGTCGAGGTTGCATCCCTCCCGCGTCGCGAGCTTCGTGCTCCCCTCGACGCGGTAGCGCGCGTGGATCCGGCCCGAGGAGAGGTCGCGGGTATAGACGACCTCCGCTTCGACGTTCGCCATCTCTCGAGCCCTCCTACGGTGCGGTCGTCGACGTCGGGACCAGGCGGTCGGCGTCGATCTCGTAATGATGCCCCATCCCGGCCGCGTTCCCGACGAAGAGGACGCGGTAGTCGCCGTTTAGGTCCGGCTCCGGATCCCCGCTCTTCCGGAGGACGTCATTCGGCCCGAGGTCGCGGACCGGCGTATAGATCCGGAAGGCGCCGACACTCGCGCCCTCGCCCGTCGGGATCGCCCGCTCGCGCGAGCTCTTCGGCTGAATCAGTCCGACGAAGGGAGCGGAGACCCGCTCGGCGCCCGTCGGGATCCCGAGGTCCGCGCCCTCCGCGTCGAGCGTGCCCGAGTGATCCTGCCGGACGACGACCAGGGAGTGCCGGAAGGGGATCATCCGCGCTTCGCCTCGAGGCGAGCGTGTTCCTTCGGGTACGGACAGGCGACGCGGACGAGCGTCTTCTCGCCGGGACACCGGCATTGCGAGATCAGCCGATCGTGCTCCGCGCACTTCCGGATCTCGTGGCCGCTCACCGGAGGACCATCCGCTTCGGCCGGAGGCGGGAGAGGATCCGGGTCCGGTCTCGCGTCACCTGGTCGGCGTTCCCCGCGGCCGAGGCGACGCTCCTCGAGTAGTCCCCGATCCGGAGCGTCCCGGAGCCGGAGAAGCCGAATTCGAGCTTGAGGACGTCGATCGTCGCCATCTTCCGGCGCGCCGTATCGTCGACCGGGACGTAGACGACCTCGATCCCGTAGAGCGACCAGCCCGACGCCGGGTTATCGCCCGAGCGGAGCCGCTCGAGGAGGAAGCCGCGCGCCTGGTAGTCCGCTTCGACCAGGGTCCGGTCCGGGAGCGCGACGATCGACGTCCACTCCTTCACGGACGTAATCGACGCCGGCTTCCGCCGGAGGACGATCGTCGAGCTCGAGGAGGTCGGCTGGATCGTCTCCGTGATCGCCCCGGCGCCGTAGGCGCCGAAGCGGTCGACGATCTCCGCTTCGACGTCGTCTATCGCGAGTTGGAGCGCGTCGGCGTCGAGGCCGGCGAGCTCCGGTACCCGCTGCGCGTCGGCGACGAGAAGGACCGACACGGACCCCTACGCCTCGGCGATCGAGTCGGCTTGCTTCGTCCCGTCGACCGCTTCGGCCTCGCCCTGGTCAGCCGTCCCGGAGCTCGAGGCGAGCTTCGCGGCCTCGTCCTCCGCGGCGACGCGGTCGTATTCCTCCGCGGCCGCGACGAGGTCCGGCTTCTTCGCGTCCTTCGGGACGTCGACGCCGCGCTCCTCGAGGAGCGCCTTTAGCTGCGGGACCGTCGACTTCGCGTAGCCCGCCGGCGCGTCGTCGGCGGATCCGCCGACGAGCCCAAGCCGGACAGCCGTCTCGTCGGAGATCTCGTCGTCCGCCATCCCGAGAAGGTACGCCGCGTCGACGCTCCCCTTCGGGACGACCTTCGTCGAGTCCCGGTTCACGTAGGTCTCACTCGCGAGCTTGTGCATCGGTATCTCCTCCTTATCGGAGAGTCGAACGATCCGGAGTCCGCCCGATCGTAGCACCGAGCGATCGGAGCACGAGTACCCCTTCGCGCCGCACGTCGGGCAGCTTCCGAGATCGTCGTCGAAGTCGTCCATCGGGTGAAGCCGGCCGAGAGGTCGAGCGGTCCTTCGCGCCCCTCGGCCGGCCCCCTTCTACGGAGTGACGATCCCGGCCGTGCGGAGCTCGGCGAGGAGCGCGTTGAGCTTCGTCTCGATCCCGTCGAGGCGAGCCTCGACCTCCGTCCGGAGCGTCGACTCGTTGGAGTCGACCAGGTCGAGCGCGACCTCGACCTCGCCGGCGAGCGTGTTCACGCTCGTCCGCGCGGCCGCGAGGTCCGCATAGACGCCCGCGATCGCCGCCAGCGCGGTATGCGCCGTCGGAGCGGTCGTGTTCGTCCCGGCAATATTCGCGACCGCCGCCGTCGGGATCGCCGCGGCGAGCGCCGCGACCTCCGGAGCGACCGCGCCCGTCTCGACGGCCGACCAGGTCGGAGCGCCGGCCGAGCCGGTGTTGACGTACTCGATCCCGGACGTGGTATCGAGGTACTTCGCGCCCTTCGCGACGTCGCGGAAGGTCGCGGAGACCCCCGGAGTCGTCGTCGTCCCGACGGCCGTCCCGGTCGAGGCGGTCCCGTCGGTCTGCAGGAAGTCGGAGCCCGTCATCTGCGAGACCGCGAGCTTCGAGAGGTTCGGCCCGTCGAACGTCACGGATATGGTCCCGACGCCGGCGGTCAACGAGACCTCGGCGACCGTTACCTCGGACGCGCCGAGCGAGTGGAGCGCGTCGAGCGCCGCCTGGACGTTCGCGACGAGGGTCGCGTCCGTCGCGGACCAGGCGATCGGTTCGGTCGTCAGGCCGTCGTACGTCAGGCGAAACTTCGAGCCGGCTTCCGGCGTTCCGCCAATCGTGATCCGCTGGACCTCGTCCGTCCCGTCGACGGGAGCTCCCGGCGCCGAGAAGGTCGGCGACGGTCCGCCGCCGATGATGTTGCCTCCGGTGATAACAGACATTCGCGCGTCTCCCTTCGGGAAGAGGAGGAGGCCGACCAGGTCGCCCCGGCCGGCCTCCGTTCTATCGGGTTCGGAGCCCGCCCTCGGCTAGATGCCGGTGACGGTGCAGAAGCCCGCCGGTCGGAAGACGACGAGCGCGAGCCGCTCCTCGACGCGAAGCGCGAGGAGGTTCTTGTAGAAGAAGTCGTCGTGCGAGTCCGAGACCGCGAAGGCGAGCTCGGAGCGACGGAAGATCTGCGCGCCGTCGCGGAAGGCGCCGACGAGAGCGGTATTCTCGGCGATCCTGGTCGTCTTCACGACCGGGAGACCCCAAATCCGCTCGGGACCGGCTTCGCTCGGGTTCCCCCAAATGTAGATCCCGTCGAGCGTCCGGAGGAGCCGAATGTCCTGCCAATCGTTCGGGTGCATCACGACGCCCGAGGCGTCGAGGAAGGCGTTCACGCCGATCTTCGTCATCGCCTTATAGACGGCGTCCGGGACCGGGTCGGCGCCCTTCGCCTGCGTCTGGATCCCGGCCGTCGCGAGGATCCCGCGGAGGTTCGCTCCGGCGCCGTTCCCGTTGAGAAGCTGCCCGTCCTCGCGCTGCTTGACGAAGGTCCGGAGGCGGTTCTCGACGTAGGAGCGCATCGCCGGCGCGTCCGCGAAGAGCTCGTCCGTCACAGGAAGGACGGTCGCGATCTTCTTCACGGCCGAGGACTTCTCCTCAAACTTGATCTCGGACGCCGGCTTCTCGGCGCCCTGCGCGACCTCGGCCGCGTTGTTGTCGGTGGTCGTCTCTTCCATATACGGGATCGCATTCGAGGTCGTATTCCCCTGCGGGAAGAGCGCCGCGACGGTCGGCCCCTGCTCGCCCGGAGTGATAAGCGTCGGGAGGCGGATCGCCTGTGGCGCGAAGCCCGTCAGGGTATCCATCGGATCGCCGGGTGCCTTCACCTGGTAGCCGCCGTTCACGCTCTTGACGGCGAAGCCGTAGTCGAGCGCGGCCGCGACACCATGCGCGGAGACGAATTCGCCGAACGCCTTCTCGAGGTCGACCTCGACGGTCGGCCCCTTCTTCTGGACGCGGTCGTAACCCTTGAAGGCTTCCGAGTCGACGAAGATCTGCCCGAGCGACTTGAAGCCCTGGTCCTCGCCCTCGGGATCGCGGTCGCCCGCGCCCGGAAGCACCGGCGCCTTCCGGCCCGAGCTCCAATCCTTCTTCGAGATCCCCTCGAGCTCCGCGAGCTCGGCGACTTCGGTCGCGAGGTCGTCGATCTCCGCGTTCTTCGCGCGAAGCTGCTCGACGCGAGCGTGCGAATCGCCCTCGAGCGACTTGACCTTCGTCAGGTCGAGCTCGGAGCCGGCCTCCGAGAAGATCTCGGCCATCGACTTCCGCTTCGCGGCGAGCTCTTCGCGCTTCGTGACGAGCGCGGTCGGACCGGCGGCGAAGATCAGGTGCGAGGGATCGAAGCCGCTCGAGGCGAGCGCGGCGACCGCGACTCCGACCAGGACGGCGACGGCGACGAGGAGGACCAGGCGCCCGAAGACGCGCGGGTCGGCGAGGACCGGGATCGAGGCCCGGTTCCCCTGGTATCGGAGCATCCAGCTATTCGAGCGCATCGTGTATCAGCCTCCTACGGAGACGGCGACACCGAGGAGGCGCGCCTTCGTCCGCTCGTGTTCGACCATAAGCCGGAGGACCTCGGGAGCCGACTTCGCGGCCTCCGGATCCGTCCGCGCGAGGAGCTCCTCGACCTCGCCGCGCATCTCGTCGAGAGCGGCGATCGAGTCGCGGAGCGCGACGAGCTTCTCCCGGTTCGCGGCGGAGAGCTCGCGCCCTGCCTTCACCCGGAGCTCGCGGAGAGACTTCGACCGGCCGACGAGCTCGCCGACGTCGAGCAGCACGCGCTCGACGTGATCGGCGAACGGGAGACCAGCAAGCGGTCCCTCGTCGTCGCCCGACTTGATCCCGAGAGTACCCGTCCCGACGCCGGCGCCGACCAGGGTCGGCGAGACCTCGCGAACGTCGAGCGACTTGAGCCGGAGGATCGGCCCGGAGGCGTCCTTCGACTTCGTCGCGCCGAGGATCTTGTATCCGTAGCTCCACTCTTGGAGCTCGCCGAGCGCCTTCACGACGGCGTGCGTCTCGCGACCCGACGCGGTCTCGAGGAAGAAGCGTCCGCCCGCCTTCGCGAGGTCGCCCTCCTCGACCAGGTCGACCCGGCCGACTGGGAGGCGCGCGCCGCGCTCCGGCCAGGAGGTATGCCCGTAGGCGGAGAGCGGGACCGCCTTCCGCGGGAAGGCGCCCGGTTCGGTGACGTGGCGATCCTTATCGACGACGCCGGTCCGCGCGTACGCGATCTCGACGTCGCCTTCCTTCGCGGAGTCGATCGAGAAGCCGAGCGCCGGCGAGCTCTTCGCGCCGACCTCGCCGAGAGCCTCCGGCGGGAGCTCGCCCTCGGGTACCTCTTCGGACGTCCAGCGCATACGTTCCCTCTCGTCGACCGGACCGCTCCGTCAGTCGGGAGGATACACCGCGGCGACGTGCGCGCAATAGGCCGGGTGGACGGGCACCGTAGGATTATCTCGCCGGCCTCGGACCGGCGGAAGGAAGGAAGGACGATATGAGTCTCCTCGATCGAGTGAAGAAGGCGGAAGAGCTCGAGCGCGAGACCGGGAAGCCGGCGACGCTCGAGGAGGTCCGCGACCGCCTGGTCGACGCGCCGGCGGAGCCCTTCGTCCCCGAGTGGCGCCGACGTCAGGTCGACGAGCTCGCGCGCGCCGGCGGTCGCCTGGTCGCGACGAAGGAGCTCGGCCGGTAGTACGTTCGGCCGATTGGACGGCGCCGTGCGCGCACGAGATAATTGAGACCGGCCCCTCCCCCGCCCTCGGAAGCGGAGGTCCGGCCCGCTCACTTCGGAGGTCGAAAGTGATCCTCGTCTCCCTCGTCCCGCCGCCGGCGGACGGTCTCCCGCGCCCTGGTCCCCGGATCTCGCGCGCGGACCTCGCCCGGATCGACCGGGTCCTCGCCGGCGCGCCGACCGGCTACCACTACCCGAAGCCTCGCCTCTCGCGGCCGCTCCCGGCCGACGGGACGCCTCCGAAGGGATGGACGCTCCGATGATCGCCTCCGCTCCCGCGCCTCGAGCGCGCTACCTCTCCTCGACCGATACGGCGCGCCTGGTCCGCGCCGCGCTCCGGGACGCCTTCCCGGACGGCCGCTTCTCCGTCCGGACGTCGTACTACTCCGGCGGGAGCTCGATCCGCGTCCGCTACGTCGACGGTCCGCCGACCGATAAGGTCCGAGCGATCGTCGACTCCTTCTCCGGCCGCGGGTTCGACGGCTCGATCGACCTCGCCTACTCGATCGACGCGTACATCGACGCCGACAATCGGGTCCTCGGGACCAGGACGACCGGGACGGCCGGCTCCGGCGGGTACGTCCCCGCCCACGACGACGGACCGATCCTCGGGACGGACCTCGTCTCCCTCGGAGGCGGGTACCTCTTCGTCGACCGGATCCTCTCGCCGGACGCCGACGCTCGGCGGGACGCCTGGATCCGGAATCGGTACGGCGTCGACGTCGCCCACCACGCGCCCCTCGGCGCGTACGACCACGCCGACGCCGCGATCGGCGACCTCCCCTTCGGAAGGAGCTAACACGATGGGCCTCCTCGTCTCGATCTTCCGCGACGGGTACGACTCCGACGCGAACGTCTTCTTCGGGAAGAAGTCGATCGTCCTCGTCGACCTTCCCGGTCCCTCCGAGCCGACCGACGACGCGCCGGCCGCGAGGATCGGCCGGGACGGTCTCGGCGGACCGTGCATCATCCCGGACTACGAGCTCCACCCGGCGAACGCCGCCGGCCCGATGTTCGGCGGGACGCTCGCGGCGACCTCCGACTCCCGCTTCCCGTACCGCGCCCTCCGGATCCACGACCGCTTCGAGTCGTGGCCGACGTACTACCGCCTCTCGACCTAGCCCTCCTCCCCCGCCCTCGGCCGGTCGACGCAGAGTCGGCCGGCCTCCTACTATCGGAGCCGTCATGGAGACGACCTTCTTCGCGTACCAGGGGACCGTCGCGCGGATCGCGCGGACGCCGATGACGTCGGAGGTCGCGATGTATTCCGGAGGCCGGTGGATCGCCGTCCCGGACCTCTACGGCCGGCTCACCGGCCTCGGCGGAGATCCTCCGCCCGACGAGATCTCGCGAGCTCGAGCGACGGAGATCCTCGCGAAGGTCGACCGCGACCAGGCGCCGAAGTGACGCGCGCCGAGCTCCTCGCCGCCCTGGTCGCCGCCCGGTGGCCGGCCGAGCTCCGGGAGGTCCTCGCGAAGACGTCCGTCTATAACGCCGACCATCCCGGCGACCTCGAGGTCCGACAGACGGCCGAGGGAGCCGCGCGCCTCCTCGACGCGTTCGACGAAGGTCTCCTCGAGGACCTCTCCGTCCGGCCCTAGAGCTTCCGGAGCCGCTGCCAGCGGCCCTCGACGTCGAAGGCCGCGTCCGTCGCCTGGTCGATCATCCGCCGGACGAGCGCCTTCCGCTCCGAGAGAGGCGTCGCGAGGAGCCGCCGGTAGAAGGTCTCCGGCTCCATCCGGATCCCCGAGCGGAGGTCCTCGAGGACCGCACAGAATTCCTGGTACGCGCGCCACGACTTCGTCCCCTCGGCTATCCCGAGCCGCGCAAGAAGCGGTCCGAGGAAGGTCTCCGTCGCCATCTCCGCGACGCCCTCCTCCCAGCCCTTCGCGTACGCGTAGACGCCCGCCTTCGAGCCCGCGGAGAGGGAGTGAAACATCTCGTGGAGGAGGACGCCGTAGTAGTCCGCCGGCGTCTTCCCGCCGGCGCCGACCAGGTAGGCGAGCGTGTCGCGCGTGATCGAGAGCTCGCCGGACCAGGAGAATTGCCCCGCGTAGCTCGACGCGTTCGTGATCTTTACCGTCCCGTTCCAGACGGTCCGGAGCTCCGGGAAGATCCCCTCGAGCTCGCGGACAAACATCAGCGCGTCGTCGAAGACGCGGCCGGCCGCGCCGCCTGGTCGCTCGGCGAGGATTCGGCTCTCGAGCGGGAGACGACGCTTCACGACCGCGATCGCGTCGTCGAGGAGGGTCTGCTTCGCTCGTACGAGGAAGCGGAGGTCGCTCGCCTCCTGCGTCACGAGCGACGCGAGCCGGTTGTATTCGACCCGGTTCTCTCCGGCGAGCGTCAGGAGGCGCGAGAGGAGCTTCGGCGCGTCCGCCTCCGAGACCGTCTCGAGGGACGCGAGGAGCTTCGAGATCGCCGCTTGCTCCGCTTCGACGAGCGCCTTATCCGCGGCGAAGAGCCTCGTCGAGAGCGCGTCCCACTCCGCGTCCGTCCCGGTGAGCGACGCCTGGTACCTCGCCGCTTGGATCGCGTCCCGCTCCGCCCGAAGCGCGAGGACCTCGTCGGTCGCGCCCGGTTCGGCCCGGAGAAGCGCCGCGAGCGGGTCGTCGACGACGGAGATCGTCGGTCGGAGCGCGAGCGCCTCCTCGATCGAGACCCACTCGCCCGGAGGGACGCGGACGGCCGCGGTCCGCGCGGCCATCTCCGCCTCGAGGAGCGCGCGCCGCTCGGCCGACGTCGTCAGGAGCCGCGCGACGTCGTACGCCGAGTGATTGAGCTCCTTCGTTACGAAGCTAGTCGGCGTGTGGAACTGAACCTCGAAGAGCGTCCCGTTCGGCGCCCGCCAATTCGTGTTGAGCCCGCGGTAGATCGGCGAGTCCCACGTCGGCTTCCACTTCACCGGGACGTTCCCGCCGTCGACGAGCTCCTGCGTCGCCCTCCGGACGCCGGCCCAATACTCGTCCTCGGAGAAGCGGACCGTATACCGGACCGTGTCGCCGATCTCCTTCGCGAAGACGTCCGCCGAGGCGAGCCGCGGAGGGTTCGCGAGGCCGGCGACTTCCTGGTCCGTCGCGATCTTCCTCGAGAGCGACGTAAGCGTCTTCCTCCGCGCGGCGAAGCCGGCGAGATCTCCGCCGGCGGATGCGTCGATCCCGAGCATCGCGTCGTCGAAGGAGACGAGCCGGCCGTCGACGACCCGGAGGAGGGACCGGGAGATATCCCGCTCGGCGATCCTCGCGGCCTCCCACGCGCGCTGCGAAGCCTCGGCGACCGCTCGGGACGGGATCGCGGATCCGGCGCCCGAGAGGTGAAGCGCCGCCGCGTCGAGCGGGTCGACCGCCCCGATACCAGGCGTCGCGCCCGGTACCGCGCCTCCCCGCGCGAACGGGGACGGCGAGGCGCCGTCGGCGTCGACTCGAGCTCCGAAGGCCCGTTGACAGCGAGGGTGCGACGTCGGCGTCGCCCGCGCCTCCCGTACGCCGCGGATCGAGCCGTGCGCGAGGTCCGGGTCGTCGTGCGAGCTCCACCCGCAATCCGGCCCGTCGAATACCTCGACGAAGTCGACCCCGAGCGCCGCGTAGCTCTCCGTCGCGGAGACGTTCCACGCGTTCGCCGTCTCCGTCAGCGCGATCAGATAGCTCCTCGAGCTCCTCCCGGCACCGAGGCCGGCGAAGCCCTTCGAGCCCGTCGAGCTCCACGAGTCGACGAGACCGCGCATCGAGCGCGATAGTTGCTCCATCGAGTCGCCCTTCGCGATCCCCTCGTCGACCAGGTTCCGGACCAGGTCGCGCGAGGTCTCCGGGATCGAGCGGATCCGGGTCGCGACGTCCGTTAGGACCGGCTGCCTCGCGTAGAGGTCGAAGGAGACGTCGAGGCCGAGCTCGGAGCCGACCGCCGCGGCCGCGCTCTCGCCGACGACCTCGATCGCCGGAGCGACGAAGGAGAGGAAGCGACGCGCCTCCCCGTCCCACCCGAAGGTCCGGAGAGCGACTGCGACGGTCTCCTCCGCCTTCGTCGAGCTCTCGACCAGGGGACGAAGCGCCGGCTCGAGCGCGGGGACCAGGCGCCGCCCGAAGTCGCGAAAATAGGCGTCGACCCGCTCGGCGACCCTCGCCGTCAGCTTCGGCCGGAGGCGCCGCGCGGCGATCTGCGCCGTAGGCCGAGCCACGGTTCTAGTAGTAGTCGGAGATAACCGTGAGGTGCCCCTCCGTCGCGCCCTTCGCCGGCGACGTCCCCTCGACGCGGTACCACCAGATCGCCTCGACGTCCGCCTCGAGCTCGACGTAGAAGGCGCCGACGCCCGAATTCACGACCGGCGGAGTCGTCGCGCCCGTATAGACGAGCTCCTCGCCGGCGCCCTTCCGGACGCGGATCGTGACCGCGGCCGGATTCGTCGGGACGTCGTCGACGGCGAACGTACCCGAGATCCGGACGAGGCTCCCCTTGACGTAGTTAGCCATCGGTCGCTCCTACCTCGACGCTTCCCGGTCCGCTCGTCGCGGTGATCGTAGCGGTATCCCCGCTCGTCGACGAGACGGCCGACCCTACGGTAACGGCCGCGACGACGGCGACCCTCGAGCTCGACGAGCTCGTAACGACCGCCGGCGGAGGAGGCGTCCCGACGCCGACGATCGCCCCGCCGCCCGTTACCTCGACCGTCGCGAAGCGGCCGGACGTCCCGCTTGTCCCGCTTATCCCGCTTCCCGACGCGCTCGCACGCGCGAAGCGCCCCGAGGCGCCCGAGCTCGTTCCCGAGCCCGAGCCGGTCGCGCCGCCGGAGGTCGCGCGCGCCGTCGACCAGGCGATCGTCGCGGTACCGCCGCCCGTCGCGGTCGCGGAGCCCGAGTGCGCCTCTCCGCCGCCGGAGAAGATGAAGTAGGAGTAGGTGACGACCCCGCCGCCCGTAGCGGTCCCCGCCGGGAAGCGCGCGGTCGTCTGTCCGAAGAGGACGCTCCCCGAGCCCGTCCCGCTCGTGCTGGTCCCCCGGCCGGCGATACCGCCCTGCGTCGCCGAGCCCGAGCCGCTCCCGGTCGCCGTCGTCGAGCGCGCGGTCGTCTGCGCCGTCGCGATCGACCCGCTCGCGGTCCCGGAGGAGCTCCCCGTCCGTCCGCCCGACGTCGACGCGACGATCGCCCCGGACGCCGACCCCGAAGCGGTCGTCGAGCGCGCGGTCGTCTGCGCGGCCGTCGCAACGCCGGCGCCCGTTAGGGTCGCGGAGCTCGAGCGGCCGGCGAGCGGGACGACGACCGCGGTACCGCTCGCGGTCCCGGACGCGGAGGAGGCGCGCGCGGTCGCCTGGTTGACCGTAGCGGACCCGCTCGCGGTCGTCGCGATGATCGCGCTATGCGCGCCCGTCGACGAGCTCGACGCGACGCCACCGCCGGTCGCGGAGGTCGAGGCGAGACCCTGTTTCGCCCCGGACGCCGTCGCGGATCCGGACGCGGATCCGGTAGCGGTCGTCGACCCGCTCTTCGTCCCGGACGCCATCGCGACACCGGAGGCCGAGGTCGTCGCGACGGTCGACCCGTTCTTCCGGGAGCTCGCGACGGCGACCCCGCCGCCCGTAGCGGTCGTCGGCCCTGGTCGCGCGCTCGTCTGGACGGCGACGGCGACCCCGCCGCCGGTCGCCGTAACGATCGCGGAGCGAGCGGAGGTCTGCGTCGCCGTCGCGACGCCGCCGCCTGTCGCGGTCTCCGCCGCCTGTCGCGCGGGAGGAGCGTCCGGGAACGCCCCGAAGATCAGCGAGGCGTAGCCGTTGAGATCCGGAGCGACCGCGAGGTCGACGTGCTGCGGACCGCCGATACGCCTCGCGGTATTCGCGATCTCGCCGGTGCCCTGCGCGTTTAGCTGCTGGATCGCGTAGGTGTTCGCCGCCGTGCGGGAGGAGGCCACGAGACCCCCCTAGTCGTCGACGACGACGGCGACCTCCGCAGCGACGACCGCGATCGCCGCGCGGTTCACGATCGCGAGCCCGGTACCAGGCGGGATACAGATCCCCTTCCCCGAGATCGGGTAGACGATCCCGGAGCCCGCGACCGCGGCGAACGTCCACGCGATGCCGACCTCGCCGGTCACGAGCGTCGGCTGCGCGGAGTAGGCGCCGAGGCCGAGCGTAAAGCCGGAATCCGGCGCCGCGTCATTCTCGTCGCTGTTCGCGGCGACCGGCGTGACCGTCGCCGCCGGCGTTCCGATCGTACTCGTCCGCCGGAGACAGATACCCGCGCCGGCGCCCGGAGCCGTTACCTCGTTGACCGAGAATTCGACGAGCCAGATCCGCTTCGTCGCCGACGGATTCCAGACTTGCGCGACCAGGTGCGCGTCCGTCGCCGCGGACGCCGTCGTCAGCCCGTTGACGCGGTAGCGCGCCATCTACGCGTCGTTGAGGTCGAGGTCGAGGTCCGTCAGCGTATAGGTGCCCTGCGCGCCGAAGACTTCGTTCGTGACGTCCTTCTTGAAGTAGCGCGAAGTCCCGGCGGTGTTCCAGCCCGCGATCCACGAGACGGTCGAGCCGGCCGCGACGTCGAAGACGGGAGCGGTCGAGTCGTCCATCGAGCCGGCCGCGGCCGCGTTGAACGCGATCGCCTTCCGCGCGTACGCCGGCGATCCGCCGGTGAGCTCGTTATCCGCCGCGTCCGCCGCGCCCGGATCGCCGGAGTGGAGGGAGATTCGCGTCAGGACGACCCCGAGGCCATCGAGCATCACGTTCCGGCCCTTGATGTCGTAGTCGTTTGCCACCCTCGGAGCTCCCTTCCTATCCGCCGACGGTCGCCGGCGTCTTCCCGTTGCCGTTCCGCGCACCGCCCGCGACGGGAACAGTAGCACCCGGAACGCCTGGTACAACAGGCATCTGCGGCTCCGGCTCGGGAGGCGCGGTCCCGATCGCCTCCGGGTCGAATTCGAGGATCGCCGTCAGCCGAGCGTCGCGGAGGAAGTAGGCGTCGCGCTCCTTCTCGTCGACCGGGAGGCCGACCCCCTGGTTGAAGGCTCGCATCGTTATCGACCCCTTCGCGAACGCGGTCCCGAATCGCTCCCACCGCTTGTTCTCGTCCTCTTGGAGGACCCGGACCTCGGAGTAGTCGCGGTCGATCTCGAAGTCGAGCGGGTCGGCTACGAAGGCGGGAAGAAGCTGGATCGTGTAGTCGTCGCTCCATAGCCGGTGCGTCGGGACGAGGTTCTCTTCGTACGACGCCTCGCGCGCCTCCGCGTAATTCGCGAAGGTGCTTCGATCGAGTCCGGCGCCCATCCCGGCGACGATCGCCGCGATCCCGATCGCGCCCGTAACGCGCTCCTCCGGGATCCTCCGGAGGTCGCGAAGGTTGAGCTCCTGCGGCGAGAAGGAGATCCGCTCGACGCGGCTCTTCGCGGAGAGGACCATCGGCCGACCGCGACCTTCGGCCGTGAATTCGTTCGTGAACTGAGCCTTGATTGCCTCGGCGTCGGCGTCCTCGAGCTCGACGTCCTCGTCCGGGAAGATGATTACCCCTGGTACGCCGAGGTTCCGGAGGACCGTCGCCGTATAGATCGCGGCCTCCTCGTCCGTGTAGATCTCGCGGAGGACCGATCGGAGCGGCGAGCACCCCTTCATCGGGTTATCCGGATCGAAGCCGTTCCGGTGGTGGATCACGTCCTCCGGCCGGAGCTCGAAGTACGAGTCGGCCGTCGGCCGGTAGGCGTAGAAGTCGACGAAGGCGCGGCTCTCCTCGCCGCGCTTCGGCTCGAGGGACCAGGACGGAGCCCACCAGCGGGAGAGGACGCGCCCGTCGGTCTCGTCCCGGACGAGGAGCTCGTACGCGTTCCCGTCGATCCAGTAGTCGCCGGCGAGCGCCATCTCGAGGATATTCCGGCCGTACTGATCGTTCGGCCGGAGGAGGATCTCTTGGAGCCGGCGCGCGCCGACGTCGACCAGGGAGCCGAGCTCGCCGTCCTCGTCCTTCTCGCGGACCCGAGGAGGCGCCTCCGGGAAGTTGCGTTTGATCCAGCCGACGGCCGCGACGACGATCGAATTCCCGCTCCCGTCGCCGATCTTCCACGCGAGCCGGTCCCGCTTCCCCGCGTTCGAGTAGCCGCTCCCCGACCAGGCGGATCCGTAGCGCATCGCGAAGCGGAGCACGTACGCCTTCGCGTCGTACGCGACCCGAGAGATCGCCGTTCGGACCTTCACTCCGTCCCTCCTCCGACCGCGCGTAGCCGCCGCCGGAAGCCTACAGCGTCCTCGAACGCACCGGAAGAGGCGTCGACTTGATCGTCGTGAACGCCCTTCGTCGGGAAGGCGACGAGCTCGAGGACGTACTCCGCGTTCCACGCCCCGCGGACTAGGTAGACGTTATCGACCTCCCATTGTGCGGCGAACGCGCGCGCTCGGATCTCCTTCTCGCCCGTCGACCGGATCCCCTTCGAGTCGAAGCCGACGAGGACCTTCTTCACGATATGCGCCGCGTACGCCTTCCCCGAGGCACCCGGTTCCTGCTCGAAGCGGATCGGGACATTCCGCCCGTCGAGCTCCGCGGTCGCCCGGAGCGTCGCTTCTACGCCGGCCGGCCCGACGCGCTTCCGGACGACGTCGCCGACGACGATCTCGCCGCTCGCCCGCTTCCCCATCAGGACGCCGACCAGGAAGTCCGGATCCCCGCCGTCCTCCGCTTCGGTCGCGGCGAAGTCCCACCGGCGGATCCACTTCGGGACGTCCGGAGGCCGGAGCTCGAGGACGTGAACGTGTTCGGAGCCGAACATCTTCCCGGCCGCGACGACGTCCCAATCGCCCTCGAGGAGCCGCTTCCCCTCGACGTGATCGAGCTCGAGGAGGTTCTCCCGATAGGACGCCTGGTCGAGGTGCGGGTTGTCCTTTAGGCGCGCCGGGACGAAGACGCGGACCTCGCCGCGGCGATCGCGAGGCTCGACGATCGAGACCACGCCCGTAACCGGGTCCGTCAGGTTCCGAGGGACAAATCGCTCGCGGACCCACTCGTGACCGATATCCCCAGGGTTCGACGCGGCCCGGACGCGGAGCGGGACCGCGAAGAGGCGCGGATCCGAGGCTCGCGCCGGCCGGCGACACCGCGAGAAGAGGTAGGTGTATTGCGTCGACGTGAACTGCGTCGCCTCGTCGAAGCCGACGAATTGGAATTCCGCGCTCTTATAGCGGTACTTATCCGCCTCCGTCGAGAGGTAGCCGAAGGAGAGCGTCGCGCCGCTCGGGAAGGTCCACGTCTTCGTCTCGCCGGACCAATGCGCGTCCGTCGGCCCGAGCCACTCCGCCGCGCGATCGAGGAGCCCGCCGGGGAGTGATAGATCCTGGTACGTCTTCCGGAAGAGGATCGCCGCGTAGCCGGGAACGTCGACGTACTGCAGCGCGCCCATCAGGAGCGCGTCGCTCTTCCCGCCGCCGGCCGCGCCGCCGTAGAACGCCTCGCGGCCGTCGTACATCAGGAACGCGGCCTGTCGGACGTTCTCTTTCCCCGATTGGAGCGGATCGTGCGGGCAGTACCGGCCGGGGACGCCTCGGATCCGGATGCTACGAAGTACCGCCTCCGCCTGGTCCGGTCGGAGACTGAGCGCCCGCTCGCGCAACGAGCTCGAGGAGGTCGGCGAGCTTGGAAGGAGCATCTTCGGCGACAGTATGCTCGACTCGAGTCGGAGGGACCGCCGGATCCCCCTCGGCCGGCCCCGCCTGGTAGACCGTATCGCGCTTCCGCCACCGTTGCGGGTACGACCGCTCGAGGAGGAACGCGGCCGCGCGCCAATCCTTCACGGAGGCGCCGGCGACGTGCGCGACGTGGATCGCCTCGGCCTCCGCCCTCGCGCGCGTAATAGCCTCGCGGAATTCGCGATACCCCGGACGCGCCCTTCGGACCTTCCCGTCCTCGAACGCGTCGACGCCGAGCGCCATCCAGCGGTAGTACGTCGCCCCGTCGATCCCGGTCGCCTCCGCCGCGCTCTCCGGCGGGATCCCGGTCCGGACGCGCTCGACGATCACCTCCCACCGCTTCCGCGGGTTCGAGCCGCCCTTCCCGTCCGGGAGAAGAATGAGGTCGTCGAGCTTCGCCTTCCGTCCCACCTAGCGCCTCGCGGTCTCCGGCCGGAGGAGGAGCGCCTTCACGATCCACTCGAGGGAGATTGCGACGGGACCAGGATGCCGCGCCTCGAAGCGGAGCGGCTCGTCCGAATAGGTCCGCATCGCCTCGACGGTATAGAGCCAATTCTGCCGCCGCCGGATCCGGATCTTCCCGCCGTCGTCGAGCTCGAACGTGAACGCGCGATCGTCCTGCGCGGTCGGATTCTCCGGGACGCCTGGTCGGACGCGGACGATCTGGACCTCGCAAAGCGTCGGCCGCGACGAGATCGCGCTCGGGAGCGTGACGGCGAACTGCCCCTCGAACGCGCTACGGCCGTCGTCCGGCTCGATCGTGACGAGCGGAGTCCAGCCGTCTCCCGGCGGGATCTTCGTGATCGCCGGCGTGCCTTCGGAGATAACCGGGTCGCCCATCCTCGTCCTCCTTCGTAGCCTGGTCGAGGAAGGCTACTCCTCGAGCGGGTCTCGGACCGCGAACGTCCCGCCGGCGAAGGCCGCGTTCCGGCTCGCGATCTCGCGCTCGAGCTCCGAGCCCGGACGGACGCCGATCCGCGCGGGAGCCGGAGCCCGCCCGTCGGAGAGCTCGCGGAGACGCCCCTCGAAGGCGCGCACCTGGTCGACCGCGAGGAGGCGCCCCTCCCGAGCTCGCCGGTACGCGACGATCACGGCGCCCGCGCAGAAGACGTGGATCGGGAGCGACCCGAGGTCCGGCCGGCCCGGAGTCTCCCCGAGCGCGTCCGAGAGGTCGCCGCACCATACGCACGGCCCGAAGGTCCGGCCGTCGATCGCGAGCGTCCCGCGGATCTCCGGCATCAGATCCCCGTCGCGTAGAAGAGGAGGTCCTTCACCGGATCGCCCCGGACGCGACCAGGAGGCCGAGCGCGACGCCGGCGCCGATCGCGACGCGCGCGAGGACGACCCCGAGGCGGATCGGTCTCCTCCGTGGCGGGAAGCCGTACCAGGAGAGATCCGCGACCCTCTCGCGCCGGCCGATCTTCACACCGTCGCCCGTCCGAGGAGGAAACCAAGCGTGAGGAGGACGGCGATCGTCCCGAGGCCGACCAGGACGACGACCGGGAGGAAGAGCCCGCCGTCGTGGTGGTCGACGAAGTCGTCGCCGAAGCCCTCGTACCGCGGGTCCGGATCCATACCGGCGTACGGGACGTCGATCGGCGAGAGGACCTCGATCGCGACCGGAGGGATCGGCTCGCCGACGATCCGGAGGAGGACGTTCCCGCCGAGCGCGATCGCCTCCCGCTCGTCGGCCGAGAGGGACCATACGGAGAGGATCGTCGGGAGCCCGTCGACGCGGTCGCGCCAGAAGGGAAGCCCGCCGACCTTCTCCTCGAGCCCGTCGGGAGCGACGTACGTCCCGGTCGCCTGGTCAGTCCGGATCGGCTGCATCGGTCCCCTCCGCCTTCTCCTCGAACATCGGCGCGACCAGGGAGCGCGCCTCGGCCGCGAGCGCCCGAAGATCGAGCTCGGCCTCGAAGTCCGTCGCGAGCTTCCGGACGAAGTCCTCGAGCCGCTCCTTCGTCACCGCGGCGACGAGGTTATCCCACGCGAGCGGGAGGATCCGATCCCGGAAGTCGACGTACAGCCGCTTCGAGGCGCGACGGTCCGCCGGGTCGAGGACGGAGAGCCGCTTCGCGTGCGCCTTGAGCTCCTCCCGGAGGGAGTCGGCACCGAGCGCCGCCTGGTCGTCGACCCACGAGGCGAGGAGGTCGATCGCCTCGGAGAAGAGCTTCGTCTCGCCGAGCCCGAGCTCGAGCCCGGTCCGGCCCGTCGCGAAGAGGAGGAAGGTCCCGCGGAGGTCTCCCTCCGCGGTCTCCTCCGGGACGGTCCCTTCCCGAAGCCGTACCTCGACCTTCGTCCGCTTCCGGACGGCGTTCGCGGCGAGCTCGTCCCACCGCGAACGGACGCCTTCGGGGAGGACCGTCCGAGCCGGCGGAGAAGGCGTCGCCTCCTCCGCGTCGTCGGGAGGCGAGAGCGTCGCTCCGACCTCCTCCGGCCCGGTCGCACTCACGGCGACGTCTTCTTCCGTCGCGCCTCGAGCTCGACGGGAGCGGCCGGCTCGTCCGCCTGGTCGACGGGAGCCGGCGCCTCGAGCCGGAGCTCCTCGGCGTCCGGACCGAGCGCGACCGGGAGCGGGAGGTACGCCTCGAGGGAGAGGCGCGCGCGGACGAGGCTCGCGTTCGACTCCGAGAGCCGCTCGTCCGCCTTCCTGCGCGCATCGAGCGCCGACTCGACCTCGCGCTTCCGGAGGGTCAGGGACGCGAACGCCCGCTCGACCTCCTTCTCCGCCGCGGCGATCTCGTCTCGAAGGACGCGCTCAGTCGACCTCTTCGCCATCGGAGGCTCCTTCCTCGGCCGGTCCGACCGGCGCGTCTTCGTTCCCCTCGACCCCTTGCGGGACCGGGACGGTCTCGTAGTACCAGGACGCGCCGCCGCCGGCGTAGTGCGGTCCTTCGTGGTCGATCGACCGCGCGCAGACCAGGGAGCCGCCGAGCGCCTCGACCGCCGCGCGGAGCTCGGGGAGATCCTCGCGGACCGTCGCCGGGTCGATCGTCTCCTCCGCCGCGCAGTAATCCTCGACGTCCGAGACGACGAAGTCGGCCGGCGCCCCGACGAGGTACTCGAGGATCGTCGCCTCCGTCGTCGGCCCGACGATCCCGTCGAAGTCGATCTCCGTCTGCTCGCCCTCGATCTTCTCGCCGAGCGCGAGCGGAAGCTGCCCGCACGTATGGCCGCGCGCCTTCGACTTCGCCTTCACGGAGACCTCGGCGCCGTCCGCGTCGACCGTCAGGACCGCCCCGAGGTAGACGGTAATCTCCGCCGGGATCCCGCACCGCGGGCACTCCGCGTGGACGAGGATCGTCCCCGGCGTCTCGACCTCGGCGAAGCCGTCCGGAGCGCCCGGAGGCGGACCGGCAAAGACGGAGGCGATCGCCTCGCGGAGCTTCGGCTCGAGGACGGCCGGCGCCCCGTCCCACTCGCCGCCTGGTACCGGCTCGAGCACCGGCTCGAGCGCGTCCGTCACGGCATCCCGATAGGCGTCCCGGAGCGCGCGCCGAGACGTAACCTCGCCCTCGATCATCGAGTCCTCCTTCCCGTCCGACGGGAGATACTCACGGTGCGTCCGTCGCGCCGTCGAGATCGTAATTGTAGCCCTCGGCGAGGAGGAGCTTCACCCGACGAGCTCCGCCCATCGGAGCCGCGCGCACGTCGACCCGAGGAGCTCGACCGCTTCGCCGGCCCGGAAGAGCGTCGAGACGCACCGGGTACGGCGACCGCACCGCGCGCACCGGACCAGCCCGAGGAAGCCGAGCGCCCGGAGCCGCATCCGACGGAATTCCTCCTCGAAGTAGGCGCGCATCCCCTCGGCGTCCTCGAGCGCCTCCCGCGAGACGAGGAGGTCGACGGCGAGCTTCCGGACCGCGATCACGGCTTCACCGCGATCCACCCGGCGAAGTTGAGGTGTCGGAAGAAGGAGTCGATCGACCGGAAGCCGGCCCGCTCGAGGAGCTCGACGTTCCAATCGGCCGAGACCGGGACGAGGACGCCCTCGAGGGAGAGTCGCTTCCGGTCGATCTCCTCCCTCGAGTAGCCGTTCCGCGCCTTCAGCGCGAGGTAGCGGTCGACGAAGAGCGCGTCGAGCGCCGCGTCCGACCCGAGGACCTTCTCGACCAGGATCAGCGCGCCGCCTGGTCGGAGCGACTCGAAGATCCGGCGGAGGATCGCCGCGCGGTACTCGATCGGCGTGAATTGGAGCGTCAGGATCGAGAGGACCAGGGACGCGCCGGCGACCGGCGGGTAGTCCGTCCGGAGGTCGACCTTCCGGACGGCGAGCCGGCCGGCCTCGAGGAATCCGGCGAAGCGATCGCGGAGCTTCT
>JANNUT010000026.1:0-24950 GCA_031395565.1 Acidobacteriota bacterium | reverse complement strand
CGACGCTGAATCGCTAGACTCTGTTTTTTTCTTTCGTTGCAGTCGTCCGTCAAGAATAAAATCGCGAATGTCTTGTTCGTCCCTGACGAACATCATCCATGTGCCGCCGCCCCACGGCGGGACCTCGCCGTCTATTGTTCCAGGATCCCGCAAGCCGATCGCCCCGAGCTGACCGTGACACTGAAAACAGCCGAGCGCTTTGGCCTTGTCGATCCCACGTCGCACAGGGTTCGACGATCGCCATGACCAGTACGCACCGGGCGCGCGGGGGACTGCCCACCAAGCGGTCGCTACCCCGATGAAGCCAATCACTACAACGATGAAGACCCTCGAGCGTCGCGCATGCATCGTTATCTCCAATTCTTGCTGCGGGGCGAGTCCAGCCCGCCCCGCAGTCAAGCCTTCGTCACGCGAATCAGAGCGCCTTGATTTGGGCGACCTGAAGACCCTTCAGCCCCGACTGGGTGAAGACCTCGCCGGTAACTTCGACGCGCTTGCCAGCCAGTTCTTTCACCTGTCCGAGTACTGCGGGATCTTCGTGACTCCCAAAAATTACGTAGACCGTTCCATCGTCCGCGAGCAACCCCGTCGGCTGTCCCTGTTTCGCGCACGTGCGCGCGCAGCCAGCGTGAGCAGGTCCCTTCGCTCCATGGCCGATGTAGCAGGCCAGGTCGAGGACTTCACCTTTGAGCGTAATGGCCTGACCTGCGTGATGCTCTCCAGCCGGAGCGGGTGCCGGGTGATGCTCGCCACCGCTGGCGAGAACCGAGATTGGAGCGGTGAGAAGCGCGATAACCAGTAGCGAGCACTGCGATCTCTTACTCATGATGGGACCTCCTTTGTTCAACGACGGTGAACCGGGCTCGTACGAGGGAATTAACGAGTTCGGCACGTAGCGCAAGGGTGGATCGATGTTCATCAGTCGCTCCTCAACCCTCGCTGAGAGCTGAGGGAGTCGTGTCCGGACTGGGGCGCGCGCCGAGGTGCTTCAGGTCGGTGCGCAACTTCCAGAGTTTGAAGACCGCGGGGTAGACCAAGAGTTCGAGCAGGAACGATGTTGCCAGTCCACCGATCATCGGAGCGGCGATGCGCTTCATCACATCGGCTCCGGCGGAGGTGGACCACATGATCGGTAACAGGCCCATGAATGCCGCCGCGACGGTCATCATCTTCGGCCGCGCGCGCTTCACCGCGCCGTGGACGATCGCCTCGTCCAGGTCGTGGTTGCTGTTTAGCGCGCCCCGTTTCTTGTACTCGTCGTATGACAGATCCAGGAACAGCAACATGAAGACGCCGGTCTCAGCATCGAGCCCAAGCAGGGCGATCACGCCCACCCAGGCAGCAATCGAGACGTTGTAACCGAGGAACCAAAACAGCCAGATCGCGCCAATCGCCGAGAACGGTACGGCGAGCATCACGAGCGACGCTTTGAACGCCGACTTGGTGTTCGCATAAAGAAGGACAAAGATCAGGGCCAGAGTGATCGGCACCACCAGTTTCAGCCGTTCCTTCACCCTAATCATGTTTTCGTACTGGCCGCTCCACTGCAGCACATAGCCGGGGCTGAGCTTGAGTTCGTTGCGGACGAGCTCTTTCGCTTCTTCGACGTAGCCGCCAATGTCCCGTCCTGCGATGTCGACGTAGACATAGCCAGACAAAAACCCGTTTTCGTTACGGATCATCGCCGGACCGTTGACGAGCTTGATGTCCGCGAGCTGCCCGAGCGGAACTTGGACTCCATTCATGACCGGCACTAGCACTCGCTGCAGGCGCGCGACGTCATCGCGCAGTTCACGTGGGTAGCGCAGATTAACGGGGTAGCGCTCGCGACCCTCAATGGTTGTCGTGATGTTCTCGCCGCCAACGGCGCTCATGATCACGTCCTGCACCATCGCGATGGTCAGGCCGTACCTTGCGAGTTCGTCACGGCGCGGTGTGAAGTCGACGAAGTACCCTCCGACCGTCCGTTCCGCGTAGACGCTTCGCGTGCCGGGGACCTTGTGCATGATCGTCTCGAGATGCTCACCAATACGCTGAATCTCGGCGAGATCGGAGCCGAAGACCTTGATTCCGATCGGCGTTCGAACGCCGGTGGAGAGCATGTCGATGCGGGCCTTGATCGGCATCGTCCACGCGTTCGTCACGCCCGGGATCCGCAGTCTGTTGTCCATCTCGTTGACGAGTTCGTCCCACGAGATGTGATCGCTCCAGATCGGTCGGAAGACGCTCTTCAGCCAGCTAGGCGCCCAGGATGAATACCAACGATCTTTCGGGCGCCACTCACTCGCTTGCTTCAGGACGATCGTTGTTTCCATCATCGAGAACGGCGCCGGATCGGTGGAGGTTTCGGCCCGGCCAGCCTTTCCAAAGACGCGCTCGACCTCGGGGATGGATTTGAGGATCTTGTCCTGGGCTCGCAACAGGTCTTCCGCTTGGGCGACTGAAATGCCAGGCAACGTGGTCGGCATGTACAGCATCGTCCCCTCGTTGAGGGGCGGCATGAACTCGGTTCCGAGTTTGAAGTACACCGGAATGCTGATCGCCACCATCAGGAGGGCAACGCCGATGACGCTCTTCGGGAAGCGCAGCACGAAGCGACAAGCCGGCTCATAGACCTTGAAGATGGTGCGACTGATCGGATGACGCTCTTCCGCGTAGTAGGTGCCGACCAGCGTCGCTGTCGCGACCCGAGCGAGCCAACGTGGCCGGAAGCTGAATGGCTCGATGCGAGCGAAGAGCATTCTCAAGGCAGGATCGAGTGTGATCGCCAGCAAGGCCGCGAGCGCCATCGCGAGGTTCTTCGAGTAGGCCAATGGCTTGAAGAGACGCCCTTCCTGGTCGACGAGCGCGAAGATCGGCATGAACGCTACCGCGATCACGAGCAGCGAGAAGAAAACCGACGGACCAACCTCCATCAGCGCCTCGAGCCGGACGTGGTGGAAGTCGCCCTTTCCTCCTGCGGCCTGCCAGTGATGGATCTTGTTGTAAGCGTTTTCGACCTCGACGATCGCGCCATCCACCAAGACGCCGATCGAGATCGCAATCCCGGCGAGTGACATGATGTTGACCGTCATCCCCATGTAGTACATAGGTATGAAGGCCAATAGGACCGAGATCGGGATTGTCAGGATCGGCACGATCGCCGATGGCATGTGCCAAAGAAAGATCAGAATCACAAGCGACACAATCACCATCTCGAGCTTGAGCTCGTGCTTCAGCGTCTCAATCGCACGTTCGATCAGCGTCGAGCGGTCGTAGGTCGAAACGATCTCAACACCCTCTGGGAGCGACGGCTTGAGGTCCTCCAACTTCGCCTTCACAGCTTTGATCACGTTGAGCGCGTTCTCACCATGGCGCATCACGACGATCCCGCCGACCGCGTCTCCTTTTCCGTCGAGGTCAGAAATCCCGCGACGAAGCTCGGGCCCAAGGCTCACACTCGCGATGTCCCGCAGCAGCACCGGAACGCCGCCAGGCGTCACTTTCACGACGACCTTCTCGAAATCGGCCACGGAACGCGCGTATCCGTGGCCCCGCACCATGGACGCGGCGCCGCTGAATTCCAGCAAGCGACCGCCGACCTCGCTGTTCGACTCGCGGACCGCTCGGCTGACATCGTTGATCGAGAGGTTGTACGCGGACAGCCGATTCGGATCGACAGTGATCTGGTACTGCTTTACGAAGCCGCCGATCGACGCCACCTCCGAGACGCCTGGCACCGCCTGTACCGCGTACCTCAGTGTCCAGTCCTGGAAGCTGCGCAGTTCGTCGACCGTGTGATTGCCCGAGTTGTCGACAAGTGCATATTGGTAAACCCAACCGACGCCGGTTGCGTCCGGTCCTAACTCGGTCCTAACGCCTTCAGGCAGACGGGACTGAATCTTCGACAAGTACTCAAGTACGCGCGCGCGCGCCCAGTAGATATCGGTCCCGTCCTGGAAGATCACGTAGACATAGGAGAAACCGAAGTCGGAAAACCCGCGGATCGCTTTGACCTTGGGCGCTCCTAAAAGTGCGCTAGTGATCGGATAGGTGACCTGGTCCTCGATGATGTCGGGGCTACGGTCCCAGCGGGAATAGATGATGACCTGGGTGTCCGACAGGTCGGGCAGCGCATCGAGCCGGATTTCGTTGGTGAGGCGGACGGCCACCACCATCAGTGCAGCCACCGCGAGCAGTACGAGCACGCGGTTATTGGCGGAGAAGGCAATCACTCTCTTGATCATTGGCCGCCTCTAGGCCGCGGGTTACTTTTGATAGTGGATTCAGCGATCGCAGCCCGAAGTCGTGACTCCGAGTCGAGCAAGAAGTTCGCTTTTGTGACGACTCGCTCATTCACGCTAAGGCCATGGGTCAGTCGCGCCTTCCCGTCACCGCGTGCGGCGATGGTGACTTCGCGAGGCTCGAACCTTCCACCGCCGAGGTCGACGAAGACGATCTGGCGCGTGCCGGTATCGATCACAGCCGAGTCTGGAATAACCACTCCGGCGCTAGCTTGTAGTTGCATCTCGACATTCACGAACATCGCGGGCTTGAGCTTCAGATCTGAGTTTGAGAACTCGAAACGGACGCGCAGTGTCCTACTCTCAGGGTCGAGGTAGGGGTAGATGTAGGAGATTCGCCCATCCAACGATAGAGTTGCGTCATAGGGCGATGTGAGATGCGCCAACTGCCCAACGGTCACATCTTGAACTTCGTATTGGTAGAATTCAGCTTCGATCCAAACACGAGACAGGTCGGTAATCGTGAATAGATCCATTGACGGATCGACCTGCTGTCCCTCGTAGCTGTCCTTCATTGTTACGAAGCCGGAAATCGGCGAGAGGATCGGCACCGCCCGCACTGGCGTGCCGGTCGCCTCGATCGTCCTAAGGAAATCTTCAGGGACGTCGAACAGCTCCAGCCGGCGCCGGGCCGCGCGAACAAGATCCTCGCCGCCACGGCGGACCTCGGCGATCGACGACTGTGAGAACCGATCTGCGGTGGCGCGGGCGCGCAGATACTCCTCTTGTGAGGCGAGAAGTTCCTGGGAATAGATGCTCAACAATCGCTGGCCGCGTCGAACCGATTGGCCGGTGGAGTTGACATAGAGCTTCTCGATCCATCCAGAAAACTTGGTATGGATGTGCCGGATCTCCGTCTCGGCCGGCAACACGGTGCCAATCGTCCTGGCCGTGCGGCCAATGGTCTCGATGGTCGCTGCGACAGACTTGACGCCCGCCACTTGCAGCGCTTCGTTCGAGACATCGATAGACGCGTAGCCGTCGACCTTGCTTGCGTCGGCAGTAACTTCCTCCGCGAATACCGGCACGAAATCCATTCCCATCGAGTCTTTCGCGGGTTCGGCAGAGGTGATCTTGGGATCCATCGGGTTGCGGTAGAAGAGAATCTTTCGCTCGCCCGGGGTGGCCCCTGAGTTGATCAGGCTCGGATCGTTCGACTCGACTTCCGAATGCTTGCCGGTTTCATCCACATTGTCAGGTGGGCGTTCGTTTTTGATGGGGACGAGTCGCATCCCACAAATCGGGCAGTCGCCAGCCTTGTCGCTGATGTACGTGGGGTGCATCGGGCAGTGCCATTTCGCGCTCTCTGCCGTGTGCGTGCCGCATGCTGCCAGAATCAGTACTGCGGCAACGAGGACAAGGGCGAGCAGACTAACGGCGGCGTGTTTCGTGCGGGGCGAGTTCATTGGTGGGTCCCTCTATCTGCTGCCGCCGGTGCGGAGTTGGTCAACGCCTGGAGTTCTGCCCAAGCCGCATATCGATCGCTCTCCCGGCGTGCCAGTTCGGTGCGAGCGTCGAGCCAGAAATTGAAGTCTTCGATCAGCGTGGAGAAGTCGCCTCGATTCGTGAGGTACGCCGAACGAGCCGCATCGAACGCCGCGGAGGTTTGCGGGAGGATCGCCTCCTGGTAGCGTTGAATCTGCGTCTCCGACTGTTCCTTCATCGCTGCGATGCGGGACGTCATCTCCTTCACGTTCGACTGCTCCGCTTCAAGCTCACGCCGCGCTGCCTCCAACTCGCGTTGGGCTGCGCGGATCAGCGGCTCTTGCTTCTGCTTGCGCCACCACGGCAGTTCGACGCCGAACTTCAATGTCACGACCGGGTCTATCGAGCCACGGTAATAGGCGCCTGCGCTGGTAGAGAAATTGGCCTTGAGCTCGAGCTTCGCCGCCTCAACTCTCCTTTCAGCAACCTCGACCGCCCTGTGTTTTACGATGACATCGGCAGAGCCTGCTGCCGTGAGGTCATTCCAGTTTTCGTCCGGAAACACTGGGGTGTCTAACGCGTCGATGCGGTCGATGGAGAACTGGTCCGCGCGGTTCAATAACCTGCCGAGGGCCGCGACGAGGGTGCGGCGTGACGCGACCAAGTCCGTCTGTCGTTCTTCGAGTCTGCTGCTCATCAGCTGGGCCTTGATCACGCCTTCCTGATCACCTTCGCCAGCGCTGTATCGTGATGCTGTGGTCTCCTCGAGTAACTCCAGCAGTTCACGCCCTAGTTTAAGCGTCTCGAGTTCTTGGTCGAGGCCGAAGATCCGCGCATAAAGACGCCGAACGTCGACCACGATCTGGCGGCGCAACACTTCGATGTCTGCGGTCAATGTTGCGACTTCGGCCTCGGCTACTGCCTGTCGCGCATTGCGCTTTCGACGTCGCGAGAGATCCTGTCGCACCTCGACGCCGATCATCGACATGTCGACCCGACCCACAGTCCACCCAGGGAATCCAGCCTCGGTGTACATGCCCTCTACCATCGGGTCAGCCAGCGCGGCAGAGGGAGCCACCATCTCTCGCGCAGCGGCGATTCGCTCTTCGAGGGCCGGGACGGTTGGGTTGTTGGCGAGGGCTTCCGCGATGAGTGCGTCTACAGATGGGGGTGAAGCAGCGGCTGCTCCTGGGAGAACAACATCAGCAGCGCCAGCTCGTGGCGTCGGTTGTACTCCGGCCGTTGCCGACGGACCGGTAGGTTCTGTGCGGACGCCGAACAAGTCGAGGCGATGCAAGCCCTCGTGAGTTTTGCCCGGGGGCACGGGGGCTTCATTGCCGCGGACCGACTGTACCGGAAACAGAGGTCGCGCCGCAGCAAAGAGCGGCACTGGCAACGGAGTGAAACGCGGAGTGAACAAGGCAGGTAAAAGCGCCAGAAAACTGAGCACGAGCATGATTCTCTCCTCGCAACGTCGAACATCCAGATCGCGCCCTGGAACCAACGGGGCGCGGTGGTGCTAGCGGCGAGGAGCGATCAACAGCGCAGCAGCGGCTGCAGGACGAACAACGCGGTAGGTCCGGAGTGATCGAGCGGTATCCCTTGCTCGATCAGCCGCCGAGGCCCGGGCGGGAGAACCAAAGAGACAGGCACGGCCACGAGGGTCAGGTCACGAAGCGACACCACGGGCGGGGTGGTGACCGGAGCCGAGGAGGGTTCGGGCAAAGGCACTGGCGGCGTCCGTTCCACGCACGGACAGTGCTTCGGGGCAGCCGGCATCCGCTGATTGGTCGAGGAGCAGCAGCTCTTGACCCTGGCTTTCGCGCAACAGCACCTGGTTTGGCCAGGGGACGGCGTGGCCGCGCGGACGACCGGTCCCGCAGGGATCAGCAGCCCAAAGGCCAACAAAAGGATCGTGAGTCGCCGTAGCATCGCGGGGCAGATTGTCGGCTCTCGGCGGCAGCTTGCCAAGCGGATAAGGTAAAGCTGCCGTAACGCTAGGTCGCTGGTATATCTACGCGGTCTCGCTGGCCGGCGGGGCGAGGAGGCCGGGTGAAGGTCGCAAAACGCTTTGTAGTTCACGGCAAGGTCCAGGGGGTCGGCTATCGCGCATTCGCCGTGACTTGTGCCGAAAGCTTGAAGCTCGACGGTTGGGTTCGCAACGCTCCAGACGGAACGGTGGAGACGGTTGTCGAAGGCACGCCCGAACAGCTCAAGGAATTCGCCTTCGATCTTTCGCGCGGTGCTCGCTATGCGCGTGTGATCCGCATCGAGCAATTCGATGCGCCGCTGGAAGGCTTTTCCGGTTTTGGGATCAGGAAGTAACCATGAACCAGGCTGAGCTCAGAAAACACATTCGCGACGTTCCAGACTTCCCGAGCCCCGGAATCATGTTCCGGGACATCACCCCGCTGTTGCGCCATGCGCGAGCGTTCGACGCCTCGCTTGATCTCTTGCACGCCGCCGTCCACGGAATGTCCCCTCAGGTGATCGTCGGAATCGAGTCACGAGGATTCCTGTTTGGTGCGCCCTTGGCGTTGCGTCTGGGCGTCGGGTTCGTGCCGGTACGCAAGCCAGGCAAATTGCCGTGGGCGCGTCAAACCGAGACCTACTCGTTGGAATACGGCCAAGGTCAACTCGAGATCCACGACGACGCGCTCGACCCGGGCCAACGCGTCGTGATCGTCGACGACGTGCTGGCCACCGGCGGCACCGCAGCGGCCAGCGCTCGATTGGTGGAACGCGTCGGTGGAGAGGTGGTCGGTTTGGCCTTCATGGTTGAACTTACGGCGCTGCAAGGAAAGGACCGGCTGGCCGGGCGGGTGGTGCAGAGCATTCTGAAGTACTAAGCCAGTCCCGATTCAATCCCAAAACGCCGCTGCTCGAATGCACCTGTGGGCAAGGGCTGGAGGGCTTCTCCTGCCTCGAGTGTGAGAGCAGGGAAGACCCCAGTTTTGTTCGGATCCCGGATGGATGGGGCTGAGCGTTCGTCTTAGGGCTAGAATCCCCGCCGCTCGCCCGCAGCCAAGGGCCCAACGCCCGCAGCCAGGGCAGTTGAAGCCGGGCCCGTAGCTCAGTGGATAGAGCAGCGGTTTCCTAAACCGTTGGTCGCAGGTTCAACTCCTGCCGGGCCTACCAACAGGACGGGTACTGAAAGCGGCCGGCACGGCCAATGTTACAGCCAGCAGTGGAGGATCGGATGGACAGGGTAGAACGCAAGCATTTGAAGCAGGACGAATTGGTCGAGACCACCAGATCGATCGTCCATCGAATCGAAGACAACCCCAAGCCGTGGCTCTACGGTGCGCTCAGTGTGGTTGGCGCCGTGGCATTGCTGCTGGTTTTCAATTGGTTCATCACCAGTCGAAACACCAAGGCTTCCGATCTGCTCACGCGCGGTCAGGCGGCAATGGTGGCGCCGGTCGGTGGTGAGACTCCACGTCCCGATGATCCGTACCGCCCGGTTTATTCCACGGAATCGGAGCGGGCCAAGGCGACGCTCGATCGTCTCAACGAGGCGACCGGTGCAGGCGGCGCGCTCGGACAGTCGGCGCGTTACCTCCACGGCGTCGCGCTCTTGGATTCCGGCGATGCGGCGGGTGCTGTTCGTGAGTTAGAAACCGCGGTGGCGGGGTTGGGGACCGATGTGTCGTTGGGTGCACCCGTTCGCGCCGCACTGGCGGGGGCGTATGCGGCCAACAATCAAAGCGACAAGGCGCTCGAGCTCTTCACGACGCTTGCGGCCGATACCAACGGTTGGTACCCGCGCGACCTAGCGCTGGCCGGTAAGGCGCGTGCGCAGGAAGCGCTGAGTAAGCAGGCGGATGCTAAGGCGACTTGGGAGCAGTTGATCGACCTGTTTCCGCAATCGACGCTGGTTACCGATGCGCGTGCGGCAATCGACCGCTTGAACTAAGTGACCCGTTGGTCCGATGGGCGAGCCGAGAGCTCGCCCACCTAGTTCTTCTTTTCTTTTTCCCGCGCCTCTTCGTACATCCGACGCAGCACCTTCGGGTCGGTCAGCGCATCGGCGTCTGGCGGGTTGAATTGCGCGTCGAGCGCGCCGATCGGTGCGGGCCGCCGGCGGCCATCTTCGTTGCCGACTTCATCGACCGCAGAGACCCGATAAAACACCATGCTCGGCTCGGTGTCTTTCAGCGGAATCGTGACGGTTGTATCGGCTTGAAGTTCACGCAGCAGGTAACGCGTCATGGGCGGGTATCGCATGAGCAGCTTCTCATAGCGATAGACACGATAGCCGGCCACCGTTTCGGGCTGGTTGTCCGATCCATACGTAATCGGTGCCCACCACAGTTGGATGCTGCCGTCCGGCAGACGTCGCAGGCGTAGCGTGTCGATGTCGGCGGGTGCACGCGTGTCGACGACGAACGACTCGGATCCTCGGACTTCGGTCCAGCCACCGCCGCCGGTGGTTTTCGCGGCGCGCCAGAAATACTCGCCGTCGGCAAGCTTGGGTTGGACTCGCAAATGGATTCCCAGGAAGTTCGTGGGCGCAAGTTCAGGCGGTACGTCTTCGATTCCCTTCGGGTCACCGAGTGACCAGCCGCCACGCTCCTTGGACCCATCGAATGTGGTGACGATCTTCTCGAAATCGGAATCGCGAGCGATTTCGATCTTGTAGGCCTCGCCCTGGATCGGGCGTCCATCCGCGCTGATGTAGAACGTCACGAGATCGGAAACCGCCTCCCCCTTGATGGGGGCCCCCAACCGCTCGTTCTCAAAAGCAATCGACCGATGGGCCGGCGCCAGGAACAGCGCGACGGACAAACCCAACCCTGTCAGGACAAACCGATGACGAGGCACTCAACGCCCTCCCGAGTCGTGCAGACATATACCGCTCGGCCGGGAGGGCGGCAAATTAAACAGCCCGAATCAAAACGGAATCGAGCTGTCGTCCAGCCCTGGATCGTCACCGTCGAGCTCTTGGGGGTAGGCCCCGCTGGCCTCGCTTCCGCCTCCAGGCCGCCCGCCACCGCCCAGCAACTGGATGGTCTCGGCGCGCACTTCTAGGCTCGTGCGGTTCTTCCCCTCTTTGTCGGTCCATTCGCGGGCTCGAAGCTTGCCATCGACGTAGACCTGCTTTCCCTTGGTGAGATATTGCTTGAGGGACTCCGCCTGCTTGCCCCACAACGTGATGCGGAACCACTGTGTGTGTTCCTGCATGGCACCGCTGCGATCGCTCCACTTTTCGTTGGTAGCAATCGCGAATTCGAGCAATGGAGTGCCCGAGTTCGAGTACTTCAACTCGGCATCACGACCGAGATTGCCGATTACCGATACTTTCGCCATTGAGGACATACGGCGGCTCCTTTGAGGGGCGGGATCCTCGCATAGGCCAACCGGCCGCACAAGACGCACGCCAAGCCGCCTATCCATGTCCCGGGAACTGGCGATAATGCGCGCCATGTCTCGTTCCATGACCCGCTCAGCCGGCGCGATGTCGCTTGCGATCACGCTCAGCCGGTTGGCCGGCTTGTTGCGTGATCAGGTGATCGCCGGCTGTTTTCCGCCCGGTGCGACAGACGCCTTTTGGGCGGCGTTCCGTATTCCGAACATGCTGCGCGAGTTGCTGGCGGAAGGCTCGCTCAACGCCGCCTTCGTACCGGTTTACACCGAGGTCCGCGAGCAGCAGGGGAAGCCGTCGGCATTCCGGCTAGCCAACTGCGTGCTCTCCGTGCTGATGGTCGTGACTGGCCTGTTTGGACTCTCGATTGTCTTGTTTTCGAGGGCCTACGTGCTGTCGATCTCCTCGGGCTTTGACCCGAGCAAGGTCGACGCGGCCGCAACCATTGCGCAATTTCTTTCACCATTTCTGTTTTTCCTGTCGATTGCCGCGGTGCTGATGGGGATGGCCAACGTCCGGGGCGAGTACTTCGTGCCCTCGGTCGCGTCCGCCGGTTTCAACGTGGCGATGGTGCTCTCGGCGGTGTTGTTGGCTCCCGTTTGCGAGCGTGCCGGGCTGCCCGGTGTGACGAGCCTGGCGATCGGCTCGGTGTTGGGCGGTGCGCTACAACTTGCCATTCAGCTGCCAGCGACTCATCGCGATGGATTTCGTTTCAAGTTCATGCTCGACAGTGTTGGTGGCGCCTCGCGCAAGATCTTGATGCGGATGGCGCCTGCCGTCGTCGGTGTGGCCGGGACGTTTATCAACACCTTGGTCGACGGCCAAGTGGCCTCTCATTACGGTGACGGGCCGATGTCGTACCTGGTCTATGCCTTCCGAATCTGGCTGCTGCCGGTGGGGCTGTTCGGCGTCGCGATCAGCACTGTCAACCTGACGCAGGTCTCGCGTGATCGTGCGCGTGGAGATTCGGCCGGGTTTCGTTCGACGTTGGGCGCCTCGATTCGCATGACGTTGGTACTGACAATTCCCGCAGCAGTTGGTCTGATGCTCCTGGCGCAGCCGATTGTTCGTGTGCTCTATCAACATGGAAAGTTCGGGCCAGAGGCAACCCAAGCGACAGGCTTGCTGCTTTGTTTGTATGCGATTGGCTTGCCGGCCTATGCGCTGATCAAGCTGTACGTCCCGACGCTCTACACGCTCGGCCGCTCGTGGCTGCCGGTATCGGTTTCGCTGGCGATGATCGGAGCGAAGGTGTTGATCAACGTCATGATTTGGCGCGCTGGCTGGTCGTATTCCTGGCTGGCGTTGACGACCGGTTTGGCTGCGTGTGCGAACGCGGCGATCACGAGTCTGTTGCTGCGCCGCGAGATCGGCAGCCTGGCGCAGGAGCGAATCGCGTCGACGACATTCAAGACGCTCGTTGGCTCGGCGGCGATGGCGTTGGCGTGCTGGGTGACAGGTTGGGGAATGAGCTTGGCCCTGCCGGGAGATGCGTTGATCCCGTCGATCGTGCGACTCATGCTGCAGATTCTCGTGGGCTTGGCCGTGCTATTTCCCTTGATGGCGCAACTGGGGGTCGGTGAGGCACAGCAACTGCTGGGTATCGGGAAGCGAATGCTGGCACGCGTGACGGGGCGCTCGTCGTGAAGTGCTTGCTGCAACGCGTCTCGCGTGCCGAAGTACGCGTCGCTGGGAAAGTGGTCGGTTCGATCCAGCATGGTGCTGTGATCCTATTAGGACTCGAGCGTGGTGATGATCGGGTGCGCGTCGACTGGTACGCCCACCGCGTCGCAGCGATGAAACTGTTTGCCGGTGACGATCGGTCACCCTGGGTGCAGACGCTCCTCGACGTCGGTGGGAGTGTGCTCGTCGTCTCGCAGTTCACGTTGGCGGCGCGCACGCGCAAGGGCCGCCGTCCTTCATTCGACGATGCGCTCCCGCCGGCGGAGGCCGAACCGCTTTATCACCGCTTTATCGAGGTGCTTCGAGCGGAACAACTCAACACCGCAGAGGGAACCTTCGGGGCCATGATGGAGGTCGAGTTGGTCAACGACGGACCGGTGACATTTTTACTCGACGGCCCGGCATGAACGTCGCTCGCTCGCCGGGAATGCTCGAGTTTCTCGAGCATGTTGTCTCCGTGCGCGGCCTCTCGGCGCGCACCGTCGAGGCCTACGGTCGCGATCTCGACGACCTCGCGCACTACCTGGTGCTCAACCAAGCGGGCCCTCCAGAAACACTCAGCGAGTCGCAGATCGAGGACTGGTTGCGGGCTGGCAAGGCAGCCGGGCTTTCGGCGGCGACGCGGGCGCGCCGGCTCTCCACGGTTCGATCGTTCTTGCGGTTTCTGCGCGAGGAAGGAGATCGATCCGACGACCCTGCGCGTCGCGTCGTGTCACCGCGCCGCCGCCGGCCGCTGCCGCGTGTGTTGAGCGAATCCGATGTCGAGTCTCTCTTGGCAGTGTGTGGCGCTGGCCCGAAAGAGTTGCGCGATCGAACCATGCTGGAGGTGTTGTATGCGACCGGCTTGCGCGTCACGGAGTTGGTGTCGCTGCGGAGTTCTCAGGTCGATCGACGGCGTGGCTTGGTTCGGGTCGTTGGTAAGGGAAACAGCGAACGAGTGGTGCCGCTCGGACGCACCGCGCTCGCCATTTTGGAGCGCTATCTGGACGAGGCCCGGCCGCACTTGGCGGCAAAGAGCGATGCGTTGTTTCCGGGCCCCAGCGGCAAGCCGCTATCGCGTCAAATGTTTTGGATTCTGCTGCGGCGTCGCGCCGTGCAGGCCGGGATTTCCGCCGATCGCCTGTCACCCCATGTACTCAGGCACTCGTTCGCGACCCACCTGGTCGAACATGGCGCGGACTTACGTACGGTCCAAATGCTGCTTGGACATAGCGATATCTCGACGACCGAAATCTACACCCACGTCGCGCGCGAACGGCTGCGGCAGCTCTACGATCATCACCACCCGCGCGCCTGAGCCGGCCAAGGGCACGAGAATTGGGTTACTCTGACGCCCCGCCAGATGGGCGAGGCAAGGGGACGCTGGTGAGCGACGAGCAATTCGAAAAGCCGATTCTCGAACTGGAGCAGAAGATCGAAGAGTTGGCCGGCTTGGGGGACGATTCGTTGGCTCCCGAAATCGAGGCGTTGCGTGAGCGCTTGAACGATGTGCGGCGCAACGTTTTTAGCAAGTTGACTCCATGGCAAAAAACTTTGGTCGCCCGGCATCCGCGCCGCCCTTACACACTCGACTATGCCGCCGGGCTAACCGACGACTTTACCGAGTTGCACGGTGATCGGCGCTATGCCGAGGATCCCGCCATCGTCTCGGGCTTCGGTTTCTTTCGCGGCCGAGCGGTCGCATTGATCGGTCATCAAAAGGGGCGTCACACCAAAGAAAAGCTGCATCGCAACTTCGGCATGCCCAAACCGGAAGGGTATCGAAAGGCGCTGCGTATCATGCAAATGGCCGAGAAGTTCGGGCGGCCGATCTTGACCTTCATCGATACGCCAGGCGCCTATCCGGGAATCGACGCCGAAGAGCGTGGACAGGCCGAAGCGATCGCTTTCAACCTTCGCGAAATGTCTCGACTGCGCGTTCCAATCGTGGTGACCGTGACGGGCGAGGGCGGTTCTGGCGGTGCACTGGCAATTGGTGTCGGCAATCGCATCAACATGCTCGAGTTTTCGGTTTACTCGGTGATCAGTCCTGAAGGGTGTGCCTCGATTCTTTGGCGCGATGCCGCCAAGGCTCCCGAGATGGCGCTGGCTTTGCGGATGACGGCGCCAGACCTGAAGGAGCTCGACATCATCGATGAAGTCATTCCCGAACCTCCCGGTGGCGCTCATTCCAATCCGCAGCAAACCATCGCGGCTGTCGGTGAAGTGATTCAGCGTCAGTTGCTGGCACTCGAACAACTTGGGCCTGAAGAGTTGGTGGACGATCGCTATCGGCGTTTCCGCCGGATGGGGCGTTTCACAGAGGTTCGCTCGGCCTAATGTGGACGCCGGATCCCGCCGCACTTCCAGCCGGGCCGCTTTATCGGGCTGTTCTTCGCGCCTTCGTTCGCTTCGCGTTTGTCGATCGGCTCACTCAACCGCAGCGTTCGGCGTGGCAGCGACGTCGCGTGCAGCAGCTCTTTGGGGCAGCGGCCTTTGATCGCTGGGACCAGCGTCCGGTGCTCGAGCGAGAGCAGTTGCGGCGTCACATCGAGTCGCAACCGGCTCCGCGAAGCGAAGCGGTAGAAGTCACCACCAGTGGCTCCACCGGCACCCCGCTTCGTCTCTATCTGCCTCTCAACGAATATGCGGCCGGGCTGGCGGCGTTGACCTACGGGTTCTTGGTGAGTGGGGTGCGGCCGGGCAGTCGCATCGCGCACCTGTGTGTCCCGATTGGTGATGGGTCCCGTTCGCAGAGGCTAGGGCTGTGGCAAGTGCGTCGCATTGATCTTCGGCTCCCTGGAACAAAAATCGCCGAGGTGCTCTCGTCGTTTCGGCCTCAGACGATTTACGCCTATCCGAGTCATCTCGACGTTCTGCTGCGTGATGGGAATGCCGGCTCAGTTCCACCGCCGCGCTTGGTGATCACCAACGGCGAGCCGCTGACCGACAGCTTGCGTTCGCGGCTGATGAGTCTGTGGGGCTGTGGCGTGCTAGACACGTACGGAAGTGTTGAGCTCCCACGCGTGGCGTTTGCTTGTAAGGCAGGCACGCTGCACTCACTCGATGGTGCCGTGCTGATCGAGACCGATCCACAGACACGCGACGACGAAGGGTTCGAAGATTTGCTGTTGACCAGCTTGTACCATCGCCACATGCCGATCGCGCGCTACCGAATTGGTGATCGAGCCCGGCTCGACCGTGATCACCACTGCGCGTGCGGCCGGCGCGGTCTGGCGATTGTTCAACTTCAAGGCCGGCGTGACGATCTGCTGCGTTTGCCGAGTGGGCGAACGGTCTCACCACGAGCCGTCAGCTTGCTGGAGCACGATCCTCGCGTACGCGAATACCAGCTTGTGCAAACACGTCTCGAGCGACTTGCGCTGCAGGTCGTGGCGAATCAGCGACTCAGTCAACACGATCACTCGGAGTTGATCGCGCTGGTTCAACGCGGCTTGGGAGACGAATCCGTGACCATCGATGTCAGCCAGGTCGATGAGTTGCCAAGGACCGCATCGGGAAAACGTCGAGCGGTCATCTCGACACTCTGATGAGTGGATCGGCAGCCGCTTCGTTTCACCGAGTGGTGCTGCCTGAGCATGATGCAGAAGGCTGGCTCGCCATCGATCGTATCGTTCAGGGCCGATCATTCGGGGGACTACGGATCGTTTCCGAGTTGGATGAAGCCGAACTCGTCGCCTCGGCGCGAACGATGACGCTGAAGTACGCGTTCTCCGGGCTAGCCATGGGGGGTGCGAAGGCCGCACTCCGCCTCCCAGCCGCACTCGCCCGCGAAGATCGGCAAGCAGCACTCGCCGCGCTCGGTGTGGCTTGGCAGGATCAGATCAAAACCGGCCGTTGGACGCCGGCGATCGATATGGGGAGCGATCTCTCCGATCTGCGTGCCCTGCTCGCCGGGGCACAGGTCGATCTGGGGCTAGAGCAGTGGCGCGAGCGGTCCAACGTGTACACCGCCTGGTCGGTGCTCGCCTCGGTGCAAGCGGCCTGCAGGGTGGCAGGCATCCCTCTCGCTGGTGCGCGCGTACTGCTGGAGGGGTATGGCCGCGTGGGTGGTTCGCTCGCGCCGCTGTTGGTCGAGCGCGGAGCTCGTCTGGTCGGCGTTTCGACGCGTGCCGGGGCCTTTGTTCTGCCGTCCGGTATCGATGTGAGTCGGCTCGAACAGGTCAGGGCAACACGGGGTGATCGATGCGTTGAAGCGCTCGACGGCGTCACCGCCGTTCCGCTCCGCGAGCTGTTGCTTCAAGACGCCGAGATCGCGATCCCGTGTGCGCGCGCCAACGCGATCGACACGGAAGGGGCCGAGCGATTGGTTTCGCCAGTGGTCGTGTGTGCCGCGAACGCACCGCTGACACGCGATGTCGAGCGTCGCTTATTCGAGCGAGGCGTCGTTGTGGTCCCGGACTTCGTCGCCAACGCAGGCGGGATCGTGGGGAGCGTGCTCGAGCGCTACGCCAAACCGCGCACGATCCGTCGCGTGATTGAAAAGCATCTCGACTCGCGTGTCGTTTGGCTGCTCGAGCAAGCGCGAGCCACGGGAGTCGCTCCCGTCGACATTGCAGAGCAGCATGCGATGACGATCTTGTCGCAGTCAGAAACTGGTTCGCGTCGCTGGCCTGGTGCGTGGGGGTTAGCGGTTGCGGCGGCGGCGCCGGGGTTTTTGCGCGATGCGGCGGCCCGTTTCTACGCCAGGGCTCGTCTTTATCCCACCTGAACGCCTGAGCAAAGTTCAGCGATTCTCGCGCCAGCGTCGATCGAGCTCTTGAGCCGAAACCGTTTCCATGGCTTGGCCCTCGCGTTCGAGCGCTTGCTCGATGCGCTGGAAGCGATCGGTGAATTTGCGATTGGCGCGCGCCAGGCACCCCTCCGGATCGAGATCGAGTTTCCGCGCCAGGCTCGCGGTCGCGAACAACAAGTCGCCGATCTCCTCTGCGATCGCCTCGCGCGACTGACTGGCAATCGCCGTTCGAATTTCCAGTGTCTCTTCCTCGAGCTTGTCGCAGACGGCGATCGGCTCGGGCCAGTCGAAGCCGGCACGCGCGGCTTTGCCCGCCAAGGCGTGAGCGCGGGCCAACGCTGGCATCGCGGTTGGAACGCCGTCCAATCGCGACGTGGGCGCTGCTTCGCCGCGAGCGGCTTTCTCGTCAGCCTTGATCGCGTCCCAGCGACGCCAGGCCTCGTCGACCGACCCTGCTGGTGTGTCGCCAAACACGTGGGGGTGGCGGCGCACGAGCTTCGCCGAAATCGTGGCGGCCACTGCCTCGAAGTCGAACCAGCCCAACTCTGTCGCGAGTTGAGCGTGAAACACGACCTGCAGCAACAGATCACCGAGTTCCTCGCGCAGCGAGTCGGGGTTGCCTTCATCGATCGCTTGAGCCACCTCGTAGGCTTCCTCTAGCAAATAGGGGCGCAACGATTGAAACGTTTGCTCACGGTCCCAGGGGCAACCGCCCGGCGCGCGGAGTCTGGTCATTACATCGAGGAGCGAGTCGATCGGCCGCATGAGTAGCATCCCTCGGGGGTGTGGTTTCAGGCACCCGCAGCCGCTCGTAACGGTGCGGGGTTGCCTGGTTCGTTCGCAACGGTGGATGGTATTCTCCCACGCGACCTAGATTCAAAACTTGCCACGAGCCGTAGGGGAGAACGGAGCCATGACCGGTCAGAACAGCAGCGATCGCGACGATCAGGATCTGGCCCTGCCGGGGGGTGGCGTGATGCGTGAGCACGCTCGAGAGGTCGACGAAGGCGCCGATCTTCCCGTCTCGTTTGCGTCGCTCGTGCAGCCGTTCTACTTGATGGCTCTGAGCGGTCTCGGACTGATTCCATTGCCAGATGCCGATCAACCGGTGGTCAAACTGCCCGTCGTCCGTAGCGCGATTGCGCTGATCGAACTTCTCCAGCAGCGCACCGAAGGTCAACGCAGCCCCGAAGAGACGCGCTTGCTCGAGGACATACTCAGCGGCTTGAAGCTGCAATATGTCGAGGTGCGGGGGCGCAGCGGTCGCGCATGACCGGGTGCCTCGCACTGCAGCGGGTGACCTGGCGAGCGTTCGCGCTCGCGCTGCTGGTGGTTTCTGCCTCGGCTGATCTGACGCAGGCACAAGAACAATCGCCCGCACCTGCCGATGCCGAGGAGCTGCAGCCCGAAGCGATCAACGGTTTGCTCGATAAGGTCGAACGTTCCTGGTGGCGTTGGAAGGGAATCGTCAAGAGTGGACAGCAACCAGAAAACTCGCCGGCGACGAGCGATTTCTTAGGACTGATTCACGACGAGCAAATCGGCCGTTTGGAATCGTTCGCCGATGCAGCGGTGCTTGAAGGCCGTCGACAATTGCACGAGGGCAACCTCGCCACCGCGCGCACTGCGTTCGATCTAGCACGTCAACTCGATCCGCAGCATGGCGCCGCGTTGTGGGACTTGGCGGGTGTGCAGCGACGCGCCGGCGGTCAGTTCCGTCAGTCGTTGGGCAACTCGTGGAGCGGCTTGAAAGCGCCGTTCGGCGGCTACTGGTCCCGCTATGCGGCGCTGGCACACGGTGCCACATGGGTTTTGATCGGGCTGTTGATGGCCGGAGCGGGACTCGTCGTGGTTCTGCTTCTGCGTCACGCTCCGTCTCTGGTTCACGATATCGACGAGCGGTTGCCGCCGCGCTGGGATTCTTCATGGCGTGTGTTCGTTGGCTGGGCGATCGTGCTCGCTCCCTTGGCGGCTGTGGTGTTGGGCGTGTGGGCGTTGGTGCTATGGGCGGTGCTGTTGATTCCGGCTTGCGGTGTCGCCGAGCGACGATTGATTTATGGCTGGCTGCTGCTGCTGGCGTTGGTGGTTCCCGCGATCAACGCCATGTGGGTCTTGACCAGCGTCGCCGTGAGCCCGACAGCGCGTGTCGTGGTGGCCTCGGCGGAACGTTCGTTACGAGCCGATCTGGTGACCGAGTTGTCCGCGCTGGCCGATGCTCATCCCGACGAGCCGACATGGAAAGTGCTTTTGGCGCGACTGATCGCAGGCCGGCAGCCGGATCAAGCGGCGCACTTGTTGCGCGAAGCGGCTCAGTTGGACCCCAGCGATTCGCGCATCCGGCTGCTGTTGGGGAACGTCCTGTATCGGATTGGAAAGCACGAGGCGGCAGGAGTGTTGTATCGGGAAGCGCTCGACCTTGACGCCAAGAACGCTGTCGCGATGTTCAACCTCGCACGCGTCAAGATGGAAACCAACGAGTGGCAATCCGCAGAGGAGATGCGGCACAAAGCGAGCGTGCTCGATCCGGGTTTGATCAAGCGCTTGGACAAGAATGTCGGTAGTGCGGAGGTTGCCGATCCGGAGTTCGGCGCCTCCGAAGTCGCGGCCTCCGTTTTGGAAGAGCAAGCGGCACCAGGGCTGCGTCGCGCGCTGCGACCCGCGAATGCGATCACACTCTCGGCACTCGCCGCATTGCTGGGTGCTGCGGTGCTGCGGCTTCGCGCTGGTCGAGTCTTGAGTGAGCGTTGCCCGCGCTGTGGACGTGCACGCTGCGGACGTTGTCCGGGTGAAACGCAGGCCTCTCAAGGTCCGCTGTGTGCCGCTTGTGACGGATTGTTCTCGCGCCGCGAAGGTCTATCTCCGCAGGGCCGGCAGGAGCAAGCCACACGGGTCGACCGTTATCTGAGACGGATCGGAAACACTCGTGCACTCACGAATTTGCTGTGGCCAGGAATGGCGCAAATTCATGAAGGGCGTACGACGCTCGGTTTTGCGTTGGCGTCGCTGTTTGCGAGCGCACTGGCTGCCTGGCGCTGGCCTCAGCAGATTCTGCCCTCGGGCCCGTTGATCGGCATTTGGCCACCGGGTCGCGTCGCTCTCATCGCTCTCGTACTGCTCTGGTTGGTGTCGCAACTTCCTCCACTGCGTCCGATCTCGATCGCGCGCCGTACGGGGAGGTGAGTCATGGCACTGCGCGGCACACTTGGCGATTTCTCGCTGGCCGACATCCTGCAATTGATTGGGCTGCAGCGTAAGACCGGCGTTTTGATGCTGCGCCACGGCGACGAGGAGATCACTGTCGGATTCGAAACCGGCCGTGTCGTCAGCGCCGACTCCAACCTGCGCCCTGCCGAGCAGAGGATCGGCCAGTTGCTGATTCGCCGCGGCGTCCTCAGCACGCAGCGACTCGAAGAAGCGCTGCGCGTTCAGAAGGAGACACTGCAGCGGCTCGGCTATGTGCTGCACGACCGAAAGTGGGTCGATCGCGAGACTCTGCGGCGTCAATTGTCGCTGCAGATCACTGAGACTGTGTACGGCTTGTTTCGTTGGCGCGGCGGCGAGTACGATTTTCAGCCGCGCGAACGCGTGGAGTGGGATCGCGACTTTATCGATCCGATTCCAGCCGAACACCTCTTGATGGAAGGCGCTCGGATGGTCGACGAGTGGCCGATTGTCGAGCGTCTGATTCCCGACCAATTCGTTGTCTTGCGCCCTACTCGGGCGGCACTGCGGATTTTGTCTACCAGCCCGGAGGCGCAGGAAACCCGTGGCTCGATCTACGACCAAGATATCGATTTCGGTTTTATTCCATCAGATCCGCTCAGCGATACCGAGACCGGTCCTCGACTCAGCCCAGTCGAGATGCAGGTGCTGCGCTGGATCGACGGAAAGCGGGGTGCCTACGAAGTTGCCGAACTGACCGAACTCGGTTCGTTCGAGACGTTCAAGACGATGGCTCGGCTGATCGAACTGAAGTTGATCGAACGCGGCGATCCGGCGGAAGACACACAACCGCTGCCGAAAGCAGGGGTCCGCCTGTTTCAGTCCGGGCGCGGCTCACGTCTTGCCGGTCTGGTGTTGGGCCTCTTGACGGCGTTTGGAGCGGTCGTTGCGCTCTGGCCAGTGATCAGTCTGATTTACCCTGGCGCGCCGCCCCTGACCCCCAAACCGGTTGCCTCCGCGGCTTGGATCGCACGCAGTTCCGGTCTCGCGCGGCTGCAGGGCTCGATGAGTACCGCGCGGATGAACCGAATCGAGCAGGCGGTCGAAATTTACTATCTCGACACGACTGAGTGGCCTCAACGACTTAGTGATTTGGTCGATCACGATTTGCTCCCCCCCACGGCGATCATCGATCCCTGGGGCCGGCCCTACGAGTTGCAACTGTTCATGTGGGGCTATCGAGTGACACAAGCTCCCGTACAAGACGGCGAGCGTGCGGTGGTCCAAGAGCGGCGCTTTACGATGCTGCAACAACAAGTCAGCAATATCGGCCGTGCCGGTTCAAGCGAACCGGCGCCCGAGGCACCCAACCCATGAGGCGTCGCGCGCTGGTGATTTTGTCGATTCTGGCGGAAGGCAGTGCTCTCGCTGGTAGTGATGAGTGCGCAACTCGGTGGACCGTCGAAGGAATTGCATTGGGGGGCAGCATGGAGCAAACGCGGTCCTCGATCGTGGCGGCTAGTGCCAAGCCAGGTCGCGTCTCGAGCAAAGCCTCCTACTTCACGCAACCGCTGCGCCGCGCCGATCAGGCCTCGTTCGAATTGGGCGCTCAAGGCAAGGATGAGAATGCCGCCGTGGTCGATCGGCTGGTCTTTGTGCGCCCCGCGCCCGAGGGGGGTGGTGACGCTTTTCTCAATCATTGGAAGGAGACGTGGGGCGAGCCCGCGCAGCGAACAATCCGGCGCGACGACGATCGTGTTGGAGCCATCAGCGAAGCGTGGATTTGGCTCGATTTCGCTTGCGATATCCGGGCCGTTGTCTTGGTTCGTCGCGAGATCACTCCGCGTGGTGCCGTGCTTCGTTACGGAACGGTTGAACTGCGACGTGTTTCTTCGATCGCGAAGGAGCTCGAGGGCCTTGAGCGCACTGCCGATCGATTGACGGGGCTATAGCCCGGGTCTTCTAGCGCCTGACTCGATCGGGAACTCGGTCGAATCGCGCACGCCTCGTCGCTAGAAGATAACAAGTAAGCTTTTTTCCTGCCGAGGGTCAGGTATTATCCGGCCCACGACGGAGTGAGGTCCGATTGCGGGGACGATCCGGGTCGGGCAGCCCTTCGAGGAAAGAGGCTAGACCGTGCTCAAACGCGTCTTTGGGTCATCGCTCGGGAAGAAGTACGTGATGGCGATCACAGGCTTGGTTTTGCTCGGTTTCGTGATCATGCACATGATCGGCAACTTGCAATTGTTCTTGGGCCGCGAGGCGTTGAATCGCTACGCCGCATTCCTTCAAAGCCTGGGTGAACTGCTCTGGGTGGCGCGGATCGGATTGTTGGCGAGCGTCGGCCTGCACATTTGGGCAGCCGTGACATTGACCCTTTCCAATCGAGCGGCCAAGCCGGTCCGCTACGCGGTTGCCAACCCGAACGCGTCCAGCTACGCCTCGCGCACGATGATCTATAGCGGACTGATCGTGCTGGCGTTCATCGTTTTTCATCTTGCACACTTCACTCTGGGACTCACGCATCCCGAGCAGTACGCGTTGATCGATGAGCAATCGCGTCATGATGTCTTCGGAATGGTGGTGTCGGGATTCCAGTCTCCCTGGGTTAGCGGTTTCTACATCCTCGCAATGGGACTTTTGTTTGCGCATCTGTCGCACGGAATTTCGGCGTTTTGCCAATCGCTGGGACTGCGCAATGCTGCCAACCACTCGTTGATCGACCGTGCGGCGCGGGTGATCTCGGCAAGTTTGTTTGTCGGGAACTCCCTGATGCCGCTGGCGGTTCTTCTGGGTTACGGCAAGGACTTGGTGAGGTGAGCATGCAGCTCGATGCAAAGATCCCGGCGGGGCCGCTCGACACCAAGTGGACGCGCTACAAGAGCGAAATCAAACTCGTCGCCCCCAACAACAAACGGAAGTACTCGGTGATCGTCGTCGGGACCGGATTGGCGGGCGCTTCGGCGGCCGCGTCGATGTCCGAACTCGGCTATCAAGTCACGGCGATGTGCTTCCACGATAGTCCGCGGCGTGCGCACTCGATCGCCGCGCAAGGTGGTATCAACGCGGCCAAGAACTATCAGAACGATGGCGACTCTGTTTACCGGCTGTTCTACGACACCATCAAGGGGGGCGATTTTCGCGCACGCGAGGCTAACGTGCAGCGCTTGGCGGAAGTCAGCGTCCGGATCATCGACCACTGCGTGGCGTTGGGGGTGCCGTTTGCACGTGAATACGGTGGCCTGCTGGCCAACCGCTCGTTCGGCGGCGCTCAGGTCAGCCGCACGTTCTATGCGCGTGGGCAGACCGGGCAACAGCTGCTGCTCGGTGCGTACTCGGCTTTGACCAAGCAGATCGCCGCGGGCGCCGTCACGATGTTGCCGCACACCGAAATGCTCGACTTGGTGGTCATCAACGGGCACGCCAAGGGAGTGATCACGCGCAATCTCATCAGCGGCGCGATCGAGAGACACGCAGCGGACGCCGTTGTGTTGGCCACGGGCGGTTACGGCAACGCATTCAATCTCTCCACCTACGCGCGCGGCTCCAACGCAACGGCGATCTGGCGGGCCTACCGGCGTGGCGCTGTATTCGCCAACCCGTGCTTTACGCAGATCCACCCAACCTGTATTCCGGTCTCCGGTGACTATCAATCGAAGCTGACCCTGATGTCGGAATCACTGCGCAACGATGGCCGCGTGTGGGTTCCGAAGCAGGCCGGCGATCACCGCGCGCCAGGAGAAATTCCTGAAGACGAGCGCGACTACTACCTGGAACGGATGTACCCCAGCTACGGCAATCTTGCCCCCCGCGATATCTCCAGCCGCGCCGCGAAACGCGTCTGCGACGAAGGACGCGGAGTGGGCACCAGCGGCTTAGGGGTCTATCTCGACTTCGCTGATGCCATCAAACGGCTGGGCCAAGACACGATCACCGAACGCTATGGCAACTTGTTCGACATCTATCACGAGATTACCGGTGAGCGCGCCTATCGAGTCCCGATGCGTATTTTTCCGGCGGTCCACTACACGATGGGCGGCTTGTGGGTCGACTACAACTTGATGTCTAACCTGCCTGGTCTATTCGTACTGGGCGAGGCCAACTTCAGCGAACACGGTGCCAACCGATTGGGCGCTTCAGCGCTGATGCAAGGCTTGGCCGACGGTTACTTCGTCATTCCCTACACCATCGGGACGTATCTGGCCGAGGTAAAGCCAGGCACGAGGCCCAGCACACAAGCCGCAGAGTTTGCCGCGGCCGAGGCCCAGACGAAGTCGCGGACCGAGGCCCTGCTAGG
>JANNUT010000025.1:0-10037 GCA_031395565.1 Acidobacteriota bacterium | reverse complement strand
CTCAATATTCGGCAGCGTCAGCACCCGATCGACGCCCTGCAGAGGGGTCTGGGCAACATGCCGGGTCAGGAGCAGCTGACAGCGGCGCTGACGCGGATCCAGAACGAGCGGACGCCCGAAACGGCAGGGCGGGCACCATCTGCCTCCAGGCCGTAGTCGCTGTGATGCAACGCGGGGCCTCTACGCGTTTGACTACAACGCGGACAAGCGCCGGTGCCGACGCCACGTCGCCTCGAGCGTGACCAGGCGCCGCCAAAGCGTGTACGCGACATCGGACCGTGGAGGCTTCGGCTCGAGTGCGGTGGCTAGGGCTTCGCGCTGGAATAACCCGGTTGCGGCGAGCGCAGGATCGAGCAGCATCTGTCGAATCTCGACGTGGCTACAAAGGGCGGGCTGACGCAAGGCTGCCGAAGGCAGCGATGCCGGGGGCGGGCTCGACAGACGTGCCGCGAGCTTCTGCCTGGCGCGCCCCATATACCAGCCAATGGCCGGAATGAACTTGGCCGAGTGCCGCCAATCGAACGGCCGGGCGGGATTGCCCGTGAACAGGAGCTCGTCCGCCAAGGCGGGAGCGTAGCGCGCAGTGAAGGCGCGCGTGAGCAGGCTGTTGCGGCGAGCCAGCGGGCTGGCCGTCAGCAACCGGGGCAAGACCTCGCGCAGACCCCATGGCGAGATCGCCGGCCAGAGTTGGTTGGTAGCGCTCGCGATGCGCCCCTGCCAGCGCTCCATGCGCAGGTCTATGTGGATCAGGTCAAGCTGGGCACATCTGGGCAGGCCCTGAGAATACTCCAGCAACCGCCCGATCATTCCTGCGGCGTGTGTAGACCAGTCGACTTGCGCGTCTGGGGAGAACAGGGACCCGGGCGCAATTGGCCTGAACCGATCGCGGCCCTGGGCGCCGGCATCGATTGGCGCACGGGCAAGCAGCGCGCGCGCCATGCGATCGGGAAAGAACACGGCCTTCGGGCCCAGGCGCCAGGGGTAGCCCCTCCCCGTTTCGCCGTAAGACCCGTTCACGCTGAACAGCAGGCCGTCCCTGCGGTGGCTGCGGTGGACGTCGGCGATGGCCGCGAATTCGACGGCATCGAACTCACCGTCGGTCAACGCGAGAGCGTCGGCCATGGCCTCGAACCCGATCGGCCCTTGCGGCGGCCTGCGGATGAAAGGAATGCCCGCCACCGAAGCGAGCCGCCTGCCGATGACCACATCTTCATGGTCGTCGGCGCCAGAAACCGTTGCCGCGACATCGACGCGGTTGTGAAGAAGTGCGGCCATCAGTGCCCGTGAGTCGTTGCCGCCAGTCAGGTCGGCAGCCCATGGCCGCTCGTCGGCGCCGGAGCCCTCATTGCCGTACCGGCGTAGCCGGCGCAGTACGGTCTCGAGAGCGCCGCCGAGCCCGCTGACGGACGCCTCCAGGTCTCGGTCCACGTTCTGGAGTTCTGCCAGCAGGGGCCGGTGCCGCCGCATGGTCAGGCGCCGGCTGGCGATGTCCATCGAGAGGATGCACTCGCCTCTCAACTTGCGGACCTCTCCCCACAGGGTTCGGTCTTCGTTGGCCACGGCCAGCGAGCAGAACTCCTGGACACCTATGGGGTCGAGACTGGCGGCCGGCAGCAGCGCCGCGAGCAGTGCGCTGCTGTTGGCGAGCGCAACCCCATCCTTGAACTGCCGATAGTAGACATGGAAAGTCCCCAGCATGTCCGACCCGATGGCGATCTCGCCGCGAACGGCATCGACGACGACGGCCGCGTAGACCCCGTCGGTGGCCTCACGAAGCTCCTCCAGCGATCGCGCCGCGGGCTTGTCCGCCGCGTCGGCCAAGGCGCGCATCGAGGCAAGCGGGCCTTCGTCGCACCATGCGTGTCCGAACCATGCCAGCGCGCGGCGCCTGCCCAATGACGTGTCGCCGCGAAATCGCGAGTCGGCAAACGCGCCCGCACCGTCGGCCTGAGAGGCCCAGACCAGGGCCCAGCCGTCCTGCCGATGCGAGAACAGCGGGCCGACGTTCTTGACATGTGGCAGAAGCGCGTGGCCTTGGCGTTCTGTCTCGCCTGGCGGCCCTACCCAGAGAAAGAAGTGATTCATATCGAGTTCGTTCGCGATGCTCGCCGCTCGGGCGCGACGCACGCGTCGATCATATGCCCGGCGCCTACGAACTAGCCCGCGGACCACAGGGGCCGTTCTCGGGTCGCCCGTTCACTTCAATGTACGCGCAGGAACCAGGCGTTCTTGTCGTAGGCGGGGACGTAGACGATGCCGCGCAGCCGGGGCACGTAGAGGAATTTGTTGTACGGGCCGTTGATGGTGGCCGGCACGCTGCCGCCTCCGCTCGTGGCGAACGTGCTCACCACGAAGCTCTCCGGATGGATCTGGTACACCGTGCCGCCGGCGTCGTCCAGGCGCGCGAGAAAGTGATCGATGGCCGGTACGTAGAGCAGCGCGGCGCCCGCGGGTTGTGTCACGCTGCTCCCGTTGGCGCCGCTCAGCGAAACCTGGGTGAAGCTGTTGGTGGCCAGCGTGTAGACATGCCGGTCGTTGTTCAGTCCACCCAGGAACAGGATCCGCCCGCGCGTGGAGTCGTAAGCCGACATGGCTTCGTCGCCGTAGGGCGCGTTGCCCGCCGGGCTGAGCGTCGAGACGGTGTTCGTGCCTCGATTCCACCTCGCGAGCCTGAAGTTACGAGCCATGTAGACATCGCCGCTGGAGGGAACGGCGGCGAAAGCCGGGACGCCGGTGAACGTGTCGGGAAGGCCGGGGTGCGCTCCTGAAGGACTCCAGGTGCCCGAGGCAATGTTGAAGGAACTCACCGCGGTGTGGAATCCGCCACGCTCGCACCAGTGCGCGCCGCCGAAGAGCATGAAGCGGTCACCGGGCTCGTTGAACGTGACGCCGTAGTACGAGTGCCGCGAAGCCGGGCGACCGTCGCCGTAATACGACTGGCAGTTGGTGAGTTGCGAGTTGGGCGTGGGAGCCACCGCCTGGCTCCATGAGGGTGCACTGACCTCGAGGCTGAGCACATCGACCTCGTTGCCCGAGTAGTCGTTGTGGCCGCCATTCGCCAGTGAATGGACCCTCGAGGAACGGGGGTCGACGACGAACGATGTCCAGGCAATCACCTTCGACTCCGGGCCAGAGGTTCCGACTGGCCACGTGGACGGCTCGATGCTGGCCATGGCCGTGTTCGGGACCTGATACCACTGGCCGGGCGACAGCACGCTCACCCAGGTCGGCAACCTGTCCAGCACAGGCGGGGGAGGTGGCGCGGGTGACGGCGCAGTCGACGGCGCCGGTGTTGGGGCCGGCCCTGGCGCAGGCGAGAGAGGAGTGGTTGGCGCAGGGCCGGGCCCAGGCGCGGGCGCTGCGCCGTCTTCAGAGGAGCCGCTTCCACAGCCTGGCAGGCAGGCGAGCCACACGCCTGTGCTGAGCGCACCGAGCGTCTTCCGACGGTCTGGATGTCTGCCCCGAGCACGGGAAGCAAGCGGGGCCTGCTTGTGCATCAAGAAGAAACTCCCTCGGCTGAGCATAGACCGACCGCTGCCGTGAACTTCAGCACACGGCCGCAGTGGCGGTCGCGACAGAAGTATGGGGCAAGCATTCACCGAAGGCCCCCACCGCAAACCAGTTGCCTCGAAACGAGGCCTCCGATCCGGAAACAACTTTCTCACGGAGCCGCCCAAGGACGTCGCGGTCGCGTTGCCTGGGCAATGGATCCGGTTACATCGCCCCCCCCCAACCATCATGATCCTGACGGGTCACCCTGGATGATGGAAGAGACTACGTGGTGTGCGGGGCAGCGTGGGTAGCGGCCGGTCAAAGTAATGATCGCGTCGTGACCGCGATAGCTAACCTGACCCGCTTCCGACCACTCGTACCCAGGATTGCCTGTGGGCTTACACCGACCGTTGACGGCGGGTGCGCGCCTGACAGCCCACACTAAAGAGAGCCGCCGGGCATGCCCCGCAGGCCGTTGGTCGGCGGCACCTACGCTGCCCCGCGCGCTTGTCACTGTTGTTCAAGCTGTAGGATCCACGTGCTCAGGCGGGCTCCGGCGGCCGCTCCTTCTCGAGCGTCACGAGAATCCAGCCACGCAGGAAGCGCAGCGCCTCGAACCTGGCGATCAGTTTTTCGTAGCACATGCCGAGGAAGAAGGCCACGCCGTTGAACAGCAGGTAGTTCGGGTACTGGCTGAGGTACTCGAAGCCCTTGACGCGAAGGCCGGCGCCGGCGCTCAAGCGCTCGACGGCGGCACGGGTATTCGTGCGATAGGCGGTGGGGAAGGTGTCGTACTCGTCGCGGCCCTCGACCGCCCGCACTAGCTTGGCGTGAAAGCGGTTGGGCACCAGGCGCGCGACCAGCGTTCCGTAGTCCCACATGTTCGCGGTGAGGAAGACGATGCGGCCGCCCGGCCGGAGGATGCGCGACAACTCGGCGTAGACTGCAGTCGGTTCTGTGAGGTGCTCGAACACACTGCGGGAAATGACCAAGTCCACGCTTCCGTTGGGCACGGGGATCGAAGCCAGGTCGCAGTTAAAGGTCTCCACGCCCTGCGGAACATCGGTGAACTCGACGAGTTCGACCCCGATCAGCCGCTCGACACGCCCGAGGTACTTGCGCAGCACGGGCACACCCCGGCCGCATCCCGCATCGAGCAGGACGCGGGTTGACGGCGAGATGAGTCGCTCGACTTGTTGCTCGAAGAGCGTATACGGATGCGGCGTGTTGCCGTAGTAGCGTTCACGCAGCTGGTGGGCGAATGCCGACATTCGGGGCTCCATTGAGGGTTTGCGGGATTGGCGCAATCGCCTTGCCGGCATTCGCAGCCATCTTCTCGTTCACGGCCGTCTGCACGAGCACGACGATGCCCAGGATATAGTAAGGAACGTCGAACAAAACCAGCGAGAGGAACGCGGCGCCGACACCGAACCCGAGCACGCTCACCTGGCACATCTTCATGAGCAGCGGGACCCAGGTCGACAGTTCCGGATCGTTCGCGGCCCTGCGAGCCAGCGCGGCGGCTGTGAACCAGATCCACACGCCGATCGATAGAAAGAGAAACAGACCAGGAAACCCGTGTTCCCCAAGGGCCTGCAAATAGGAACTGTGTGCTGTGGGCGTGTAGGCGCTGGAGAACTGCTCGAACCCCGGAACGTTCCCATAGCGGCTGAACACGGCGACGTTGTCCGCGCGGAACCCGACACCGACCAGCGGCCTGTCGAGGGCTGCGTTCCACAGCACCGTCCACGCCCAGATACGCTGCATCGCCGAATTGTCCTCGCGGTAGTCAGCGATCGTGTCCATTCGCTGTGTCCAGGAATCCGGCATGAAGGCAATGATGCCCGCGCCCACGATCGCCAGCGCGACCGTGCTGCGAACGGGATGCTTGCCCTTCAGCCCAAGCACGAGGCCCATGGCCGTGCCTGCCAGCAACGCGCCGCGCGACTGCGTGCCCAGCGCGGCAAAGGCGCAGGTGATCATGCAGCCGAGCATCGCCAGCCTGATCCAGCGTTTCGCGCTGACACCCCGCAGGTAGTACATGAACGGCATCGCAATAATGAGCGCGACGGCCAGTTCGTTGTTGCCCTCGATCATTCCCCCTGGCGGACCCCAGACGCGATAGGAGCCGCCTGTGGCGGCGGTGAAGATGCCTCCCTTCACGCCGAAGTAGGCGAGCGAAAGCACGATCACCCAGATCAGCCACTCGATCTCCTTGCGGCCGCGCAGCAGCATTAGGGTCACGAACAGCATCACGAAGATCTTCAGCATGACCACCCACTTGTCCCAGACCTCTGCAGGCTCGGGGTTCAGTGCGAAGGCCGAGCTCAGTGTCATCCACGCCATGAACATCAGCAGAATGGCCACACCGCCACTCTTGGGCAGCGGCTTGCGCTGCTTCGAGAACGCAAGCGCCACCAGTGTCGTGAGGGCAATGATCATGGCCCACGGGATGGATCGCGCGAACCCGTAGGTCAGCTGATGCGGATTCATGATCGAGACCCACGCCCACATCAGCGCGCCTATCGCGGGGCGGCGCAGCACGAATGGCAGCAGCCCGAGAATGACGACAGCAAGCGCGATATCTCGCATGATCTCAGCGCGCCCCCTGGGGATCGGCTGGAAGTGGATGTCGAGCGCTAGAGAGGCAGCCGGAGTTCATAGCGGAGGCGCTTACGAATTTCAACCGACTGACTGACTGGGTGCCGTTCGCGGAACGCTTACGCGCCAAGGGACAGGCCCGACGACGAACTCCGCAAATGCGAGCTGGTGGAGTTCATGTCGCTGCGACATCGCCGGTACATGGCGGCGGCAGATGAGATCGACCACTCTGGCTGGCGGGACGGGATCGCAGGCGATGTACTGTTCGCCGGCCCGTTCCTGGAGCCACGAAGGCGAGCGCTTCCAGTCATCAACTCGGCTCCAACCGGTAATTGGGCAGATGATAACGGAACCACTGCTCCAACATCATCAGTATCCAGACCATCTCTCCGTAATAGCCGGGATGCAGGGGCAAGAACTCTCCAAGGAGCTTGTTGATGAACGTGCGTTGCACGATGCCGCGTTCGCCAAGACCGCGCAAGCTGTCGCTCGCCAAGGCGAGCAAAGCGGTGTCGCGGGTCACCCAGACCCCGAATGGCAGGCCGAAGCCATGCTTTTCTTTGGTGATGATTTCGTCCGGCAGGAACCCTCGCAGCGCTACCTAGAAGAACCAGCGGAGTTTGAGCCCTTTGACCTTGAAGGCGGTGGGCAACTGGCTCGAGAAGTCAACCAGATCCTGATCCAGCAGTGGATAGCCGACCTCGACGCCGGCAGCCGCGGTACTGCCCGTCACCTTTGGCAGATCATTCTCCGCCAGGGTGTAGCGCCAATCGAAGGCCAGCATCGTGTTGATCAGGCTTGCGTTGGTCACCGACCGCCACACTTCGCGCTGCTGCGATTGCGGCCCGGCTCGGTCGACGCGCGCGAGGAAACCTGACGTCAGGACTTCGGTTTCGCCCAGGTGATGCAGAAGGTTGTAGGTCTGCATCCTGTCAGGCATGGGTACCGCAGCTTGACGCACATAGCTGGCACCCTTCTTCAGCAGCGGCAGTTTGTCGATCCAGCCGCTCCGTGCAATGGGTTCGAGCAGGCCGCGGCGCATTCCCGCCGGTGCGTTCAGGTAGTAGGAAAACACGCGCTGCTTCGCATAGCGCGTATTTCCACCGAACAACTCATCCCCGCCGTCACCGGCCAGCAGCCGCGCAATGCCGTCCCTTCGCGCCTGCAGCGCACAGAAATAGGTTGGCACGGCTGATGAGTTGCCGAAGGGCTGATCGTGGTGCACGGCCAGTTCCGGAATCAGACGCACCAGATCGGCCGGCGTGATGTAGTGTTCTCGGTGGTCGGTGCCAAATCGCTTAGCGGCGATTCTGGCGTATGCCATCTCATCGTAGCCCTCGGCTTCGAAGCCAATCGAGTAACTGACGGGCGCTTTGCCAGAAACCTTGGCAATCATTCCGGCGATCGTCGAGCTGTCAGTCCCTCCGCTCAGGAAACAGGCAGGGACGCTCCCGTCGAGTTGCCTCCTCACGGCTTGCTCCAGCAAGTGGAGGAACCTGTCGCGGGCGGCGGGAAAACTGGTGGCGGGTTCCGAAAAGCTTGGTGACCAATATCGCTTTACATGGACGCCGCTGCCGTCTTGCCAGGCACAGTGCCCAGCAGGCAGACGCTTCACGTCCTTGAATATGGTGCGCGGCGACGGGATGGCATGAAAGTAGAGGTAGTCGTACAGGGCCTGTGGATCGACATCCCCGCGCGGCTGAGCGAGCGCTGCCGCCGACTCGGCGAAACGGAGCAGGTGATCGCGCGTGCTGTAGAAGAGACTCCGCGTCGAGAATCGGTCCACCGCACCAAACCTGCATTCGGGGGTTTGCAGCGCGACGGCGAAATGCCCTCTTGCGTCGGCAGCAACCTGAACGGGTTGCGTCGAGCGGCCGATCGCCCGACTCCAGGCTGCCTCGGCACCGCTACTGCGCTCATCGCTGGCCGCTTCGGCGTCTTGAAATCGAGGGGATCCGGAGACGAAGCAAACTGGACTGTTGGCGGACATTGAAGCTCTATGGTCGGAACAGCCCGGATTCTGTATGCATCCGTCCGGCCGCCCGGCGTAACAAGTCACACGTCACGGCGCCTTATGAGGTGGAAGGCCAGTGGCCTGCCAAGAAGCCAGCGGTGGCGCCGGCCCGGCTACTCGCGCGCGACGGCCGAAGCCCGCGGGAGAGCAGCAAGTTATCTCTGGAATTGACCGTAGCGCCGCGCAACGGCCGCGCAGCGGTTTGCCGGTTTCAGCGCTGGAAAGCGCCCGGCGACCAGCGCTCGCGATCCGCTGGAATCTGGATCAGGCGCGCTGGCCACTCGAACTCGGCCTTCGGCGCAATGTCACGGCCAAAGGTGCCGCGTGGGTCCGGGACACTCCCGCGCAATATCGAGTCAGGCGGCAGTTCGAACGCGCCGATCGAAGGATCCACCAGCATACCGAGCGTCGCTGGCCGGTTGCCCTCGAACCGTCCCTGCGCCGCGAGCCCGAAGACGCCGACACCAACTACCAGATTGTTCAGTGCTCGCACCTCCGTGCCGGTGGACAATGCGCTGTGTACGCGCAGGAACCATGCCGGGCGCCAGCCTTCGTTGATCAGTGTGTTGTGCGACAGCGCCAGGGTGTTCTCACTCCATGCGCGGCCTTCGGCCCCGTAGGAGACCACGACTGCGTTCTGCGATCGCGCGCTCTGCCCGATCACGTTGCCGACCAGCGTTGCCTGGCCCCCGTTGGGCAGATCAACCTCGTATGAGGCCTCGCCATCGGGCCCGTCTCGGATCATGTTGTAGCTGATGTCGCTGCGGCCCGCACGTGACTTCACGAGGTGGCCCCTGTAGCCGCCTCGAAGGTGCGAACCCGTGAGCGTGAGTCGAGCGATCGTGCCGACATAGAGCAGGTGATTGAGCCCCCCGACACCGCGAGGCGCCTGCGCGAACTCGCTCTCGTGGATGATGAGCTCCGCCACTCGGTCGTTGGAGGTCAGCAGGCCGTTTTCGTTGTCGACGAAGGCGCATCGGACGACCTCCAACCTACCCCGCTCGAAGCGCACACCCGCACCGTTACCGTCGGCGGCGCGAGCGCCGCGGAACTCGAGGTTCTCCAAACGGATGTTGCCGTCCCGCACCACGAGGATGGCCTTGCCCTCCGCAACGCGCCCGCCCGACTGGAAGACGGGGCGACTTCCCACGCCGCGAATGGTCAGCCGCTTCTGCTCGATGACGCCGACAACGCCCGCATAAGTGCCAGGCAGCACGACAATCTCGTCGCCGTCGCTCGCATGCGCGAGCGCATCGGCAAAGGCCCTTGGTTTGCCTTCTGGACCCACCACGAGGGTCGCGCCAACGGCGCCGTGGCCGATGAACACCACACCCGCGAGGACTGCCAAAGCGAGTCCTTGCGCGATGACGCGCCGTGCACGAAGGCGACTCACGTCGGGATGCTCTGCGTGCACTCGTCGAGCCAGGTGGCCAGCAGGCGCGCGCGGCCCGCGCGCGAGGCCTTTTGCACCGACTGCTCGGAAGGCAGCAATCCGTCCTGCCCCTGCGTGAGTGCGCGCGTCAACAGATTGCCGATCTGCTGCGCGTCGCTCCGCACGGCGCCATGGCGCAGGCCCGCCCGCTCCAGTTCACGCCAAGTGTCGCCGGCAAAGTCTGACAGGCACAGGATCGGACGGCGGGCACGAAGGTACTCGTAGAGCTTGGCCGGGATCTGCCCGTTGCAGTTGCTGGCCTGCATCAGCACCAGCCCGTCGGCGCGCAGCATCTCCTCAAGCGCCGCCTGGTATGGCAGAGGAGGCAGGATCTCGACCATGTCCTGCACGCCGTGCGCGGCAGCGAATTCGGCAAGCAGGCCCTCATGCACCGCGGCACGGAAGCTCAGCAGCAGCTTGGTCGGGCCGTTGCTCCTGATCGACGACAGGGCCTGGAACAGCTCGGTGGGATCGCGTTCCGACGGGTAGACGATGCCG
>JANNUT010000024.1:0-32594 GCA_031395565.1 Acidobacteriota bacterium | reverse complement strand
ACTCGGAGATTGTTCGACACAAGCGCCCGCGTGATCAGCAACAACGACGAATCATTTCGATCGAAGCGCGACCCTTAGCCGACGACCGACTTTGTTCTGCCGCGATAGCGGCTTAGTTCAACTTGCATTCGGCGGTCCGGTGAAAACCGTCGGTTTGATCGTTTGATTTTGGAAGCGCCACACACTCAAGGACTTCCCCCGGCCATCCTCGTGTTTCTCAGCCGTTTTCAGCGGCTGGCTATGCTGCGGAGCGGCGCGGAACTATAGCTCACGGAACGCTGAAATATCGGGTGTCGAGGGTCAGGAACTGCGGCGGGGTACGCCGGACCGCATCGAGTCCTCGCGACGCACCCGGAGTTGCCGGTATTACCCTCCACCCAGGTAGTGCTGCGGTTCGATCGCCGTGGAGTACGTGATCGCATTGGCGACGTTGTTCTCCCACGGCGGCTGAAATTCGACGTACTGTCACACCGCTCATATTTCCCCCGGGGAACTCTTGAATCGCACGCTACTCATCGCAGCGACAATCCTCCTCGCATCGTCGGTCGCTCAAGCCGACGACGCGAGCGCTCCGCCCGAGTTTCGCGCCGCTTGGGCCGACACGTGGCACGCGGGGATCCTCACCGCGGCGCAGGTCACGAGCCTCGTCGAAACGCTCGACGGCGCCAACTACAACGTGATCATCGCCGAGGTGCGCAAGTGTGGCGATGCGTACTACGACTCCGCCTACGAGCCGCGCGCCAGCAACATTTCCGACCCTGCGCCCTTCGATCCGCTCGCCGACTTGCTCGCCAAGGGCCACGCTGCGGGGCTCGAGGTTCACGCTTGGATCGTCACGTACCGGATCTGGAACCGCACGTGGCCCGCAGCGCCGGCGAGTCACATTTGGAGTCAGCACCCAGAGTGGGTAATGGTCAAGGCGACTGGAGAGAACCTGGACGGCGACTACTTCAACCTCGACCCCGGAATACCTGGAGTGCAGGACTACATCTGCGGGGTGGCCGCCGATCTAGTCTCGAAGTACGACGTCGACGGATTCAACTTCGACTACATCCGCTATCCCAGCGGTTACACCTGGGGCTACAACCAAATCACACGACAACGATTCTTCGATGAAACTGGTTTTTGGCCGCCGGCCGCGACGTCGGATCCAAATTGGGAAGTCTGGGCGAGCTATCGTCGACGACAGGTCACCGACCTTGTGCGCAAGTGCGCTCTCGAAATCCTGTGGCGCCGTCCTCGGGTAAAGATCTCGGTCGACAGCATCGGTTGGTCAGGGTCCAACCCCAACATCGACTACACACAGACGCGGCAGTACAAAGAGGTATTGCAGGACTCGCGACGCTGGATGGATGAGCACCTCGTCGATCTGAATCTGGTAATGAACTACAAGCGCGAGTACGACGCCTCTCAGCGAACAGACTTCCGCGTGTGGTCAGATTGGTTGGCGGCAATGTCGAATTCCAGCGGTCGACACGGAATCGATGGTCAGGCTGCTTACCTAAACGCGATCCAAGACAGCGTCACGCAGATGGCGTACGCGCGCACTGCCGGCTGTCAGGGCAGTGCGACCTATAGCTACGCGGTGACGAACAAAGACGGTCAGCCCGCGAGCGACTTTTGGAACGCAGTCCGCACCCAGCTGTATGCCGCACCAGCGCCGGTTCCGAATATGCCGTGGAAGACCGCGCCAACGAGCGGGATTCTGTTTGGTCAAGTTACCGCGCCGGGTGAACCGCTGGATCCGATCTACCAGAGCTGGCTATACAAGGCGACAGCGACGGCGAATGGACCCGTTTACCGAACCCTCGAGACGGACGCGACAGGCACGTACGGGTTCTTCGATCTGCCGCCGGGCTCGTACTCAATCAGCGTATCGAAGCCGGGACGGCCCTCGAGTACTCGTGCGGTAACGATCGTCACAGGGCACGTGTTGCGACAGGACTTCAACCTCTCGGATGCAGATCACGACACGCACGCGGCGATGGACGACTGCAACGATGGCGATGCCTGGGTTTGGACTCGACCTTCGGAAGTCCTCGAGCTCATGTGGGAAGCGGACAAGCGCACGCTGACCTGGCAATCCCCGCTCGATCCGGGAGGAGTCTCGTCACCGACGTACGACGCGCTGCGTTCACCGACCGCATCGAGCTTCGAGACTGCGACGTGCCTACAGACGAGTGGTCAGGATCGCTCGATCGTGGATGCGACGGAGCCGCTGCTTGGCTCGGTGTTCCACTATCTCGTGCGCGGCAACAACGCGTGCCAAGCGAAGGGAAGCCTCGGACTGCGCAGCGATGGATCGGAGCGCACCGCAGGCGCTTGTCCCTAATGCGTTTCGAGGCCGCTTCGATCGAACGGGTCGGCATTTGGAAGTGCCAGTTTCCGGAGAACACGTCAGGCCCTTACAAGTAACCACGGCGGTAGGCCATACTCCCGGGCTCAGTCTCGGGAGAGCGCTCATGACGACCCACCATAATCAACGGCTTGCACAGGCGATTCACCAGGCTGCCGCGAAACTCGTTTTTCTGCTCGCGTGGGTACTCTCGATCATCGCTTGCGGTGGTGGGCGAGCGCCATCATCGACGGCCGTCCAACTCGTCGAGTTGTACGACAAGGGTCAGGTGACTGGCACGATCGCCTCCGCCCACACACCGCCACCCGCGACGATCTGGCGATTCGATGGAGCGGTGCCCGAGCCACCCCCCACGAAGGCCGCTGCAACACGTGGTTGGGAGAGTGGGCCAGGAATCAAAGGACTGGTGATTCGTGACGGGCGGTTGATGGGATCGACGACGAAGGACGTTTCGATCCTGCACTTCGAGCGGACCCCGAGCGCTGACGATCTCGACACGTTGCATTCGATCGAGGTGAAGCTGCGCGCGTCGGCAGGGACAAACCTGCAAATCGACTTTGGCTCGGGAGAGAAGGTCGACCTCGTGGAGGCAGCTCGTGGCTTCCTGGACTTTGCTGCGAACACGACGACGACCCCGCTGCTTGCCGGTTCCGAGATTCGTACCTACAAACTTGTCAACACCTTCACCGTCACTTCTGCAGACATCCGGCACATCTTCCTGCGTCCTACCGACGCTGTCGGAGCCACCTTCGAGATCGAGTCGATTCGGCTGGTGTTTCGTCACGAGTATCTCGAAGGGATTGCGTCGGGCTCGGGCTGGCAAGGGCTCTCGGAGATTTATCACGAGACGATCGTGACCCGTTCTCCGGAGCAGGTGCGATTCGCCGTGCCGCTGCCCTCCCATCCGTGGCTCGATCTCTCGATCGGAACCGTCGAGGATCATCCGATCACGTTTCGAGTCGCGGTGACAGACGATCACGGCGCGCTGGGGCAAGAGACTGTGCTGCTCGAACAGACGCTCACACGTGCTCATCGCTGGGAGCGCACGCCGATCGATCTGACGGCGTTCGCCGATCGCCGCGTCACACTCTCGTTTTCACTGGTCTCGGCGGAGCATGGGTCGATTGGGTTTTGGGGCGCACCAGTGATCCGCAACAACGTCGACGACAATGCCGCCGCAGCGAAGAGTTCTGCCGTGCCTCGCGGTGTGATCGTGATCTGGGCCGACACGCTGCGGCGCGATCATCTCCACACCTACGGTTACGCGCGCGACACCTCTCCCGAGCTCGACCGCATGGCGCGAGAGGGAGTGTTGTTCCAAAACAACGTCTCGCAAGCCACATGGACCAAAGTGGCGACGCCATCTCTGCTGACCTCTCTTTATCCGGCGACGCATGGAGTCAGCGATTTTGCAGATCGCATTCCCGCAGCAGCGACGACGCTGGCTGAGGTGTTTCGCAGCAATGGACGAGCGACGCTGTCAATGTCGTCGATCCTTTTCACTGGGAAGTTCACGAACTTGCACCAAGGGTTTGAGGAATTGCACGAAAGCGGTTCACTGCCCGATAAGCAATCGAGCAAGACCGCACGAGAGTACGTCGATCGACTGCTGCCTTGGCTGACGCAGCATCGCAGCGTTCCCTACTTCGTGTTCCTGCACGTTTCCGACCCGCACGACCCATTCAAGCCGTACCCGCCATACGACACTATGTGGGCCGATCAATCGAAGGCGCGGGAGCATGAGCGGCAAGAAACAGACGTCAGAAACTTCATCGATGAGCCGCTGCTGAAAGCGTTCGGGATGCCGACGCGAGCGGATCTGAGCAAGGCAGGGTTTGATCCGGAAGCGTACGTCGGCTTCAATCGCGACTGGTACGACGGCTCAATTCGCGGGATGGACGCAGAGATCGGCCGTCTCTTGGAGCGCTTGCGATCACCTGAGTTCGTGGGCCAAACGCTGGTCGCATTCGTTAGCGATCATGGCGAAGAGTTCCTCGAGCACGGGCGGACTTTCCACGGCCAGAGCGTCTACGGGGAGTTGGCAAACACGCCGCTGATTCTGTGGGGGCCGGGACTTCTGCCACAGGGCCGTACGGTTGCCGAGACGGTCGAGACGATCGATGTGATGCCCACCATCCTCTCGCTCTGCGGGCTCGCTGCTCCAAAGGAAACGCAAGGCCGAAGCTTGAGACCGTTGTTCACCTCTACCGGCAGACCAGCGATTGGTGAGGCGGCAGCCGCCGCGACCGAGGGCTGGGTCGAACGACCGGCCTTCACGCAAAAAGCGCAGACGCCTGGCGGCGGCGGAGCGCCTCCGCCCAACGAAACGGAGTCGTTCGCGGTGACTTTGGGCGGCTGGAAGCTGATCCATCACACACAGCGACGATCCGCGGATCCCGAGTTCGAACTGTTCGATGCCGCCAAGGATCCGCTGAACACGGCCGACCTCGCCGGCGCGCATCGCGAGATCGTCGAACGACTGAAGCTGCTGCTCGAGGCTTGGCGTAAGGAAGCAGTCGCTTCGCGAATTGCGGCGGATGAGCAAGCGACGAAGGACATCTCGCCAGAGGACCTCGAGCGTTTGCGCAGTCTCGGTTACGTGCAGTGATGGGAATGCGGTGCCCGGCTCGCGGGCACCGCTTCTTTTCTACGGGCAATCACCCGATGCGGGACGCCGCGGCTTGCCATCCGAACTCACACCGTAATTCGTGGCGCTCGATTCCTTGCTCAACACAAAGTCCGCCGTCGCAGGGTCGGGTCGCAGTGAATCGAACGTGACTCCCTTCTGGAAGCTATCGCAGGCAACCGAAGTGACCGCGCCCAGTTGAACGGTGCCTGTCGCGGGACTGAACGCAAGCGACGACACACGACCCCAGATCAAGTCGATGGCCCGCGCGATTCCTGTGCCGGTTGGGCAGGCGCCGCCCTCGCGGAGCGTGAGCTTGGGGTCGGCGCCGGTTGCTACTGCCAGCACGGTCTCGGCACAGACCGATGCCGCACAGCTAGCGTCGGCGGCGTCTTGAACGGCGTCGCAATTGTTGTCGACACCGTCGCGACACAACTCCAAGGCTCCCGGCCGAATCAGTGGGTTCGCATCGTTGCAGTCTCCTTGGCAGGTCGCGAAGGCATCGACGTCGGCGTCTTGCTCATCGCTCGGCAGCGCACCGTTGCAGTCGTTGTCCAAGCGATCGCATAACTCGATCGCGCCCGGATGACTCGTACTCCGCTGATCATCGCAGTCGCCTTGGCACACGGCCCAGGCATCGCCGTCGGCATTGCTTTCCGTGATCAGCACCACGCCATCGCAATTGCTGTCGACCCCGTCGCAGGTTTCTGTCGCGCCAGGGTGAGCGCCGGCGAGCAGCGATTGGCAGTCACACACGTCACCCCAGCCATCGTCATCGCTATCGTTCCAACCGTTGTCAGCATCGAACACGCCATCGCAAGGGTGTGTGGGTGTACTGCTCGGGAGCACGTCGCAGGCATCGCCTTGACCGTCGCCATCGCGATCGAGCTGTGAGGCGTTGGCCATGGCAACGCAGTTGTCGCAGTCATCGCCGCGGCCGTCGCCGTCGCTGTCGTCCTGCTCAACCTGGCCAGGATCGAAGTTGAAACGATCGCGAGGGCACAAGTCGATCACGTCGACGATTCCATCGCGATCGGCGTCACCGGGGCGTGAGCGGAAGACGTAGACCTTGCCGGCACCATCGGGTGGATCGGCGCCAGGTGCCGACGCGATGAGGTCAGCGATCCCATCACCGTCGACATCCGCAATAGCGAGGGCTCGCGCCAAGTTGTCGAACGTCACCGCTCCGCGCGCGACCAACAGCGCGTTGGGCTCAGCGCTGGTGAGGTCGAGCGTGGCACCGCTTTGTGCCGACGACATCACCGTCAGCTTGCCGGCTTGTTGCGGTCCGCCGCTGCTGGATCGATACGCACCGGCGACGATCTCGCCGGTGCGGTCGCCGTCCAGATCGCCGATCGCTAGATCGAAGCCGAGGCCGCCGCTTTGATCGGCTCCCTGCAGCACCAACGTGAACGCCGAATCGGAGACGTTGAACTGTGTGCCCGCGGTGAATCGGCGCGCATTGGTATCGAGGTAGATGCGTCCCTCACCCGTTGCCGCTGGATTGGGCGCATTCGAATCGGGCGCTGCAAACGCCAAGTCGGCGCGGCCATCGTCGTTGACGTCGGCAAGCCGCACGCGCTCGCCGGTCCGCGCGCCACTCTCGACACCGGAAAGCCGAGCGACTCGCGACAACTCCGTCGACAGGTCGACGCTGGAATCGAAGAGCGCCGACTGTCCGTCGGGGTGCACGAACACGCTTCCCGCCGACGACGACGGATCCGGGGCACCGAAGGCGATCTCGGCAGCACCATCGCCATCGATATCACCCAGCGCTACGCTGACACCGGCACGTGCGCGATCGACACCCAACAACTCTAGTGTTGCGGGAGCCGATCCCAAGTTGAATGACTGCGGGAACAGCGCGGGATTGAGAGTCCACAACGTGACGCGTCCACCATCGATGCGGCCAAGTCGATCTTCGTCCGGCGCACCGACCAGCAGATCGAGATCGCCATCGCCGTCCCAATCGCCAGCATCGAGTGCCTGACCGAAGTGCGCATCGTTGCCGTTGCCGAGCACCGTCACCAAGGTGCGCGGCGCACTTCCGATGGTGGTGACACCGGCGCTGAACGGCCCTTTCATCACGAACACCGCGCCGGAGCGAAGCGTCGTGCCGCCGGTATTCCACTCGGGGCAACCGATCACAAGATCGAGCGCGCCATCGCCATCGATATCGGCTGCTTTCAACGCGCTGCCGCATTTGGCGCCGAGTTGGTTCGAAGGCACCACCAAGCGGGCCTCGGCGGCGTCGGTGGCGAGCGCACGCGTGGCCGCACTGAACCCACGCGTCGAGACGATCTGCACACCGATCGCGCTGCCGGTGAAACTGCTGAGCGCCAAGTCCGCCGTGCCATCACCGGTCAACTCACCGGCAGCGACAGCCCAACCGAGCGCGGCATCGGCCGCAGGGCCACTGACGGTCAAATCAGCGGCGACGCTGGCCAGATCGAAGCGGCGCTGCAGTTGGCACTGCGACGAGCAACCATCGCCCGACACCGTGTTGCTGTCATCGCAGCGTTCACCGCGTTCGATCACGCCGTTACCACACCGCGCGCCATCGCAAGCATCACCAATTCCATCGAGGTCGATGTCGCTCTGCGTTGCGTTCGCAACGTAGACGCAGTTGTCACTACGATCGGCGATGCCGTCGTTGTCGCGGTCGAGCCGTAGTACCGCGGAGCGCACAGCCTCTCGGCTGCCGAACGCATCGACCGCGAAGAACCGCAGCTCTGTATCCGACGTCGGCGACAGTACAGCGCGATTGGCGAAGGTCTCGACACCAGGCTCGCCGATCACGGGATCGCGGCCATCGCGTCGCAGGTAGATCGTCGCCGGTTCGTCGGTGGTGAGCGTCACCGTGAACGGCGCGAACGAGAACAAGCCGCCGGGAGGAGTGACCGTGGTGACCGGTGCGGCGGTGTCTGCGATTGTGTAGGTCGCAGCCTGCGCCGAAATCGCGTTGAGTTTGGCGGCGTCGCAGTTGGCGCCAAGGATGTCGAACACCAAGTGCGGCATGTTGCCGGTGAGTGCCACGAGCTTGGTGGCATCGCGATTCGCCGCTTGAATCGCATCGTAGAGCGGCTTGGATCCGCATGTCACTTTGGAATTGCCCCAGATGGGCGGTAGCGCTTCGAAGGGGCTATCCCCTCCTTCCTGCTCGAACGCTTGCAAGGCTGCCGTGGCGAGCGCTTCGCCCGCGGCTTCGAGCGCCTTGAGCGCACCCACCGATCCGTTGGCGCGATCGATCGTGGCCAGCACCACATCGGGACGAGCGCGTAGCGCGCGCAGGTATCGGCCCGTCAAGCTCGCATTGAGTTCCTGCCCAGCCGCTTCGCGATGATCGAGCACCACGGCGCCCTGCACGGTGCCGCCGATCGCCGACGATTCATAGGTCGCGCGATCGCGCGCCGCGAGAATCGCGGCGGTGTTGTAGCCACGCGAGGCCATGCCTGGTTGCAGCGAAGACGAGATCGCACCGCTTTGAAGATGAGCGGCGAGTTCTTGCTCGGAGGGTGTCGATGCCGCAATGCCTGTCGAGCCAACCTCCTCTAACAACTCCTGCGCGAACGCGCCGTAGGGATCCAAGAGCGTCAGGTCGGAGCGCTCGATGGCGGTACGCAACAGAAAGCCGTGCGTCGGATAGTCGAACGCGCCATTCAAGGCGGCGAGTGCCGTCTCACCCAAGCCGTTGCCAGGTCGTCCCCACACGGTCCTGCTGGCATCACCATTCGCGCCCGATCGACCTCTGGTTTCGTGACCGGCCAGCGCCACCATGGCGCTCACCGGCGGAGTTTGTCCGACGCCGCTCAGCAGTTGGTCTTGCGTGTACGCCGCCTGTGCTTGACTGAGCCACGAGCTGGCGTTGTTCCAAGCACCGCTCGGTTTCGCCGCGGGCAGTTCGAAGCCGGCGATGAAGCGAGTGAGCAGCAGATCGCCATCGGTCGAATCGGCGTAGGTGGAGACGACCATGTCGGTGGACGCATAGACCTGCAGCGAGGTCCAGTCGCCGTTGCTCCCCACCGACGGAGCGCTCGTGCTGGCTCGCACGCCGTTTTCGGTTCGCACCGCACGAACCGCCGAGCCAGGCTTGGCCGCGGCCTCGATGAAGGCAGTCCCCGACAGCAAGTAGTTACCGCGCTGCGCGGGGTTGGGGTTGTCCCCACAACTGCCTGCGGGGCAATCGAGATGCTGAGTGCAGGTTTGGCCATCGCGATTTCCGCCTTGACACGTCAAGCGACAGGCGCCGAAGTCGCAGTCCTCGTCACTATCGCAAACCGCCAGTGGATTGCCGCCGCCTTCGCACTTGCGCTCTGTGGTGACATCCGTTCCGCGCTGCAGTTCCTCCAGATCGCTCACGCCATCACCGTCGGCATCATCGTCGTACGCCAACGGGTCAAACCCGGCACGTGCCTGCGCATTGGTCCCGATCTCGTAAAGGTCGGGGATGCCATCGCCGTCGGTGTCGACCTGTATTCCTTGGTGGATCGTGTACACCGCGGTGTGCGTCACGCCATTGTTGGGAAAGCAGCGCGCAAACCACTTCAGCGTCGTCGGCTTGTAGACGTACAGCGCCGCTGTCGACGGCTGGGTCAATTGGTACGTGTTGCTCGCGCCGATCACCGGTGTGTTGCCGTCGACGCTGTAGTAGATGCTCAGGCAGGCGTCGCTGGTGCTGGGCTCGAAACTCAGACGCAGTGTGCGTGCGTATGTGCCGCCTTCGGGCGACACGAACGCATCGGGTGCCGTGACATCGCCCGGCGTGCTGCTGTTGGCGATGGGCAGATTGGCTTCGCCATCGGTGCGGCGTGCCACGCTGACTCGCTCTCCCCCATTCACGCCATCGAGCTCGATCAGCACAGGGTAGCTGGGCAATGCCGCGGGCGGCGCTGTCGCCGCAGTGGTCGACGCCAGCGTAAAGCTCCCGCTGCCGTTGCCACTGTAGCGTTTGCGCGTGGTGCTGGCGGCCGGTGCCAACGGATCGCGTGAAAGATAAACCTCGAAGTCCTTCGAGCTGTCCGCATTGAAGTCCAGGCTTCGCAACCCCACTACCAACTCGCCTGCCGAACCGACGGTGATGTCGGCCCCCAACGTCAGGTTGCCGGTGCTCGAGCCCTTGAGATAGCGCACGTGACTGGTCAGCACGCCAGCCGCATCGTGTTGCTCGAACGCCACCACCAGGTCGTTGCTGGTATTGCCGTCGAATTTGTCGCCAATCACGGCGCGTGAGAAGTCACCCAACGCCCAGCGTACTGGTGGCCGATAGGTTCCGTTGGCGTTGGCGTACTCGACCTCGAGCGTGCCGTGCAGTTCGACGGCCCTCGCGGGCGCTCCCGAACCAAAGAGTGCGGCGATGACGATGGCAACGGTCGTAGCAAAGATCGTGGACTTGGATCGCATGGTCCCACCCTCACGGAATACTGATTTGAGACGCGCCGAACACGATCTGGAATTCGCCGTTGGTGGTGAAGCGATAGACCTGATACGCGTACGTCATGTTGGTCTGGACATCGGTGTCGATGAAGCTCATCAGGTGCGGGTTGGACTGTGACGTATCGCACACGAATGGCTGCGAGAGTTGCTGCCAAGCCCCACTGCCGCGCTTGCGATAGACCACGAAGCGTCGCGTATTGACGTTGCAGCCATCGGGCATCGCGGTCCACGACAGTTGCACACGCAACGGACCACTCAGTTGCGTCAGTGCCAGCGTGGCGTCAGCGTCTTGCCCCGGTGTGTTTTTCGAACGAAGCGTGGGCCAGTCGAGTTCACCGTCGTTGGCTTGCCAGCCGTCCCACGGATACGGCGTGGTGGACCCTTGACGGCCGCTCCAGCCAATCGCGCGCAACCGCAATGTGACCTCGTCTTGATCGGCCAGCGGCGCTTGCAGGTAGTACAGCTGATCCAGCGAGCTGTAGCACAGCGACTCACCCGGAGCGAGATCGTTGCATTGCGTATTGATGCGCGATGACAGCGCCTGTGCGCCGGCCAGGACCGCCCATCGCTCACCATCGACGTTGCCCCCAATGTTGAGCGGGTGCTGAACGCTAATGGTGGTGGTCTCGGCGAATTGCAGCGGCTCTTCCCCGCTCGTATCGGTGGACGTCAACACAAACCCCAACAACTGAGCCGGTTCGAGCGAACGAAACGAAAGCTTGATTTGGCCGCCACTCAGGCGCGCTACCGACACGATTTGGGGAGCTGGAAGCGGGGCTCCTTCTTGTACCCAGCGAACCGTGTTCGAAACGGGTCCCATGTTGCCGCTTTTGTCGATCGCGCGAACGCGCGTCGAGACCGCCTGATCGATCATCGTCCCGACACCGACAACGATGGGGCTCCCACTATCCTTTCCGGGCACGAAGTTCACGCCGTCGAACGAACGCTCGACGCGATACAGGAACGGACTTCCCGGGGCGTTGGCTGTGATCTCACCCGGGCAGAGATTTCCGTTGGAGCTCCAGAAGTTGGGGTCACCGCCTTGTTGAGCCCATTTGCTGTCAGGGCCCCAGTTCTTGCACGAGGTACAAAAGCGGCCGGTTCCGCACACGTTCGCAATCGTCGGCGCACCTGGCGCCACGATGTCGCGCGGGGTGCAGGGTGCCCATCCGGTGAGCGGACTAATGTTGCCCGCGTTGTCTTTGGCATACAGCGCGTAGAAGAACGCACGTCCGGCATCGCTCTGCGTTTGCGCTGTATCGCGGAACGTCAGTCGCGAGCCTGTCGCCGGCTGCAACACTTCGGCATACGTCGCCGTCGGCCGCTCGTGGTCACGGCGCGGCGCATCGTCGAGCGCGCGCAACAACACGTACTTGAATGTGTCATCGCCTGCTGCGCTGTTGCGATCCCACGAGATCTCACACACCTCGCTGGTGGCTGACTGCACCACGCGCTCGGCGCGCAACGCTGTGGGCTTCTGCGGTGGCCGCCGGTCCTGCACCTGACAGATCGGTGGCGATGGCACGGTGGCGCCGTGTTGACCGAACAGATCGCGCGGTACGACCTGATAGCAGTAGAACTTCCCCGCAATCAGCGGATCGCTCGGCGTGTTGCGACCATTGTCATTGGCTTGAAACTCCGACACGTAGTCGTAGATGAGCTGCCACTCATCGGGCGACAAGGCGTGCAGGCCTGCGACGTTGTGTTTGGCATCGCTGGAAGCCGCCCACAATTCTGTGAATTGACGTCGCTGCGCCTTGGCCAGCGTGCTGTCCTTCACTGGAGCCGCATCGCGTCCGCCCGCGTGGCAAGACAGGCAGTTGGCGTCGAACAGCTGCTTGCCGCGCGTCGCGTTGCCGGGCGATTTACCGTACACCGGGAAGCGAGTGACCTGCGACACACCCGGCATTCCCCGCGCGATCGTCGGGCAGGTGCCGTTGCTGTTGCGCAAGGCACGCAGTACGTCGTAGCCGGCCACACGTTGATCCTCACCAACGGCCGACGGCGAGAAGCGTAAGAAAGCTGCCATGTCGGCGCGCACATCGCCTGGGTCGACACACCCCACACTGCCGACCGCAGCGAGCGTGCGAAGCGTGAGCGCGGTGGCCGACGCGCTGCCGAGGCGCTCCTGGCGCGTGCCGCGGCCATCGAGCCCCCAGACCTCGTAGACGTAGGTAACGCCCGCGGTCACCGAGTCATCGATCGCGCCTAAGCCCATCGCGACAGCGGCCGCGTAGTTTTGGTCGGGAAGCAGTTGCCGCTGCGTCAAGTCGTTGCCGCTGGCGTTGCCGGCTTGAATTTGCAGTAGCTTCTCGGCGTAGTCGGGGCCGAGCTTGTCGATGATGCTGGTGAGCGCGTCGCTGCGGCCCGGCGCGGTGAACACCGCGATGATGTCGGCAGCCGTCACCAGCGCCCGCACCGGCTCATCGTTGAGCTGCGTGAACGCGGTTTCGTTGGCGGTGCGGCGCAGAACATCGTAGTAAGCAAAGCGCGGCGCAGGACCATCGACCTCGGTCCAACGCACCAAGATGCGTGGTTGCGAGCCGTCGGCAACGGCGTTGACAAGGTGCCTTGTCAGCGCCGGCTCGCTGTGAGCTGAGACACCGGCGCTGATTGACAGAGCCAGCAACACCATGATTCGTAGCATGATCATCGTCGAGAGCTTCATCAGTTCACCCCGTCTCACAGCGCACACGAAACGTCCGGACCGGACCAATCCACTTCCAACTCGGGGTTGCAGGTTCCGAACAGCGCCACCTCAGCGACGCAGGCGCTGCAGAAGTTGTCGTCGAGCACGTCCTCCGGGGTGTGCCAATCCTCCTCGTCGCAGAAGCCGACGCCGGCACCGGCCCACAGATCGCCACGCCAGCGGAACGAATCATTGACGACACCGCCGGTGAGTTGCGCCACGCCGATCGCCGAGAACACGCAAGCCGCTTCGGCCACCACCCAACCCTTCAACGTGCCGCCGTAAGACTGACTGGTCTTCCAGCCGCCCACCTCGGCACCCACCGAGGCGTTGAGCACGCAGCCGAAATCGATGAGCGGAATGGTCGCGCCCGCCCGCAGATAAGCGCCATCGAATTTGTCGATGCCTTGCAAGAATTTGGCGACGGTGGGATCGATCTCGCGCAGCGGCGTCATGTCTTTGGTGTTGCCGAACAGGCCGTCGCCGTACATCGATCCGCTCGAGAACGAGATCTGCATGCCGGCCGTGAAGTACCAGTCACCATCGGCGTAGAACTTCATCTCGGCGCCGAGCCGGTCGAACAACATGCCCGAGAACGCGCCATCGGCAAGATCGATCGTGCCGGTCAAGCTCTTGAACCGGAAGTCGGGCATGTCGTAGTCGATGTCCCACTGAATCGGCGAGCTGCTCGACTCGTTGCCGCCAGCCGGGAAATCGAGCGATTTATCGCCCGGAATCGCCATCTTCTTCGAGGCCCCGGGCGCCTGCCGGCGGTCGACCGTAATGATCGGCTGCTCGCCGTCTTGCACGTGGCGATCGACGCGCATGAACGATCCTTCGTAGGCGTAGAACTGCCCGCCGGTGTCGGTGTTGTAGGTCAACTCGAACGAATCGACGCGGCTTTGATCGGGCGAGATGTCCATGTAGCCCGTGAGCTTCGTGCCGTTGACCGGCGGTGAATCACCGGGTGCGTTGCCGTCCATGTTGAACAGCACATTGGCGTCGGGGTGATCGGCCAGTGTGTCGGCTCCGCCGCGGTCGAGCATCAAGTCGGCCAACTGCGCTGGCGGCGGAAGAACGAACGCTGTCTCGCCGCCATAACCGATTTGCGACAACGCTTGTTCGTACTGCGGGCCCCAGTTGTCGACATGGCCTGCCGGCATGATCGTCTTGAGGCGTTGCTTCTGACTGGCCGTCGTGAAGCCCCACAACCGTAACGCGCCCGCGGCGCCGATGTCGCCGTCTTCATGCTTGGGGCCTTCCGGCCGCACGATGAACGCCGCGGCCGAGTTCGTCGCACCAAGGTTGAGATCCTCTTCCTTGGCATACGCGAAGAAGGTGCCGCGGCCGTGACGCGGACGATCATCGCCGTCGGTGTTGTCGCTGGTCGCCGAAGGCGGAAAGTAGTCGAGCGAGAACGGCACCGAGACCGAACCAGCGGCCATCGTGCGCAGGCCCGTGAAATACGAGTTGTTGCTGCCCGGTACCTCACCATGGCGATGTGCATCGGCCAGGTGCTGTTCGTTGGTGTTGTCGTTAGTGAGCTGCTGGCGCTGGATCGACAGCCCGGCCGGTGTCAATCCAAACAGCGGCAAGGCAATCTCGGCGACGGTGTCGACGTACCCGTACGGCTTGACGTCGCTGCCAACCGCGCAGCCTGGAGACGCGCTGCCGAGCACCTCACAGCGCGTCGGATCACCTGGGCTCCACGTCTCGAAGTAGAGCTTTTCGACATCGACGGTGTAGGGCGCTTGCGTGCCGCCGAACGACGCGTCCTCATCGCGATCGAACTCGAAACGGCTGCCGCTGACCAGGTCCATGTTGTTGGTGGTGCCGTCGGGCTTGAGCCCGAACGATCCAATCGGATCGGGGCTGAAGCGCGGAACCGGTGCGATCGCATCGACACACATCGAACGCGCGACCGTGCCTGCCCCACACGACGCCATCACCTCACCGTCGTGACAGTCGGGAATCGGGTCGTCGCTGAAGCGGATGACGGTGGGGAAGAATTTCTGATCCCAGTAACCCAGACGTCCCTCGACCAACGTGGCGGGCGGCCGGCCTTGCTTGACGCGCCCGCACTTGCACAGGCTCGCTTCGTTGAGCGGCAACTCAGTGTCGGCCGGCCACGGCACGTCGACGGTGGCCTGCGTGATCGAATCGCCGTACTCGGCGTTGTCCAACTTGTACGCCTGGCCGAAGCGGTCGAAGTTCATGTCGAAACGCGTGGGATCGCTGTCGCCAAGCGTGAAGGCACCGTCGCCGCCATCGAACACGCCGGTGACGCCCGAGCGGCGCAACACGAACGCCATCTCGCGGCCGCGATTCAGCGTGTCGGCCGGCGGGATGTTGAACGACAACACTTCGCCATCGACCTGCGGCTTCCAACGCGGCAACGAGGGCTGCGCTAGTCCTGCGCACAGTGGAGAAAACCCACCATCGTCACAGTGCTCCAGCGCTCCACAGTCGGCATCGACGCGACAGAGTTTCTGCAGGCGATTGTTGCCGAGGTTAGAGAAGCAGACCCGGTCTTTGTTGTAGTTGATTCCAGCGTAGACGCCGCGTCCCTTCGTGATCGGTACCGCGCTGGCATACCAACGCACGCTGGGCGATACATCGGTGACTGGCTCTGGTACGAACAGCGTGCCACAGCCCAGCAGCTCGGCGGTGTTGTTGGCCCAGTTGATCGGGTCATCGTCGGAGGTTCCCACCATGTTGTCGTTCAAGTTGAGGACTGCGGCAAGCAGCGAACCGTTGGCATCGAGTTTTGGTTTGTACGACGCGCTGCTGCGCAGTGCATGTTTGCGCGCTGACGGCGTGCGCGCGCCGGTGCATTCACGATCGCGCCCGTTCAGATAAACCGCTCCGGAATCGAACTGCCCATCCGCGATCCGTCCGTTGGTGATCGTGATCGTCGCGGGCGCCTGCAACTCGACATGCATCCGAGCCGGCATCACCGTTTCGTACAACAGCGAAAACCCGCCGGCCAAGCTCAGCCCGAGGGACAGTCCGTCTTTGGTGAAGTGCGTGTTGGAAGGAGTCCACCAGGCATGATGCAGATAGCCGTAGTTGGCGATCGCGTTGCTCAGACAGTTGCCACCCAAGGGATCGAGGCAGCTCTGAACCTGCACGGCGGTCAAACCGCTCGCTCCAGTACCGGCCGGGAACTTGTAGCGAAACGCCTCGGGACCACCGCCATTGGAGCCTGGCGTCGTAAACGTCACGTCGTCTTCGGTGTAGGTAATGTCCTTGGGGCCGAGCCGGAACGGCAGCGCTTCGGGCCACAACCGCAGCTCCGATGTCGTCCCGAACGACTGGAGGTCCGAGAACGTCAGGTTCTGCTTGATGCGCGCGTCGTCCAGATCGAGTTCGGAAAGTAGGAGCGTGCCGCTTTCAGCCCGCACCGATTCGGGCAGCACGAGGTCGGTGCCCACGGTGCCGCCCACCGGACTGGTTCTCGCCCCGCTGTTGCCGATCAGGTGTAAGCGCGGAATCCGATAGTCGAGGTTGTTAGCGCTGACACAGTTGGTGCGCAGTTCGACGGTGGGCGTGGCGATGAAGTCCTCGGCGCTATCGACCGGCACGTAAGTCGGTTCGTTACGTCCGGGGCCTCCGGTATTGGTTCCTGCTTTGAAGCGCCTCGTCGAGAGCGTCAACGGCACGAGGTCATCGTTGGCCGGACACAGCGCCGCGTTATACGGGCCGAACTCGAACTGAACGTTGGCGGAGAGGTTGAAGCTGCCAGCCGGGTTGGGAGGTCCGAGTGCGCTGCACGACTGACAGGACGTGACGCGCCCCTCGATTGGGTACCCGCCGAACACCCCCTGCCCGAATACAATGAGATCGGAACTGAGATTGCAGCCGTTTCGGCCCGAGGGGGTGCAACTCAGGGGGGGCGAGCCGGCCCACACGGGGACCAGCGAGACGGCGACGGCGGTAAACAGAATCGCAAAGCGCAGTGGTGAGGGCATCGGGTCGAACCTCCTCTAACGAAGCGAGGGGAGTCTCCGGCGTCCGGCCCTCCGAGTCATCGCATGAACATGCGGCTATTCGTGCTTTCTTTTGGCCCGCGACTTGTTACCGTAGCGGCGAGTTCTGGAGACCGACGGTGACAGCGCCTCGCGAGTTATCGATATCCGTGATCGAGGACGACGCGGCGACCCGTTTGGGGTTGTCCGAGTTGCTGTCGTTGACACCGGGTTTTCGCGTGCTCGAGTTGTTCGGCAGTGTCGAAGAGGCGCTGGCGTCGAAAGCCCCCGCCTCGCCCGATGTGATCCTGCTCGATGTCAACCTGCCAGGAATGCGCGGCGATCATGGCGTCGCGCCGCTACGCCGCAAGCATCCACAGGCGTCGATCTTGATGCTCTCGATGTACGACGGCGACGACGAGGTGTTCACCGCGCTGTGCAACGGCGCCAGCGGCTATGTGCTGAAGCGCACCCCGCCCGCACGATTGCTCGAAGCGATTCGTGAAGCGGCCGTCGACGGGGCGCCGATGTCGCCATCGGTCGCACGCAAGGTGCTGCGTCTGTTTCGCGAGACACAGCCTCCCGCACCCGCCAAGCACGATCTCTCGCCGCATGAGGTTCGCGTTGTGAAACTGTTGGCCGAAGGACACACCTACGAAGCGGCCGGGGCGGAACTCGGTGTCACCGTCAACACGATTCGTAGCTATGTGCGCAGCATCTACGAAAAACTCGAAGTGCATTCCAAGTCGGAAGCGGTCAGCAAAGCACTGCGCAACGGGATCATCTAAAGCGGCAGATCGATCCGCACCGTTGTACCACCGCCCGCTTGCGAAACGACTTCGCAACGGCCGCCGAGCGCTTGGGCGCGCGCTTGCATCGACGCCAGTCCGTGTCCGCCACGACTGGCCGGCGCGGGTGCAGGCTGGGACGAGTCGAACCCAACGCCGTCATCGCGCACCTCCAACCGTACCGATCGCGCTTGGAGCGCCAGCGACACGCGGACGCTGTGCGCCTGGGCATGCTTGGCACTGTTGTGCAGCGCTTCCTTGGCCAGCAAATACAAAGCACGCCGGCGATCGGGTGAGAGGCGGATCGACTCCGTTTGCGGCGGAACGTCAAACGACAGCGCAACGCCACGCGATCCCAGCACATCGGCTGCAAAGCTTTGCACTCGCGACACCACGCTTTGCAAATCGTCGCGGCGCGGATCGATCGACCACACGATGTCGCTCGTCTGATCGATCAACTCGCGCGCGGTATCGCCGATCGTTTCGAGCGCACCGCTTGCCGACGGACCGGAACCGCGTTTGGCGACCTCGCTCAAGATCGAAATTCGCGACAAGCTCGACCCCAAGTCATCGTGCAGGTCGGACGCGATGCGCATGCGGATACGCTCGAGTTCAATCGCTCGCTTCACGCGCAGGCGATGCAGGCCGTAGATGGCTGCCCCCGACAACAGCACGAGCCCGGCGTAGAACCACCAGGCCTGCCAAAACAGAGGGCGGACGCGAAAGTCGATGGTGGCAGGCGCACTCCATTCACCACCAGGAAGCGACGCGCTTACCGCCAGGCGCCGTAACCCGGGCCGCAAACTCGCCACCACGATCTCGCGTTGCGAACCCACATCTGTGATCGGTTGTGCATCGAGTTGGTAGCGAAACACCAAGCGGCGCGGCTGCGGATGCTTGAGCGCCGTAAACCGAAAACTGCACTGTCGTGTTCCGGCGGGCAGCTCTGAAAACTCTTTCGTGTTGTAGGCCACTCCATCGCAGATCATTTCCTCGAATTGCGGCGAGGGGGACGCCACGGCCTTTGGGAGCTTGGCAGTGTTGACCACCGCGAATCCGCTGGGAGTGGTGAACCAAAGGCGGCCATCGGGATCACGCGCCGCCGTGAACTCCTGTCCCCCGCGCACCTCGCCATCGACGAGCCCCTCTTCCACACTCAACACGCGCCGTTCGACAGACTCGATCTCGCCGCGCGCGAACCGCTCGATGTCGGCAATCCGCAGCGGCGACACGCCGTCGTTGTGTCCCACCCACAGCGTGTCCCCTGCGGCGATCAGATTCATCACGCCGTTGTCGCCCAAGCCATGCGCTTCATCCAGCACACGCAGCGGCGTTTCACCCTGCCAGATTTGCAGCCCAGCCATGGTCCCGACCAGCAGGTATTCGCCTCGAAACATCAGCGCGGTCACCAACGCGCGCGTTTCCGGACTGGAGCCAAGCGAACGCGGTTGCCCGCCATCCCATAGATAAAGGCCTGCTTGCTGGGTCCCGATCAGGTAGCGGCCTGCGGGGTCCTGCACGACATATATCGCCGCGCCCGCTGCGGGTGGAAGTGGAACATGGGTCACTGAGGCATCTGGATGCACGAAGGTCACTCCGCCGAAGCCGGCGACCACCAACGTATCGTCAGACTCACGATGCAAATCGAGTACAACTGCGTTGAGCACCGACCACTCGGGTGGCGCGGGGCTGAATCGTCCAGCGGCAAAGCGATAGACACCGCGCCCCACCGTTCCCAACAGAAACGAACCATCGGGCTCGGAGACGAGATCGGTAATCGTGGTCTCGGGCGGCAACCCCTCGTCGACGCCGAAGCAACGCGCCGGCATGGTTGTGGCATCGCACAGCCCTTCGTCGTGGAGCAGCCAGCGTTTGCCGGAACGATCGAATTTCACGCCGGTGTAGGTATGCGCCGGCAACCCGAGGCCCGGGCCGTACATCGACACCGAGGCATCCGACACGCGAAACAGACCCTGACCGTCACTGGAGATCCAAAGCTGTCCCGCGTAGTCCTCGGCCAACTCCGACAGATTGGCATCGAGAGCCGGAGTGGCTGCGGTGAAATCGTCCAGGACGAAATTTCCACCGGGCGCAAGTCGCGCACGATACAACTGACGTGGATGCACCCCGAGCCAAGTCACCTGCTCGTCGCGCTGACGGTAGCCGAAGACGAACTTGCGACCCGTGATCGACGACAGTTTTGGGTCGTGACGTACGACCCGCCCATCCCATGTACCCAGGCCTTCACCGTCTGTGCCGATCCAAATGCCACCGCCCGGCGCGTAGATAAAGACCGGCTCGACAACCTGCTTGCCGTCCTCCCATGTGACTGCGGTCGCGCTCTTTTCGTCGACGAGAAACAGCCCGTTTGCGTTGACGACCAGCAACCGGTTGTCGTCGCCGCTGCCGATCAACTCGAGGTCGCTTCCGAGGCCTTTGAGTGATGTCCACTCCAGCGGGACGAGTTCGTGAGCCTCAATCTTCCCGATCCCGCCGTCGAACACACCCCACATCTCTTTGTTCGATCCGCGTTTGACACGCCGCACCGGAACGCCTGGCCGGCCTCGCACGGTGACCGTTACTACCTGCACGCCGTCGTAGAGCAACGACCCACTGAATGTCTCGATATAGAGCAGACCGGATTTCGTCGCCGCCAACCCGGAGATGGCGGCGTTCTCCAGCAGCGGAAAGCGCTGCGGGTCGAGCGTCACGAAGCGCACGCCATCGAAGCGAGTCAGCCCTTTCTCGGTACCGATCCAGATGTAGCCATCGGGCGAGGCCTCGAGGCACTGAACCGCGTTGCTGGGCAAGCCGTCTCGCTTGGTCCAGGACTGCACCACGATGTCGCGCGGGGTCGCGAACGGATCGATGGCGAGCGAAGACGAGGCCGACGCTAAGGTCAGGAGCGCGAGGGCCAAGGCTTGCCGGAGACGTCGCATGCGGGCCGCAGTCTAAGGGAGGTGTCCACGAAATACCTCACGCAAGATCAGGGGCAACTTCGAACGCCGCTCGTGGAGCGGATTGCCCAGGGAGTGCCGCGGGACTGGTTTGTTTTGCAGAAGTCTCTCGCGCTCAGGATTAGCGGTGGCGGCGGCCTCAGCGGCGGCTATCCTCCGTCGCACGACAGACGCCGCGGTCTCTTCGATGCGCAATCCAGGAGCGCTGTGACTCACGTCTTTTTCGTTACCGATGTCGTCTACAACGGGATCGCGTTGGCGCTGGGCGCGCTGCTGATCTGGAGGCAACGGCGAATTCCCGCGCCCTGGCCGCCGACGATCACGGCACTGACTTGGATCGGGAGCGCGGCTGTCGTTGCCGTTTTGCTCGAATTCGATCGATTCGGGCAGCTCCGACTGCTCGCTTACACGGTCTTCGTGCATGCGCCGCTGGCGCTGATTTGGTTTGCGACCCGGCTATGGAGCGAGCGGCGCGCGCTCGCGATGCTGGTGCTGCTGCTTCCGATCGTTGCGTGGGGCATCGCCTACGAGGCGTTTGTTCGCGAGCCACACGACCTCGAGGTCACGCGATACGCACTGCGCAACGCCAAGCTCACGCAGCCACTCACGATCGTGGTGTTGTCGGACATTCAAACAGACGCACCCGGTGCCTACGAGCAAGAGGTGCTGCACCGCGCGATGGCGGAGCAGCCGGACCTTGTTTTGATGCCCGGCGATTACGTGCAACAGCACGATCCGTTGCTGTACGAGACCGCGCGCACACAACTCAACCAGCTGTTTGTCGATGCCGGGTTATCGGCGCCGCTCGGTGTATTTGCGGTCGAAGGGAATGTCGACGCGGTTCACCCCTGGGCGCGAGTCTTCGACAAACTTGCCGTCACGGCCTTCGAACGATCGGGCACGGTGTCGAGTGGACCAGTCTCGATCACGGGGCTCACACTCTCCGCCTCGTTCGACACCGCGCGCGTGATCGGCCCAGCCACCGGCTTTCACATAGCGCTCGGGCATGCCCCCGACTTCGCGCTGGGAAACGTCGCTGCGGACCTGATCGTCGCGGGACATACCCATGGGGGGCAAGTGAGACTGCCCCCTATTGGGCCGCTCATGACCCTCTCGCGCGTCCCCCGCGCGTGGGCCGCCGGCAAAACCGAGTTGTCCGCCGGCAAGACGCTGATCGTCTCCCGCGGGATCGGAATGGAACGCGGCCGTGCGCCCCGATTGCGATTTCTCTGCCGGCCGGAACTGGTGGTGATTCGGGTCGAGCCGGAGCCGGCCCGCTAGGGCGGCAGGCGGCCGCGGCTTGATCTTCATCGAACTTCCCTGGACTTCAGCGACTTCTCGACGTACCTCCTCGCGGGGCCTGGGCGCTCCTTTGGAGGAGCGATGATGGTTTTGCGTTTCGGTATCGTGCTCGGGTTGTGCGCGGCGAGCGTTGCACTCGCAGGTCCAGTGTCAACCACCAGCACACGGGACATTGGAGCAACACCTAACCGCGAGCGAGCCGCCTTCGCGCGGTTGATGCAGTCGGATGCGCCGGGCGACATCGACAACGATGGCGTTGGTGATGGTTCCGACAACTGCGTCTTCGTTGCCAATGGCTCACAGCTCGATACCGACGCCGATGGTCTGGGCGATTCGTGCGATTCGTTCCCTTCCGGCGGACCGCTCACGTTTGGCGCCGAAGTCGCCTTGCCTCGCCCCGATCTGGGATTTGACTACGACCACTTCCCGATTCGCATGGGCGTCGGGACCGCCGGCCGGATTTACGTGCTGCTCGGGTCGATCGATCCTACGCTCCCCGCGCCGCGCAATTTGTGGCTAGTCAGCAGCGCCGACGGTGGCACGACCTGGAGCGCCGGCGTAAAGGTCAACGGCAACGACAACGTCTTTTGGTACACCTCGGCCGACATGTCGGTCGATGACGCCGGTCGCGTACACATCGTGTGGGACCGGCAGAGCGGATTGGTCACCTACGCGCGCAGCACCGACAACGGCCTGACGTTCACGTATCAAACGATCGTTGCCGCTGGAGGATCGGGCGGCAGCGTTAGCGTCGCGGCATTCAACGGCCGCGCGTATGTCGCGTACGACACGGTCGCCGGCTGTGACCCAGCCTCGGCCATCAGGTTGCGCCGCAGCACCGATGCGGGCGTTACGTTCAACGCTGCCATTACGGTGCACTCCCCCGATTCGTGTGTTCCGGAACTCGAGATCGCGCCATCGAACGAGCGCGTGCACCTGTCGTACGCCGACTTTGCCATTAGCGGCTTCGTGGCGATCACCAGCAGCACTAACTTCGGCCAGGCGTTTGGAGCGCCGGTGGCGGTGCACTCGCCAGGGATCCCCGCCAACGTCGGCGTGTACTTCCCGGCTTTTCTCGATGAGGGTTCGGCCGGACAACTCCAAATCGGCTGGATCGAAGACGACCTCGATGCGTCGAACAATCGCACCTACTCCGATTACTTCTCCGATCGCAGCACCAACAACGGCACCAGTTGGGGCGCCGATGTGCGCATTACGAACAACTCGTCGCATCCGTCGTCGACGCTCTCGCCCGGCAACTATCAATGGGACCTCGCGACGCTTTCCACTGGCAACGTGCGACGTGTGCTGCGCGACGGCACGACGCTCAGCACCCGCGCGATGTATTCGAACTCGAGTGATCTCGGTGTGACCTACACGCAACCCCAACCGGTGCGCCCTCCCGTGCCGGGCTACACGGAGTACGCGCCGATCGTCGAGCGCACCACCGACGATCAGACGCTGGTCGCCTTTGCGCGATTCCCGCTGGGGGTAACTCAGCCAAGCCGCTCGTACTTCGTGCGAACGTCGAGCGGGTCGACGGTCAGCGAGGCGACCGCGCTGCGCTTTGATGCCGGCAGCAAGAACACGCTGCGCTGGAACGCCGCCGCTGGTGCCTCGCAATACGATGTGGTGCGCGGGAATGTGGCAACGCTCAGGACCAACGCAAACTTCTCCGGTGCTGCCGCGTTTTCTTGCAATCAAGCGGGGCTGTCGGTCACCGACGCCACCAACCCAGCGGCCGGCGGATCCAATTACTACTTGGCACGAGGCCGCGCTGGGACGGTGAAAGGCACCTGGGGCACTTCAAAGCGCGATACCGAGATTACGGCCTGCCCCTAGCAACCACAGCAGCCTCGATTCCGACGACTTGACGGCCCAACGAACTCTCAGCCTTCAAGCGGGAGCCCATTGCTGATTCGGCGCCTTTGCGCGAACGCGGGCGCATCTCTCCCCCCTCCCCTATTTCGGGGACGGTATACAGAACTCACGAGGCAACCGCGACGGCCACGCGTCCCAGCACGATGCGAACCTGGTGAGTCCGGCCATCGTCAACCAGCGGAATGGCCGAGGCATCGACCGGCAAACCGTCCAACAACGCGCTCAGCACGCCACGGCACTGCCGCGCAGGATTCGAAACCGCGATCACGTAGCGCGTGCTCTTCACGCGCCACGTAATTTCGTATTCGGGCCATGACGATGGGATGCACGGGTCGATGCTGAAGGTGTCGCCGCTGCGGCGCAGCCCCAGGATGCTCTCGATCCCAGTGCGATACATCCATGCCGCGGATCCGGTGTACCAACTCCAGCCGCCACGGCCAGCATGCGTCGTGCCCGCGTACACATCCCCTGCAACCACATAGGGCTCCAACTTGTAGCGTTCGATGTCGGCAGCCGTTCGCGTGTGATTAATAGGGTTGAGTATGTGAAACAACTCGGCCGCTTCGTCACCCCTGCCCAGCTTGGCGAGCGCCATCACAACCCATGTGGCCGCGTGCGTGTACTGGCCGCCGTTCTCTCTCACCCCGGGCGGGTAGCCCTTGATGTACCCAGGATCCTGCACCGAGCGATCGAACGGCGGTTCGAGCAGCAGAATCAACCCTGGCCCACGCGCAATCAGCGCCGTGAGCACTGCGTCTATCGCGCGCTCGGCAAATGACACAGGTACGGCACCAGACAGCACGGCCCACGACTGCGAGATCGAATCGATCTTGCACTCGTCGTTTTGAGCCGATCCCAGCGCAGTTCCGTCGTCGTAGTAACCCCGTCGATACCACTCGCCGTCCCATGTCAGTGCAAGTGCCGACGCGAGACGCCGCGCCTCAGCCCTGTAACGCGCCGCATGCGCCGTGTCTGCTAGCGACTCGCAAATCACTGCAAACTCGCAAAGAACACAGTGAAGGAAAAACCCGAGCCAGGTGCTCTCGCCGCGCCCTGACTGACCCACGCGGTTCATGCCGTCGTTCCAGTCGCCCGATCCAAACAGCGGCAGTCCATGGGCCCCCGCTGTCATGCCTCGGTCAATCGCTCGCAGGCAGTGGTCGAGCAACGTTCCATCTTCGTTGGCAACACCAGGTAAACCATAGACCTCGTGTTGTTCGCTGGTCAAAAGTGGCGCGACGAGAAACGGTACGCGCTGATCGAGGACCGCACGATCCCCGGTGACGCGCACGTATTCGACGACAACGTACGGCAGCCACAGCAGATCGTCCGAACAGCGCGAGCGCAATCCGCGCCCGGAGGGCTCGTGCCACCAGTGCTGAACATCCCCTTCGACGAATTGGCGCGCGGCCGCACGCAGCAGATGTTCGCGCGCCAAGTCCGGGCGCGTCAGTAAGAGTGCCAACACATCCTGCAACTGATCGCGGAAACCGTAGGCTCCGCCTGGCTGATAGTACGCACTCCGAGCCCACAGCCGGCAGCTGATGGCTTGGTATTGGAGCCACCGATTGAGCAGCGCATCGAAGGAGTCGTCAGGGGTGCGTACCTGAATAGCGTCAAGCGTCTCGGTCCATGTGGACTCGACCCTCCCTCTCGCTGCCACCGCTGCCTCGATCTGCCCGTGGCGGGCGATCAACTCGCGGGCGTGATCGCGATCGTCCCCCTGCCCCAACAGAAACAAGAGCTGCTTGTGTTCGCCTGGCTGCAATACACACTGAACCTGAAGCGCGGCGCACGGATCGAGCAAGGCACCGGTCTGGCCGGAAAGCACGGTTTGCTTCAGCGCGACCGGGTGCGACAGATCGCCGTTGCGGCCGATAAACGATCGGCGGTCTCCTGTCACCGACATCGGCGTGGTACTCGCGTACGAGAACGCCACGTGGCGCGCGTACTCCTGGTTGTAACTGTTTCTCGCAAACACGGCGTGCGTGACTGGATCGAATTCCGTAACCACATGCAGATGCTCACCGAGCCGCGGCGGCCCGAGCACCCACTCGTGATAGGCAAACACACTCAGCGTTCGGGCTTGCTCTCCTCGATTGGTGAGTGTCAGCAGCGAGAACTTCACGGGATCATCGGCGTCGACGAACACATCCAACTCGTGATCGATGCCGTGGGTGGTGCGCAAGAATCGCGTCAGTCCTGCCGAATGATGAATGAGGCAGCGCCCCTTGAGCGGGCGCGGCAGCGGACCGGGAGTTGGTGACCATGACTCGCCGGTCTCGTCGTCGCGCAGGTACAACGCTTCGCCAGTGGGATCGCTCACGGGATCATTGGCGAAGGACGTCAGGCGGTTCTCGCGGCTGTTCCCCGCCCATGTGTGAGCTGCTCCAGACGCGGTGACGATCGTGCCAAATCCAGGGTTGGCGATCACGTTGACCCACGGCATCGGGGTCTCCTCGTGATCGCCGAGTGCAATCAGATAGGAGCGCTGCTGATCGGTAAAGCCGCCGAGGCCGTTACCCAGCGTCATAGCCGGCAACGGCGCCTCGACGATCGCAACCGGGTGGCGGAGTGCCAATGGTGGCATCAGCGGTGTTGCCGAGAGCTGGATCGGCCCCGGTCGATCCAGTTGCGCTCGCAAATCGCCGTGATCGCCGCGCAAGACTGCCGTCGCGACCGCCTCGAGCAGCACGCTTTCCGCTTGATTGAGGCGATCGGAACGAAGCAAATACGCGCCGCCCGGCCGATCTTGCCATGTGCTCCACGGTCCGTCATTGAGCATGTCGGCGAGTTGCGATTGCGCCTCGTCGAGATACCCCATCGGAGTGTCGTTAATGATAACGACATCGGCGCTGAGCCCTTTGAGCCGCCAGTACTCCTGCGCTTGCAGCGCTTGCCGCACCAACGATACGCCCCCGTCAGCAACCACGCGCACCAAGAGAATCGGCAGGTCTCCGGAGATGGCATGCGGCCACAGTCCAGGCTGCCCGAGTTCGTTGGTTGCGATCGCCTGATCGCTGGCCCGCAGTGAGCCGTCCGTGCCCAGCACGTGCGAGGCGAGCCGCTCGAAAAGGTCTGCCTCGTCGGCCGAGATTCCCAAGTGGCCGATCCGGCTCTCGGCGTGCGTCAGCGCAAGCGCAAAGGCACGGGCGGTAGCGCGCACATCACGGTACTTGCGCACCAGCGCTTCGAGTGTTTCTCGATCGCGAGCCATGCCGGTAACGAACGAGAGTCGCACTGTCGCACCCGGTGCAACTCTTATGCGCTGCCTGAGGCTGACAATCGGATCGAGCACGACCCCCGTAGTTCCCGAAAGTGCGCTCCCGTCGAGCGCCCTCGGGTCAGCCAGCGTTCGCCCCCTCCCAATGAAACGGACCCGATCGGTTTCCCACTCGAGCGGTCCCTGCGGGCGCCCTTCCAAACTCATCACGTGGAAGGCCCATGCGGCCACTTCGTTCGGATCGCGCGCTCGCCGATGACAAATCAGCGCCGCGCTGTCAGGGAGGTATTCGGTTTCGACGAACAGCTTGCTGAACGCAGGATGCGCATAGTCACTGGCCGCTGTGGCGAGCACGATCTCCGCGTAGCTGGTCACATCCAACTCGCGCATCCGTGTCCCGTGATTGCGCACCGTCACGCGCCGGACTTCAACATCGTCTTCGGTGGAGACCACGATGTCGAGCTGTGTCGTGAGGTCACCGTCGCGCCGGCGGAAGCTCGCTCGATCGGCGGAGAACGTCACCAAGTAGTCGTCGGGCTCGCGCCCCGTAGGCTGGTGAGTCGCGGACCACACGTCACCGCTGCGCACGTCGCGCAGATAAACAAACTGACCGTCGGCATCGCGTGTGGCATCGCGGCGCCACCTGGTGACCGGCATTCCGCGCCAGAGGCTGGCGCCTCCCCCGGCATTCGTGATCGTCGTCACGTAATTGCCGTTGGAAAGAAAATGGGTTTGCGGAAACCGGGTGTGAGCTGAGCGATAGCGGCGGATCGGGATCGAGGCTTCCGGCGGCGCGACACGCATCTCGTCGCGCGGGCGCGGCTGGATGGCAGCTACCTCGCGCGGCACACGTTCTTGCAACAGCATCTCGGTGGCCTGGACTCGGGGCTCAGCGTGAAAGCGCTCGATCATGCGATCGTCGAGCAGTGCATTCGTCAGCGCGACGAGCGTCATCCCCTCGTGATGCGCCATGTACGTCGGCACCACGCTCCCCTCGGTGAGTAGACGGTCGCCGTCGGATTCCGCGCCACGCGCGGTGTAGTCGATGGCGTCGAAAAAGCCGTACTCGCCCGCGAGGCCGAGTTCGGCGAGCCGTCGCAGGTTGGCAGTGGCTGCACTCGGATCGATCATCACCGCCAACGCGCTAGCGTACGGCGCCACTACCAATTCGTCTCCCAACCCGCGCTTCAAGCCGAGTCCGGGGATACCGAACGCCTTGTATTGAAAAATTCCCTGACGATCAACGAGGCTATAGGCCGATTCCGAAATTCCCCACGGCACGCCTCGGTCCTTGGCATATTCGATCTGGCGGCGGACCACCAGCCGGCACGATTCATCCAAGAGCGTGTCGGGATACGACCGCATGATCAGTAACGGCATCAAGTACTCGAACAGCGTCGCACTCCAAGACAACAGCAACGGCGCCCCGCGCATACTCGTGAACGACCGCCCTAGGCGGAACCAATGCAACTCGCGCACATCACCCTTGGCGATTGCCAAGAAACTGGCCAGCCGCGCTTCCGATGCCAGCAGATCGTAGTAGGAAGCGTCGAGACGGCCAGCGCCTTCGGCATCCGCCAAGCGATACCCAATCGCGAACAGCATCCGCTTCGAGTCGAACAACACCCGGAAGTCGATCGCGTCGAAGAGCGCCGTTGCGCGTGCCGCAAGCGGTGGGGCTATTTCTCTCAGCCCGACCGCCAGCGTCAACAGCGCACCCGCGAGATTGCCACTGTCGACGGTAGAGACGTAGATCGGCAGCAACGGTGCGAGCGTGCGTGTGTCGTACCAGTTGAAAAGGTGCCCGTTCCAGCGTTCGAGGCGCTCGACCGTGGTAAGCGTCTGATCAACCCGAAGAATCAACTCGTCGGTTGTGATCAGCTCCAGATCGTGCGCGGCGAGTGTCGACAGTAATCCGAGTCCGATGTTGGTGGGTGACGTCCGGTGAGCGATCGTAAGCGCCGATTGCACCTGAACATTGTCAGGCGGCAAGTAGTTGTCTTCAGCGGTAACGAAAGCGTCGAAATATCCCCACGTCTTGCGTGCCACGACGATGAGGTAGTCGCGATCCGTCGCTGAGAGTGTGGAACGACGTCTGGGCGTCGGGCGACTTACCACGAAAGCGATCCAGCCGGCGGCGGCCCATAGCACGAGGATCGGTGCCGCAATGAATAGCGCTGCGGGTCGGAGGGCTGCCACGATCAGCAGGACCGCCAGCGCGAACAATGGGCTGACCGACATTCTGTCGAGAAATGCGCGTAGCCGGACTGGGCCGGCACGTGCGGCGTTGGCCGCCATCGTCTCCCACACCAACAGTCCGCGGCGCGTGACGACGAGCCGAAGCAGCGTGATCCCGATCGCGTGCAGCCGCTCCTCCGCCTCGGTCACCATGAATGCGAGTTGCAGTGCCACCCGCGCGAGCGACGTTTCCAGGTCGTCGGTCGTGGTGCGAACGAAGACATCCCACGAATATCCCGGCCGGGGACCGCGCAGCAGCGCGAGCAGGGGTGACACACATCCGAACACGATCGCGGCGAGAGCTGCAGCAGTCCAAACCCATGGGTTGCCGGTCAGTACGGTCCAGCCCAGTACGAGCAGCAGCAGTGTGACTGGAGGCAACAGGCTGCGGCGTAGATTGTCGAAGATCTTCCAACGCGCGATCAATGGCAGTCGATTGCGCGTCAGGCCGGCCCGCGACGGCACGAGCGGGAACAACCACCACAAGATCTGCCAGTCGCCGCGCACCCAACGGTGCTGACGTCGCGCGTGCGCGAGGACGCTCGACGGATAGTCGTCGACAACCTCGATGTCGCTCACCAGCGCTGTGCGCGCGAACAACCCTTCGAACAGATCGTGAGACAAGATCGCGTTGTCTGGAACGCGACCCGCGAGCGCCGCGGTAAAGGCGTCAACGTCATAGAGCCCCTTGCCGGTGAAGCTGCCCTCGTGGAATAAGTCCTGGTAGACATCCGAAACGGCAGTGGTGTACGGATCGACACCGGTGTGGCCCGCGTAGGTGCGCGCAAACCGCGACCCGGCGGCGCTGGTCATCGTGACGCTGACACGCGGCTGGAGAATTCCGTACCCTTCGGTCACGCGGCCAAGCTGGCGATCGAAATGCGGGCGGTTCAGCGGATGAGCAATGATGCCAATCAAACGCTTCGCCGCATCGCGAGGCAGCAGCGTGTCCGTGTCGAGCGTAATGCAGTAGCGCACGGAGGGTAGGAGTTCCAAGACGCCGACCTGTGTCGAAAAGCTGGTTTCGGTTGCGCCTCGCAGCAAACGGTTGAATTCCTCGATTTTGCCGCGCTTGCGCTCCCAGCCCATCCAGGTTTGCTCGCTTGCGTTGTAGAGCCGGTCGCGATGAAACAGGAAGAAGCGGTCGGCGTGGTGGACACCGAATTTCAGATTGAGCGCCTCTACGCCCGCCTGTGCTCGTTCCAGGATGGCAGCGTCGCCAGCGGCGTCGGCGGCGCCGGCATCGGCAAAATCGCTGAGGATCGCGAAGTGAATGCATGGATCGAGGTTTCCTAGCGCGAGCACCTCGAGATGCTCGAGCAGCGCATCGACGCCAGCGGTGCTCGTTAACATCGTGGGCACGATGACCATCGTGCGGGCGTCGTCTGGAACTCCATCGGAAAAATCCAAGCGTGGCAGGCGGTCTGGACCGACGAGGCCGACCACCAGTTGCTGGACACAGGCGATCGCGAAGTCGTTTACCGGCAAGGCAGCGAGCAGCGCGATCATCAGCTGAGCCAACGGCGTGGCGCCCAGTTGCCTCGCGTAGATCACGAGTGCAGCCACCATCACTCCGCTGAGAAGCGTGATCGCGCCGAGGTACAAAGCGGTCGCATGCCGCCACAGGCAGCGGCGGGCACGTGTCGACAGCGTGGGGCGATGTCCGAGATCGGCTTCCAGATCGCGACGGCCTCGATCGATGAGGTGGTAACCGACGTGAGCCGCGCGGTCGGCGGTCGAACCGTCGCCAGCGGCCTGCCGCGCGCTCTCGATCGCTCGCATCGCGACACGAAGTTGGCCCTCGCCACTGTGCCGATCCAGCTGCTCGACCGCTCGCCGTTGTTGATCGCGACTGAGAAAGTCCATGCGGCCGTACGTGCCGCTGGGGTCTCGCTGCAACGCCTGCTCGACGAGGCTGACGGCCTCGACGTAGTCCTGCCAGTTCAACGTTGCGCACAGGCGCAGACTCGTGATCGCGTTGGCGACAGAAACCTGCGCCACCCCCTGACGTTGATGCTCGCCGCGAATCGTTTCTTCAGCGGTCGTATGTCGCAGCGCCAGGTCATCGTCGACCGCCACACGAATGCCAGAGAGCCGCAAGCCGTACTCCCGCACGCGATGAAGCAGCTGCACGATGAAAGCGGGAACCGTGTCCGCTGGCAGAATCCCGGCAGAAGCCACGTCGTCGGCTCTGGAGATGTAGCGATCGGCGGCGCGGCGCGCGGCACGTGCAGCGAGGAGTTCTTCGGCGAGGCGGCGCAGATTTTCAATGAGTGCCAGCTTCAACATGCTTGGCCACGCCCAGAGTTCGCCAATGGTGAGCGGCGCAACGCGTTGGTAGCTGGTCAAGAATTGGGTCAATTGGCGGCGATCGAGCCGGCTATCGCTGTGGCGGATCAACTCCACGGCAATCGCATAGACCCGGGCGTAGCCAGCGTACTCACGTGCCGCCAACGTCGGCAGAGTGCGCGAGTATCGGCGCCCGAGGTTGCGGCGGATGTCAGCGACTTCGGCGGTGATCAGATGGAAGTTGTCGAGCAACCAGTCGGCGGCTGAGACCACGTACCGTCCGTTGCGCACATCGTCGGCCAGTGTGCGATACGCCTCACGGAGCACGCGCACGTTGTCTTCGAAGCGCGGATAGGTGTCGTGAGGACGCCGGCGCGGATTGGGATCAAGCGTAAAGCTCGCTGCCAGGGCGAGGGCACGATCCTCGAGTCGCTCGGCACTGAGAAGTTCGTCTCGCAGCGGCCGGTCCACGTGCTCTGGCCGGCGTCGAGGCAGCCACAGGAAGGGCAACCTCACGAGCAGGCAGGAGCCGGATTGACCAGCGCGGATTGCGTGGAAACTAGAGTCTCGTACATCGGCATTCACCCCTCCCGTGATTTGCTTTGGTGAGGGCTGAGCCAGCTCGGCCACAGTGCTCAGAAAAGCGGAGCGCCCACGAGCATACGCCGCACAACTCCCTCCCAGCTAACCCCAAGATTCGGGGACGGTATACGCAATAGATTCGGGGACGGTATAAGGAATAGATTCGGGGTACGTTTAACGAAAAAAAAACGAGGCAACCGGGTTATTTCAGGCGTTTGTAATAAGTAAAACCTACCCCGATAGATTAAGTTAAACCAACCCC